>NZ_JBHULN010000012.1:0-220521 GCF_042684525.1 Spirosoma soli | reverse complement strand
ACAACTAAGGCGATTCTCGTGCCAACCGAAGCTGACAGACGAGCCCTAAAACGGCCTGCGGAGACGGCTCCTTTGTCGCACGGAAGCCCACCACTACGTTACGGCCTGCTCGGAACACCCAACGACCCAGGGGGTTGATGGAGTGGGAGACAAGTCACCTGAACAAACGTAGCTTGCACCTTTACACCCCCTGCCGGTTGGGCTGCATTGCTCGAACTTGCGGCCTGCCTCCTGTCACCCGTAAGTGACCCTTATGAGTAAATGTAAAGTGGTTATATACCAAACCATTTAGCTTCACTGACTCCGTAACCGTTCGCATCAAGCTTAGAAACCGTCTCTTGGGGCAGGAAAACAATATTCACTTCACCATAATTATTCTCCACACCTTCTGGAGAAACATTACTAAAATGATTGCCGCTTAACTTGAGTTGGTCGATAATCTCATTGAGTCGTTCGATAAACGCGGCATCAAAATGGGCAGCGTTACAGCGTAATTCAATCCGAAAAGGCTTGCCAGCTATCACGACGTTCATCTTGGGATCACTATCATCATCAGCAGTTAAATCCTCCCAAGCATCAATATCGAAGTTTACTCCGGGTAACTGTCTTATCTGCTCCCAAAGCCATTGATATGAACCGGTTTCAGCAAAGTCTTCCGCATCTGCTGTCACCATGTCTATTTCACCTCCCACAATCTGCTCAAATGTAAAGTGTCTGTCTTCCATACTTCATCATTAAATTTCTCCTTTGTCAGCGACCTGCTCCCTTTTTTCTAGCTGACTGATAGTAGTATTTAGCCTGTCGACCAACGGCTGAACTAGCACACAAAAGTTTGCCAATCAAACGAGTGCATCTTGTCGCCCGGAACGTTGCACTCACGCACTGCTTTTATGAGTCACCCAACTGTTAGGTTTGTCGCTGTGACAAAACTAAGATTCAGCAAGCAACTTTCTGGCTAAAAAACAGGAACTTTCAAAGGGCAGCAGGACGCGCTATTCACCCAACCAGGCTCACGACCTATCGGTGCGATGCAGTCCCTGCTGACCCCTTTGAGAGCAGCACCAGGAACCAATAGGAATTCAGGCTTAGGGCCTATCATCACAGTTATGTTCAGCGGGCTGCGTATTCATTTTTGTGCAATGTAAAAGTGGGAAAAACTATGAACCATTACAAGTATTTTGTGGGCCTCGACCTGGGCAAGACGACCAATGCCATCTGCGTGCTCGATGAGCAGGAAAACCGCTGCTTCGAGCTGAAACTACCCAACACCCAGCAGGGCATGCAAACCCTGTTGGAGAAGTTAGATACGCTGGCCCACTTCGAGCCGACCAGTGTGCTCATCTGCGCGGAGTATACTAGCGTCTACTGCCAGCCCTTGATTGGCTTTTTTGGGGGGTTAGGAGCCGACTTGTGGCTACAATCAGCGGTGCACATCAAGCACTCGCTGGGCTTGAAGCGGGGCAAAACCGATAAGGCCGATGCCCGTCTGATTGCCAAATACTGCCTACGGCATCAGGCCGATAAACGCCTGTTCGTTCTGACTGAGAGCACCTTATCGGTCCTGCGGCAGTTGGCTCAGCAACGCGAGCGGCTGCTGGAAATGGTCAAAAGCTTCACCGACCTAGCTTCGGATTACAAGGCCATGGGCTTGAGTGAGGCTCTGAAACTACACCAACAAACCAGTGAGGTGGCCCTGGCCGGCTTACGCAAGCAACTTCAGCAGGTGGAAGCCCGGATTGAGGCCCACATCAAGGCTTGCCCGGAGCTAAAGACGAACATGGCTTTACTGATGAGCATCCCCGGCGTAGGGCGGCAAACAGCCATGTTCATGCTGATTTTTACGGCCAATTTCACTCGGTTCGATGACCCCAAAAAGCTGGCTAGTTATGCGGGGGTAGCGCCGTTTGCTTACGAATCGGGTACGTCGGTTCGGGGCAAAACCAAAGTGAGCCGCATGGCCAACACGAAGTTGAAACACCTCTTGCACATGGCGGCATTGGGGGCGGTTCGGGTCAAGGGCGAGATGCGGCAGTACTTCGAACAAAAGGTAGCTCAGGGCAAGAAAAAGATGAGTGTTTATAATGCCATTCGTAACAAGTTAGTGCATCGAATGGTGGCGGTGATGGATCGCCGAACACCTTACGTAGCCGCGTATGCAAAATAGGATAATTTTTAGCGGGCAGGGCTTGCTTTATTCATAGGAATCGACCCAGGGGGTTGATGGCCTGCAAGCTAACTGAAACGAGCGAATGATTCACCTGCCTTTACACCCCCTGCCGGTTGGGCTGACGGCCCTGCCTTCGGGACGTGCCTCCTGTCGCCCGGCAGCAACCCCACGCGGAGCGGACAACAACGCACTGTCCGCTAAGACCGAGCGCGAAGCCAAACTACATACCTGACCGGTGAGGACCAACTACTTTTACTAATCGGGTTGCCTGTTGAGGAGTGCGGCCTGTCGGACGAAAGGTACCTAACTGGTTGGCTGTCCTGCTGAGGAGTGCGGCTTGTCGACCGAGGCCGCTCAACGAACCTGAAAGCTGGCCTTGTCCCCAAGTGCGGAGTGTCGACCGAAGCTAGAAATGAAAGAACGAAACCCGCCCCAAGAGCCGTGCAGCTTGTCGACCGGATGCTGGAAATTGAAGCCCGGCATTGACAAGCACCCAACGCCAACGGGTGTTGATGGTGGGCGCGAAACTCAACTGAACAAACGTACCTGCAACCTTTACACACCCGTTTGGTTGGGCTGAAAATTTTCATTCGGGGGTGTGTTGCCTGTCGCCCGCTACTTGGCACTGCGGAGTTAATTAAAGTTGGGGTCTTCTACATGAACCGTTGCAATATCAACCGATTGCACAATCTTTCGCACAAAAAAGCCTTCTTCTTCATCACTCCATCCGATTCCGACATCCTCGTAGAGTTTACTTGTAATTAGCTGCTCAACAATTTGCTCCGTAACGTTCGTAAAATCATACAACTCGTCCCAAGAATAGCGAACTCCAAATAGGTCAACTTCGTCTTGGCGATCATGAACAAATGAAATCCGATCCCCAAGGTGTGTCATCATGTAAAACGACAGCACACTGCCAAATAAAGAGCTTCCGAGTATTTCACCGAAGGTATATCCCATATGAATATGCTCAGTGAACTCGATTCTTTCTTTCCGGTCTACATTTATCACTCTGTAGCCAACGCTCATAAAATGGTATTCTGCGTTTGAAAATTGCAATCTGTCGCAGGTATGTTGCCGTGCTCAAAACCTGCCTTACTCCTGAGTTTAGCGTGTCAGACGAAGCCGCCCAACATACTTAAAAGCTGTCCCTGTCCTCGTGTGCGGAATGTCGACCGAAGCGAGAAGTGAAAGAACGAAACCCGCCCCGCGAGACGTACGATTTGTCACCCGGAACCCCGCAACAGCAGCACTGTATTGACGAACACCCAACATACTATAGTACGCGATTTAGCGGAACTATCCCATTATAAATACATGACGGCTAGGAGTTTTTAGTTCCGCGAATTTTTATATTGTGTACGTATGAAAGCATAAAACCGGACTGCTTCGCTAGTAAGCTGTCTGTGGCTGTGCAAGCAACAGAGTTGTAAATCTTAAATGAATATAATCATAAACCAACGCGTTACTTTTGACTCAGCCAAATCAAGTGAGTAAGCGGTAGGGCGACTTAGAAATAAAAACCTGGAAGCTGTTTGGCGCTGTGAAAAACACATAACAGACATCTAGAAGCAGGGCATTGCGCTATAAAAACCTACTCACCCCGCAATTGCTTTGTTGTTTTTCGGCTGCCGTCGTGGCTCCAGCCAGGCGGGCCAAACACGTAGCCCAGGGCGTTACGTACCGAGCCGGCACGGCGTAGGTCGCGGGTGATGTCGGTCCACTCGTGGAAAGCGATGCGCACGGGGTTGTACGAGTCTATGTTTTTGGTCAGGCCGTAAGTCGGGCGCTTCCGTTCCAGGGCGAAGGTGCCGAACAACCGATCCCAGATGATGAGGATACCCGCGTGATTCTTGTCCAGGTAGTCAAGGTCAGCGCCGTGATGCACCCGGTGATGTGAGGGTGTATTGAAGATAAACTCAATGGGGGCGGGCAACTTATCGATGTGCTCGGTATGAATCCAAAATTGGTATAACAAGCTAATGGCCTGCATGGTCATAACGGCCGCGGGCGAAAAGCCAACTAGCGGTAACCAGATCCAGAACACGAAGGCTCCGCTAAGATTGCCCGTCCAGGTTTGCCGTAAGGCTGTGCCCAGGTTATACTTCTGAGAGGAATGATGCACCACGTGCGACGCCCAGAAATAGCGGCTGCTGTGGCTGATACGGTGAAACCAGTAGTAGCTAAAATCATCGGCGAAGAACAGCAAAAGCCAGGCCCACCATTGCGTCATGTCGATGGTGAACAGCCGAAACTGATAGACCAGCGAATAGGTGCCAAACACAATCGCTTTACCAACGAAACCCACGATGACATTACCAATACCCATCGCCAGGCTACTCGCTGTATCTTTAGCGTCGTAATAATCTTTTTGGTGCTTCGCCGTTACAATAACTTCAGCAACTAACAGAATTACAAAGCCTGGAATCGCGTATTGAATTAGGTCCTTCATATTTTCTATGTAATTAATACAAAAATAAACGAAGCATAATGCGATTCCAATGGCACCGATAGACCATCAGAAAGGGGAGTTATACCATCTAGTATACAGGTGTCAAAATTTAAAAAGATGTAAAGAAAATAGGTAATTATCACTTTACTTTTGTGGGTATTAATTTCTATCCGTAACCATAATAGTAGCTATTTATTACATTAAGAAACGTTATAAGCTAACCGACTAGCAGCTTGTCGTCAATCCGACGTCAGTTCACACTCAACCTTACATGAACACTGCACTACCCGCTGATTCTTTGGTCCCAAGTGGCTACTTGCAGCATTTACTGGAAGCAATACCTACAGCTGTTATCCACCTCGAAGCCATTCGGGATGACCGTAATCAGCTCATTGATTTTAACGTGTACTACAGTAACACAGCGGGCGCTACAATCATCGGAAACCATAAGCCGGAAGCTATAATCGGGAAACGGTGGACAGCCCTGTCCGCAACCAATTCTCGCAATTCAGCGCTTTACGCCCGATACACATCTGTATTTGACACCGGCGAACCAATCCAGTTCGAACAACGTCTGGGGGTTGATGGCGACGAACGTTGGTTTGAGGTGTCGGCGGCTCCCTACGCGGGTGGTGTGCTTGTTACGTTCACCAACATTACTGCCCGCAAACAAGCCGAACAAAACGAGCAGCAGAAACTGATGGCCCAAAGCCAGGCCGATCGGTTGCAGGCCGTCATTAATGCGGTTCAAATCAGTATTCATCTCATTCGCCCCCTGCAAGACAAAGACGGCGAGATTACGGACTTTGCCTTTACGGCCGTCAATCCTGCTTTCGCTGACACCTACACCAAAGTAGCCCCGTCAGCTTTGTTAGGACAGGCCGTTAGTCAATGGTTTCCAGGCTACCGCGAGGAGGGCTTGTTTGGTCTGTATCGGCAGGTGTATATCAGCGGTCAGCCTGAGCGGTTTGATATTCACTACACAAACGATGGATTTAACATCTGGGTCGATGCGAAGGTGAGCCGACTTGGCGATGAGATACTCGTTACGCATACAGACTATACGGCTCTTAAGCAGGCTGAGCTAGAGATACAGCTTCAGAACGAACGGCTTAAGTTCGTTACTGATAGCGCCCTGACAGCAATTGGGTTGTACTCGATCATACGCGATCCGGACACCCACGAAGTTGTTGACCTGCGGTATGAACTGATCAATGGACGAGCCGAACAAATGACGCAGCGGAAAGCCGATGAATTGATTGGGCACACCATGCGGCAAGTGTTTCCGGGTATTGAGCGTACCGGCATCTGGAGCAAATACAAACAACTGGCCGAAACCGGCGAGCCCCTTCGCTATCATAATCACTACAATTACGATGGTTACGATCTATGGTACGAAGTGCAGGGTGTTCGTAAGGGAGAACTGGTTGTCTTGTCGTTCCTGGATATTACCGAGCTTAAACTGGCGCAGGAGTATAATCAGCAGCAGGCCAGAGAGTTTCAACAAGTACTGGATAATGCTTTAACCGCCATCTCGCACTTTACCGCCGTTCGCGACGAGAGTGGACAGGTGATCGATTTCATTTATCAATCGTTTAACCACACCTCCGAACAGTTTACGGGTCTAAAAGCGGAAGACATCGTCGGAAAACGGATGCTGGAATTATTTCCCGGGGTGCGGACAAGTGGCGTATTCGACCGCTGGGTTCAACTGATGGAAACCGGCGAGACAATGCGGTTTCAGGACAAATATCAGTTCGATGGATTCGATTTCTGGTTTGATACGCAAGCGGTTAAATGGGAGGAGGGATTTATTCAGTCTTACATTGACATAACCCCCATCAAACAAGCCGAGTTGGCGCAGCAGAAGCAGGCCGAACTACTGAATACCGTACTAGATGCCACACTGACTTCTATTGCCTGCTACGAAACGGTTCGCGATGAAACGGGCCGGATTGTCGACTTTCGGTTTATTCTGGCAAACCACATTGCCCTTGAGGGGTTAAACATGACGACTGATGAGCTGTATGGCAAAACGTTGTGCGAGGTTAATCCTCTCTTGTGTAACAGCCCCGTTTTCCAACAATACGTTACCGTCGTTGAAACGGGCCAGTCGACAACCATGGAGCGGCCAGTGCAAGGACGTTGGTACTTTGTGTCGGTCGTTAAGTTTGGAGACGGTATCCTTACCTCTTCGGTTGATATAACAGAGAACCATAACTACCGCCAGCAGATTGAAGCGGCTAACGTCGAATTAGTTAGATCAAACGAAAATCTGGAATCGTTTGCCTACGTAGCCAGTCACGATCTGCAGGAGCCCCTGCGCAAGATCGAGTCGTTTGGCGACCTGCTGATGAATCAGTACGCACACGCCTTAGACCAGCCGGGAGTTGACATGATTGGCCGGATGCAGGCAGCGGCTCAGCGTATGTCTGCCCTGATTCGTGACCTGCTGAGTTACTCGCGCATAACAACCCAGAAATGGGCGTTTCAGCCGCACGATCTTAACCTGCTCATTGCCGATGTGCTGGGCGATCTGGAGACCACCATTCAGGAGAAACAAGCACAGATTGACGTCGGTGAACTACCTACAGTCATGGGGGATGGGCGACAGCTGCGGCAGCTGTTTCAGAACCTGCTGAGTAACGCCCTTAAGTTTGTAAAGACAAGCGAAACGGCAGACCCGGCCATACCGCAGATCAGCGTTAGCGCTTGCCAGGTTGCCCGAGAGTCGCTGCCCGAAGCCGTTGCTAAATCGCTTGTCTCGACAGGTGCGTTTTCGCTACGGGAATCGCAACCTTGTTGGGCAATCAGTGTAACAGACAACGGTATTGGCTTCGCTCAAAGTTACGCCGAGCGGATATTTGGTACGTTTCAACGGCTACACGGCCGTAACCAATATCCGGGGACGGGCATTGGCCTGGCTATAGTGAAAAAAGTAGTGGAAAACCACGGGGGAGTCGTCACCGCTCAGAGCCAACCCGAACAAGGTGCTACGTTCACCGTATACCTGCCGGCAATGACCTGATGGGAATCATTACGTTCGTGTCTGATCGCGTATAAACACCAAACGGCAACCCTATAAAAGGCTGCCGTTTGGTTAATGGAGTAATAAACGCTTACCGGTTCATCGAAATCAGAAACTCTTCGTTGGTTCGGGTACCTTTCATGCGTTCGAGCAGGAAATCCATGGTTTCCATAGGGTTCATGTCGGCCATGTGCTTGCGAAGAATCCAGACGCGTTGTAAGGTCTCCTTATCGAGCAGCAAGTCTTCCCGACGCGTGCCCGACGCCAGAACGTCCACCGCTGGGTAAACCCGCTTGTTGGCCAGTTTACGGTCGAGCTGGAGTTCCATGTTACCCGTGCCTTTAAACTCTTCAAAGATTACCTCGTCCATTTTCGATCCGGTGTCAATCAGGGCCGTGGCAATGATGGTCAGCGAACCACCGTTTTCAACGTTTCGGGCTGCACCAAAGAACCGCTTAGGCCGGTGTAGAGCATTAGCGTCGACACCACCCGACAGGATTTTACCCGACGACGGAACGACTGTGTTATAAGCCCGGGCCAATCGTGTGATGGAGTCTAACAGAATCACAACGTCGTGACCACACTCGACCATGCGCTTGGCTTTTTCGAGCACCATGCTCGATACCTTTACGTGTCGGTCGGCCTGCTCGTCGAACGTTGACGAAATCACCTCGGCATTTACACTACGCGCCATGTCAGTTACCTCTTCCGGCCGTTCATCAATGAGCAGCACAATCAGATACACTTCGGGGTGGTTACGCGTAATGGCGTTGGCAATTTCTTTCAACAGTACCGTTTTACCCGTTTTAGGCTGGGCCACAATCATACCACGCTGGCCTTTACCAATCGGCGCAAACAAATCCAGTACTCGCGATGAGTAGTTTTCGGGCTTGTTGCTGAGGTGAAGCTGCTCTTCAGGAAAAAGGGGCGTTAAGTATTCGAAAGGAATCCGATCGCGAATCTCTTCGGTCGTCTTACCATTTACGGTCGAGACACGTAGTAGGGCAAAGTATTTTTCGCCTTCTTTCGGTGGACGAATAGCGCCCCGCACGGTATCTCCGGTTTTTAAACCGAACAACTTAATCTGCGACGGTGAAACGTAAATATCATCCGGGCTGGCCAGGTAGTTGTAATCTGCCGACCGAAGGAAACCATAGCCACCATCGGACATGATTTCCAGAACACCTTCGTTATCGATGATGCCATCGAACTCACGAATGTGCTGGTTATACTGACGACGAATGCGGTTTTGGTATTCCTGGGCTTCCCGCGAAGGCTGGTTGAGCTGCTGCGGCTGACCCGCTGGGTTTGCCTGGGGCTGGCCGGGTTGCTCAGACTGGGTTTCTGTGGGGGCTTCTGGGGCTTGAACCGCAACATCATCAGCGGGAGCAACGACTTCGCTCGCCGGCTGCATATTCGCTACGTTGTCTTCCGATACAACGGTTGGCGTCAAAAACTCTTCATCGGCCTGTCCCGCGTAGTGAATGGCTGTTTCGTCCGTTACAACGCGTTGCGTGCGGGGACGATGTCCTACATGACCATCGCGCCGGTTAGTATCACGGTTGGTGTCTAAACGTTGGCGTCCATTGTTATCACGTGGCCCTGGCTGGTTATTTTCGGGGCGCTGAGGCCGTTGCCGATTCAGGTCCAGCCGAGCCGGTACGTTATTCTCACGAGGCTCAGTTGGTTCGGAGCCCGCATCGCGGTTCGGACGTTCCCGATCAGCACGAGGATTGGTGTTCCGTTGCGTGTTGTTCCGGCCGTTTTCGTTACGGTTCCGCTCGGGCTGTCCAGCGGCATCATTACGACGGTTTAAAGCGGGTCGAGCGTCCCGATCAGGGCGTTCCTGCGTTTCCGACGATTCACGAACGGGTTCAGTCTCGGTCTGGGGTATCACACTGGCCGTAACCTCAGCCACTGGACTTTCAACGGGGGGTACGATACCATTTTCGGGCTGCACCGGGGTAGGTGTTGGAGCCGGAGCGTCGGTAACGTTAACTTCACGGCGAGCACGCTGACGAGGGCGTGGAGCTTCGGTAGCCTGAGCCTCATTATTCACTAGGCTAACTGGCTCACTAACCGGAGCCGTTTCGGCCACTGGGGCAGCCGCTTTCGTACGCCGATTACGCCGGGGTGCTTCAGTCGCCGATGCCTCTCCCTCCGGGGCAGGCGCTTTCGACTGTTCGTCTATAATTTTATAAATCAACTTTTCTTTCGTGTACTTGGAAATGTCGCGAATGCCAAACTGTTCGGCAATGGGTTGAAGCTCTGACAAGAGCTTCATATCTAATTCTTCTTTGTTAAACATACAGGTCAGGTTAGCAATAAACCTTAAAGAGACCGCGAAGGCGGCAATTTTGGAAAATCAGGATTGATAGTATAAGAAATGAATGTTTTGAAGGCAGGTTACGATATATGCCGGACGGGGAAGCCACCGCTTGACAAACCAAATTAAACTCGACAGGTTCAATTATTTACGTAATGAAAATAAGTCAACATGTAAACTGGAAGTGAATTCCCTGATCCTAACACGAAGGTCCGGTGGGGCCAGCCTTAGTGGTTATCAAAACATTTGGGAAAACGGACGGTCCGCTGTAGCTATGGGCTGCTGCGATTGAAAGCACTACCTGCCGACCGGATTGATGGTAGCAAAGGTAATAAACTGATCCGATTATGTCAAGATAACGTTATTTTGCCCTGAATGTTTCCAGTTTTCAAACAAAATACGGCTTGTGATTCGCTTTTCGGTGAGTAAGAAAGCAAATGGCTTTCAATTAACCAATTTTTGAACGTCTTTTTTATCCGCTGCCCCCAGAGAACTCTATAGCTCACGTTTGCAATAACCAGGCCAAATGAGCTAAGTCTCCTAATAAGAGTACTGCTTTTAAATAGGTACATTGCCGTTAAAAAACCTTAAAAGACCGCAGTAGCCCAAATTTTACTACCGCCAACAACGTTAAAATTTCCGTACACGATGCACACACATAGGCAACTAGCAGAGCCCTCGACGGCGATGAATCTGGTGGTAGACTGGGGAAACTCAGCCCTCAAAACGGGTTGGTTCGATGGACCACAATTAGTAAAAGTCGGGCGCCATGAATCGCCGGAAGCGTTGCAGGCTGAACTGAAACATAGTGCAGTGAACCATGTGATTGTGTCATCGACGAGTCGTCCGGCCGAAGAAATACGTCGGCAACTGACCGTATTGGGAAGCGACTTTTGGGTGCTGAATAGCCAAACGGCCGTTCCCATACGTAAAGCATACGACACGCCGAATACCCTCGGTGCCGACCGGGTGGCAGCTGCGGTGGGAGCGGTAGCCGTGTTTCCGGGGCAAGATTGCTTAGTGCTGGATCTGGGTACTTGCCTGACAGCTGATTTTGTGGATCGGAATGCGATATTTCAGGGAGGATTGATTTCGCCAGGTCTCAGGATGCGCTTTCGGGCCATGCACGAACAAACCGCTCGCTTACCACTGGTCGACGTACCCACTGATTGGCCAGCGATAACTGCAAAGAATACACGGGATGCTTTGCAGAGTGGCGTTATGAATGGATTGACGTTTGAGATGAACGGCATCATTGACAGCTACCGCCGGGAGTACCCAGGTATCGTGGTGTTGTTATGTGGGGGAGATGCTCCTGCCTTTGAAAGTCGTCTTAAACCCCCGATATTTGCAATGCCCGAATTGGTGCTGATTGGATTGAATCGAATTTTACGCTATAATGTTGAGAATTTACACGCGGCTACGCCGGACGTTAACGTATAGTCTGCTGGCCGTTGCCGCGACATCGCCGATGGTATTGGCACAGGGATTGGGGAACTCACCCTATTCCGCTTTGGGTATCGGTGAATTGTATAGTCCGGGTAACGTGACTAATATGGGAATGGGTGGTTTGGGCATTAGTAACGCCAACCCATTTTATCTGAACATGCAGAACCCGGCACTGCTCGCCCAGCGGACTCGTTTCACTATTTTTGAAGTAGGATTGCTTGGCCAGACGAAGTCGCTCAGTCAGAACCTCAATGGAGGGTTACAGAGCCAACGTGACTTCGGCGGCAACCTGGGCTATCTGGCCTTGGCCGTTCCGGCTAATTCGCGCTGGAACATGTCACTTAGCCTCCGACCGTACACGTACGTAGATTATAACACGCGTCAGTACCGGACCGTGCCGGGAACGATCTACGAAGCTGAGTACAACTATACCGGTCGTGGCGGGTTGAACAAAGCAACGTTTGCCCACGGCGTTCGTATTACCAAGAACATTTATCTGGGCGTTGAAGCCGCTTTTGTTTTTGGTAACATCACTAATACCTCCGACTCCAGAGTGCTGATAAACGATAGTGATCTTGGTATTCAGGACACTCGGGTATCGCGGTTGAACCGGGTAAATTACAGCGACATCGTTTGGAAACTAGGCGCTGCCTGGCGGCCAAAGCTAAGTGAGAACTGGAACCTAAACCTGGGCGCTACCTATGACCCTCAAACGCGTATTAATGGCCGCGAGAGTGATATCTACCAACAAACAAACTTAACCGGAACAGCCATTTCAGCGACGGATACCTTACGAACCGAAGAAAACGGTCGAGCCACATTGCCCCAGCAAATGCATTTTGGTATTAGTCTGGAAAAAAAGAACACGTTTCTGGTCGGCGTTGACGTAGGTATTCAGCAGTGGGCCAAATATCGCACGGTGACCAACCAACCGGGTAATTTGTCCGACGGTATAACTGTTGCGACGGGGCTTGAATACACACCTAAACCAAACTCGACGCGCTACCGTGACCTTATTACGTACCGGGCGGGTTTTCAGTATAACCGATTACCGTATACGGTTGAAGGCAAACAAATTAATGATGTCAACGGTAGCCTGGGCATATCGCTGCCCGTAGGCGCTTATTTTGTAAACCACGTAACCTTATCGGTTGTGGGTGGACAGCGGGGTGTGTTGACAGGTACACAGATTCGCGAACAATACGTTCGTATTGGGCTCGGGTTCTCACTGAACGACTTGTGGTTCCGTAAGCAGGTAGTGGATTAATTTGCCAAAACGTATTGCTTTTGACTGGGGTTAGTTTGTTGAACTAGTTCGCACCGATTCATGAAATTACGTATTACCAATGCACCAGCTGCTTTGTTACTCGCCTGCCTGTGCGCCTTGTTAATGGGCTGTGAAGAGTCGAAGCAGGTCAAGAAAGTGCAACCCTACAAAGGTCCCGTAGAAGAAATCAACGACGTAAAACTGCTGTATAGCGAGGCTGCGATGCTGAAGGTCAGGCTGACGACTCCCAAGCAATTTCGCTATGAGAACGATAACCGCAGGTATCCGAAGCCGGTCAATATCGTTTTCTACGGCCCTGCTGGTGAAGAAGTGACAACGCTACGCTCCGACTCAGGTCGCTACGATAAGGCAAAGGATTTGTACACCGTTATGGGGCATGTGGTGGTTATTAATAAGCAGAAACAGGAGAAATTACTGACTTCTGAATTAAACTGGAACCCCGTTAGTAAGAAGGTTTTTACGGATAAACAAGTGGCCGTACTGAGTCAGCTAACCGGCGAAAAACTGTACGGTCTTGGTTTAGATGCGAATCAGGACTTCAGCCAATATTCTATTCGAAAGCCAACCGGTATCTTCAATATGGAAGGTGGCCCCGGATTTTAAAAAAAGTAATGGCTCGTAAGAACGAGCCATTACTTTTTGCACTCATTGAGCACAGGCGTAACGGCCTTCACATCCGTCAGTTTGGTTTCACCGCCCCACTCGTTATACATATAGGTGGTGAGTTCCGCCACTTCCAGATCACTTAGTTGCGGTTGAGGGGGCATCGGCCGATTGTAAGGCTTACCATTGACAACGATCGGTCCCTGCTGCCCGTAGCGAATCAGACAAATAACACTGTTTTTATTCGCCAGATAATCCGATCCGGCAATGGGAGGATACAGATTAGCCAACCCCTCGCCTTTATTCTGATGACAGTTCGCGCAGTTGTTCTTGTAAATAAGAATGCCTTCCGTGATGTACTGCTGCCGCTTAATTTCCTCGTCGCTTTGGCAGGAAACAAAATTTAGCAGGATAAGGAAGGCTGTCAAAAAGCTTATCAGTCGAATCATTTTTTATACTCAGCCAGCAGCCGCTCCATATCATTCATCAACTTGTCAACACCTTCTTCGGTTGTCCCGTCGTAGATGCCGCGAATGTGTTTTGCCTTGTCGACCAGAATAAACGCTCCACTGTGAACAACGCCCCCTGGGGCCGATGAATCCGTTTGGGCGGTTACCATATAACTGTTCTGAGCAATGTCGTAGATTTTCTCCCGATCACCCGTAACAAACAACCATTGCTGGCCCGTTATACCAAGATTATCGGCAAATTCTTTCAATACCGCCACCGAATCGTGGGCCGGGTCAATGGTGTGCGAAAGCAGCATGATGTCTGGGTTGCCCTTAAACTTCTCATACACTCGTTTCAACTGTACCTTCATTTTGGGACAAATGGTGGGGCAACTAGTGAAGAAGAAATCGGCAACGTAGATTTTGTTATCAAGTGCTTTAGCCGTTACCGTATCGCCGTACTGACTTACGAACTTAAAATCAGGGACCGTCTGGTAAGTTGAATCGGTTACGGTTTTGCCGTCTACCACTTTGGTTACGGCTTCCCGTTGTCCCAGAATGGGTAGCTTGTCATCGGCCGAACTGCATCCTGAAAATGTAGTGGCTACGCCTACTAGCAGCAGCCATACACTAATTCTTACCCAGGAACTGGCGGGCCTGCTGGATACTTGTATTAACTTTCGTTTTAACATCGGTGATCTTGTCTTTTTGATCTGTCAGATAGCGAAGGGCTTCTTCAGAAGGTAGTTTGGCGAGTGTATCGCCATTATAACGGCTCATCCAGTCCATCATCAGGCTATCGGCGAGGGCTAAATCCTGATTAATGCGGACGGCTTGCTCTTTATCTTCGTCGGTCCGTAAGGTAGCAGCTGCTGAGCCCGCTACTTTCAGACTGTCAAAAGAGGTAATCCGTTGTCTTAACTGTTTCCGCAGCTTCATTACGTCATCAATCTTTGGCATTACTTCGTCGTGAATGGCAAAAACTTCGTTTTCAGCGTCCTTAATCTTGTTTTCGTCCGATTTGCAACTCAAGAAAAACAAGCTGCTGATAATGAAACTAGCTACAGTGGGGAAAAACTTAAACATAGAAACGTAATTGGTTTATAATGTGGGATTACAAGAAAAGCCGTTACAATTTAGTAACGGCTCTTTAACAGTAATCATTTGACAGACGCCGTAGTGCGTTGTTTGAGAATCTCCCGGGCGTTCTTGAGAGCACTCGGGGATGGATTTTTGCCTCCAATCATCTGTGCAATTTCATTGACTCGTTCGTCAAACGTCAGTTTCTTGATCCGGCTAACCGTTTTAGCCGCCGAGTGATCTTTATAAACAAAATAATGAGCCGTACCCTGACCCGCAATCTGATGCAGGTGCGTTATGGCAATTATCTGATGGCTATGGGCCATGTCATGCATCATGTTCCCCATCTTGATGGCAATCTCGCCCGACACGCCCGTGTCAATTTCGTCGAAAATAATGGTTGGTAGCGAACGCTTGCTGGCCAGTATGTATTTGATCGCCATCATTAACCGCGAAAACTCACCCCCCGATGCTACGTTCTTCAGTTGCTGCGGCTTAACGCCCTTGTTAGCGCTGAATAAAAACGAGATCGTGTCTACACCAGTTGGTGTCGGTTTGCCGGTTTCGGCCTGAATAAGCAGCGATGCATTCGGCATGCCCAGATCGTGTAACAAGCTGCCAATTTCAGCCTCAATGGGACGTAACACCGCTTGCCGGGAGTCCGACAGCGATTCGGCACTCGTTTGTAATTGAGCGCGGGCAGCTTCAGTCTGCGCTTTGGCGTCGGCCAGTTCGTCATCGAGGTTCAGCACCTTACTTACTTTTTGGCCTAATTCGTCACGTAGCTCAATCAGGCCAGCGATGTCCTTCACCTGGTGCTTTGTCTGAAGCTGGTAGATCAGATTCAGCCGTTCGCGGATGGTTTCGGCGCGGGTGTCGTCTACGTCAACCCGGTCCTGCTCAGTACTAATTTCGTCGGCCAGGTCTCGAAGTTCGATCAGGCTGCTTTGGGCCCGCTGTTGTAATTGCTCGTACTGGTCAGAGAGCTTGCTGATGTACGATAGGTTGCTAACAGCACCTTTCAAAAAGTCAATAACCGACTGTTCGGTGTTATCCAGGTATTCGTAAGCCAACTGGAGACGCTCTTTAATTTCTTCGGCGTTCTCCAGAATGTTTAATTCCTGTTCGAGTAGCTCCTGCTCGTCGGGTTGTAGTTGGGCTTTAGCCAGCTCTTCGTACAAAAAGTTGTTATAGTCGAACTCCTTGCGCATAGACGACGCTTCGGCCTGCAGTTGGTCGTATACGGCTTTTTTTGTACGATAAGTTTGATAGTCAGTGCGGTAACTACGTAGCTGGCTGTCGTTCTGTGCATACGTATCAACGATCTCCAACTGGTATTCGTTGGAGCCCAGCAGTACCGAGTCGTGCTGGGAGTGAATATCCATGAGCTGACTGGTGACCCGGCGAAGCGTTTCCAGGTTTACAGGCGTGTCGTTCACGAACGCCCGTGATTTACCACTAACACCAATCTCCCGGCGGACGATGCAGGTGTCGGAATAATCTAATTCTTCTTCATCAAAAATTCGTTCGATAATGTACCCCGACACCCCGAACGTACCTTCGATAACACATTTTTGTTCGGGGTTGTAAAGTACCCGCGTATCGGCCCGATTACCCAACAGTAATCCGATAGCCCCTAGCATGATCGACTTACCGGCTCCTGTTTCGCCCGTAATGATGTTCAATTCACGGTCGGGGGCGAGCTCAAGCTCGTCAATCAGCGCGTAATTTTTTATGAGTAGATGCGATAGCATAGAGGAAGCTCCTTACTTAACTAACACAGGTAGCCGGGGCGAGGTTCAGTGATTTTGGAGTATGAATTTACCTTTTATAATTTTAATGAAGTAAGGTGATCAAGCCGTCTACAATCAGCGCTGGAGTGATTTCTTACAACACTAATTTCCGATACACTTCGGTTTTGGCCGGGTCCAGAAACGAAAGCAGATCAAAGGCGCGTTTACGCTCAGCCGGTGTTCCTTCGTACATAATGTTATACAGCTCCTGCGATTTCGCATCGAAAAAGGAGTTGATCAGAACGGAGTTCGGTAACTGCAGGCCAATGGTACGAATTGTGGTCAGCAAGTCGAGCGTTTGTTTACGGACCTGTACGGGATTGGCGGCAAACACATCCAGACCCAGCCGGTGATACGTGTACAAGCCATCGCGGAACGGGATCAGTTGCTGATTTTGTAAGTTCTCGATCAACCAGTAGCGGTTACGTCGATCGCCACCCGTTTGCCAGGCACTATTAACTGATCCCTGCTGAGCCAGATTAGTGATGTTGTAGGCTCGTTGAATGAATGGATTGCCCCCCTGCTTGCTAAAGGTGTCGTAGTCGACGGCCAGGATTACGTTGGCGTAGAAAGCTAATAGAGAGGTAAGATCATCTGAAAACTGATTTTCGCGGTAGTAAACAGGCGTTGTGGGTAAATACACAAAGTTGAACGCACGGTCTACGTAACTAAAAACGGTGGTTTCATAATTTGTGCCATACACCGGGCGCGTCACGACGATTTGGGCGGTTGCTTCAAAGACCCCTTGCGTTAATGATTTCACCAGATTAATGTTTAGCGAACAATTGATACGTTCCGAAACGGTATACTGGTCATTGCTCCAGCGCCGGTTGTTCATGAACTCCGTAATGATACCTTTCAGCTGGTTTACGTATGAAAAGTCAGTTTTCTGTTGCGCAAACAACTGATCAGAATTGATGGTCACCTGGCAGTTCAGTTCCTGCGCGTTAGCATCAATTCGAGGTATTGATAAAAGGGTCAAAAGCAATAGGAAGTATTTCATACAATGCTGGTTGATGAGGGGTAAGCCGTGAGCTTTTCAAGAACTAAATTGACTAAATCCCTGGCCACCTCATCTTTTGATTTTAACGCAAATTCGTAGGATTGTTCGTCTTTGTCAATAACGGTGATTTTATTGGTATCGTGTCCGAAACCAGCTCCCTGATCGCGCAATGAGTTAAGCACGATCCAGTCTAAATTTTTGGCATGAAGCTTCTTTAGGGCGTTTTCGTATTCATTATTTGTTTCCAGCGCAAAGCCCATGAGTAGCTGACCGGCTTGTTTCTGTTTGCCCAATGTAGCGGCAATGTCAACAGTTTTGGTCAATTCAAGCGCGAAAATATCTTCTTTCTTTTTGATCTTCTGATTTTCTGGATGGGTTGGAGTATAGTCGGCCACTGCTGCGCTTAGAACGACTATATCTGCCTTCGAGAAGGCCTGTTGAGCTGCCTCAAACATCTCCCGCGCCGATCGTACAGCAATGCGCTGGATAGACGGGTAGGGCAGGGCGAGAGACGTTGGCCCACTGACTAGCGTAACGTCGGCTCCCATTTCCGCAAAAGCTCCGGCAATGGCGTACCCCATTTTACCCGTCGAATGGTTACTAATGTACCGTACCGGATCAATCGGCTCTTGAGTGGGGCCGGCTGTAATCAACACCCGCTTCCCTGCGAGGGGCGAAGGGTGGGGGGGCAGAGGGCTGGGGGTAAAGGGTAGAGAATCTACTGCATCCGCTCCCTCCGCTCTCCGCCCCGAGCCCCATGCCCCGAGCCCCATGCTCTCCGTCCAAAACGCTTCCAGTACTTGCACAATAGTTTCGGGCTCAGCCAGTCGGCCTTCGCCCACTAGTCCACTGGCCAGCTCGCCATGCTCGGCTTGTATGATGCGATTGCCATAGGCGCTGAGCCGACGTAGGTTTTCTACCGTAGTGGGATGACGATACATGTCTAAATCCATCGCCGGGGCAAAGAAAACAGGACATTTTGCCGACAGGTAAACAGCCGACAACAAGTCGTCGCAGAAGCCATGGGCGCACCTCGCCAGCGTATGAGCCGATGCAGGGGCTATCACAATGCCATCGGCCCACAGCCCTAATTCAACGTGATTGTTCCAGCTACCATCTCCATGGCTTCCCGTTGTGTCCTTAACGAACGAAGAGAGCGTAGGGCGTTTCGAGAGAGTAGCCAGGGTTAACGGTGTAATAAACTCTTTAGCCGACTCCGTCATAACGACCTGGACCTCGGCACCCGCCTTGATGAGCAGTCGTACCAGCAGTGCTGATTTATAGGCTGATATACTGCCTGTTACGCCAAGGAGAATTCGTTTACCCGATAAAGTCATATCATCAATCAGAAAGAGGTCGTACAAGCTTGATTAATGGCGGCCATTGGCATCTGGCAACTTGATCAAACAGAAAAACCGCACGGCAAACATACCGTGCGGTCCTGAGATATTGCAGACAACTCACTTAATTATTGTTGAGCGTCTTCGTCGTTATAGCGCCAGTAGACTTTGCCTTCCAGAAACTCATCCGTCGCGATCGACGTTGGCTTTGGCATACGCTCGTAGAATTTCGAGATTTCGATCTGCTCGCGGTTCTCGAATACTTCTTCTAAGTTGTCGACTGCTGATACAAACTCGGACAATTTATTGCTGAGCTCCTCTTTGTTTTTAGTCGAAATCTGCCGAGCACGTTTCGAAATGATCGATACTGACTCATAGAGGTTGCCGGTTTGAACAGCAATCTTATCGTTGTCGCGGGTAATAATAGATTGATTTGTTGCCATTTTTCAGTTAACAGTTAGCAGCTGACAGTGATCAATAAACAAACCGCACACCAACGGGCGACTGTCTACCATTCACTGCTCACTGTATTAATTGGCTGCCGTTACCTTCGCCGGGCGGTTAGGGTCGGGCTGATTCTTAAGCTTTTGTTTTTCCTGTTCGCGCTCCTGCTCCAGTTTTACCAGTCGTTCAATTTCTTTTTGACTGGTTTCATACATTTTTTCCGATTGTTTCACGAATCGGCTGTTAGGGTATTTATCCACGAAAGCCTGATGATAATTCATTGCTTCCTGATAACGTTCCTTCTGTTTGCTTTCCAAACTATTTTGGGCCAAACTAAATTCAGCATCTACTTTCAGAAACGCTAATTCTTCATTGTATTCAGAATCAGGAAATTCTTTTTGAAAGTTGTTAATGGCGATGACAGACGACTTGTACGAAGCGATGTTAAAACCGCTGGTTTTATAATACAACTTCGCTTTCTCGTAAGCCTTCTGTTCCAGCTTCTTCCGAAGTTCCAGAATCAGTTTGGTACAATCGTCTTTGTACTTGCTATCCGGATAAGCGTTAACAAAATCTTGTAGGGCCGAACTGGCTGTCAACGTATTCGACTGATCGAGGTTGAAGGACGGCGTGTCTTTATACAGCGAGTAAGCATACATATACATGGCTTCCTGCGCGTAGTCAGAACGGGCAAACGTTTCGTAAAACTTTTTGAACAGCGTAGCGCTGAGCAAATACTGCTGCTGGTGATACTGTGTGTAAGCATAGTAAAACTGAGCCATTTCAGACTCGGTACTACCTTTCAGAACCGGAATGAGCTCTTCAAATAGCAAGCCAGCGCGGTACCAGTCCCCTTTCTTATAATACTCGACGGCTCCTTTATACTTCTCGTCATCGGTTCCGCTTTTCTGCAATTTAGAGAACGGACTGCACGAACCAAGCAAAAACACGACCAAAGTCCCCAGCAGAAACTTACTAATATGACGTTGTTGCATACGATTGCAAAGATACAAAAAAATTACGGGCTACATCGTTTTAACGTCGATATAGCCCGTATAGTGCCGCAAACAGCTCTTGGTGAATCTGTTTACGATATTTTAACAGAAATGGATCGGCTACTGATGGCGAACCAACAGCCGCTTAGTAGCTACTTTTTTACCATCAACAGAAAGCTGATACAGGTAATAGCCCGTAGCAAAATCGCGGGTTACAATCCGGAGCTTACGGTCATTACGTTCCAGCTCGTACTCAGCAACTGGAGCGCCTAAAACGTTTAACAGAACGAGCTTTGCTTCGGCAGCGGGACCGCTGAATTGATAGTCAATCTCAGCTACATCGTCGGCCGGATTCGGGAAAACGTTTGATACCCAAATTTTTTCGTTGGTGTACATTCGATTCTCACCCTTCCCTTCCTGGTTGGTTACCGGACGAAGATCTGCTGTTACTGCCGGTGAATTGTTATCTGCTGACGCAGTACGAACGGTGGGTTTAGAAACCGAACGGGCAACGAGCAGTGTTTTATAATGCTCGTTGATTGTGCTGTTTTTGTGCAACGCCATGGACCGATCGAGCCCAGACAATGTTTGATTGGGGTTGATCGAAAAACGCTGGGCAGGTAGTGCTGCCGCGTTTGTTTTACGGGCTGGAGTTGTCCGGCCCAGCTCCAGTCGGCTGCCCTTTCGAGCGTCCGAATCCCGAAGCGCAACCTGCGCCCGTATCGGGATTGTAGCCGTTAGCAAGCCCGTTAGTACACCAATAAGTATAATTTGTTTCATGAAAGTCTAATTCAGGTACACTTGTACTCACCGCAAACCTATTCATGGAAAAAGACAAAGTCAACGGGGTACTATCTAAAAAATTGTTAAATGCCTTAATTATTACTCCTTGGAACGAGTTTCTTAGCTAAAGGTTTAACCGACGACTTAGTTTTAATCGCTTTTTTAGCTGCTGGCTGCTCAGCCGGTGGTGTCTCCAGCCACAGAACTTGCCCTTTCGTTGGTTGTTCTGCTTCCCGCCACCGGAATCCATCCAACTGCTCGTTCTCACTAGTAATTTCTTTTGGTGGAATGAGTTGAGCGTCAGGGCGGCCGTAGAATCGAATGCGCCCGACCTTACTGTCGGCAAACTCAATGTTCATTCGGCTGCACTCCACATGGTTTAAACCGATCATTTTATTGTCGTCATCAACGGCGTAATAAATGCTCTGCCCGTTTCCTTCCACAATGACCCGATCAAGCGTAGTTTGCTCCTGAACTGGGGCGGTCGTTGACGGGGGTGTTGCGTCTTTAGGCAATACGCTTTTGATGGGGGTGTTCGTTGCAATCACCGAAACACTTCGTTGGGTTGTTGCTGTCGCTACCGTTTGGGTAAGCGTCGATTGGGCCGAAGCAGCAGGAGCAGGCCGTACCTGCTTTGTAACAAAATAGGCAGTAATCGTGCGTCCCTTCACCTGATTGTAGTTCTTCAGCGTATCAAGCGAAATTACGAACGACTTGCCCTTTAAGAACATGGTGTTGATTTTGTTGTTTTTTAGCAACGCCCGCATTGAGTCGGCTTCCATCTGGTACTTATTCTGACTCCAGACGATCGGCTTCTTGTAAAAATAAATGGTTGAGTCGGCGGTGTTGTAGATGAGCGAGTCACACTTGCTTTGCAGGTCCGATTTGTAGATAAACACGTTTTTGTGGGCCAACAGGCGACGCGTGTTTGTTATTTTGTCATCGTACGAAAATAGCGTATCGGCCCGCAGAAAGAGGGTGTCTTTAGTTGTTTCGTTTGCCAAGCTTTTGGCCACCGGATGCCCCGTTACCCGCGATATGCCTGCCTTACCGTTGTAGCGAACGTGATCCCCCAAAATAACCGCCTTCTTATCTTTAGCCACCATGATCACGTTGCCTTTGGCAATGCCAAGTTCTGTTACGTTATCGTAGTACAAAGAATCACCAGTCAGCCGATATTTCGGAGTTTCAACCGTGGCCCGGCGCTGGAAGTTAGAAATACCCGTTGTGGTATTGTACTGCCCTTCCACAGCGGTTAAGACCCCGTCTTTATTGGTGATCCGGGTTGGGCCCTGAAAAGTAGCAATGCGGGTTAAAGAATTATACAGCAACGAGTCGGCCGTGAGCGTGCCTTTAGGATTGACCAGACGAACGTTCTGGCGGAACGTAAATAGCTTGCTTCGCGTGTCGTAATAGCCTTCCCGACTCGTTAGTACGTTCTCTTTATCGACAATGCGGCCCGGCGTAGGGTAATGCGCAATTCCCGATAGCATATCGTAGTCGAGCTGCGCCGTGGTAAGCGTCATCTTGCGGTCCTGCATGATGACATGGCCACGCAGATTGGCCTGTCGGTTGTTTCCGTAGTAATACATCGTATCGCCCCGAACACTGATGGTATCACCCTGTACCATCCGGACATTGCCATACGCTTCAATAACGTTGGTCGTTACGTTCTGGATGGCCAGGTCACAGAACATCAAGACCCCTTTCTGCCGGAACCGAACATTATTATATATCTTCCGGACGACCTGACCTGGTATATTCACACCGACTAAACTGTCTGAGCCGGGCAACAGCTCTACCTTGTCACCGGCTGGCGAACGGCCTACCTGGGCTTGTACGTCAGTGAGCGTGAACAACGAACCGAGTAAGGTGGCAATGACAAGAAATCGGAAAATTGAACGATACATAATGACAAAACTACGGCTTCGAGCCAATTCAGGATGCTGGAGCGCGATTTTTTAGGATTTATTAACGATAAGTGTCTATTCAAGCCAACCGATTGCGTACTGTTGGCGGTTAGTGGTGGATTGGATTCGGTCGTTATGGCGGAAGTGTTTCACCGTACTGGACAGCCTTTTGCCATAGCTCACGTGAACTTTGGCCTTCGCGGGACCGAATCAGATGCTGATGCTGCTTTTGTACAAAACAAGGCTAAACAGTACGGGGTTCCGTTCCACAGCATTCGGGTTGAAACGGCGCTGGTAGCCGCTCAACGGGGCATTTCTATCCAGATGGCCGCCCGCGAACTGCGCTATGACTGGTTTGCCCAACTGCTACGTGATCATTCATACGCTTGTGTTGCAACCGCTCATCACCAAAACGACGTGTTGGAAACAATGTTACTGAATCTGATTCGGGGGACTGGTTTAGCTGGGCTGCATGGCATTGCAGCTCGCCAGGGGGATGTGGTTCGACCGTTGTTGTTTGCCACCCGTGATGATCTGTCGGCATATGCTGATGAGAATGGACTTCTGTTTCGGGAGGATAGCTCGAACGCTGATGATAAGTACGCCCGTAACCGGCTACGTCATCAGGTGGTGCCGGTGTTTTCGGCTTTGAATCCGGGCTTATGGCAAACGCTACCCCGTACGATCGAGCGATTACGAGCCGCCGAAGCCCTAATGCAGGCTGAACTCGCTCGATCGTGGCAGGAAACGGCCGAGCAGGAAGGTGAACAAATTCGGTTGCCAATTCACAAGTTACGGGCATTACCTGAGCAGGTTTTTCAACTGGCGGCTTGGTTAAAGCCCTTTGGGTTTACCGGTAATCAGGTTGAGCAGATCACGATGTCACTAGAACGAGAGGTGGGCCAGGTTTTTTTATCAGCCTCACACCGCCTTGTGCACGAACGAATAGCTTTGCTGCTGGAGCCTTTACCCACACAGATCGACTATGAGATCGTAATTAATGATTGGGCCAATACGGTAATAGAGGTTGGCGATCAGTTTACGTTACGTATCGAGCAACTGGCAAAGCCTGACGATTTCAGGCCTTCTGCTGATGCAACGATTGCCTGTCTGGATGCTGATCGATTGACCTTTCCGCTTACTATCCGTCCGTGGCGACTGGGCGATCGGGTGAGGCCGTTAGGGTTACAAGGCCACAAGCTCGTCAGCGATTTATTGAATGACCTTAAGTTAACCCGCTCAGAGCGAGAGCAGACCGCTGTACTACTTTCTGGAGCGCAGATTGCCTGGGTGATTGGCCGCCGTATCGCTCATCCCTTCCGAATAACCGAGCAAACAAAACGAATGGCCCGCCTTAGTTGGCAATCCAAATGAATGTGTATCCCTTAATTTAATTTGGAAAATTGTATTTTTGGTATTTTAATTAAGAGTAACAAAGCGGTTTGCATTGTGAAATTCATAGCTATAAAAAAACTGGCACTTTATTTGATAGGTTTCGTTGCGAGCCCATAGTTCTATTAACTAACTAATATCCATGAACCGAATTGTACGGGTCTTGCTACTTGCAGGACTGGCCTTGTGGAGCCTAACAGTTCAAGCACAAAGTGCGCGGTTGCGAGCGGCCAACAAACAATTTGATAACCTTAGCTACGTCAGCGCGGTGCGGTCGTACGAAGACTTTTTGCGGAACGACAAAAAGAAGGAGCCCGCCGAAACGCGTGAGGCTATGATCAAGCTTGGCTACAGCTACCGTAAGTTGCAGGATACCCGAAATGCCGAACGGGTATATGGTGAACTGGTAAAGGCGTATACTGACCTCGACAGCGAAGTCTATCTGTATTACGCGCAGTCACTAGCCGCCAACGGTAAGTACCGCGAGTCGCAGAAAATGTATAGCCAGTACGGCGAAAAACAGGCTCAGGACCTTCGGGGGCGCCGTTTTACAGTGTCTTACATGGACATGAGCCGCTTCTATCAGGACTCATCTTCCTACCGCGTTCATAGCTTGCCGATCAATTCCAGACAAGCTGACTTCAGTCCAATGTATTACAAAAATGGGTTGGTATTCGTGTCGGCCCGTGATGAATCGGGGGCGGTGAAGCGGGTTTTTAACTGGAACCAAACGCCTTTTCTCGATCTTTATTTTCATCCGGACACCAACCAGTTACGGGTTCCTGGTATACCGCAGGCTCGCCCGACTAGTTCGGCGGTGTTAGGTAGTGGGGGAGAAGTAAAGCCAACAGAAGCAGAACTAGCCGCCGAAAATCAGCCATTGACAAAAGCTGAAATTTTCAGTCGAACGCTCAACACAAAATATCACGAAGGCCCAATGACCTTTACCAAAGATCAGAATTTTATTGTCTTCACCCGTAACAATACAAGTAAAGGGAAGGCCGGTAAAAGCTCTGATGGCGTGAAAAAATTGAAATTGTACTCTGCCGTGAACAAGAACGGTAAGTGGGTTGATATTCAGGAATTGCCGTTCAATAGCAGCGAGTATTCGGTAGGGCACCCGGCTTTCTCGCCCGATAATACAAAGATGTATTTTGCTTCGGATATGCCTGGTGGATACGGCGGTACTGACATTTACGTAGTAGAATATAACAACGGCCAGTGGGGAACGCCCGTGAATATGGGCAAGGAGATCAATACGGAAGGTAACGAGATGTTTCCGTTCGCGGATGACCTGGGTAGTCTGTATTTCTCGTCTGACGGACATGAGGGGTTAGGCGGTCTGGACGTGTTCTACGCCGATTTGAAAGACGGTGTGGCTTATAAAGGAGTGACGAACGCAGGCGTCCCCATTAACTCGGAGAAAGATGACTTTGGGTTTATCAGCGACAAAGGCCGTACGAGTGGCTATTTCAGTAGCAACCGCAAAAAAGGCGTAAGCGACGATGACATCTACGCTTTCCGCCGAACCTGCAAGCAGCTTAATATTTTCGTTTACGATGCCAAAACTGGTTCACCACTCGAGAACGCGGATGTGCGTATCCTGAGAAACGGCGTTAACCAGGACTTACGCCTGACAAACGTAGAAGGCCGCGCCGACTTGTGTCTGGATGCTAACACAGAATATGAGTTCAAAGCCATTAAAGAAGGGTTTGCTTTGAACAGTGTCCGTTTCTCGACCCTGACCCAATCTCCTAAACCCGTAATGAACGTGTCGATCTACCTCGAACGTACGGAAAATACCCTGGTGAAAGGTGTTGTAAAAATGGAAGTCAATCAGAGGCCGGCGCAGGGGGTGAAAGTAACCTTACGGAACGATAAAGATAAGTCGGAGCAGACGGTGATCACGGGCCCCGATGGCGGCTACGAGTTCAATACAAAGCCGAATGCGCCGTACACCATTACGGCCCAGAAGGATCGCTACGCCACCAAGAAAGCACAATACGCCAAAACGAAGCGGAATACAAAAGTGGTTACTGACTCGCTAGGGCTCTATGGCGTTGGAGACGTATACCAACTCAAGAATATTTATTACGATCTGAACAAGTTCTTCATTCGGGCTGATGCGGCTCGTGAACTGGATCACGTACTGGCCATTCTGAAGGAGTACCCACAAATGCAGATCGAGCTAAGATCACATACTGATGCTCGAGCAACCGATGCTTACAATGTTCGACTGTCGGAAAACCGCGCCAGGGCGGCCATGGATTACTTAGTTTCGCGGGGTATCACGGCTAACCGCTTAGTGGCCCGGGGATACGGAGAAAGTGAGATTGTCAATGGCTGTGTCGACGGTGTTAATTGTACCGAGCACGAACACCAGCAGAATCGTAGAACGGAATTCAAGATTTTGGCAGTTCAGTAAACAGCAAATACCGACACTAAAAGCGGAGAAGGGAGGCCAACCTTTCTCCGCTTTTTGCTTTGTTTCATGATTTAAGCAGATAGCCATAAATTGTCAGGCCGCTGGTGCAGCCCGGAATAAATGGCGAAATACTAAATAGAAGTTTAGCTGCTCATCTTTCGACGAAAATTCAATTATTAAAATTTTTAAGAAGCATTCGTAGCTTTTGGACTCAAACGAATTTTAGCGGATAAGTTTATGAAACACTGCTTTACTTCTGAGTACTGCTTTTAGCTGCTCCTTTAATTAAAGCTCCATCCGCTTAAGCTTCTGTAAAGCCTCTAAAGAAACGAAAATTGACCTTGCTCGACGCATCGACCATGTACAACCGCATCACTAGTGTATTTTTTGCCTTGTTATTAAGCAGCGCTACTCATGCGCAGGTTGGTCAGGCATCAACTGGATCGAACAGCTATCAATTCACCAAAGGGTTAGTAGCCCTGACCGGTAGCCGCTATGGTCGGGAAGCTATCTATACTGACCCGCTGGCGTATCAACTTTATACCAATACGCTGAAGCAACCCACCGAAGGGGCAACATTCGGTACGGACGATCAGGGACGGGAAATTAAATGGCTGGCTGTCACGGCTGACAGTCTGAACCGGCTCCGGCTGCGGGGCAATTTTCGAGGCAATGGGGGCGCCCCGGCGGGCCCCGGCGTTACGCCCGGTAGCATTCGCGGGGGGCTTGGTTGGGGAGGAGGCTATACCTACCTGACGTATCCATCAACCCGCGATCAGGTGGCACTTCTGAACATCAAAGGGAATAGCAACGTATACGTCAATGGCGAACTGCACATGGGCGATGCCTACAGCATGGGTTATCTGCACATTCCCGTAAAGCTCAAAAAAGGAGTAAATGAGTTTTACGTACGAGGTACCACGGTAACAGCTAATCTAAGCTTCCCGGCTAAGTCGGCGCTCTTGCGAACCGATGACCCCACGCTGCCGAGCATCCGGATTGGTGAATCCAATACGTCACTTCAGGCAGCTGTGGTGGTTGTCAATGCCTCAACGAATGGATTAATGGGGCTACAGATAAAGAGCAAGGTAGCTGGTAAGGAGCTCACCACTACGCTGCCTCCAATACCGGCGATGTCAAGCCGGAAAGTGGCGTTTCTGTTTGATGGCAGTGGCGTTAGCGCAAAAGGTGCACAAAATTGTGACTTAACGCTCTTACAAAAAGGTAAGCAGCTCGATCAGGCAACCCTATCTATTGAAGCTGTAGCACCAGGGGCCTCTTATAGCAAGACGTTTGTGAGCCAGATTGACGGAAGTCTACAGTATTATGCTGTAACGCCCCAATTGTCGGCCAGCACGGCTCCGTCTGCTTTGTTTTTATCGGTTCATGGTGCGGGGGTAGAAGCCAGCGGACAGGCCCGGGCGTACAAACCTAAGGACTGGGGAACGCTGGTTGCTGCCACGAACCGTCGGCCGCGGGGGTTCAACTGGGAAGATTGGGGACGGCTGGACGCCCTGGAAGTGTTGACCATTGCCAAGGATGAATTCAAACCCGATCCCCGGCATATTTACCTGACAGGGCACTCGATGGGCGGACACGGTACCTGGTTTTTAGGAGCAACCTACCCGGACAAGTGGGCGGCTATTGCGCCCTGTGCCGGTTACCCAACTCTGAAAGAGTATGGTTCGGCAGATGGGGTTATTCCGGATAGTAGCACCAATCCGCTGGAACAAACCTTACTGCGGGCTGGCAACCAAAGCGATGTGCTGAAACTGGTAACCAACTACAAACCACTGGGGGTTTATGTCTTTCATGGCGATGCTGACCAGACCGTTCCCGTTAGGTATGCGCGCCAGATGCGCAAACTTCTGGGCGAGACGCAGCCCGACATGAGCTACTACGAATATCCTGGCGGGAGTCACTGGTTTGGTGATCATAGTGTCGACTGGAAGCCTTTGTTCGACTTCTTTAAATGGCATCAGCTACCCGTAGATTCTACTGTCAATGCAATCGATTTTACTACGGCAAATCCGGGTATCTCGTCGGCCTATCGCTGGGCGTCGATTGAGCAGCAAACGAAGCCGTTGCATTACAGCCGTATGCAGCTTACCCGGACTAAAAACGCGATTACGGGAACGACAACTAATGTAGACCTGCTAAAGCTGGCTCTGAATGAGTTTGGCGCCAAAGCACCGGTAAAGATTACACTGGATGGAGGGACTGCTGTTGATTATACAACAACAAGTACCAACGATACGCTGGTGTTGCGCAAAGAAAAAGATCGCTGGACACCCACGTCCCGACCTGAAGTAACTCAGAAGGGGCCGCACCGGAACGGCACATTCAAGGAGGCCTTTGCCAATCGGATGCTATTCGTGTATGGCACTTCGGGTAATGCCGCCGAAAATGAATGGGCGTTCACAAAAGCTCGGTTCGATGCCGAAACCTGGTATTACCGCGGAAATGGCGCGGTAGATATCATTGCTGACACCGACTTTGTACCCGGCCAGTATGCCGACCGCGGGGTGGTGTTATTTGGTAATGCAACAACCAATAAGGCCTGGAGCAAATTACTAGCAAAGTGCCCGATCCAGGTGAGCCGTGGACAAGTCACCGTGGGCAGCGAACGTTACACGGGTGACGATCTGGGAGGCTACTTTATCTGGCCACGGGCTGATAGCCCCATGGCTTCCGTAGCCGTCGTTACCGGTACGGGTCTTGCCGGTATGAAAGCCGCGAATGCTAACCAATACTTTGCCGGCGGTAGTGGCTTCCCTGATTTTGTGTTTTTTAATATCAGCATGTTGCGTGATGGTGCCAAAGGCATCCGTACGGCGGGCTTCTTTGATAACAACTGGTCGCTGGCGAGCCAGGAGGGTGGAAAAGAATAGCCTGTTCAGGAGGTATTAAATAGCCCTTTTAAGTTAACTTCGGTAGGACAAACGGGTAGCTGGCAATAACGCTGGCTACCCGTTTGCTTTTATACCGGCTAGGTATATTTTTTAATTGAATAATTTATTCAGAATAGTTGAATCTTCTGAAATGGACGCCAGTCACCCTATAAACACACCGTTTATATAATTCTTACCTGGTAAAAATAGCAGGCATGGCTAGGTTCTGTAATTTGCTTACTCACCTCGTTAACCTGACTGCTAGCATGAAGCTTGAGATTACTGACTTAACTAAAACGTATTCCAACGGCGTTCGGGCCCTGAAGGGTATTTCGCTTACGATTCCACAAGGCATGTTTGGCTTGTTAGGCCCCAACGGTGCCGGTAAGTCGAGCCTAATGCGTACAATTGCTACCTTACAGGAAGCTGATAGCGGAAGTGTTCAGCTAACCGGTTTGCCCGATGGAAACCTCGACGTATTGACCCAGAAAGATGGTGTGCGTCGGTTACTGGGCTATCTGCCTCAGGAGTTTGGCGTTTACCCACGCGTAACGGCCGAGGCCATGCTCGACCACATCGCTACGCTTAAAGGGATTGCCAACAGCCGCGAACGGAAAGAGATTGTTGAGGGATTATTGCAGAAAGTGAACCTGTACACGGTTCGCAAAAAGAACCTTGGTACGTACTCGGGCGGTATGAAACAACGCTTTGGCATTGCGCAGGCGTTGATTGGAAACCCCCGACTTATCATCGTGGATGAACCGACGGCTGGCCTGGACCCCGCCGAGCGTAACCGCTTCCACAATCTTTTGTCGGAGATTGGGGAGAATACCATCGTGATTCTGTCGACCCATATTGTTGAGGACGTCACCAATCTTTGCTCTGACATGGCCATTATCTGCCTGGGCGAGGTGGTTGCTTCTGGCGACCCTAACAGCCTGGTGGCTGATCTGAAAGGCAAAATCTGGCAAAAATTCATCGAAAAAGCTGAGGTTGATACCTACCGAAAAACGCACCGGGTGATCTCGACCCAGCTGAAAGGCGGTAAGACCCGACTCCATGCTTACAGCGACCTGCCACCCGTTGGTTTCGAGCCGGTTGAGCCGGACCTGGAAGACGTGTATTTCGCTAAGATCACCGAGAAAATGGATATTGTCACTGTATAGTATTGGGAGCGAGGAGCGCGTAATAGGATGTGTTTCCCGCTTATTTTTCACCACCTGAACCAAACACTTGTATGGAAAAAACAAAGCACTTTCGCGAGTTAATTATGTGGCAAAAAGCTCACCAGCTTGTTTTGTCGGTTTATCAATTAACCAAAGCCTTTCCCAAAGAAGAATTATTTGGGTTAACGTCACAGATTAGGCGAAGTGCAGTGTCTGTACCTGCCAATATCGCCGAAGGTTACCGAAAGCGTACCATCCCTGACAAATCTAAGTTCATGAATATTGCACAAGGTTCGCTCGACGAGACGCACTACTACCTGATTTTGGCACAAGACCTCGGATACGCTCAGACGGACGACTTACAAATTGCACTCGAAGATGTAGCTCGGCTTTTAACGGCTCATTACAACGCTATCGAAGCCAAACGCTAATCGGCTGATCACCTATTACTCGCTCCTCGCTCCTAATACTTGAACCTTATGTTCCTCGAAATCTTTCGTTTCGAGCTGGCGTATCGACTGAAGCGCCCGGCTACGTACTTATATGCCCTCATTTTATTTCTGTTCACGTTTCTGTTTGTCATCTATGGGAATGGCCCTGCTTCCGAGAAAACAAACGTAAACTCGCCTTACGCCGTCAATCAGTTCATTGTAGTAATGACCATCTTCGGCATGCTTGTGGCGTCGGCGATTATGGGAGTGCCTGTCTACCGGGACATTGAGCACTCGACCAAGAACTACTTTTTTACTTTTCCCATCACCGAGCGGGGATACCTGCTGGGGCGCTTCTTTGGCTCGTTCGTAATTCTGCTGGGCGTTATGGCCGCTGGACTGCTCGGCATTGTGATTGGCTCATTGCTGGGGCCGGTATTCAACCTTGCCGACAACGCCGAACGCTTTGGGCCCATTCGCTTCCGCGATTATGCGTATCCGTTTTTGCTCTTTGTGCTGCCGAATATGTTTTTGGTAGGCAACATTTTCTTTGCGCTTGTGGCTTTTTCAAGGCAGGTGTTTGCTACCTACGCGGGTAGCATTCTCTTATTTATTGCTTATCTGCTTGGCGGTACCCTGGCCAGCGATTTAGAAAACAAACACCTCGTTAACCTGCTCGATCCGTTCGGGTCATACGCCTACGACAATGCCACCAAGTATTGGACACCGGTGGAGCAGAACACACTACTTGCCCCTTTGGAAGGCGATTTGCTGACCAACCGACTTATCTGGTTAGCGGTGGCACTGCTGGTGTTCGGTGTAACCGTGTGGCGGTTCAGTTTTATCCGGTTTCTATCCGTCAAACTAGGTAAAAAAGAGAAAGGTGACGTAATACCAGCCACAATACCCACCCTGGCGAGCCTGCCCAAACCAACACCTGTATTTCGAACCAGCACGTACCTGCGGCAGATGGTTCGTCAGGCGGGGCTGGAGTTTCGGAGCATTGTGCGCGATCCGTACTTCATTGCCATTTTGCTCGGCGCGGTGCTGTTTTTGTTCTTGGACGGCTGGTTCGGCGCGCAGATTTATGGAACACCTTCGCTGCCCACGACCTACGCCATGTTAGAGGCCCGCAACGGTACGTTTTTCTTCTTCGTGCTGATTGTCATTATTTTCTATACCGGCGAAGTCGTACACCGCGACAAAACGGTGCATTACGACACCATTGCCGACGCCTTACCCGTACCTGACTGGATGAACTATGGCGCCAAACTACTCTCCATGATGTACGTCTGTCTACTGCTGTGTGAATTGGTATTCGTATCGGGCGTACTGAATCAAACAGTGAAAGGCTACTTCAACTATGAGTTCGGTCTGTACGTCCGAGATCTGCTGGGCGTTGCCTTCACGCAGTATTTCCAGTTGGTGATGCTGGCGTTTTTCGTGCACACCTTAGTAAACCAGAAGTTCGTAGGGCACATTGTCACGCTGGCGGTGTACATCGTTATCTGGGCGGTACCGCAGTTCGCGGAGTTTAGCTACCGACTGGCGTTACCATTTTCGGGGGGTGGCGTACAACTCTCCGATATGAACGGCTTTGGGCACTATCTGACAGGCTTGTTTGCCTTTCGGGCTTATTGGTACGCGTTCGGCGGGTTGCTGTTGATTCTGGCTCTCTGGTTCTGGAACCGGGGCAGCGACACAGGAGCCAAAGCCCGTTGGCAGTTGGCCCGGCAGCGGATGGGCCGGGTGTCTATCGGTCTGTTTGCCTTATTGCTGGTGGCCTTCGTGGGTATGGGTGCCTTCATTTACAGGAATGTGAGCGTAGAAAATCGCTTTTACTCGGCAGATGAACAGCGCGAACGACAGGCTGACTACGAGAAAAAGTATAGTCGGTACCGTGATGTGCTCCAACCGAAAATTACCAGCGCGAAAGTCGATGTGGATGTATATCCTGACGAATTCAAAGCCGTAGCCGCCGGGCACTTTATGATTGTCAATAAAGGCAACCGGCCCATCGACTCGCTGCACATCAGCATGGCCCCTGACAACTTTCACCGACAACTAACCGAGTTTACGGTCGGCGGTGTTACACCAAAGCGAGTCTTCAGCGACGCGGAGCTTGGCTATACGATTTATCGCTTAGCCAAACCGCTGCAACCCGGCGACTCGGCTCGGATGGAAATGGGGGTGACGGGGCAGTACGTCGGCTTTGCCAATAGCAGTAATGATCGCGATGTGGTCAGCAACGGTACCTTCTTTAACATTGGTATCCTGCCCGGCTTCGGGTATAGCCGCGAAGCCGAACTAAGCAGCGACAAGTATCGTAAGAAATATAAACTGCCCATCAAGCAATGGACTCTGCCGACCCAAACCGATCCGCGCGGGCTGAGCGACTTCCTGTTTACCACCGATGCCAACTGGGTTACGTTTGAGGGCACGATCTCAACCACGCCCGACCAGACGGCCATTATGCCGGGTGTGCTGACCAGGACCGAAACCAAAACGGGGCCAGACGGTAAGCCGCGCAAATACTTCCATTATAAACTACCCGGCTTTTCGGATTACTTTTTCAGCATGTGTTCGGCGCGCTACGGCGTTAAGCGCGATACCTGGAAAGGGCCCAACGGCCAGACGGTCGCGCTGGAAGTGTACCATCAACCCGGCCACGAGCGCAACCTCGACCGGTTTATGGCCAGCATGAAGGCGTCGCTGAGCTACTACACGAAGAACTATGCGCCTTACCCGTATCCGGTGCTACGGGTGCTGGAGTTTCCGCGGTATGCTACGTTTGCGCAGTCCTTTCCAACTACGGTGCCCTATTCGGAAGAATTCGGCTGGGTGGGCGACTTCCGGAATCCTGATAAAACGGACTACGCTTATTACGTAACGGCCCACGAAGTCGCGCACCAGTGGTGGGGCCATCAGATCATGCCGAGCCGGACGCGCGGGGCCAATCAGATTTCGGAGACGATGGCCGAGTATTCGGCGTTGATGGTGTTGAAACAGCGCTATGGTGCCGACGCGATGCCGAAGTTCCTGAAATATTCGCTGGATCGCTACCTCGGCGGCCGGGCGTTTGAGGATAAATTCGAAGCGAACATGCTCGACAACGATACGCGCAGCTATGTCTGGTACCAGAAAGGCTCCATGCTTATGTATGCTTTACAGGATTACATTGGCGAAGAACGTGTAAACAAAGCCATGAACGATTACATGAAAGCCGCCCGGTTCCGGCAGCAGGCTCCGTTCACAACCTCACTCGAATGGTATAGTTTCCTGAAAGCCGCTACGCCAGATTCGCTCAAACCCTGGCTGACGGATAACTTCGAAAAGCTAACGCTTTACGATAATCGAATTACCAAAGCGGAAGCAAAAGCCATCGGTAAAGATCAGTATCGGGTAAAGCTATATGTGCGGACGGCGACTGAATATTACGACAAAACCGGTAAAGAGATCGCTAAAGGGAAAAGCCCTGTCATCGCCGACATCGCCGTACTGACCGACGATACCAAAAACAAAGATGGACTGACAGCAAAAGTGCCGCTGCTGATGCAGAAACGCAGTTTAACGCCGGGTGAACATGTCATTGACGTTGTCGTTAAAGGCAAGCCCGTTAAGGCTGGCATCGACCCCTATAACAAACTCATCGACCGCGTTTCGGACGATAATTTGGTCAGTGTAGATTTGCTGTAAGGCAATCTTGTTAGCGCCATTAGAAAAGCATTCTTCCTTCAACGAGCGGCTCGTTGAAGGAAGAATGCTTTTTTTGATACGTATGTGTCTGCCCGGCCCTTCTTCCAATGGGAGAGAAACGGAAAGACGCAGCTATTTGAGTTAAACCAAAACACCTTTTACAAAATAGCGTTCTTTTACTTGAAAGAAACTCGTAAATGCATCGTTTAAGGAGGTGGTAATCCTCACTAAACCGTCCACAAATGGCAAATCAGCCCGGAGGCTGGCTTGGTAAATTAAGCAACTTACTCGTGCCATCCAGCCAGGCCGACACTCCTCAGGTAGCTACGGTTACCAACAAGCGTATTCTAGATGAACTCATTGCGTCGTTCGAGGACTCCATCGGCCGCGAATCCGTTGGGGCGAGCATGTTGTTCAACGCTCACTTCCTGATTATTCTCCACCCCGATACGTACGAGAGCCGTCAGAACGCCTTTCCCGTCATCGTCAACGAAGTGGTGAGCGCCTTTAAAGCAATTATTGAATCGCAGAAGGGCCAATACAGTCATGTGTCGCCGGTGGCGTCGAGCTGGTTTTTTAAGTTTGGGGCCGGTCGGGAGTTCGGCGGAGAAGTCGTGGCGCCTACTGACGTTAAGGTAATCGGGGCACTGACGGGAATATTACCCGGCAATATTCAGGCTCAATCGCCAGATAAGGTGAACGTAACGCGCCGGGTAAAGCAAACGAACCGCTACGAAAAGGTCGATGTCGATCTGAATACATTTCAGCACATTGATTTTCGGGAGCCGGGGGCGTTTGTGGTGAAATTTAACTTCAATCCACCGGCAACGGCATCACCGGCACCAGTTGTGAAATCAACAGCAACCAGTGCTTCGGCTTTACCAAAAAGCCTTGGTGCCGGTTTAGCAGCGGTCACGTATTACATGGCCGAACTGAATAAGGAAGACTCGTACCTGATGCGCGACCGTGAAATTGTGGTGGCGCGTAAAGAGCCCGATAATCAGCATTTCCCTAATTATCTGCTTGTGGAATCGGCGTATGTATCGAATCCCCACGCCCGGATACGCTACAACGACACCAGCAACTCATTTGAGATAGCCTCGTTCAGTCGCAACGAAACCCGCGTGAACGAGCGACTTATTCCACGTAGCGAACCCGCCAGTCCGCAATGGTTTCCTTTGCCGGGGAAAGCGCAGATTTTGCTCAACAGTATGGTTACGCTCAACTTTCAAAGCAATACGTAGGTATGATTGACTTTTTGCTTGTGGGGCTGTTGCTGTTGTTTGTATGCTTTCTGGTCGTCAGACACTTTCAGGATTTGCCCCGGTGACGTAGCTTTTGTAGCTACCACCAAGCTACATCACGTATACACCAAAAACATTTAAAACCATTGACCTTGATACAAATCGCCGGACAGACTGACGTCGGCCAACGCCGGCAGGATAACCAGGACACTTTTGTCTGTACACCGATCTGGTCGGATACGAGTGCCTTGCTGGCCGCCATTGATGGGGTAGGAGGTTACGCCGGCGGTGACCGGGCCGCGGCTATCGCCAAAGAGTCAATCGAACGGTACATGACTACGCCCAACGGCGATCCGTTGTCTATGCTGCGCGAAGCGGTGGTGTTTGCCAATAACCAGATCAACGAACAACGGCAGCAGGACCGACGGCTAGGGCAGATGTGCTGTGTGCTCAGTGCGGCTGTCGCTGATGTTGATACTAGTAAACTGTACTTTGTGCATGTGGGCGATACGCGGCTGTATCGCTATCGGCAAGGCGTGCTCGAAAAGCTTACCCACGATCACTCGCTGGTGGGGGTTCGTGAAGATGCCAATGAACTCACAGAACTGGAAGCCATGCATCACCCGCGCCGGAACGAGATCCTGCGCGAGGTTGGCTCAACCGCGCACCGTGTCGATGATCCGGATTTCCTGGAGTGGGGCGAGACCGATTTCCTGCCGGGCGACCAGCTATTGCTGTGCAGCGACGGCCTGACTGATATGATCACCCGAGCGCAGATTGTACAGATTTTGAATGAACCATTAACTTTGGATGAGCAGGCGGCCAGACTAATCAAGGCGGCCAATGCAGCAGGCGGCAATGACAATATCACAGTTGTGCTGGCGAAGAATAGTAAGCCGTTGACTGGGCATATGGCTCCAGTAATTGATGTAGAAGTGAAAAAAGTGGAAGGCCAGAAGGTACCGGCTACGTCAGCTTTCAACGAGCCGGTTGCTACGGTAAAATCAGCTAAACGTAGCACGGCTGGCGTATGGATCGCTATGGGGTTGGTGCTTGTCCTGGTGATAGCCGGAGTTGTGTGGTACCAGATAGGACCGTCTGATACAGTCATTGCCCAGGCGGATAGTCTGACTAAAAGCGTTACTCAGTCTGACTCGGCATCAGCGCTGGTTCCGACACTGTCCCGCTTCGATTCGCTTGTGCAAATAGCGCAGCGAAGTCAGGACCATCGACTTGTTCTTACCAATGACACCTTTCGTCTTGATAAACCGCTGGTCCTGAGTGATTCGCTGCAAACAATTATGGGGGGCGATCGCCTGACGGTTTTCGTACCCCGCGATACGTCTCAGACGGTCGCAGTGCGCGTAACCCGCCGGGGACTCGTTAACTTGGAAAACATAGTCATCAGTGGATTTAAAACCGGTATCGAAACCACCGGCGATGGAAAGCTCCGTTTGTCGAAGGTATATTTTCGCGGGGTAGACCAGCCCATTCTGGCGACGGTTCGCCAGGACACATTCCAAAACACAGTGATTGGAGTATCAGCACAAAATCAGCCTGTTTCAACTCAAACGCCCCGCCGGTAATGTCCACGATTCGATTTAACACACAGTTTCCTGGTTATGAGGTGCTGAGCGAGTTGGGACGAAGCAATGCCCGCATCCTCAAAGCGCGTCACCTAGACACCGGCGATCTGGTTGCCATTAAGCACTTTGCCCTTAATACCGATGCCGAAACGCTGCGCCGGTTTCAGCGGGAGTCGGCGATCATGACCAGCATTTCGCATCCCAATGTGGTTAAAGTTCGGGAAGTTCAGCTGGAAGCCGAGCTGCCGTACATTGTGATGGAGCTGATCGAAGGAGGGAGTCTCCGTCAGCTGATTAAGCAGCAGGAACGACTGGACGTACCGACAACCATTCGGATGGGGTTGCAAATGGCGGCTGCGTTCAAAGCCATTCATCCACAGGGCATTGTTCACCGAGATATTAAGCCTGAAAACATCCTGTACCGGCCGTTGCCAAGTGGCGAACTGCATTTTCTGCTGACTGATTTTGGCGTGGCGCGGCTGCATGAGCAGTCCAACACGCTGACGGGACAGTCGCTTATGACCTACGAATATGCATCGCCTGAGCAGTTCAATAACCCGAAAGGTGTGGGAGTAGCCACGGATTATTATTCGCTGGGCGTGGTGCTGTATGAATGTTTGCAGGGGCACGTACCGTTTTCGCTGAACGACCATACGGGCATTGTCACGTTTATGAACAAAGTGCTCAATGACGACCCGCCAGCCCTGACCGTTACGACCAACGACCAGGCGCTTGATGTGTTCGCTGACCTGCTCGACCGCTTGTTGAAAAAGAAAGCCGACGAACGCCTAAGTGATGCCGACGAGCTGACCTGGCTGCTTAAACAGGCTGAGCTAAACTACATACAGGCCAGTCGAGCGGGTTATACAAAAGCAAAGGTTACGACGTCACCCGCCCCAGCTGCGCAGATTGAGCCAAATACGGAGCAGGTGTCACAGCCCGCGGTCAGCGTACCCATCACCGATCCGGCGAGTGTTCCGCCTAGACAAGCCCGAAAAGCTACGTCTGGTAGTGGGGTGAAAATAGCCGCACTAGTGTTGGTTGTGCTGCTTGGCGCAGTGGGGCTCTACTACGCCCTGGTTGGGTTCGGGTCAAAGCCAAATGGTATTCTGGCCAAACCCACCCAATCCGGTATAGCTGATGCTGCAAGCGGTAATGATGATTCGTCAATCGAAGGTAGTGCAGAGGATGAAGACACGTTGAGCCTTCGCCTGGCCCAGGAAGCCCAACGGCGTGAGCAACTTCGGCAGGAAGCCATCGCTGCGGGCAACAATCTTAGGGCGGAGGTTGATGAAGGCTACCGGGTAGGCTTTTTTGGGGGCATCAAAAACGTGCAGATTACGTTGAATAACCCTAGCGCTGTCGCGTTTCCCGCAGTGGCCGTTCAGGTGAGTTATTACAAAGACAACGGCGACATCTATAAAACGGAAAAAGTCTTTTTTATGAATGTTGCACCAAACTCGTCACCCGTCCGCACCGCGCCGGATAGTGATCGGGGAGTCAGGCTTAGCTGTAAAGTTTTGAAGTATGACTTGCCCGAAGAGCTCGACTCGATGAGCGCGCCTACTGTAACCGACTCGTTAAACTAATTGGCCGATGCCAACTGTAAGTTTCAATACACATTTTCCGGGCTACGAAATCCTCGGCGAACTGGGTCGTTCCAATGCCCGTGTGCTGAAGGCTCGTCACCTGGAAACGGGTGATCTCGTCGCTATAAAACATTTTGCGCTCAACACCGACGCCGAAACCCTCCGGCGTTTCCGGTTCGAATCGCAGCTGATGACCGATATTCGGCACCCGAACGTAGTGCGGGTGCGCGAGGTGCAGCTCGACATGCCTATGCCGTTTATTGTCATGGAGTGGATTGAAGGCGGCAACCTGCGAACGCTCCTGACAGAACGGGGTCATCTGGACGTACCGACAACCATCCGGCTCGGGCTGCAAATGGCTGAGGCATTTAAGGCCATTCATCCCAAAGGCATCATTCATCGGGATATTAAACCCGAGAATATCCTGTACCGGCCGTTGCCGAGTGGCGAACTGCATTTTTTGCTGACCGACTTTGGGGTGGCTCGCCTGCGCGAACAATCGCAGACCATGACGGGGCAGTCGCTGATGACCTATGAGTACGCGTCGCCTGAGCAGTTCGACAACCCGAAAGGCGTCGATGTCGCCACGGACTATTATTCGCTGGGCGTGGTGTTTTACGAATGTTTGTCGGGACGGGTGCCGTTCTCAATGGCCGACTCGACGGGCATGGCTACATTCATGAATCAGGTGCTCCGTACATCGCCCCCCGATCTGCAACTAACAGCCGGACAGTATTTGCCCCCAAGTCTGGATACGATTCTGCGCTGGACGTTAACCAAGAACCCCGCCGAACGGCTGAGCGATGTTGATGAATTGACGTTGCTGCTTGGGCAGGCCAATGTTGAGCAGTTGCAGGCCAGTCGCACCAGTGAGCGCCGGGCTCCGGTGTCGACTCGTACCGTAGCGGCACCCGTTTCCGTGTCGCAACCCCAAGAAACAACGTACCTACCACCGGTCGATGACGAACCCGTTGCCAGCTCAAACTGGTGGGCCGTCGTATTGGGCGTTGTTGTCGTGGGCGTCCTGATTGCCTTGGCCGTTTATTACACGAACCTGCGTAACATGGCTAACCGTAAGTTCGTGCCTGACTCAACAGCTACGGCAGGTGATTCGTCAGAAACGCCGAGTGTCACAAATGATACCACAACTACGTCCTCTGATTATCTCATGGAAGAAAGTGCCAGAGATTCTTCGGAAGCGGATACTCCACCGGTGTCAACATCAACTACGGAACCAGCTACAACTACGGTAACCACCGCACCGGATTCCACAAACACGGTCCCTGATTCCACGCAGACCAATAATTAATACGTCATTACCCTAATCGATTAAATGAAAGTAGTTCCAGTTCCGTCCGGACGTTTGTATTTGCTGGGGGCATCAGTTATGCTACTGCTATTGTTCACGCGGCTGTATGTGAACCTGCTTCCTACGCTGAACCGGGCTAAGGAAGACCTAACGGCTGGACGGTCACTAACGCTGGAAGCTGGACTTAGATCGGCGGCTATCCAGCGATTACTCAACGGTGGTAATTATTACAGCGATCGCCGGGATGTGTCGTTTGTTGGCGATTCTTTATCGGCGAAGCTCGCCCAGGACGTAGCGTTGGATAACCTGGGAGCCATTAATAAGCGGCAATTTTCGGTGCTGGCGCCCAGAGCCTGGCGTAGCCCAATTGGTGGGGCTGATTTCCGAAGTCGATTGCAACTGTCACGCCAGCAAATGGGCTTCGACTCGACGCTTTACGTTCGCGAACTGAATAACCCTAAAACGTACCAATCCACCGTTACCGTAGGCAGTGGATCACGCTCCATTTTGGGGCGGGTCACGCGTGACGACCAGCCTATGGCCGGTGTGCTGGTGCAGCTCAAACGCCATCCCGCTACAGCCCGGCCCGATACCCTGCAAGACCGGTTCATTTACGCTCGTACTGATACAGATGGACAATTCACCTACACGGGGCTAAAAGACGGAGCGGCCTATAGCGTAGTGCCGCTTAAGCCCGGCTTCGAATTTGGTAGTCGACGGGGCACGAGTCAGCTGACCAGCGATCAGGACTACACATTTACGGCACGCCCGCACCACCTCCGACTCATTGGAACCGTGGTGTATGGGCAACTTAAGACCGATCATGCGTTTGCCGTTCGTACGCCAACGGCCTTTACGTTACAATTCTGGGCCATCGTTCTTCTGTTTTTTGGGGCGTTCTGGCTAGTGCAGGGGTTTTGGTCAGTTCGACGGTTTCAGCCTGACCCGTTGCTTTTGCCCATACTAATGCTGCTGACGGGGATTTCGGTGCTGACGTTGTTGGCCATTCAGGACCCGTTGCAGGATACCTTGTATGCCTGGCAAACCTGGCAGGGCGTGGCCGCTGGGCTGATAGGGATGACGTTTCTGTCACAACTAAACATTGGTCGTTTTTATGCCGACTGGCGCTACGACTGGCTATTTGCGTTTCGCGATCGGACTTCCGTGCGCTTATCGGGCTGGACCTGGTTAGTGCTCGCCATAGGGTTGGCCTTGTTAACCTTGCTGATTGGCTCGGGGCCAGAGGGTAGTGGGGTTCGGGTGAACCTGTCGTTTCTGGGGCTAACGTTTCAGCCCAGTGAGATTACCAAGTATTTGCTGCTGCTGTTTTTTGCGGGCTTCTTTGCCGCCAATGAGCAACAACTCCGGCTACTGCCTGATCTGCGTTGGCGCTTTGTCGTAAGTTTTGGGGCGTTGGCCGGTGCCGGATTGCTCATGCTGCTGTACCTGCTACTGGGTGATATGGGACCGGCGCTTGTCGTATGCTTTACGTTCCTGTTGTTTTACAGCATCGCTCGGGGCAACTTACCCCTGACATTGGCGACGGGTGTAGGCTACGGATTTGCATTGTGGTTGCTGCCGGGTTGGCTGGCTACGATCATTTGCTTAGGACTGGTCGTGGGGTACATGTACTGGCGGGGCGACGCCCGTTCGATGAGCCGATTGGGTTGGGCGGCTTTGCTGACCGAAGCGCCCGTGCTGCTCTTGCTGGTAATGGCCATGTTTGCTTTTGGCGATCTGCTGCCCTTTGTGGGAAATCGGTTGGCCGATCGGAAAGCTATGTGGCTTAGCCCCTGGGATAATGACGTCTATGGAGGAGACCACCTGGCGCACGGTTTCTGGACGCTGTCTTCGGGTGGCTGGTTTGGGCAGGGTCTGGGTAAGGGATTGGCGAACGCTATGCCAGCTGCTCATACCGATATGATTTTACCAAGTATAGGTGAGGAGTTAGGTGGCTTTGGCGTGATCTCTGTGTTTTTGCTGTTTGGGGTGTTGCTGCACCGACTGTTCCTCCATGCCCGCCGGGCAGGTCAGCCGTTCAGCTTCTTTTTGGTGGCGGGGATCGCTATTGCTACCGGCGTTCAGTTTCTCATCATTGCGGGTGGTTCCATTGGGTTATTGCCCCTAACGGGTATCAGCGTGCCGTTTCTGAGCTACGGTAAGATTTCACTGATCATAAACCTGACCGCTATGGGTGTGGCCTTTAGCATAGCCAATCGGCCGGGGCAGGTGGAACAGCGTCAGTATCTGGAAAAACATTACGACGTAGTGCTAATGGCGGGTATTGCCGGTTTCCTGATTGGGGTTGTCATCCTGATTGGTCGCCTGTTGCCGATTGTTGGCTGGCGCGGGAACGAATACATCGTGCGGCCCGCCCGGGTGGTCACGCGGAACGGCGATCCAGTATATAGCTACAATCCTCGGATCGAACGGCTGACTCGGGTACTGGCTTCCGGTACGATCTACGACCGTAACGGCCTCGTGCTGGCAACAAGTGCGCCCGGAGTGGTTACTCAGCAGGCATCCCGCTTAAGGCAGAGTGGCGTAAACTCGGACGACCTCCAGACGCTTACCCAAAAACGCCAGCAGCGCTATTACCCCTTTGGTGAGCATCTGTTTTTCTGGGTAGGTGATCTAAACACGCAATTGTTCTGGGGGCAGAGCAACGGGTATTTTGCCGAGGCCACTCACTTCAGCGAGTTGCGTGGGTTCAACAGCCGCCCTCGCAAGACTAACCTTGTCACGACGGAGTATCGGGCTGATCGCTTTAGTCCGATGGTTCAGCAAGAGCGTACTTTATCAGTGTATGATTATGGCGAACTGGCCCCCGCTCTGCGGGCTGGCATTGATAGCCGTGAAGTAGCCCGACGTAAAGCACAGAACCGCGACCTGCAACTGAGCGTGAATGCGGAGCTACAAATGACCATCCAGAAGGCATTGGCTACCTCGGACTATCGCAATCGACGTATCTCCGTGGTGGTACTGGATGCCAAATCGGGCGACGTAATGGCTTCGGCCATGCATCCATTACCCAATTTGAAAACGCCCGAACCCATGCTCCTGGCAGATCGTGATCGGATGAAGCTGCCTTATCTGGTAACGGAGCGCGACTTGGGGATGACCTATCCAACAGCGCCTGGCTCAACGGCCAAGATTGTGACGGCGATGGCCGCGTTTAATAAGCTGGGTGCGTCGGCGTCGGAAGTGAGCTATCCCATTTCGTGCCAAGAGATTATTCGTCGGGGAACGCGCGAGTCGGAGCCCTGCGGTGAATCCGTCGATATGCGTAGGGCCATTGTCCGGTCGAGTAACGTTTACTTTATTCGGACCGCCAACGATAACAAGTTAGACAACGAGCTGGCTGATCTGTATCTGGCAACGGGTATGAACGTCGACTTAATTGGGGGTTATTCCTTTTCAGATACGCATACCGATGCGGAACGCGCCAAAATTCGACAACACTGGCAGGACTCGTCGTTTGTCGTTCGGCGGCAACTGTACCAAAGTCTGCAATACCCCAGACGGTATCGGAGTGAGTTTTCGGGACTAGCCTGGGGGCAGGGGCAACTCACATCAACACCAGCGTCGATAGCGCGGATGGCGGGTGCGATTGCCAATGACGGCGTGCTACAGCCCTCGCGCTACGTATTGAACCGAGCGGGTAAGCCACAACCAGTGCGTACGGGCCAGGCCATCGCACGACAGCCTGATTATGCTACGCAACTGGAGGAATTCATGATTGAGCAGTCGAACCCATCGGGCGGCCAAAGTAAGATCAGTGCCGTGCGGGTAGCAGGTAAAACCGGAACGCCCGAGCGCATTGTGCTGGGTACGCAACGGAACGACGGCTGGTACGTGTTTTTCGCGCCAACACCCAACGGTCGGTCGCACACGGTAGTTTGCGTACGAATCGAGCTGGCCGAATCGTCGGCGGATGCAGTGCAGCTGGCCAACAGCGTTGTAGCGCCTATTTTACAGCAACGGGGTTATTTGGGTAGTTTTTAATAGGGTCAATTTCAGATTATGAGCTTTCTGGAAAGGGTTAAACAGTTATTTGGATTTACGTCTGCTCCGCCCGTCCGGTCGACCGACTCGGGAGGTAGCGAAACTATACCAACTACCCCATTAGTACCCACCCAACCGGTGGCACCTGCCGGGCCACCGCCAGCCGCCCAGCGTCGGGAACAGTTGCTTCGGTTTGTGATCGAAAAACTACGAACGTATCAAAATGAGCCCGAGACGGCTCCCATAGGAATTCGTTTGTGTATCGTTCGCTCCAGCCCGGAGGAGGAAGAATTGTATCGGGTTGCCTTATGGACAAATCAGCCTGGAAAGTTTCAGAAAGAATTGAGTCGCCAGTTAGCTGACAATTACATCAATTTACCCAAAAGCTGGCGGTTCGACTATACGTTTTACTCGGATCACTTACCCGAATGTACGTATCAGGAAGGGAATCTGGGGCTGGTTGTACTAGATAAGTCAACCCCTGATGGGCCGCCCCGTTTGGCCAGAGTTGTCGCCCTGGTTGGGCAGACTGAGCAGGCCGAATACGCCCTTAACCCGGCAGATAAAACAACCTACTGCATTGGTCGGGGTCACACCACGCAGACCGCATCGGGACGGGTTCGCACGAACGACATCGTTTTTCTAAACGAGGACGACGCGCGGTTCGACGGGCAGCGCGGAGCGGGCAACGGAGCCGTTAGCAGGGCACACGCTACAATCCGGTACGACACGGCTCAACGACGGTATTCGCTCCTGGTTGATGAGGGTGGACTACCCACCAGCGGTAACAAAACCAAGGTCTTACATGCTGACAATAGCATTGAGCGAGCTGACATTGCTGGTATGGGGTATCCGCTTGACAATGGCGATCAGATTGAACTCGGCGGAGAAGCTACGTTATTGTTTGAGCTTTTGTAAAGAAGATTAGCTATTCTTTGAGCTTTATAGCGAGCTCTGTAAGCCGCAAACCTTAATCAACAGCTCGCTGTGTTGATTTACTGTTACCCCAGTGTTACACCATTATTGTATTACTAAAGCGAATGAGTGCTTATTGTTAATCTAGGGATAATTAACAATTTGGCAATGATTAGCGGGTTCATCTCCTTTTAATGCTCCAGTACATTTGGGTTGGTTTACTCTACCCCAATAGCTATGGAATTCAAAAAGTCTACCTCAATTTTTCGACGTTATCTTACATTATTTGCACTGATAATTTTACCGAAATGTGTTCTGCTTGCCCAAGCGCCGATCATCAGAGGTACGGTTGTTGACGATCAAAAGCAGGTGCTGCCGGGCGTTAATGTTGTCGTTAAAGGTACCTCAATGGGTACGCTTACTAAAGCTGATGGTACCTTTAGCCTGAGTCCTGGTAAAGCACTCACCAACAGCGATGTGCTGGTGTTCAGTTTTATTGGGTACGTGAATGCGGAGATTCCGTTTACAGGACAGACAACGATCAATGTTCAGCTAAAAGCTAACAACCAGACGCTCAATGAGGTGGTCGTGACGGCGTTGGGCATTAAGCGGGAAGAAAAATCGTTGGGATTTGCCGCGCAGACCATCAACGAGAATGCGGTAAAGGACGCTAAATCGAACAACTGGGTTAACACCTTGTCGGGTAAGGTGGCAGGATTGAATATTCAGGGGACGGGAGCAGGCCCAATGGGGTCATCGCGAATCACATTGCGTGGGGAGTCGTCGCTCAACCTCGACAATAACCAGGCACTGATTGTAGTAGATGGCGTACCGGTGAGCAGCCGAATTACCGGTACGGGCTATTCCTCGCACTTATCGGCCGACAGCCCGGTGGATTACGGGTCGAGCGTATCAGACCTCAACCCCGACGATATTGAGAAAGTAACGGTGTTGAAAGGGCCAGGGGCTACAGCGCTCTATGGGAGCCGGGCTGCGGGTGGAGCGTTGATTATCACGACCAAATCGGGCGCTCGCAAAGACAAAGGGATTGGCATAACGGTCAACTCTAACTTCAGCATCGACCAGGTCAATCGCTGGCCCGATTATCAGTTTGAATACGGCGAAGGCCGAACCAACGTTTACTTCTCTTACCTCGATAGTCCCGACGGGGCCAACACCGGCACCACAGTAGCCGCTGGCCGGGCCTGGGGACCGAAGTTTAACGGGCAATCGTACTATCAGTATAACCCGAATGCACCGGACGGTAAGCCAACCGAGCGTACCCCCTGGGTACCCTACAAAGACTATATCTCGGGTTTCTTCCGCACGGGCATTACATATTCAAACAGCGTTTCGGTGGAAGGCGGTGGTGAAAACGGTTCGGCACGTTTATCGTTGACCCATCTCAAAAACGAATGGATCATTCCGAATACAGGCTTCCAGCGGCTGAACGCGGCTTTATCGATTAACCAAAAAATAGCAGATCGGCTTCGCATTACCGGCAAGGTAAACTACAGCCACAAAACCAGCGACAATCTGCCGGCTGCGGGATATAACAACCAGTCGCTGATGTATTTTCTCATTCTCGGCACAGCTCCCAATATCCGACCAGAGTGGTTTAAGCCTTACTGGCAGCCCGGTCTGGAAAATGTGCAGCAGCGTAACCCGTTCAACCCTACGCCGGACAATCCGTACCTGGATATTTACGAGATGCTGAACAAAATGAACAAGCACGGGGTCATTGGTAACGTATCGGCTACGTACGATATAGCCCCAAACTTGTCGTTGCTGGTGCGCACGGGCCTGGACATGTCGTTCGAGTATCGTTCACAGCAGCGCCCGTTCAGCATGACGCGCTATCCACGGGGGATGTTCCGGGAGCAAAATGTATTCAGCTATGAGTCGAACACGGACTTTTTACTGACGTACAAAAAAAGCCTTACCTCGCTGATCAATATGACAGCGTCGGTCGGGGGTAACGCGATGCGACAAACGTATGATTTCGCTGGTCTGTATGCCGACCAGCTGGCCCAGCCCGGCATTTATCAGATTTCGAACAGCCTCGACCAGGCAGTCGCTGATCCGCAGAAGACCCGAAAAGCGATCAACAGTCTCTACGCGGCTACGCAATTCTCCTACGACGAAAAGATCTTCCTCGACATCACGGGCCGCAACGACTGGTCGAGTACATTGCCCTACCGGAACAACTCGTTTTTTTACCCATCCGTTAGCAGTAGCTTTCTGCTGAATGAGTTGTTTACCCTGCCGCAAGCCATTTCATTTGCTAAACTACGAGCCTCCTGGGCGCAGGTGGGCAACGACACACGCCCTTACCAGACGGCCAGATACTACGACAAGATTTATGGGAACAGCTTCACCAACTCATCGACGCTGTTCAACGCCGATTTGAAACCCGAAATTACGTCGAGTTATGAAGTAGGTCTTGACTGGCGACTGTTTGGAAATCGCCTGGGGTTTGATGTTGCTTATTATAACAATAACAGCCGCAATCAGATTCTGGCTATTCCGCTCGATCCAGTTTCAGGGTACGCCAACGCGGTGATCAACGCGGGATTGATCAACAGCCGGGGCGTTGAGTTAAAAATAACGGGCAAACCCGTTGTGCGGCCTAATCTCAGCTGGACTACGACCGTACTCTGGTCGCGTAATCGCAGCTACGTGCGCGAATTGGCGGCTGGTATCACCAACCAAGTTATCTACGCCCACAATACCAACGTAACCATTGAAGCCCGCGTAGGCGGATTGATGGGCGATATGTATGGCCGGGGTTTTCAACGTTCGCCCGATGGGCAGATCGTTTACTCTTCGGTTGGTTTGCCCGCCCCACTTGATCCCGTTGTTAAAAAGTGGGGTAATGCCTTTGCGGACTGGAAAGCCAGCTTATCTAATGAATTCACGGTTAAAAACGTCCGGATCAGCGTGTTGCTCGATGGCCAGAAAGGAGGGAGCATGTATTCACAAACCAATCATAAAAATAATACGCTCGGCAAAACGAAAGTTACCCTGCCCGGTCGCGACGAAGGTATTGTTGGGGTTGGTGTTGTTAAGCAACCCGACGGAACATTTACGCCCAACACGGTTAATGTAGCAGCCAGCGCCTACTACGACAATTACTACCAGATCACGAATGCGGAAACCAATATTTTCGACGCGTCTTATATAAAAATCAGAGAGGCTCGTGTCGAGTTTAATTTGCCCCAGAATTTATTGGGGCGGTTCGCCGGTGCTCTGCGGCAAACAAGCGTTGCGGTTTTCGGGCGCGACCTAGTCAATTTTACGAAGTTTCCCGGTTTTGATCCTGAAGGAGGAAATCTGAACAGCGGCACGCTCACGCCCGGTGTCGAACTAGCTCAGTTTCCGTCTACCCGCACCATGGGGGTTAATCTTACCTTCAAATTTTAGTTCATTACTCTGGTCCGGCCCATCTACGTTCAATACGTGGGCAAGACCACCTAATCCGCTGTTAAATACGAAAAACCATGTTTAAAAAGATATACTTTTCGCTGGCTTTGCTGGCTGGCCTTCTGTTTTCCTGTACGGAAGGGTTTGAGGAGTTAAACACCGATCCAAACCGTCCCAAAGAAATTACGCCGGGAGTTATGCTAGGCCAGGTGCAGTATCGGATCGTTAACAGCTCCATCAACGCAGCCCGCTCGTTTACCCACGAACTGATGCAGGTCGATGCGCCCCGTGCCAGTGCGGGCGGAGGTGGGCTGCACCGCTACGTAGTGACGCCGGATGCTGGCATCTGGAGCGGCTTCTACACGAATCTGACGGACATTCAGGATATCTACACCATTGCCGACCGCTTGAAAGAAAACAACTACAAAGCAATTGCGCTCGTCTACAAAAGCTGGGCTTATTCCATCCTGACCGACTTATACGGCGACGTCCCGTATTCGCAGGCTACAAAAGCTCTCCAAGGTACTGTGAAACCAGGTTTCGACAGGCAAAAAGATATATATATTCAGATCTTGAAGGATCTGGAAACGGCTAACAGCCTGTTCGATGACACCAAGGCGCTGACCTACGCGGGAGATATGTTGTACAATGCTAATGCCCTGTCGGGTGGGAAGAATGCGGGTATTACCAAGTGGAAGAAGTTTGCAAATTCGTTACGGTTGCGATTGTTACTGCGAATTTCGAAGCGCGAGGGTGAAGTGAACGTCAATCAGCAGATTACCGCTATCCTGACTGATCCGACAAACAACCCCCTATTCGGCAGCAATGCCGATGATGCTATCTTTAAATACCCTGGTACTTTCCCGTACTATAATCCTTTCTATAATGCGCGCCAGGTTGATTGGCGCGATGGAAATTACTTTACGAAGTTCTTTCTCAACAAAATGAACGCCGACAATGACCCACGCCGGGCGGTGTGGAGTACACAGGTCAGTGTAAATGGAACGCCCACTTATCAGGGAATAGACAGTGGTTTCCCAACGACGGTTGAGTACGCTGTAGGCCGAAATTCAAGTTATACGGATGCCTTAAAAACGTTACCGCAGTTGGGGGTTATGATGACCTATGCCGAAGTGGAGTTCATTAAGGCAGAGTTAGCGTTGAAAGGTTTTGCGACGGGCAAAACGGCTAAAGCGCATTATGAAGCGGGTATTATGGCATCGATGGTACAATGGGGCGCTGCCATGCCGACGGGCTATCTACAACAGGCAGGGGTAGCTTACGACGCTACGGCAACTGCAGAAAAGCAGCTGGAGCAGATTATGCTGCAAAAGTATTACGCCTACTTCTTTGTCGATTATCAGGCCTGGTTCGAAAAACGCCGGACGGGCTACCCGATCCTGCCGCGTGGGGCTGGTATTCCTGCCGAAAATAAATTTCCGTCCCGCATTCCCTATCCAACGTATTTGCAATCGCTCAATCCAGAGAATCTGGCCGCGGCTGTTGCGTCAATGGGGGGCGACAACAGTGACATCAAAGTCTGGTGGGATAAATAACATTGGCACTTTACTGACAACTCTGACATGAGTAATCAACGAATAAATAGTATAATCGTACTGCTACTGGCAGTCAGTTTGTTTGCTCAACTATCTGTTGCCCAGACTGCCCAGATAAAAATGCCGAAACGCGGACTGTGTGCCCATCGCGGCTGTCTGGATTCACACCCGGAAAACACGTTACCAGCCTTTAAGCAAGCTATTCTGCTGGGGGCTCAGATGATTGAATTCGATATTCAGCTGACAAAAGATGGAGCTATGGTCATCTTGCACGACGAAACCGTTAATCGGACCACGAATGGCACGGGTAAAGTGTCGGACCTAACCCTGGCCGAGATTCGTCGGCTCGATGCGGGCGCTAAGAAAAGCCCGCAATTTGCCGGAACCCTCATTCCAACGTTTGAGGAGGTATTGGCGATTATGCCCCGCAATGTGTGGCTAAATTGTCACTTAAAGGGTGGGGCAGACATAGGGAAAGCTGCGGCTGCCCTTGTTGCGAAAACGGAACGCACCCACCAGGCGTTTCTAGCCTGCGGTGAGGAGGTCGCTGCCGGAGCGCGTCAGGTAAGCCCAGCTATTCTGATTTGCAATGCCGAGAATCGATACCGGAAAGATACACGCCAGTACGTCGATGCGACAGTCGCTATGAACGCAAACTTCATACAGCTGTTGCGCGAAGAAGGCGAAGATCGTCGGGAAGCCATGGCAACCCTGAAAAAGAATAATGTCGCGATTAACTATTTCTACGCGAAATCGCCTAATGAACTACCTGCTTTGTTTGCGGCCGGGGTTGACTTTGTGCTGGTTAATAACCTGGAGGAGTGTATACCTCAAGCCAAAAAGTTAGGTATTGAACCAATTCAGCCGGAGTTTTAACCCATCCAACGATTACTCAGTAAATGAAGCGATTCCTGAAATTTTGTCTTTGTCTCTTGTGGGCAACTGGGGTATGGGCACAAAAGAACCCTGACCTTAAAAAACTGGATGCTGAGCTCGAAAGCCGGCGAGTGATGCTGCCGAACGGCTGGAGCCTGACACCGGCGGGCCGCTCGCTAGAACTGGGCGATCTGCCGTTGAACATTGCTGTTTCGGCTTCGAGCAAGCGCTTAGCCGTTACCAACAACGGGCAGGGTACCCAAACGATTCAGCTCATTGATGCGCAAAACGAAAAGGTGTTGCAGAGTATCGAGATTCCTAAATCGTTCTACGGCCTCAAGTTCAGTCGTGACGAGCAGTTTTTGTACGCGTCGGGTGGCAATGATAACTGGATTATGAAGTACGCCCTTACCGGCAACAAACTCGTCTTGAACGACAGTATTAAACTCGGTAAAAAAATGACCGAGAAGATTTCGCCCGTTGGGATTGAAATCGATGATACCCGGAATCTACTTTACGTCGTGACCAAGGAAAATAATTCGCTATACATCCTTGATCTTAAAAGTAAAGCCATTGTTCACCAGGAAAAACTGGGCCATGAGGGGTATACCTGTGTGCTGTCGCCTAGCCACAAAGAATTGTTTATTTCACTGTGGGGTGGCAAGAAAATAGCCGTTTTTAACACTGAAAACCGTCGGGTAACTCATAGTATCAGTGTTACATACAATCCTAATGAAATCATCCTCAACAAAAAAGGGAATATCTTATACGTAGCCAACGCCGGTGACAATAGTGTGTCTGTTGTGGATACGAAAGCTAAAAAGGTAATTGAGACACTAGACGCGGCCCTCTATCCGAACTCCCCCGCCGGATCGGTTACAAACGGGTTAGCGTTGTCGAAAGACGAAAAAACGCTTTACATCGCTAATGCTGACAACAACTCCCTGGCCGTGTTTGATGTGGGCACTCCTGGTAAGAGTACATCGAAGGGATTCATTCCGGTTGGTTGGTACCCAACGAACGTACGGGTAGTGGGTAGTCGCATTTTTGTAGCCAATGGTAAAGGGTTCACGTCGTTTGCCAATCCATTAGGGCCGCAGCCCGTCAGTAACAACGTGCGTTCAGAGTCGCATCTGGGTGAGGTCAAACAAGCTAACAACCGATTGCAGTACATCGGTAGCCTGATGCAGGGCACCATGAGCATCCTCGACGAACCCAATGCGGCTACGCTGGCCCTGTATTCAAAAAAAGTGTACGCCAATACGCCGTACCGCAAAGATCGGGAGCTGGTGACGGAAGGAGAAGTGGGCAACCCCATTCCAATGAAAGTAGAAACCCGTAGCAATGGGTCAGCTTCCCCCATCAGGCACGTCTTTTACATCCTGAAAGAAAACCGTACGTACGATCAGGTGTTTGGCGATATGAAAGAAGGGAACGGGGATTCAACGCTATGCCTGTTTGGCGAAAAATATACACCTAACCAACACCGGCTGGCCCGCGAATTCGTGCTACTTGATAACTTCTACGTTGATGCCGAAGTAAGTGCAGATGGCCACAATTGGAGCATGGGAGCACACGCAAACGACTATTTGGAGAAAACATGGCCAACGGGCTACGGACGTCGTGGTGGTGCAACCGAGGGCATGGGGCGTCGCGAAGTTGCCAATAACAAAGATGGCTACATCTGGGATTTCTGCAAACGCCAGGGCGTTAGCTATCGGAGTTACGGCGTGTTCGTCGATACCAACAAAGGCAACATTCCTGCGCTCGACAAAGATCATGTCTGTTCGTACTTCGCTACGTATTATCAGCAGCAAGTGAAAGACACTACCCGGGTAAATCAATGGAAGCGTGATTTCGACTCGCTCGTTGTGGTTGGAACTGTACCGGCTTTTAGCTCTATACGACTGGGGGCCGACCATACGCAGGGACTGGCCGTAAATCGGCCGACGCCTTATGCCTGCGTTGCGGATAATGACCTGGCTGTCGGCATGTTGGTAGAGCATATTGCAAAGAGCCCCATCTGGAAGCAGTCCGCCATATTCATTGTAGAAGACGATGCTCAGAACGGCCCCGATCATGTCGATGCTCACCGTTCCACAGCCCTGGTAATTAGTCCGTATACCAAGCGGAAATTTGTGGATCATACAATGTACTCGACATCGGGCATGCTCCGGACTATGGAATTAATACTGGGATTGCCACCCATGACCCAATACGATGCGGCTGCTATGCCTATGTTTCGAAGTTTTACGGCGCAGCCTAATTTTGCGATGTATCAAGCTGTCCCCGCCAATGTTGACCTGAGCGCCGTTAATACGGCCGCTACGAATTCGGCGAAGCGCTCGGCCCTGCTCGATTTTACAGACGTAGATCGGATTGATGATAAACTGTTCAACGAGATACTCTGGAAAGGTTTACGTGGCGAAGACGTAAAGGTGCCCGCTCCACGACGCAGTGCTTTTGTGCGAGTGGTGGCTAAAGATGACGATGACTAAAAAAAGCGTAAGATAGAATCAAATGTCAAGCTGGTACAAATAAGCCGGAGCGGTCATACGTAACGGTGGTGATGTCCATGTATACCATTTGCGCAATATTGCTTGTTTGATGCCGATTAATGCTCAATTTTGGCTGTTTAATGCATTACCACCTCAAATCTACTAATCCATGCAAAAGGTATTATTCCTCTTGGCTATCGTTGGCCTGTTCACGGCCAGCTGCACGAAAAGTTCCGATCCGGCCCCGGCGACACAAACCAGGACTCAGTTGATCGCCAAAACCTGGCAGATGCAAACGGCATCAGCGACGCTTAATTCTAACAATTTCTCTGTACCGGTATACGCAAAAGGAGGCACTGGTAATCTGCTCGATTACTCGAAATACCAATTAACCCTGGGTAGCGACGGTAAATCTTCACTTTTTGATGGCACCACAACCAGGACTGGTACCTGGCAGCTGGCTACCAACGACACACAACTGGTGATAACGTATCCTGATAACACGAAGGTAACGTATACCGTCGATGGCGCGTCGGCTACCAATCTGGACTTATCTTACCAGATCGATCCTGCCACGAAAGATGCTTCTGAGCAAGCTTTGTTAGCACAAGGACGGTCATTAAATTTTGATGTTAGCAAAGGCATCAAGATAACGACTAAACTGATTCCTCAATAGCCTCAAACGTTGTTAGGTCCATCCATCAGCTTTGAGATATACCAACAAAAGCGCTACTAACTCACCCCGAGCTAGTAGCGCTTTCCTATTTAAGACGGAGACTGAATTACCAAGGACTTATACCCGTGTCTGGCGCGTTGTCATCGCTGAAGAACTGGCCCGTTGGGCCATCCGGGCCTAACGTGGCTGCTTTTACTAAGCGAGCAGCGGCATCGGGCACCGTGCCGGGGCCGCTGTGATTATTAAAATCTGTCGCGGTATAACCCGGGTCAACTGAATTTACTTTAAACGGGGTATCACGTAGTTCATTAGCCAGCACAATAGTATACCCGTTCAGGGCCGCTTTAGAGCCAACGTAAGCCGTTGGCTTAACTGCGTAGTATTTCCAGGTAGGATCACTATGCAGCGTCAGTGAACCTAAGCCGGAGGTGACGTTCACGATCCTTGGTTCGGCTGATTGCCTGAGCAGATCTACGAAGGCCTGCGTTGTTTCGATTACGCCAAAGAAATTGGTTTCAAACACTTGCCTAAACACGGTAATGTCTGTGTCGAGTGCTGTTTGTGGAAAGCTGCCACTGATGCCTGCATTGTTAATCAGCACATCCAGTACATTCGTTTTCTGGCCAAGCGTCTCACGGGCGGCTTTTATGGAATCAAGATTGTCTACATCAATGATGATTGGCTCAACGTTGTTAAGACCTTCCGCCTTCAGCTGATCGACGGCCTGCTGCCCTTTTTGGCCATCGCGGCTGCCCAGGTATACGTAATACCCCTTCTGCAATAATTGTCGGGCCGTTTCAAAGCCGATGCTTTTATTGGCCCCTGTAATAAGTACTGTCTTCATTGTATCGAATTGTTTAACGATACAAAGCTACCGTACACTGTATGTCTGACCGGAACACATTTCACGGAATTACTGGTACATTTCACGGATGGTGTCGCGGTACTCGGCAGGGGTCACGCCGGTTTCGCGCTTAAAGAAGCGGTTGAAGTAGGAAGGGTCCGAAAAACCGAGATCAAACGCAATCTCCTTAAGCGAGTGTTGGGTATGAAACAGTAATCGTCGCGCTTCCAGCACTAGGCGCTCATGGATGTGGGTGATGGCCGGTTTACCGCTTTGCGCTTTTACTATTTCGCTCAGATACCCGGCAGACACATTGAGCAGTGACGCATACTCACTCACCTGGTGCAGGTTGCGGAAGTGTTCTTCAATCGTGGACAGATATTTTTTCAGCAGAAGCTTGTCGGTCGAAAACGGATTGCTCTCAAACTGCTCGGTATACAGTCGACTCAAATAAGTAAGTAGCACCGTCAGGTAAGCCGTTACCATGCGTTGCTGCCATTCGCCCGGACGGCCGTATTCGGTATAAATTTTTCCTGATATGTCTTCAATAAAGGTCACGTCAGCGTCGGTAAGCCGTAATTCATGGGCATTCTGTGGATTTTGTATCAGCGGTAGTTTACCCAGCGAAGCGTTCTCCTGTAAGGCCAGGAACTCGTTTGTAAAGGCAATAACAGTGCTCCACAACGGTTTGGGCTCTTCTTTTACGATGAGCTGATTCGGTACGAAGAAATAAAACGTCTTGTCTTTGATGACGTAAGGCGTCATGTCCACCCAATGTCGGCCGTTGCCGCGCTGGACGAATACAAGCATGAAGTAATCTTTCCGATGCGGTAGGAGAAGATCCGACTGATAAATCAACGTCCCTTCAAGCCGAATCATGCTAAATAGCTTGCCGCCTAGTATTGGGTCTTGTTCTAATGTGTGTATTGGTACTGGCTGGTCAATGGTAAGTACGTTCATACCCTGAAACTACTAAAGTTTGTCGCTATACGCTTAGTGCACAAGAAGCTGATTAACGGTAAAAGCGTAGCCCGAACAAGATCGTTCAAGCTACGCTTTTACCGTTAATCCAAAGTTTAACTTACTTGTCTTCCTTATCGTCCTTCAACGTGGCCAGGAAACTGACCACATCCCGGATTTCGCGTTTGGTGAGCAGGTATTTCATTTCGGGCATGCTGGATGGCGCGTTCGTTTGTTTGGCGATCTGATTTCTGGGAATAACCGTGTCTGGCTGGTCGCCCACTTTAACGGATACTCCTTCGGGCGTTTCTCCCTGCAAAATGCCACTGATCGTTTTGCCGTTTTTAAGTTCGAGCGTAACGGTTCCGTAACCGGGGGCGAGTCGGGCGCTGGGGTTGACCAGAGCTTCCAGCAACTGCTCGCGGGTGAGTCGGCTGGCAACCCCATTCAGGCGCGGGCCAGCATTACCACCCAGGTCGTCATAGGCATGGCAGCGGATACACTGAGCCGTCTGATGCCGGAAGAAGACCCGTCGGCCCAGATCAGGTTCGCCCCCGTACAAGCTGGCTTTGTAAGACGCGGCCACCGCATCGGGTGACTGTTTCGCCGTGATAGCCTTATACCGGGCCATCAACTGAGGAGATTTGCTGTTGGTAATCGCTTCATCCAGTTCCAGGCTGATTTCGATCGGCAATGTACCGTTCGCCATCTTCGTCAGCAATTGATCGAGCGCTTTCTGTGAATTCGCAACCGGTACTTTACCAAGCGCTACCATGGCCGCCTGTTTCTCTTCGGTTGTCCGGGTGTTGATCACGTCCGACAGCAGCGACACCATCAGGTCTTTCGACATGTTTGTCTTGCTTAAGAGGTCAATCGCGGCTACGCGGACGCTTTTTTCGTCGTCGGTTAACGCCTGTTCGATGGCTTTGCTAATCTGTGGATCATTCATGGCGGCCAGTGCGCGTAACGCTTCTACCCGAACGTTAGCCTCTTTGTCATCTTTCAGACGAGCAAACAGCTCGGGCGAAGCTTGCCCAATTTTTAGTTTGCTGATGGCTTTCACCGCACTCATGCGCAACGCTACGTCCTGATGGGTGAGCAGCTTCGAGTATAAAGCAGCAGTCCTGGTTTTAACCATAACCGGGTCGCGCTCTACAGCGCCCCGGTATCGACCATCGACCCGATCAAGCACCGACGGTTTTGCCCAGGTGCTGAGTGCTTCCATGGCTTCGGCCCGCATCGCCACGGGGCTACCGTCTTTTGCCGCGTAGTCCATCAGGTTCTGCATCGCTTCGGGCGTACCAACCCGAAGGTTGGCGTTAATGGCGCGACGTAGCAGGGCTTCATTCGTAAAGCGGGTAGTCTGCAAGAGGTTACCCAACGCGGGCAGGGCGGCCGGAATCGACAGATCGTCGTTAATGCCCCGGGCGGCTTCGGTAACGATAAATTCGTCCTGATCGGCTAAAAATTTGCTGATGCCCGGGTTACTCATGCGCCGGAGGGCCACAACGGCCGCAATGCGTACCGCCCTCGATGGGTGGTTCGACAAGGCGATTACTGGCTCTGCTTTCTCGATGCGAGCCAGGGCCAGACTACCCGCGTGACGAAGGTAAACGTCTTCGTCTTTGTTGGCTTCCAGCATCTGAATGATCGGAGTGATGGCGGGCTCGTAGGCGATTCGGCCGAGGGCTTCGGCGGCAAAGAAACGCGCCCGGCTGTTCTCATCTTTCAGAAGCGGAATCAGCGCAGCACCCGCTTCTTTATAACGAACGTCACCCAGCCATTTGGCGGCCTGCGCTCTGATCTCGGGGTCTTTATCGCTGAGTAGGGGCAACAGCAACCTGGCGTACTGCTTGTCCTGACGGGCTAATTGGCTGATGCCCCAGATGCCATGCACCCGCGCCAATTGATTGTCTGTTTGCCCGATAGCGCTGGTAAACACAGGGACACCTTTGGCCCCACGTTTGGCCAGTTCAAACTGCGCTTTCTGACGAACCCGCATGTCAGGATTCTTCAACAACTCGCCTAAATCGGCTTCTTTTCGACTCCCGAAATTTTCGGCCAGTAAAGTTTTGGTTCGTTGCCGGTCGGTCCAGGCGGCTCCCTCTTTGTCGTCGAGTTTCCAGACCCGACCGTAATCTTTGGTGTTCCAGCCGTTAATCCAGTCAGCTACGTACAGCGCGCCATCCGGCCCAAAGTCGATCCCCGTAGCCAATACGTTGCTCAGAATCTTTTTTTGTCCACTCAACTCAAAGGAAGCCCCCTTGGGTTTAAGCGTAAACGTGTGGATGCCCGATTGCGCCGGGTTACCCACAAATTCGGCGATGAAGAACGTGTTCTTGTATTTAGGGCTTAGGGCCGTGCCGGGGTTGTAGCGCATACCGGCCGGACCACTGACGAAGTTGGCCAGGGTAGGGGTGATGTATGCCGCCTGCCCGTCAAACCGGGGCTTATACATCTGCTCATCCATCCAGACCTTATACGTATTGTTGTTCGGGTCGCGGTATTTGCCGTATTGCCAGTTGCTACGCCAGCCGGTGTCGGAGCCATTTACGATGTAAACCAGTCGCTCTTTCTCGCCGGGATGGTCGCCGTCGTTATCCTCGCTGATGAGGTTGCCATACTCATCAAAAACAAATTCGTGGGTGTTCCGAACGCCATAGGCAAACACCTCAAAGTCGCTGCCGTCGGGATTCGACCGAACAACGACGCCACTGTTTGGGTGCTCCCATTTCTTGCCGTCGGGACCTTTGCCGTTGAAACCAATATCCCCGATCTGCCAGTAGATTCGTCCATCGGGACCCATCTCGATACCCGACATGCCGTGGCCGCCAAAGCCGACGTGAATGCCGTAGCCGTGCGAAATCGAGGTTTTGGACTCAGCTATGCCGTCGCCGTCTTTATCCCGCATTCGCCACAGGTCAGGCGCTACGGCCACGTATAAATCGTTGCCGTGGGTCATGACACCTCCGGCAACATCAGTCACCTCGTCATGGAAATCATCGACTACCAACTGCGACAAATCGGCAACGCCGTCGCCGGACGTATCTTCCAGGCGGTACACGTTTTCTTTTTCAATGGTCATGTCGCGCCAGTCGTGCGAGCCATCACCATTGAGGTCTTTCAGCCACTCGTTTTTCTTGCTGTTGGTCGGCGACAGTACCCGGTGCAGAAAGGCACGTTTGTCTTCGATCGACTGTAGGCGGTTCGACTCGATTTCCCAATCCTGATGGCTCCGTATGTCAAACTCGGAGTTCTTCTGACGATTCGTGCGGGTATAATACAGGCGGCCCATGTCGTCAATATCAATGGCGATCGGGTCAGAAACGAGCGAGTCGACGCCCCACAAGCGTAAGGTAAGTCCTTCCTCTAATTGGGGCGTCACGGTGGCTTCAATGGATTTGGCGAGTTGGGCGGCTTTTTCGGGAGCCATACGCTTAATCCGCCTGTCTATCGGGTCTTTCGCGTTCTGGTACCCGGCCAGGAGAAGCACGGGAGCCAGACCACAGACCCAGCCTAGTGTTTTTTTGATGGGTAAACCGTTGCGGGCTTTTTTCATGTTGGAGAGCTACTGATTAATCAAGGTTGGGGAATTGTGTTTGAGACGTGGTAAGCGTCGGAATGACCTTAAATTTAGCGATTAGATAACCGTTCTTCCAGTTTTATCCTGGATAATAAATAAACGAAATCGCCAATTCTACCCGTACAATAGAACACAAACCGAATAGCTTACTTCCCTCTGATAACCGGAAACTGGGCAATACGCAGGTGAGTGCAACCATACGGAATCAGGGTGATCTCCTCTTCGTCTTTAGCCGTTTCTAACTGATACGTAATGCTGTAGGGAATTGGGCCCGTCATGTCGTTATATAGCTGCCAGGAGGGAATGCGCTTGCCTTTTGTTTTGATCTGGATAGGTGCATTTTCGAGATTCCAGGGGAAAGTCGATACCGTCCCCTTTTTCTCAACTACGTACTGGGTTTCCAGCTTATCAGGGCGAACGTCAATCAGCCCATAATTCCAGGGGGTTGTCGGACGAATTTCTACGTATCGATCGCCGTATTCGATAGGATCTTTCTCATTTTTAACCGATGTGGCCTGTTCGCCAATTTTTAAGGCGTACGTAATCGGACCACGCTCAACCGACATTGAGTTTTCGTACCAGGTATCTTTGAAGACATGCATCGGTAAGGTTAACTCAACTACGTCGCCGGACTTCCAGGCTCGGTTGATCGTAACAATCTGATTGCCGTTTGGGGCCTGCCAGACCTTACCATTGATCTTGATGCTTCCTTTGTTACACCAGGCCGGTATCCGAAGCCGAAAGGGGAACGAAACAGAGTTTACGTTCTTATCCATGTTTAACGTAAACCGGATTGTCTCGTCAAAAGGATAATTGGTTTCTTCGTTGAAAGACACCTGAGTGCCGTTGGCAACGGACGCCCTAACTTCACTTGGTGAATACACCAGGGCGGCAAGGCCTTTGTCGGGTGTGGCATACCACAGGTTTTGCGTAAACTTCGGCCAGCCCTGGTGCATGTTTGATGTACAGCAGGGGTAGCCCGTCAGTAAGCCGTAGCACAGATCAGTTCCCTCATGGTTGACATCGAAATTGCGGGTATGCCGCGTCGCCATTACCTGATTCGCCTGCTGGAAATATTGACGACTCAGAAAATCGTCTGACACCTGCGTTGGTAAGGCATTGAACGCCACTTTTTCGAGCTGATCGGCATAGCCTACATCACCGGTTATTTCAAGGATGTTCTCCAGCGAAAACATCATTTCTACGGCCGAGCACAGTTCCGAACCCTGCGTTGGATTATTACCATGCAGGGCTTCGTCGCCACCGTAAAGACCGTGCGCCATGCCATTGAACTTTCGAATGTCGGCAAAGCCTTTTTTGGTGGCGTCTACGTATTTCTTCTCCGGATGATGCTGGTAATAAATAAGCGGTTCTTTGATGCCCTGCGCCAGGTTCACGCAATGGATACTACCGGCCTTCGACAGCATATCGGTTTGCAAGAAGCCGTTCGTGTAATCGAAGGTTTGCTTATGAATCAGATCACCTAAATCCAGTAGAAATTTGTCGCCGGTAATGTTGTAGAGCCAGTAAACGACCATCAGATTGTCACCTCCGCGGTAGCGAGCCCAGAACGTCCAGTGGTCGAGCGGCTTTTGGGGTAGCTCTTTGAGCTGATATTTGAAGTAGTTGGTCATCAGCTTAATCACCCGCTGATCGCCCGTTGCTGAGTAATACTGCTTCAGAATCTTGAGCATGACCATCTTGGGCCACCAGTCGCGGCTGTTGTCGCGCTGTATGCCCGGTTCCGGACCGTAGTCTTTTGCAGGGCCGAAGTAGCCATCAGGCTGCTGGCTATTCAGGGCCCACTCAACCCAGGGTTTCGTTTTGGCAATGAGCTCCTGATCGTTCAAAATATAGGCAAGTGGTAATAGTCCGTCAATCCAGTAAGGGCCGCGTTCCCACTGATCGCCATCGCCACCCAGCCACCCATTACGCTCATTCATGACCAGCGGGTATAGTCTGTCCAGATTGCCGGTAGCACCGTTCTTTTGCCGAATCAGCATTTCGGCTAACCACCCTTGCGGTTTAATCGCACCTAAGGGTAACTCAATGTATGGATTTGGGCGAAGTGGGCTCCGGTTGTTCAGGTATTGCGTAGCCGATGGATTCTTCGCCTGCCCCATGGCGGTTAGGGCAAAACTCACGTACAAAATAGAGAGGGTTACGTTAAGCGTCATGGAGGGGGATTGACCAGGTCCGTCAACCGAATTTTGAGAGTATCAATAGCTATTATAACCAATCGAAAAGGGTTCTCAAGGCGTCTTCTACTCCTAACGGCGTCACACCTCATGCGTAACCGACAGTACGGTATAGGCCCGTTAGACGGTCGTCTCGTTAAATACGCATAAAAGAAACTGTGTATCTTGTTTTGTCCGTATATACAATACATTTTTTTCTACTGATCGAATATAGTAACTAGGAGGATATAGTTAGTAGACAGATTGCTAACGGTGCTTAGTAACTAAGATGAGCCCGAGTACTGCCGTGAGATACGAAAAAATGCGCATAGGTCTTACCGGTCTGATCATGACGCTATGGCTTTGGGGCAGTATGGGCGTGCAAGCTCAATCCTACACAGCCTCGGTGAAATACTATGGACCTGAGCAAGGCTTATCGCACCGGGAAGTAAACGCCATTTTGCAGGATAAACAGGGCTTTATGTGGTTCGGCACTAAGTTCGGGCTCAACCGCTTCGATGGCTTAAAATTTACCACCTACACGAAAGAGCGGAACGGACTCGATTTCGACGATATACAATCCATAGCTCAGGATGCCGAAGGGTATTTGTGGCTTATGGGGGCCAACGGTCCGTCGCAGATCACGCTGTTCAACCCGTTAACCGGTCAGGCGATCTCCTTTGAAGACAAGTTTGGAAAAAAACGTCCTCCGAGGGCGCCCGATGATCATTATCGTCTGCTTAGCAGCGAGAATGGCACGATCGCCTTCACCGACTTTCAATCCGCCCGGTTGGTTACGTACCATCCTCAATCCGGGCTGCGGTACGTAGCCGTGCCGCAGTTTACCAAACTCATCGCCTTTCAGGTCACGAACCACCATACGGTCTGGGCCATCGCCGATGATCAATTTGTGGTTGAACTGACACTCGATGGGCGGATCGTGCATCAGTTCTCACATGAGGTGGGGTCAATTACTATCTGTTATGGTCAGCGAAACGCTGGTATCGAGTTTTTCTATATTGCCCGGGACCCGGTAAAGCCAGCATCCGATATAACGTACAGCGTAGACGAATCGGGTCAACCACGAGTAGTACCGTATTCGTTACTGGCCTCGTCAACCAGATACATTTACCCGGTTTGCTACGCCTTTGACCGTAGCGGTTTAATGTGGGATGGAACGAGTTTACGGAGTGCTACCCACGGAGTTGTGCTGACGATTGCCCCTCAGCTAACGGCCGAGCCAATCGTGAACCGAAGCTTTTTCCGCGACCGGAACGGACTGTTCTGGTTAGGTACCAGTTTTGGCGTGTATCAGGTTGACCTGGCCGAGAACCATTTTCATCGCTTCTTTTATCAGGAGAATACGAAGGATAAACGGGTAGCGGCTGTTCGGGGGATTACCGTCCTGGACGATCAGGTCTTTGCCAATCTGGAGAAGTTCGGTTTATACAGCGCCCCGCGCAGGGGCGGGGTACCCAAGAGGCAGTACCCTCCCAATACCGCCACGACCAACGGGGATCCGTTTACGTTGGCATATGGGTTGAGGCAGGATGGGCAGGGGACGCTCTATGGTGGTATCGGACATAAGCTTGTTCGTTACCAGCCGGCCACCGGTAGGTCCAGGGCGGCCCAATTCCCCGAACTCTGGGATGCCTGGGCGCTGCACCCCCTGAACGCGCAACACTGGCTGCTGGGTGGGCGAAGAGGGCTTTACCTATTCGATACGACACAGGAGAAGGTCACACCCTATGTCAAGTACAATCAATTTACTGAACTGGCTCAGGCGCAGGTACTGCACATCGCTCCGGACCGGCAGGGCGTTATCTGGATTTGCGCCAATACGGGCTTGTATACCCTCCATCCGCAACAAGGGATCACGGCCCGTTACGGGAGTGAGGGAAAGCGAGAGTATTACCTGCCCGCCGAAAGCTTCCATCATCTCTACCAGGATAAGGCGGGCATCTACTGGCTGGCCACCGCCAACGCGGGACTGATCCGGTGGGACCGCCGGAAGGGGGCGTATCGGCAGTTCCGGCGCAGCGAAGGCTTATCCAACGATAACATCTATGCCATATACCCCGACCACCGGGGCCACCTCTGGATGAGCAGCGATTTTGGCATCATGCAATTTGATCCCCTTCGACTGACAACCCAGGCGTATCTGGTCGAAGATGGCATTACCCATAACGAGTTCAACCGGATTGCCCATTTTCAGGAGAAAAACGGCCGCATCTATTTTGGGGGGCTGAACGGCATCACGGCCTTTGATCCGCAGGATTTTCAAACCCAGAAACCAACGCCTGAGCTACTGGTACGCATCACCTCCTTTCGGCAGTACGACTATTCGGTCGGTAAGGTCGTCGACAAAACCCAGGACGTAATAACCAGCCATACCATTACCATTCAGCCCGATGACCGCTCCAGCGTATTGGATTTTGCCCTGCTCAACTACGCCAATGCCGAAAAGAACCTGTACGCGTATCGGTTCAACGACCTGGATGAAGACTGGACCTACCAGTCGGAGCCAACGCTACGTTTGAGCAATCTGCCCTATGGCGAACACCCGTTGCTGATCAAGGCGCAGGCCATTGATGGCCAGTGGTCAACCAACACGCTGACCATTAAGCTGGTGGTAGTACGTCCCTTTTATTTGCAGTCCTGGTTTTTAGTGCTGATGGTACTATTGGTTGGGGCTGGCATCTGGGCCTGGCTGCGGTGGCGAATCTGGCAACATCGGGCCGAACAGCTCCGGCTCGAAGCCCAGGTTAGGCAGGCCACTGCCCGTATCGAACACGATAAAACGATCATTGAGCAGCAGGCACAGGATTTGCTCCGGCTCAACCAGACACGCTCCCACTTCTTCGCAAATATTTCGCACGAGTTTCGCACCCCGCTCACGGTAATACTGGGTATGGCCGCCGGACTGGAAGCCTACAAACCGGACGAAAAACCCCAGCAGCTGCGGCAGGCAGCTGATTTAATAAAGCGGAATGGTACCAATCTGCTTCGGCTGATCAACCAGTTACTGGACCTCTCAAAAATTGAGGCTGGGGAGATGCAGCTGCGCCCGGTGCGGGCCGATCTGGCGACTTTTTCCCGCTACATCATCGAATCGTTCCAGTCGATGGCCAAGGTTAAGGATATCCAACTATGTGTTCTGGGAGAGGAGGCCTGCGAAGCTGATTTTGATAAAGACAAGCTACAGGATATCCTGTCTAATCTGCTGACAAATGCCCTAAAGTTTACCCCCGAGGGCGGACAAATCGACTACCAGTTGAAGCGCCTGGATACCTGGCAACCCCTGGGTCCGGAAGGGTACTATGAGGAACTTACGCCAACGGATTATCTGGATACCCCCTGGATTCGGTTCAGTGTCAGCGATACCGGACCCGGCATTGAGCCATCAATCCTGCCTAAGGTCTTTGACCGCTTCTTTCAAGCGGGGCCCAGCCTGGATTGGCCGCATCAGGCCGGGCCCATCCAGGCCGGGCCCATCCAGGCCGGACCCATCCAGGCCGGGCCACGTCAGGAGGATACGCTGGCCACTTCGCCGGTTAATGGCACCGGCATTGGGCTGTCGCTGGTGCGGGAACTGGTGTTGCTTATGCACGGCGGACTAGCCGTTCGAAACCGTTCCGGCCTGGATAGGTCCGGCCTGGATGGGTCCGGCTTGGGTGCTGAATTTGTGGTTAGCTTACCACTGACCCGCCAGGCCGAGCCAATGCAGGCTAGGCCACGTGAGGCCGGGCCTGCATTGGAGGTGTCAGTGGCTCCGGCTCTGATCAGTTCTGACCGCACCGAGTGGAGCGAGCCAGAAATACTCACCTCTGCCGCCAATCTGCCACTGCTCTTGCTGGTAGAAGATAATGACGACGTAGCCGCCTACATTCAAACCTGTCTCCGGGCCGATTACCAGGTGATCCGGGCTGAAAACGGGCAGATCGGTATTGAATTAGCGTTTGAGAAAAGCCCCGACGTGATTCTGAGCGATGTGATGATGCCGGTTAAAGATGGATTTGACCTATGCGATACGTTGAAAACCGATGAGCGAACCAGCCACATCCCCATTGTACTACTCACTGCGCGGGCGGCTGTGAGCGACAGGCTTTCCGGCTTACGGCGGGGCGCTGATGCCTATCTCGTAAAACCGTTCCTACCCGAAGAATTACAGGTGGTGCTGAGTAACCTCATCCAGACCCGGCGGCAGTTACAAAGCTATTACCGCCAACTGGCGTTGGGCGGTACCCCGCTGGGTATTGCTTCGGCTACTCTATCTCCTCTCCAGCCGGGAGCACCCCAACCGGGTGAGGCTAGGCCGGTCGACTCTCTGGAAGATGAGTTCTTAATAAAACTCCGAACGGTGATAGAAGCACAGCTGGATAACACGGAGCTTTCAGTGGACACCATCTGTCTGCAGGTGGGTATGAGCCGCACCACGCTGCACCTGAAGCTGACGGCCCTGACGGGTATGTCCGTCAGCCGCTACGTGCGTGCCCTGCGCTTACGCAGGGCACAGGAGCTGCTAACCGCTACGAAACAAAACGTTTCAGAAGTAGCCTACGCGGTTGGCTTTGAGGATCCGAAGTATTTCAGCCGGGTGTTTTCCGAAGAATTTGGCGTTTCTCCCGGCCATTATCGCCAATCGGCCAAGGGCTGAACAATACTCCACCTTTTCGGAACAATAGTGTACCTGCTTTTAAGCGGATACCCATACTCTTGTGCTGCTGTTCTGTTCTTCTTTAAACCACTCAGCATACAATTCACCAATAGCTTTTTAAGCGCTTATCATTCACAGTTAACTAGTTGCAACTATGAAAACTTACCTTGTAGGTCTTTTTATGCTGGTAGCTCTGTCAGCCACCGCCCAGCAGTACAAACCATTTAAAGTTAACCTGTCGGTGGGTCTTGCCTATCTTCTCAACGCCAACAGCAATATTACGGACGGTTTCTTAGTGGCAGTCGAGCCAAAGTATGGCTTCTCTGACCATTTTGACCTTGGTTTGCGACTGGAAGGCGCATCCTTAAAGAGGAATTTAAATACTAATGGCGTTACGTTAGACAGCGGCGTAGGCGATTATCTGTCATACATGATTACAGGAAACTACCTGTTCGGAACGGGTAATATCCAGCCTTTTCTGGGCGCGGGTATTGGCTTCAACGAAATTAAAGTAACAGGTTACGGTGATATAACTAAAACGTCCACCGGAGAAATCATACAGCAAACCAGATCCGTTAAAAATGAAACGGTTGGGACCATGATACGGGGCGGTATCAAAGCAGGTCACTTCGTGGCTGCTATTGAATACAACGCAGCGAAAGCTACCGAATTCATGGTGGGAAATACGAACGTTAGCAGCCCGAACAGTTACGTAGGCTTCAAAGTTGGAGTTGATTTTGGTGGTGCACGACGGGATATGGGAAGCCGCCGTCGGTAAATGAAACTGACTCTGTCAGGCAAAGCCTGTTCAAGTGAGCGGTCGGTTCGCCCGAGCGATTCCGGCGCAGGACCGTCTACACTTTTTACTGCTTTCCGGTAAACGTTTTGTTCACTGGTCTTTATAGGGGCCTCGATAGGAGTAATTAATTGCCAAACACATGAATAACATCTATTTACTTCTCTTTCTTTTCCTGGTTACTCTCGAACTAAATGCACAAGATGCTCCAGCCGAGCGACCCGCCAAAGCTATCTACGTAGAGGGTTTGGGTAGTGGCCTGGGGGTCTCCCTCAACTATGATACGCGCTTTAAACCAGGCTTGTCGGGTTTAGGCCTGCGCGTGGGCGTCGGTGGCCTCGACGTTTCAAGTAGTGCAGGTTCAATTGACATTATCACCCTGCCGGTTCTCGTTAACTACGTAGCCGGTAATAGTCGAGCTGCCTTCGAAGCCGGTGTGGGCGTAACGGTAATCCGCGTCAGCGCTATTAGTGCAAGCACCCTACCTGGTGATAATATAGTGGCAAAAGGAACTGGAGTCGCTGGATCTGGCAATTTTGGTTTACGGGTGCAACCCAAGCGGAACGGCGTTCACTTTCGACTTTACTGGTCGCCTTTTGTAACGAGTGACATCTTTGAACCCAGAATATTTGGAGCATCGCTCGGCTTTGGATTTCGATAGTCAGACTACTACAGACATAGGGCAATCTCTTTAGGGCCAAATGTGGGCAGCGCTTAGACACCTGTACGCTGTTTGTTAGGGCTTCATAGGCAATAGTTTGAGGAATATACCCTGTATGACCCGGTAGTCTGTATGAGCGTAGTGGAGAAGACCCAGAGGTAGAGGGCATGTATCTGCTCAGGGTGAGTACGGCAGGCCAGACCAGCACACTCAAAGTGCTCAAAGGCCACTAAGTGCGCATACGCATCCGGACGATAGCCCTATTGGTCCGGGCTTACCAGAATACCGACTAGATGAAAACGAGTCAGCAACATGCCCTGCCCTCGGAAGAATAGACCAAGGGTTTCTTTTTCCGAGGGCAGGGCCACTCCAGCTTACGAAAAGCAGGCCCTCCAGGCAGACAGCTATGCTTGCCTAGGGCCCTTGCTGTAAGATTATCGCCATTTGGCCCGGGTCTGAACAATTCTCCACCTTTTCGGAACAATCCTCCACCTGTTTTTTTGCCAATGCTGGTACTCTTGTGCTGTTGATTGACAATCTTCAAAAGCAGTCAATGGACATCGTGTGACCAAACCTGTTCCAGCTTTCCACGCAAGGTATCTCAGCAATTACGTTGGTTAATCCTTGCGTAGCTCCATTTCTATGAGAATCAGTTTTACTAAACCATTCAAGTTATGAAACTACGCTTACTTACAACCGTAATAGTTGCGTTTATGCTGTTCAGCTCTATGATTCAGTCCTGTTCGGTACTGGATCATAGAGCTCCAGAACCCGCTAATACGCAAGCCCAGCTTCAGCAACTCACCGATAGCCTCTATGATACGTTAAGTACCAAATGGGGAATCAAGCAGGGCGGCATTTTCATGCGGGTAATGAATCCGTCGGGTTCGTATCTGGTTTCCACCAACATTGATCCGAAGGTGCAGGATAACTCCCATTACAGGGTTGCCAGCATCAGCAAAACCTTTACGGCGGCCGCCATCATGCGCCTGCACCAGGAGGGTCAATTGTCGCTTGACGATGTCATCACCAAATACCTGCCCAACACACCTACTTATAATATCCCCTACAAGGATCAGATTACCATTAAGCAACTACTCCAGCACCGGGCAGGGGTCTTTGACGTAACCAATCAAAATATTCCTAAAGACGTTAAGCAGCCTTATGCCGGCGGGCGGTACTACGATTATGTCGAGGGTACCGATAGCACTCATACCTTCACCTTCGATGAAGAGTTTACTGTTATATCCCAGAATGGCCTGTTCAACCACCTTCCCAATGCCCAATTCTATTACTCGAACTCAGGCTACCACGTGCTGGCCAAAATTGTGGAGATTGTGCAGCAACGCCGGGGCACGCCCATGTCTTTCAACGACTATATCACCAAGACCTTTTTCGAACCCCTGAAGCTGACCAATACGTATGGTATAGTGTCAGGAACCGACCAGCGGATTAAAGCCCCCTTCCTTGAATCATTCCTGCACCTATTCCCCCCTAATAGCCGGCAAGTGTATAATCCGACAGTGAGAAACATGTCTGGTTTTGTAGCCGATGGTCACGTGGTGTCCACACCAGCGGACATCTCGCGCTGGATGGAACTGCTCATCAGCGGACAGACGGGTATTTCGATAGCCAACGTGGCCCTGATGGAGCAGATGCTGCCCGGCGATGAAGGGAACGAGCGTTACGGCCTCGGCTTAACGTTCGATGCGGGGCTGGGTTACGGGCATGACGGCTTTCAGCCAGCTTATTTGTCAAGGCTGCGCTATAACCCCGACACCAAAACCACCGTGCTCGTTGTGGCTACATTTATTTATATCAAAGACCCCAATGAAAAACAACCCAGCCCTGATTTTCTGAGTCTTGCCAATGGGCTGCGGGATATGGGAATACAAGGAGCCCAAATCGTTAATCGTTAAGGAACGGATTCCCTTTTTTCTTGTCTGACCCAACCCTAATCGTTCTGACGGTGAAACGTTCCGGGATACTCCATTCTCTCGCACAGACAACCACCCGCACAAGCCGGGCGGTTATCTGCCTGAGCCTGGTTTACGGGCTGGCCTGCTAGCTGGACCCCTTGGCCCATCTCTTGTCGTTTCCCGGCATTTAATCAACTCAGTTTAACCAATTGATGCTATGATATATCGTATCACAGTAACGATTTGTCTTTTAGTCACCGGATTCGCATTGTTTCTAGGTTGTCAGGATCATCAGATCAATCCAGACGGTACATCCAGTGTATCGGCCGCCCTCCCTTCAGCTCCCGTTAAGGTGACGAATACGGTCGGCGAATGGCTGGTATATGATTTGCATGTGCACACGCCCCCGGGCAGTACGCTTCAAAAAATCGACGTGATGCGGGGCAATGAAGTACTATCGACGTTTACAGATTTTTCGATAAGAAAAGACAGTTTTTATCTGGCCCACATCTGGCTTCCTTACCCCAGGAGCGGATGGGATGTGGACGTACTGACCAATCGGTTTCACGTGTCTCAATCCGGCAGGACGAGTGTCAGTACGTTCCAGGTAAAGATAGATCGTCAATATCCGGATCAAAGACGCGTTGGGTTTCCGCTACCATCCGGCACCTGGTTTACCGAAGATGCGCCTGATCCCAGCTCCCTCCACACAAGAGCCCTGTTCCTGTTTCCACAGCCGGTGTTTGATCCCGCGCAGAATGGGTATGTTATTGGCAATAATCCCCAGCGGTACGCTATTGATTTTACCAAACTTGTCGATGGCCTTCCTTATAAAAATAAGGGCGATAAAAACGAAGACTGGTATTGCTATAACCAACCCATCCTGGCCGCAGAGGGTGGTACGGTCGTGTTTGCCGCAGACGGCATTGCCAATAACCTCACGCCGGGAAAAGTGGATTACTCAATAGACTTTACAAACGTAACGGGTAATGTGGTCTACATTGAGCATAGTGATGGTACGCTGGCCATGTATGCGCACATGATTCCCAATTCCCTGCTTGTCAAGGTGGGGCAAAAAGTAGCTGCAGGTCAGGAACTAGGTCGTTTGGGTAACTCAGGTAATTCCATAGCCCCCCATCTTCATTTTCATGTGGTGGCCAATCCGGACAGGAAAAAGCTGGTCAATTACGCCGATGGCTTGTTTCTGGAAGGAGTCCCTTACTCTTTTCCTGCCTTTAGGAAACTGGGTACAGCCCCCGATGATTTCCTGACACAGCAGCCTGTCTTTAGGTTCACGCCCACAACATCCGAACCGTTCAGCAACGTAATACCGCAGAAAAGCGATGTAGTCGAGTTTTAAGTGGAAAACCAAGCTACCGTTTTTTTTAGCTCCAGATGACCTGAGTGATTATTTACTCGTCACGTTAAAACCAATTCAACTCATGGAACCAACGTTGAACTCACAAAGCACCCCTAACACACAAAGTCGAAGAAAGTGGCTACGAGATGCTGCTATTGCGACTACCAGTGCCGCTGTTATGCCCTCATTGCTTACCGGCTGTGCCGATCATCGGGTAAATCCTGGGGATGGTGACCTGGGGGGGGCTAGCGCACCACCAGATGATGCTCTGTATCCATTGGCGGCAGCTAATTTAAATCGTATGGCTATATGGCATGACCATCTTTACTCCTCCTACACTCAAGGTTATGAACAAGTGGTGTATCGTACTGTAGAAGCAGGCGAAAAGCTCACAAACTGGACAGAAATTCTTGTAGAAGTCTTTACTAAATTGGGACTAACGGTCTTAGAGGGAGCATTAGAAGAATTCCCTCTTCTTGGGGCAGCCATAGCAGCTGCCGTTGAGCAACTTGAGAAATGGGAATTCTCGGAAAAAGGAAATAAAGTAGATGCTACAATTGCAGAATTCGCGAAAGGTTTTTCCGATATGCATGCGGAAGTTCAACGATATTTGACAGAACTGATATCCACCAAGGACATAAACGGCAATGATACCAATTACCAGAAATTGCGGGAAGCGTTTAAGGAGGGATATATTGAATTTAATAATAAAAAATACACCCTTAGGGATTTGGCGGAAAACTATTTCCCAATGAAGGATAAGGATGAGGATAGAAAACAATACCAAGCATTAATAGATGCAGCCTTTCTTAGATTCAAAAAGTCTCTTTGGAATGCAATGTTCATAAAAGCTGCCGATTTTCACTCGAGTTATAATTTTTCAGTACGGTGTGACCAGTCTCCTTATCGATACGCAACGAAAGAATTTTACCCTGACAAAAATTACCCTATACAGGCAGCTAGTTATTTACGGGGCTATTATCTTAAGCTTACTGACCGTTATGAATTTGCTTATTGGTATTTCACGTTCGATGGTAAGGCATTACCTGAAGGCGCTGCAGAAATTTTATTTAAGGATGACGTCCGGGGTAACATAATAAACCCCAAAGGTTTATTTGATCGCGATTACGTATTTAAACAATTTCACAGGGAAAAACAAGATTTTGGTATATATCACGACTTAAGAACAGATTCTAATTGGCGATGTGATGATGGTTTCGATTTTGATCATAATACAGATAACTACGAATTTACCGGAGGTGAGTTCCATGTATTAACTAAACCAAAGTAAAGGTGCTGAGGTGCATTGAGCGTAACGGCGCTACTATCCGGCATTGTGTGACCTGAAAGTAATGAGGGTAGGGTGGCTCGGTTTGACTTTAACCGGGATATCCGACTGGATTATTCATATCAGGTAAGACAGCCTTTCACATATTGGTCATTACTGTAAACTCTACAGGCAGAACAATAACGGCGGGTTTTGGGACGCAGCCAATCTTATGCCGCCGACATGGCTAACTTGCCGTTCAAATCAGTAGACACCACTGACTACAATAAGGATGGCTGGATGAATTTGCCCATCGCTGTCACGGTTATAACCTGCAATACGCACAAGAAATCCAGTTGCCTAACGCCGTATTTGTCTCGAAAACAAGTGGACGAAAGTCGATACTGACCGATTAGGCATACGTTGCCGCTTTGTCTGCTTACTGCGGTTGCTCCTCAACCCAGATACCAAAACTATCATCTCTCGTTACGTTAGACCCAGGCAAACTCATGAAAACCACATTTACTGCTTCTGTTGCCCAGTCCGCCCGCTGGACGGTCTGTTTGAGCCTTTTTCTTCTACGCTGTCCCCTACATTCCCTGACACGTATTAGGCAGAGCCAACTCGCCCTCATCAGCCCCCGAACGTGGCACGGGCGGTGGGCTTTGGCCCTGCTGTGGCTACTCGGGCTGGCCTGGTCAACCAACGCTATTGCTCAGGTCTACACCGGGTCCACCGTCGCCGGGGGGAGTAAAGGCAATGGGGAGAATCAGTTGGATACTGTACAGGCTGTATTTGTAGACCGGGCCGGGTTCATCTATGTGGCGGATCAAGTCAACAATCGCATCATGAAGTTTCCTCCCAACTCCAGCAGTGGCACCGCCGGCACCGTCGTCGCTGGGGGCAATGATTACGGCTCGGAGTTCAATCAGTTAGCTTATCCAACTGGCGTTTTTGTGGACACGCTTGGGGCCATCTACGTGGCGGATCGGGATAACCATCGCATCATGAAGTTTCCTTCTAATTCCAGCAAGAACACCGCCGGCACCATCGTCGCCGGGTATAATGGACAAGGCCCGGGGCTTAATCAGTTGGATACGCCAAGTGGCGTCTTTGTGGATAAGTTTGGGGCCATCTATGTGGCGGATCTGAATAACCATCGCATCATGAAGTTTCCTTCCGGATCCAGCAGGGCCACCTCCGGCATCATTGTCGCTGGGTTCACTAAATCACCAGGCACCGGGCAAGTTTATTTGCATTATCCAACTAGTGTCTTTGTGGACGATTCCAAGGCCGTCTATGTGGCTGATTCATATAACAACCGCATCATTAAGTTCCCCCCCGGCTCTGTTACGGGCACCCCAGGTACCCTTGTCGCCGGGAGCGACAAGGGTGAATTCGGCCCGGATACCCTTAAGTTGAATTCTCCAAGTGGCGTATTTGTAGATAAGGCTGGGGCCGTCTATGTAGCCGATTATTTTAATCATCGCATTCAGAAGTGGGCAGCCGGCGGGGCTCGGACCGTCGCTGGGATTACTCTTAAACCAGGCAATGGGGCCAATCAATTGCGTCATCCAACTGGCGTCTTCGTAGATGAGGCCGGTGCCGTCTATGTGGCAGATGCTGAAAATTACCGCATCCAGAAGTTTCTCCCCGCGAGCGTCCCTCCGATCCCTGTGGAGGTTCCCCCCACCCCTCTGACTCCCGCAATCCCCGTGGCCCATGTGGGTATCACCGTTGCCGGGGTCACGTCCCAACCAGGCAACGGAGCCAGTCTGTTGCATGGTCCGCGGGGTGTTTTTGTGGACGGTGCCAAAACCGTATTTGTAGCGGATCAAGTTAACAATCGCATCCAGAAGTTTCCTCCCGGCTCCAGCAGTGGCACCCCTGGCACCACCGTTGCTGGGGGCAATGGTTACGGCTCGGCGGCCAATCAGTTGGGCTATCCAACTGGTGTAGCTGTGGACAATGCTGGGCTCGTCTATGTGGCGGACAGTGCTAACCATCGCATCATGAAGTGGGGCCTCGGAGCCAGCGAGGGCATCCCCGTCGCCGGGGGCAATGGACAAGGCCGCGATGTCCGTCAGTTGGATTCTCCGGGTGGGGTCTTTGTGAACGGGGACGGAGCCATCTATGTAGCAGATACCTATAACCATCGTATCCAGAAATATACTCCTACCACCAACAATGGCATCCTTGTCGAAACCGTCGCCGGCAATGGTTCGCAAGGCTCGGGTCCCACGCAGTTAGACCATCCAGGTGGCGTATTTGTAGACGAATCCGGAGCCATATACGTGGCGGATACGCGTAACTATCGCATCCAGAAGTTTCCTCCCGGCTCCAGTGGGGTTATCTCCGGCACCACTGTCGCCGGAGGTAGTAAAGGAAGTGGGCCTAATGAATTGGATTATCCAAGTAGCGTATTTGTAGACGGGGCTGGGGCCATCTATGTGGCAGATACGCGTAACCATCGCATCCAGAAGTGGGCCTTAGGCCCTACCTCCGGCACCACCGTCGCGGGGGGCCAGGGAAGAGGTCCAGGGGCCAATCAGTTGGATTACCCAACAGGTATAGCTGTGGACAGGGACGGGGCTGTCTATGTGGCAGATTATGGTAACGAGCGTATCCAGAAATTTAGCCCTGTTCATACGGGATCGGGAGGCCTATTGGGCGGGGCAGCACCGTCGGCACTACGACTTGTAGCCCCCCTATATGACTGCCAGAGTGGAGCCTTCAGCTTCCAGAGCCAGGGCGGAGACGGCTCACCCATCGAGTACATGGCCGCGGGCATCACCGCCTGGACCACTAACCCCAACCAGTTTGTCGACAAAGAAACCCGCACAGCCGCCGATGCCCAGCCCATCACTCTTCTGGCTCGCCAGAACGGGCAGACGGTACGCTACCTCTGGGACATCCGGGCCGTCTGCCCGGTAGGCGACCCCAGCCAGCTGCGGCTGCTGATGCCCCAGTACGACTGCCAGAGCGGAGCCTTTGTCTTCCAGACCCAGGGTGGAGACGGCTCTCCCGTCGAATACATGGCCGCGGGCATCACCGCCTGGACCACTAACCCCAACCAGTTCGTTGATCAGGGACTTCGCCAGGCGGCTGATGCCCAACCCATCACCCTTTGGGCCCGCCAGAAGGGCAAACAAGTGCGCTACGTGTGGGATCTTCGGGCCATGTGTCCGGTGAGTCCTGGGTTGGGTAGTGCCCGTGCGCGGGTGGGGGTAGGCGGGCTGGAAAAGGAAGCCTTATGGCGGGCCACGGTGTCTCCTAACCCAGTGGGAGCGGAGTTTGGGGTGACGCTTGAGGGGGCTCAGCAGGCGTCGGTACGTCTGCTGCTAACGGATCTGAGAGGCCAAGTGGTGGTTGATAAGCAGGTGGTCGTTGAGCAGGCCACGCATCAGGAGCGGCTGGAGCTGGGTAGTGCCCCGGTGGGTATGTATCTGCTGCGGGTGAGCACGGCAGGGCAAACCAAAACCCTGAAAGTGATCAAAGGTCACTAGGTGCGTACTGCTTACTCAGTCAGGCAAACGTGTTTTCTCAAAGGACAGCTGCTAATTTATGGCCGATCCATCGATAATGGCCTGTATCAGCCTGATCGGCAAAACGGCAGGAGTAAACTTCAATACTGTTTGATCTATCAGAGGAACAATGGCCAGCAAATCTGGAAAAATAGGACTGTACAAGTCTGTATTCAAGCAGTTAATCTGTATTGAAGCAGTTAATACGTATCCTGTTATAAGTGTGTCTTTTACCTGTTCATACCGATGGGATTATTGTTTAAACGTGATTTTCATGACGAGTTTGGTGCCTGGGCACTGGGCTTCATTCCCTATGGTGGGATTGATTTCGGCGAAATTGTGGGTGTAGCGCAGGCCGTCGGTGATGGCGATGATTCGGCTTTTTATGAAGCATGGGTGGCGGCCGGCGACCGATTCAAGACCGAAGCAACCGATACGCTCACTAAAGGCAGGCAGGCTGTTGCCCGCGACTTATTTTTAAAAGCCAGTGAATGCTACGCAACAGCCAAACATCCCATTTTCGGCTTTCCGGTCGATCCAAGACTGGTCGAGGCTTTCCGCAAACAAACGGCCGCTTTCGATCAGGCGATGGCTTTATCGAAAACGCCGGTAACACCAATACGTATTCCCTTCGAGAAGGGAAGCTTACCGGCCTATTTCATTCCAGCCGTGGACTACCCGGATTCGGTGCGACCCCTGCTGATTCTAACCAATGGCTACGATGGCACTATTACTGACATGTATTTTGCCTCGGCCGTTGCGGCCATTCATCGGGGATATCACTGTCTGTTGTTTGACGGGCCTGGTCAGGGCGAGCTGCTAATCGAACAGGGAATTCCGCTCCGGCCAGACTGGGAAACCGTGGTCAGTGCCGTTATTGACGTAGCCGTAACGCTTCCGCTTGTGGACGTGGCCCGCATCGCGATTAGCGGCTGGAGTTTAGGCGGGTATCTCGCACCACGGGCCGCGTCGGGCGATGAACGGATTGCCGCCTGTATTGCCGATCCGGGCGTGCCTAGCCTGGCGGATGGTTTTCGCCAAATGGTCATCAACTTAATGGGCGCTTCGCCAGAAGCGGTTGCCAATCTGGGAACAATGGATCAGCACTTACTGGACCAGGTGTGGGATTTCATTACCAATAACCGAAAACTGAGCTGGAGCATCGTCCAGCGGGGTTTTTGGGTAAATGGCACCAAGGACCTGCGGGCGTATCTGGCCTCCTTAGAACTGTACACCATGACCGGTCGAGAATCGTTAATTCGCTGCCCGACGCTACTGACGATGGCCCAACATGATTCACTTTCATCGGCAGCAAACGTCTTCTACGATTCGCTGACCTGCCCCAAAACCTTGCTGAGGTTTTCGGCCGATCGGGGCGCTGGTGATCACTGTGAGATGAAGAACCGAACATTGCTGAACCGATGTGTATTAGACTGGCTCGACGACGTTTTCGGCACGACTGCAATAACACACTAACCTATCAGTACATAACGACAATGATCGGATTGGAAGCCTGACTTACATCCTTACTATGACTAGACAAACGATTCCACCCACCTTTTTTATAGGTGTTACGCTTCTCTTTATCTGGTTAAGCCATTATGTAGCGGTGTTTCCCCACGAATATGCTCATTCAATAATGGCCTGGTTGGTGGGTGAAAAGGAAAATCCATTCGCACTCGACTATGGTGGAATCAGTTGGAGAAACCTGTTGCTGCTCTGGAATATTGATGAAAATATAGACTACAGCCGGATGTTTGCTCAGGGGCATGACTTTCAGGCGGCCTTATGTGCGTTTGCTGGCCCTGGCATTGGTACGGTCCTGATGTTTGTACTGGGAGGGCTGCTCTTAAAAGAGCCTCTGGTCATAAAACGCCCCTATCTGTATTATTTTATTTTCTGGTTTCATCTGATGAACCTAGGCAATTTGTATGATTACGTTCCCATTCGCACATTTGCTCATGGGGGTGATATTGGCAATATGGTTCGTGGTTTGCATATTTCTCCCTGGTGGGTGTTCGTTCTGGCGGGCTATCCGGTGGCGTATTTGATGTGGCAATTCTTCACTCAGACCCTGATTTCACTGTATGCCAACCTGCATATCGTGAAGCTACCTCTGCAGGCTGGCATTATGGTTCTCTGTGTTTTACTTTTATTTGGCTGGTTTGGTGGTATACTAGGGGTAATCTACTCGGATAATCCTTTGGAAAGTGGTGAAATCACCTACTTTTTAAAGATTGCTTCATTTGTGTCTGTCCCTGGCATAATAAGCCTTCTTTGGCCAACTCGTAAATGGATTCGGGAGAGGCTTTCTTTTACCTGGAGTACCGGTGCCACCACCCCAGCATCTACCCACCTTTTTGTTAGTTAATTGGTTCAGAAACTGGCCGACAAATTCAGGAAGTAATAGCCACCGTTGAAGCCAAACTGCGTGGTGTTACGGCTGTAAATAAACCGTCCGTTCGATGAGTTATCCGTAGCAGCTGCCCCAAACCGTTCGGGGGTTGGATAGTTAGTCACCCGCAACGGATCAGGGTACGTATCCAGCAGGTTGTTAGCGCCGAGCGTGAGATTTAGGTTCTTCAGCAGCCGATAAGAAAGACTCAAGTCCGTAACGATTTTGGGATCAAAGCTTTCATCGAGGGCTGGGTTGGCTGGATCATACGACTGGACCGTGCCAAACCGCGATACCCGAACTACAACGCCGAACTTACGCAAGCGGTAATTAAAGGTAAGCTGAATCTTGCTGCGGGGCTGCGCTACGGTCAGTCGGGCGCTGTCCTGGCGGTTAAACAGGAAATTGCCGAACGTAGCATCGTTCGGGAGATTAGCCGGCCGCTGAATATCACCAACCACTTTGGTTTGGTTGAAATTAGCCGCCAGCGTTACGTCCAGCGTGCCTACGTTGAGTCGGGGGTTAGTGGCCAAAACCACGTCGAGCCCTCGGGTTTGCGTGTTCACGGCATTGGCGAAAAATTGAGCGCTGTTGACATCCGTCTGCCCGGCTCCGTTTAGGATGTTTGCTACAATGAGTCCGGCTCCGGTTGTACCCCGCGAGAACTGGTTACTGTAAATAATCCGGTTGCTGATGTCGATCTGGTAGGCATCGACGGTGAGGCTAACATTCCGCAGGGGACGCGATGTGATGCCAATGCTGAAATTAGTCGATCGTTCGGCCCCCAGCGACGGTACACCAAACGCTTGGGCAATGGGGCTATCGTTGCGGAACGTACCTGTTTGTCGGGGTTCCAGCGCCGTTCCTGTTGATACGAACACAGTGCTGATGGCGCTGAAATACCGCTGGTGCAGCGAAGGTGCCCGGAACCCGTTACTGATGGAGCCGCGTAGCGAGAAGGCTTCGGCAAACTTATAGCGGGCGGCAAGTTTACCGGCCAGATTACCCCCAAAGTCGTCGTAGTATTCGTAACGTCCGGCGGCATTCAGCAACAGACGATCCGTAATGTCCGATTCCAGGTCAACATAGGCCCCGTACACATTCCGGCGGGCGTTGACGGCGTTCGAAGGCTGGTAACCCGGAAACACCTGGGAACCCCCGACCTGACCCGATGTTGGACTGAAATTGAGATACGAGGCCGCTTCGCCGGGCTTAATCCGGTACTGATCGTTGCGGTACGTTACGCCAACGGCGACGTTGAAGGACTTAAATCCTGTCTGTTGACCAAAATCTTTGGCGGCACTGGCATCGGCTGTGTTCTGGTAAAAGCTGAGTGTACCCGCGTAAAACGACGTCGGATTGTTGAACGTACCCAGATACGCCAGCGATGCGTTGTTGGAGTTGGTCACGTCGAAGCGGAACGAGTTGCCGCCGTACACGTTGCTGATGTCCCAGCGCCAGCCGTTGTTTGTCCCGTTAACGCCCACCAGCATCGACTGGTCGTTGATGGTCGACTGGATGTTCGGCAGAAAACCGTTCGGGTACAGGGCCGAAATAACCTGGGTTGTCTGGTACGGATACCGGTAAAAACCAGCCGCTATCCCGCGCCGGTAGTTTAGTCCTCCCGTAGCGTAGAAGCTGGCCTGAGTTCCCGTAATGGGTACGCGGGCGTTCAGGAAGAAGCCCGCATTGTCGACCTGAGCGTTGCCGACCTGGAGGTTATTTTGCAGGCTGAAATTGTTCTGACGTATCAGCGCCTGGTCCTGCTGATAAAGCCCCTGCCGACGGGCTATATAAGCCGCATCGCTCTCGTTGGTTTGTCGTCCTACGTTCCAGTTGACATACACCGGACCGTTGTAGTCGCCGGAGCGGTTAGTGGCTCCCCGGTGCCGGAACTCAGCCGTCAGGCTCAGAATGCCGTTGTTGGCCAGCTTGAAGCCGTGGTTAATTCCCACCTGGGCAACCTGGCCATCGCCCCGATACTGCTGCCCGATCTGAGCATTGACCGTAGTGCCAGGCTGTTCTTTAAGCCGAAGGTTAATGACGCCCGCAATAGCGTCGGAACCGTATTGCGACGAAGCGCCATCGCGCAGCACCTCAACCCGCTCGATGGCCGAGCTGGGAATGGCGTTGAGATCCGTACCGACCGACCCGCGACCAATGGTACCGTTGATGTTGATGAGCGCCTGGTTATGCCGCCGTTTGCCGTTGAGCAGCACCAGCACCTGGTCGGGACCAAGGCCGCGTAACGTAGCAGGATCGATGTGGTCGGTACCATCCGAAACGGTCTGGCGCGACGAATTAAACGAGGGCGCCACGAAGTTCAGCTGCTGGGTAATGTCTACTTGCCCCGTAGCGACCAGATCACGCGACTGAATGACATCGACCGGTGCCACGGTTTCGGTGCTGGTGCGAGCCTGGGTCGACCGCGAACCGACAACGACCACTTCGTTCAGGCTGGCGAGGCTTTCAACCAGTCGAACGTCGACCGTTGCCGGGCTGCCCGTCGGAACCTGAACGGGTATCGTCTGCGTCGTATAGCCGACAAAACTAACCCGCAACGTATAGCTACCGGGGTTCACCCGAACCAGATAACTGCCGTTGGCATCGGTCACGGCACCAACCGCCTGCTCCGTCACTAAGACGGATACACCGGGTAGCGTTGCGCCGGTTGTGGCGTCGGTAATACGTCCCTGAATGTTCTGGGCCAGCACTGTGGTGAGGGCCGACAGCCAAACGAATCCAGCTACTAATAAATGGCGGAAGGAGTACTTGTTTGTCATAGTGTAACGGGTTTATTGGATAAAGAAGTTAGACCGCAGCTGCCGCCGATTGCAACTTTGCCTGGTCGCCGGAGCGATTAGAAATGAGGGTCCGGCACCCCGGTGGTAGACTAATGCTGGGTAATGCGTACTACCTGACCGAATCGGAACAGGTGCCGATTCGGTCAGAAAAAATTAACGGAGAAAGTGTCTATTTCAGACCCCGCGCGTCTAATTCCCGAAGGACATCGGCTAAGGTTCGGAATCGATTCGCGTCACCAATGAAGCTTAACCCAGCAAAAATGAGTGCAAAACCACCTGTACTTACCCAGAACCAGGGGTCGGCATTAGTCTCTTTGAGTTTTGCTCCGTGGAGCAGCACCGCCAGGCCACTGCCCATCAGCATGGCTCCACTACCGCCAAACCACCAATATTTGGTAATTAACTGTTTTTCTCTCGGTGTTCGCATGATATTCTTTGGTTGTTTTCCTGTTCATCAACAAAAACCATCTTAACGGCATTGGGTTTACAAAAAAAAACTATCTTACCTCTTATTGATGGGCGTAAGCCGCCCCATTCGACACTAACCCAACTGCCGATGCCAGTTTTCACTTTAGGAATCGAGGAAGAATTTCAAACAATTGACCCCAATACCGGCGAGTTACGCTCGCACATGTCGAAGATTGTTGAGGGGGGTAAGATTGTGCTGCAGGAGCGTGTAAAAGCCGAAATGCACCAGGCGGTTGTGGAGGTCGGCACGAACATCTGCAACAACATTCAGGATGCCCGCCAGGAAGTAACGTACCTTCGGAAAATGATCTTAGAGCTGGCTGAGCAGCAAAATTTAAAGATTGCAGCCGCCGGCACGCACCCGTTTTCCGACTGGCAGGATCAGCTTATAACCCCGAATGAACGCTACGATCAGCTCATCGACGAACTGCGCGACGTGGCCCGCTCAAACCTGATTTTTGGCCTCCACGTGCACGTGGGTATCGAAAGCCGGAACGAAGGTATTCAGATCATGAATGCGGTGCGGTATTTTCTGCCCCACATCTACGCCCTGTCGACCAACTCGCCGTTCTGGCGCGGCCGTAATACCGGCTTTAAATCCTACCGGTCTAAGGTGTTCGACAAGTTTCCGCGTACGGGTATTCCTGACTTTTTCTCGTCGGCGGCCGAATACGACGAATACCTCAGCCTGCTCGTTAAGACAGGTTGCATCGACAACGGCAAAAAGATATGGTGGGACATCCGGTTGCACCCGTTCTTCGACACCATTGAGTTTCGCATTTGCGACGTACCGATGCGCGTCGACGAAACGATTTGTCTGGCGGCTATCATGCAGGCGCTGGTCGCCAAGATTTATAAGCTGCATAAGCAGAACCTGAACTTCCGACCCTACCGGCGCATCCTGATCAACGAGAATAAATGGCGGGCGGCTCGCTACGGCATTGAAGGTAAGCTGATCGATTTTGGTAAGCAGGAAGAAGTGCCCACGCACCATCTGATTCATGAACTGCTGACGTTTATTGATGACGTGGTGGACGATCTGGGCAGCCGGGCCGAATGCGAATACGTGCTTAAAATTCTGGAAATGGGCACCGGTGCCGACCGTCAATTGGCTGTGTTTCACGAGCACAACGACCTGAAACGGGTTGTGGATTACATTGTTGACGAAACTTCTTTTGGAATCAGATAGTTGTTTTCTGACGGCTCTCTATACACGTTAGTCCGTAACTTATCACCTATGAGCATAGTTAGAATTGCCGTTCTCGACATGAATAACAGCCACGCCAATGAGGGCATGCGCTGTATCCTGCAACTTATCCGGAACGTACAGGGAAATGACCTTCAGGCGGAGCTGTCCTTCGACGTTTTCGACGTTCGGTCAAACAACGAAATTCCTGACCTGGAGTATGACATTTTTATTTCATCGGGCGGGCCAGGAAGCCCATTGGCGTCTGACGATGCCTGGGAACAATCTTACTTTAACCTGATTGATCAGATCTTCGACTGGAATCGGCACAACGACCGTAAGAAATACGTGTTCCTGATCTGCCATTCCTTCCAACTGGTTGTTCGCCATCTGGAGCTGGGCCTGCTCAGCAAGCGGAAATCCACCTCGTTCGGCATATTTCCGGTGCACAAGATCGACGAAGGCTGCACCGATCCGCTGCTGGCGGACTTGCCCGAGCCGTTCTATGCCGTCGACTCGCGGGATTACCAGATTACTGAACCAGATACCGAGCGCCTGGAAGCCATGGGGGCAAGTATTTTGTGCCTGGAAAAAGATCGGCCCCATGTTCCCCTCGAACGGGCGGTGATGGCGATTCGTTTTTCGGATGAGATCATCGGTACGCAGTTTCACCCCGAAGCCGACAACGAAGGCATGTTACGCTACTTCCTCACCGACGAGAAGCGCAACCACATTGTGCTCAATTTTGGTCAGGAGAAATACAACGATATGGTAGCTTACCTGCAGGACCCGGATAAAATCGCGTTGACTTCGTCGGTCATTATTCCTGGTTTTCTACGTCAGGCGATCCGGTCGCTGTCTCCTTATGAAGAGTTTATTGGACAGGACTAACACGTTCGCGAGCCTACGAATTTAGTTTATCCTGTAATGCCGTCAAACCTATGATTCAATCTGTCCGTCAGGCCTATAATGAGGCTTTCAGTCCGGAGCGTTACCAGGCCTTCTTAGCTAACATTGATAATGACTTACCCGGCCAGTTAGACTTCAGGGTCGCCGAAACCCCCGTTTTTGTGCCCAAAGTTTTAACCGACAAACTGTTACAAGCCTGCAACGACATCATTAGTGTAATTACTCGGCATGACTTTAAAACGCACACCGAACAAGCTATACCGGCTAATCAGCGTGTTGCCAACGAAGATGAGCACGCTCAGTTTATGGTCATTGACTTTGCCGTCTGCCGGGATGAGTCTGGCGGTCCGACGCACGGTGAGCTAACACCTCAGCTAATCGAGTTGCAGGGCTTTCCGTCGCTCTACGGCTTTCAACCGTATCTTGCAGACCAGTTTCGGGCGAACTACCCAATTCCCGATCATTTGTCTCATCTGTTCAACGTCGACACCAACGCTGAATACATTGATCGATTGCGGGAGATGATCGTGGGCGACTGCAACCCGGAAGAGGTGATTCTGTTGGAAATTTATCCGGAAAGGCAGAAAACCCGGATTGATTTCGCCTTAACGGAACAGGCAATAGGCGTAGCACCGGTTTGCCTAACGAAGATCAAAAAAGACGGACGTCAGCTTTTTTACGAGAAAGACGGACGGAGGATTCCCATCAAACGAATCTACAACCGGCTCATCTTCGACGATCTACAGAATTTTCCTGGCTTAGAAACCGAGTTCAACCTCACCGACGACGTCGATGTGGAGTGGGTAGGACATCCGAACTGGTTTTTCCGAATCAGTAAGTACACCCTGCCATTACTCAGCGGATCGTATGTGCCGCCGAGTTATTTCCTGTCGGATTTGACCGAAAATCCGGCTGATCTCGAAAATTACGTGTTAAAGCCGTTGTTTTCGTTTGCAGGTAGTGGCGTCAAGATTAATGTTACCCCCGCAGATCTGGATGCCATTCCGGTTGAGATGCGCAGTGGCTTCCTGCTTCAGCATAAAGTGAAGTACGAGCCAGTCATTCAATCGCCCGACGGCCTGGTGAAGTGCGAAATCAGGATGCTGTTCATCTGGCCAAAAGAAGACGCCAAGCCAACTCTGCTCACGAACCTTAGCCGTTTAAGCCGGGGCGAAATGATCGGGGTTAATTTCAACAAGAACAAAGATTGGGTAGGCGGTACGGTTTGTTTCTTCGAGAAGTAAATCACGCTGGCAACGGCGCCTGAATCTTATAATTAGTTGACTCGAATAGGACGTAACCATACGGTTACGTCCTATTTGCGTTTATAAACAACCGTTGGAGAGAGTAATCCTTACGCTGACTCGGAACGTATTGTAAGAACTAAGAACCTGACTGCTGATGAATGAGTATTCGCCACGTTTAAACGCTGTTCTTTGGCAAAGTTTCTTATACACAATAAAGTCCATTGGATAGATAAGTTTTTTATAAATGAAATAATGATAATTATATGATATAAATAGATTGACTATATAAAGTTTACTTCTTTTATACAGCCGATACGGCATTCGTTATACTAGTTTTTACTGATTATATAACAATGAATAGCATTTCACTTCAAGAGGGCAAAATCCTTGTTGGCAGCGAACTAGACAATCAATACCAATTGTGTAGAGAAAACATCCGTCGTTACTTTTGATTATTCCACCACTAGAAAACGGCTTATTAATGCCTGCCCATTACGCCAATTGATGTATTATTAACTAATTCATTTCTACTATATCTATTGGCCATAAATAGTTACGCCTACTCAACAGTGAAAAACTACTACTATGTATCCCTGGCTTTATTACGTCGTTTCAATTGGTTTGTTGGCTATTCTGGTGAGGCAATGTCAAGCAACAGAACTTGACAAACGAACGGCTAATCCCACGCGATCCGATGCAGTTTTTCTGGTAGTAGCTTTGGCATTGCTGGTGTTCATGCGGGTGCCTAGCGCGTTTTATAACCGGGAGCTCAACCCCGACGAAAGCCAGCTGATTACCCAGGCGATTACATTAACGCAGGACCCGGTTTATGGGCGATCCGTAGATGGTACGTCCATTGGCCCCATCAATTCATACCTGTTGCTGATTCCGCATGTATTCGGGTTGCCGCTTGACTATACCGCAGCCCGATTGACGGGGCTACTGTTAATAGGACTTTCCATTGTTTCGTTCTATTTCAGCCTATTACGAATCGCGACGCCGGTAGTAAGTCGGCTGTGTTTGTTGATTGTACTGCTCTTTTTTTCGTGGGCGACGCACAGCGATTTCCTGCATTACAGCAGCGAGTTATCGTCATTAGTGCTTATTACGGCCTGCTTTGGCCTTGTGGCTGGCCTACTCCGGTCAAGTCAATATTCCCTGAGCCGATTGGTGGGCTTAGGAGCCATTGCCGGATTAGCCCCTTACTGTAAACTACAAACCCTACCCGTTATTGGCATGATGCTGATTACCCTGGCGCTGTACCTGATCATCAGTCAGCGGCATCAGGCATGGCGTCCACTGCTGGGGCTATCTGTCGGCTTCGGGCTGCCCACAGTCGTGGTTTTTGCGTTGGCTTACTGGTTTGGGGTCGAACGCTATTTTATTGACTATTACTTCATTGGTAACCTAACAACCTATGCACAGATCTACGCGCATGTGCCGTTGGTAAGTCAGGGGTTTATGGCCAAACTCTTTCGTTTTCCCGCTTTTCTATTGGAGTATACCGACTTTCTGATTTTCATTGTCTTCAATAGCCTGACTGTAGTGGCAGCTGCCGTGGTTGTCTGGCGTAAGTATCAACAACTTACGCCAGCGTTGTCCTGGTCAATCATTCTGGTGATTTTAACGGTGACTGGCGCTCTCTGGGCCGTGATAACGCCCGGTACCGAGTTTGGGCATCACTTGTTACTGTTGGTTTTTCCGCTGGGCTGGGTGGTAGCAATAGCTCTCCAGTTTGTAATAACGCATGTTCCCCGTCGGCTAGTTACAGCCCGCCTGGCGATGCTTACCGTTACTTTATTCGGCCTGGAGCTATTGGCTGCTGACAATTTGGTACTTCCTTTTGCCAAGCGATTGATCAAGGGCCCGTCTCATAAGGAAGTAGCCGCCTTGAACCAAACTAGTTCAGTGAGCGACCTTGATGCGTGGTTGCTGGAGCGAAACCCTTGTTTATTCGCATTCCCAGACAAAAAGACGGTGGTTATGTCGCCCGTTGCCAGAGCCATCAGCCGGTATGCACAGCCGTCGGATAAGATGGCGGTCTGGGGCTGGAACTGCCAGTACTACGTAGAAGCACAATTGGCTCAGGGCGTTAGTGAGAACCACACCCAACGCAGTATCATACCGAACAAGATGCGTAAGCAATATATAGATCGATACGCGCATGAGCTAATAGACAATCAACCGGCGCTGTTCGTCGATGCTGTAGGGGATGCCAGCTGGATGCTTACCAAGCCTTCGCAGCAGCATGAACATTTTACGGAAATTGATCGGGTGATTCGTCAAAATTATAGTCTGGCTACATCGGTCGACAATGTACGCATCTACGTACGTCGGGATCGGCTATCTTCGCGGGAAACTGTCTTTACTGATCGACCCCGCAACCGTTTATGATTTCCCAGACTGAGAAAGCCGTATTTGATCTTACCGATAAAGTCGCCGTAATTACCGGAGCCAGCAAAGGTATTGGCGAGGACATTGCCCGTTTGTACGCCCGCTTTGGGGCAAAGGTTATCGTCAGCAGCCGCAAGCAGGACGCCTGCGACGCCTTAGCCAACGACATTAAGGCACAGGGCGGAGAAGCCACTGGCACTGCTGCTCACGTGGGCGATATGGCCCAGCTTCAGCAGTTGGTCGATAAAACGATTGAAACCTACGGAGGTATTGATATTCTAGTCAACAACGCGGCATCGAACCCGGTTTTTGGGCCGTCGCTCGATTGTGATGGGGCCGCCTTTGACAAGATCATGCAGGCTAACGTGAAGGCTCCGTTCGAGCTCAGTAAACTCTGCTACCCCAGCATGAAAGCCCGCGGTGGCGGCAGCATCATCATGATGAGCAGCATTGCGGGGCACACGCCCGACCCAGGCCTGGGTATTTACAGCGTCAGCAAAGCTTCGTTGAATATGCTCACCAAGGTGCTGGCTAAAGAATGGGGACCTGACGGCATTCGCGTGAATGCCATTTGCCCCGGCCTGATCAAAACCAAATTCAGTCAGGCTCTGTGGCAGAACGACCAGATTCTGGATCATTTTACGAAGCGGTTGCCTATTGCCCGCATGGGAACCACGGACGAGATCAGTCCACTGGCGCTGTTTCTGGCCTCCAGTGCGTCGTCGTACAGCACGGGAAGTTTGTTTTATGCAGATGGAGGAACGGTAATCTAAAGCACTATCAGGTATGCCTCCTATTGAAACTCGTGAAGTCTGGCTGCGTGGCCCGTTGCCCGACATGCCTCTGTTAGTACAGCCGGTTGCCCACGCCCTCATGCAGGCCCGCGAAGAAGTTGATGCCCTCTTGCACGACTTTCCCGAAGCATTATTGTGGGAACGCCCGGCCGGAGTAGCGTCGGTTGGTTTCCACTTGCAACACCTGACGGGCGTATTAGATCGACTGTTTACCTATGCCCGTGGTCAGGCGTTGTCGCCGGAGCAGCTAGCGGCTTTAGCGTCGGAAGGCAAACGCGGTGATCATCCCCTGTCGGTTGCCGAGCTGGTTCATCGGTTCAGGGAACAGGTCGAAAGAGCCCTTAGTCAACTGAAGGATACCGATGAGCAAACCCTCACGGAGCCACGCGGGGTAGGTCGGGCACAGTTGCCTTCGACGGTGATTGGCTTACTCGTTCATGCCGCCGAACACACCACGCGTCACTTGGGGCAGCTTCTGGTAACGGCGCGAGTGATACGAGATCAACATACGGGCTCGCCTTTAGAACTTGGGTACTAATGAGACTAATGAGTCTCAGGGCTTCAGATAAGGACTATTTTTCGCTAAGTCAGTGAGATAGTTCCCCTCTTTAACAAGGGAGATGAAGTTTGTTGAATCAATTATTAATAAGGAAACAACGACGCTCCAGCGGCTACCCAAGTGGCCGCTGGTATTTTTTTATCCCTATTACTGCCAAGCTAGATTGTTCAGTACAGGTTACGTATGTAGGAGCATTAGTAGAAAAAGCACCAAATAATAACTAAATATATCAAAAAGGTAGGTAAGTATGGGAAGGTAAACGGCTGCTACCTATTAATATTTGGCTATTCGATTGACCTTTTTATAGTTCAACCCTTACCTACGATAATTCATGAAAAGACTTTATCAGTTAACAGCGCTATCTGTGATAGCCAGCTGTTGTGCATGCGTTGTTCAGGGACAAACTACACAGGCTCAGCAAAAAAGTGAATCAGGCAATAATGGGTCGCTGGTAGCTATGCATGTGCCGAGGCTGGGACATAAGCACGTAACCGCTGAGATCCCCATCTCGGGTAAAGTGACGGACGAAAAGGGCGGAGGATTACCCGGTGTAAGTGTAATCGTAAAGGGAACCACACAAGGCACCACGACCGATGGTGAAGGGGGGTTCAAAATTTCGGTAGCCGATGCCAACGCAACCCTGGTGTTTAGCTTTGTGGGGTATCGCCGACAGGAAGTAGTGGTCGGTAGCCAGACAACCCTCGCCGTTACGTTGGCTCCCGATGACCAGACGCTCAACGAAGTGGTTGTCGTCGGCTACGGTAGCCAGTTGAAAAAAGAAGTGACGGGTGCCGTGCAAACGGTAAGCGCCCAGGAGATTAAAGATTTACCAGTTTCGCAAATTGGGCAGAAGTTACAAGGCCGGTTAGCGGGTGTGCAGATCAACCAGACTACCGGCAAGCCTGGGCAGGGCATATCCATCCGAATTCGCGGGCAAGTTTCGGTAACGGCTGGTAGCGACCCGTTGTACGTAGTGGACGGCTTTCCTATTACGGGAAATATTGCCCAGCTCAACCCCGATGAAATAGAGGATCTAACCGTTCTGAAAGATGCTGCGTCGACCTCGCTGTACGGTTCTCGGGCAGCCAATGGCGTGGTGTTGATTACCACGAAAAAAGGAAAGGTGGGTCAGACCAACGTGAGCTTCAACACCTTCGCGGGTGTGCAGCAGGTGCCCATGCGGGGGCGGGTAAAAATGCTGAATGCGGTTGAGTTTGCGCAGTTCAAGAAAGAGTATTACGAAGATCAGGGGCAAGCGGTGCCGGTTGAGTTTCAGAATCCGTCGCAGTACGAAGGCAAAAACAACGACTGGTACGATGCGCTGTTACGTGTAGCACCCATTCAAAGTTATAACCTGAGCGTTTCAACCAATACGGAGCGCTCCAATACGTCGATCGTGGCGGGGGTGTTTAATCAGGACGGGGTGGTGCTCAACAACAAGTACAAACGCTATTCCCTGCGGATGAACTCCAACTACACGTTATCGGATCGGATAGCCGTTGGATTTAACGTCGCCCCTTCTTATGTCTACGACAATACACCCCGCACGGATGGTGACCGCGGAACGGGAATTCTGTTCAACGCCCTGCACACCTGGCCGGTCATGCCTATATACGATGCCAATGGCGAACTGACCAAGTTTAACCGGTTTCCGGGCAGCACAGGTAATATTTTCGACTATCCCAACTGGGTTCGGGCCGCGCAGGAGCTGACTAACGAAACCAAGAACACCAACCTGCTCGCCAACGCGTATGTTCAATACCGGCCCCTTGCTGGTTTGACCCTCAAATCGACCATCAATGTTGAGTACCTGAACTCTAAGTTTTTCTACTTTAACCCGTCGACCGCAACGAGTGCCATCAACGTGCCCATTCCAACAACGGCTGCGTCGACCCGGCAGAGTCTGGAAAACGTATCGTGGCTGAACGAGAATTTAGCCACCTACGCTCGAAGTTTCAACGAGCACAATTTTGAACTGTTGGCCGGTTTCACGAACCAGCGGTTCATGCAGGATTTTAACCGGATTCAGGCCAATACGTATGCCGACGACCGGCTACCCACCATTCAGGGGGCGCTGAACATCGATCGGAGTGGTAATCCCAACGCAACAAGAAACGAAATAAATCAGTGGGCGCTGACCTCTTATCTGTCCCGCCTGACCTACAACTACAAAGGAAAGTATCTGTTTACGGCGGCTATCCGGGCCGATGGGTCCTCGCGGTTTGGGGCGAATAACCGCTGGGGTACGTTCCCCTCGGCGTCGGTTGGTTGGGTGGTTTCGGATGAGAGCTTTCTTAAACCCATTCAGGCTGTTTCGTTTGCCAAAGTCCGGGCCAGTTACGGGGTAATTGGTAATAACAACATTGGTAACTACACCCAATATGCCCTGGTCAACAACACCACCAATGCCGTGTTTGGCAATACGGTTGCAACGGGCGCCGTAGTGACCTCCCTGGCTAACCCCAACTTGGGCTGGGAGACCACCAAACAGTTCGACATGGGTCTTGACCTGGGCCTGTTCAATGATCGTATTCAGTTCGTTTATGACTTTTACACCAAGCGTACTACGAACCTGTTGTACGCCGTGCAGATTCCGCAGGAGGCCGGCTTTACGAACTACAACGACAATATTGGCGAAATCAGATTCTGGGGTCATGAGTTCTCGCTGACCACGAAAAACACCACCGGTAAGCTCAAATGGAACACCAACGCCAATATCTCGTTCAACCGGAATCAGGTCGTTTCGCTGGCACCGGGTATCGACCGGGTCTATAGCGGTATTGGTTTCCACATCACTCAGGTCGGGCAGCCGTTTGGTCAGTTTTATGGTATGGTGAAGCAAGGGTATTACATGAGCGCCGAGGACCTTAGAAGTTCACCCATCATTCCCGGCCGTTCCGCCATCGGTACCATCAAGTTCAAAGACGTCAACGGTGACGGCGTCATTACCTACGGAGGGGATGCCGACGATCGGGCCATTATTGGCAGTCCTTTTCCCAAATTCATCTACGGGATTACCAACGACCTGAAATACGGCAATTTCGATTTGTCCATTACGGGTTCCGGCTCATACGGCAATCAGTTGTGGATTCGCCATTTGTACAGCACGGCAAACCTGGATGGAGTATTTAATTTGGTTGAAGGGGTGAAAGATCGGTTCCGGGTTCAGAACAATGCCAGTGGCGTTGCCACCACTGTTATCACACCGGGTAATGGGATGTTTGGTGCAACCAACAACGGAGGAAACTTCACCGGTGTTGAACGCGACTGGCACAGCAGCCAATTCGTAGCCGACGCGTCTTATTTTACCATCAAGAATATCACCCTTGGCTACAACATTGGCGCCGTTAACCGGCTGTTCAGGTCGGCCCGGGTGTATGCATCGGTGCAACAGGTTTATGTCTTCACCAAATACCGCGGAGGGCCGAATCCGGAAACCAGTGCACAGGCGGATGGGAATGGCCCTGGCGACAACCTAAGCCAGGGCGTTGACCTCTCTAACTATCCAGTGCCACGTACCTATACTCTTGGGGTCAATCTGAATTTCTAAAGGCATCGTCATTCAATAGTTATTCACCGTGAAAACTATGCCTGACAACCAATGACTACCGAATTCTAAACTCATTCTGAATGACATGAAACGTACATACATCATAGCCTGGCTTTTAGGAATTGCTTTATCCAGTTGTCAGAAAGATTTTCTGACCGTTATTCCGCAGACCAACCTGAGTTCGGAGATCTTCTTCACGAAAGAAGCCGACTTTCAACAGGCTGTCAACGGGGCTTATGTGCCCCTGCGTCAGATCTACAACGAACGCGCCTGGGTGTTGGAAGAAATGCATTCCGACAATACGTATTACGCTCGCAACACGCTTTACGGCGCTGTAGATGCTACAGAAAACGTAGCGGATTTTGCCGTTCCAACCGCTAACGGCGTTACCGCCAACGACAACGTATTGCAACAGTATCGACTGGATTATCAAATTGTGGCCCGGGCTAATCAGGTGCTGGCCTCCATTGATAAAGTTGATTTTGCTGCCGAGTCGAAAAACAACTTAAAAGGGCAGGCCTTGTTTTTAAGAGCTTTGGCCTATTTCGACCTCGTTCGGCTGTTCGGTAAAGTGCCCTTGCATTTAGTACCGGTCACGGGTCGCCAGGATGCGGCACTGCCGTTGGCAACGACGGAGGAAATCTACGCGCAAATCGAAAAAGATGCGAAAGATGCCAGCACCCTGTTGCTTAACAAGGCAAAACAGGAAGCGGGCCGAGCTACGTCCGGAGCGGCTAAAACACTGCTGGCGAACTTATACATCACCCAGAAAAAGTGGGCGCAGGCCGAAACACTCATGAAGGACGTTGTCACCAACGATGGGTATATATTGATGAAAGACTATAACGACGCTTTTTCGTTTACAACCACGAATAAGAACAATCAGGAGTCAGTGTTCGAGATTCAGTACATGGAAGGATCGGCTGGCTACAACGGTAATCAAATTTATCGCTTCATTCCCTCGCCCATAACAGCGGCCGAGATACGTCCGATCACTGGTACATCAAACGCGCAGCCGACGTCGCAGGAAAGTAACAACATTCCGACGCCGGATCTTATTGCTGCGTACGAACCCGGCGACAAACGGAAAGGCATTTCTATCGATACGGTTACGCTGAGCCAGAGTCTGCGGGAGAACAAGACCTACCCGTACATCAAAAAGTACGCACGGACGCATGCCTTACACAACAACACGGGACAGAACTGGCCGGTATACCGCTATGCTGAGGTGTTGTTGTTTCTGGCCGAAGCGTTGAACGAGCAGGGCAAAACGGGCGAAGCAGCCACCTACCTGAACCAGGTACGGGAGCGGGCGGGCTTAGCGGCTACGAAAGCGACAGCTCAGGCCGATATGCGCGAGGCCATCTTTAAAGAAAGACGTGTGGAACTGGCCTTTGAAAACAAACGCTGGTTTGATCTGACCCGAACCGGGCGCGTGAAGGAGATTATTGGTGCGTATGGCGCTCGCGTCAAAGCCGATCCTGCAGCTTATTACTTCCCCAAAGGAGCGGTGCCACCACCGAATGCCTTCACGATTCTGGACGATTATTACGGGTTGCCAGCGGTAGAGGCTGCATTAACCCCCAATTTTTGATGAGCTTTTTACACCGAGGTACGTAAAAGGAAAAAGAAAGTCGCTGAGATTAATTAGTCCGCTGTGTATTTCTTTTTCTCTGCGTATCTCGGTGTAATAATCTACTACAGCGCTACTTAGACCACTAGGGTAACCAGTTTTTATTGCGAACATAAAAGTATGAGATCGCACGAACACGCTTTTGCTGGGGAAAAGACAGATTGTAAAACGAGTTCTTGTTGATTCAGTAGTTCAGGCGTTTCCTTTTCATTCCCATATACCTATGATATTTTCCTTCAGACCGGCAAAACTAGTATTTGCCTTTTCCGCTCTCACCCTAGTGGGGGCCTCCTGGGTTGGCATGCAAGGGGTAGAATCAGGGAGGCCAGCACCCGAAAACCCGAAGATCGACAAGCTTAAACTGCTGCCCGGTTTTAAAGCCGAACATTTGTACAGCCCCTCCGAAAACGGGCAAGGCTCCTGGGTATCGATGACCTTCGACGACAAGGGCCGAATGATTACGTCCGATCAATACGGGTTTCTGTATCGTCTGGAAATGCCACCCATCGGTTCCGGCAATCAGCAACCCAAAATTGAAAAGCTGACTGTAGGAGAAGTAACCCCCGGTGATACTACCCAAAAAGTGGGTATGGGCTATGCGCAGGGCCTGTTGTATGCCTTCAACAGTCTCTACGTCATGGTGAACAACCGGGAAAACAAAAACTTTGAAAAGGGGAGTGGGCTGTATCGCCTGCAGGATACGAACGGCGACGACCAGTACGATAAAATAACCCTGCTGAAGTCACTGAAAGGCGAAGGCGAGCATGGCCCACACAGCATCGTGCTCTCGCCCGATAAAAAGTCGCTGTACGTCATGTGCGGTAATTTTACCGATGTGCCCAAACTGGATGCGTATCGGCTCCCACCGGTCTGGCAGGAAGATAATTTATTCCCCGCCATCAAAGACCCCCGTGGGCACGCGACAGACCGCATGGCGCCGGGTGGCTGGCTCGCCAAGATCGACCCAGAAGGACAAAAGTGGGAGTTGATGGGCGCGGGCTTTCGCAATACGTTCGACTTTGCCTTTAACGATGCCGGTGACGTTATTGGGTACGATTCGGACATGGAGTGGGATTTTGGCCTACCCTGGTACAAGCCAACCCGTATTTGTCACATCACCAGCGGAGCGGAATTTGGCTGGCGTACCGCTGCCTCCAATTGGTCGCCCTCGTTTGGCGATTGCCTGCCCGCCGTGTTGAACATGGGACAGGGCTCACCAACGGGCGTGTTTGCGGGTCGAGGAGCCCGGTTTTCGCAAAAGTATCAGAAAGCCATCTACGCCTTCGACTGGAGTTTTGGGATCATCTACGCGGTTCATCTCCAACCCAAGGGCGCTTCGTACAGCGCCACCGCCGAAGAGTTTATTTCCGGCTCTCCGTTACCCCTGACCGACGGATTGATCGGCCCCGACGGCGCTATGTATTTCCTGACTGGCGGCCGTCGGCTAGAATCTGATCTGTACCGGATCACCTACACGGGTACGGAGTCGGTTGCACCGGCTACACAAGCCCCGGCGCTCACGGCCGAACATCAGCTACGTACTAAGCTCGAACAATACCACGGCGAACCGATGGCGGGCGCTGTTGAAGCCGCCTGGCCACATCTGAACCACCCGGATCGCTTTGTTCGCTACGCTGCCCGCATCGCTGTAGAACACCAGCCCGTTAGTCAGTGGCAGCAGAAAGCGCTGGCCGAAACTGATCCGGTGCGCTTAACCCAGGCAATGTATGCCCTGGCCCACCACGGCAAACCAGAGCAGAAAAGCCAGATGCTGAACGCTCTGCTGAATGTGAAATTAGACCCGCTTACCGAAGAGCAGCAACTGGACGTGTTGCGGGCCATTGAGCTTGTTTACACCCGGATGGGTCTACCCGAGGGGGCAGACCGGACCAAAGCGATTGCCGTATTAAATCCGCGGTATCCGGCTAAGTCGGCTACGCTGAACCGGGCGTACAGCAAGCTGCTGATTTCAATGGAAGCACCAACCGTAATCGAGCGAACGCTGACGTTGCTGGCCATGAAAAACGAAGACGGTACCGGCCCCGTTGGCGGAGAAACGGTAACGGCGTCGAGCGATCTGATCCTGCGTAATCCGCAATACGGATTAGACATCGCCAAAATGCTGGAAAAGCTCCCCCCGGCTCAGCAAACCTATTACGCCACCATGCTGAGCAGCGCCAAAACCGGCTGGACGCCCGAACTACGTGACCGCTATTTCAAATGGTTTGCCGATGCGTTTGGCTATCAGGGCGGACGCAGTTATATCGGCTTTATCGATAAAGCGCGGAAACTGGCCTTAGCTCACGTACCCAAAGAACAGTTTGAGCGCTATAACAAACTGTCGGGTGCCGATCTGCTAACGAATTCGGGTAATGATCTGGCGATGGGTTATACCCCCAAAGGCCCCGGTCGTAACTGGAAACTGGAAAATGCAGTAGCCGTGGTTGATAGCGGTCTGACGGGTCGGGATTACGACACGGGTAAGAAGATTTACTCGGCTATTCTGTGCAGCCGTTGCCATAGCATGCGAGGTGAAGGCGGAGACATTGGCCCGGATCTGACGCAACTGGGCACGCGGTTCTCCAATAAAGACATGCTCGAAGCCATTATCATTCCCGATAAAACCGTCTCGGATCAATACGCGTCTACGATTTTTCTGCTCAAAAACGGGCAGTCGGTATTAGGTCGGCTGGTCAACGAAGACAAGACGAGTTATTCAATTTCTCAGAATCCGTTTGCGCCCGACCAACTCCGGAAGATTCCCAAGAAAGACGTAGCCTCGAAGAAATATTCGACGGTGTCGATCATGCTGCCCGGACTGATCAATAGCCTGAACCCGAACGAGCTCAAGGATCTGATTGCGTACCTGAAATCAGGTGGTAATCAGGAGCACGAGGTGTACAAGGCTACCAGCGGAGCCGCGAAAGGAAAATAAAGTAAAGCGAAAATAAGACGGAACCTCATGTTTACTAAAATAGGTGGTAAAGCGATCTGGAAAGGGTGTATGCTGGCAGTTGTGATAACTACCGGCTTGCAATCGCTCTTATTCGCTCAGAGTAAGAAAGATAAAGATGGCTTCGTCCAGATATTCGACGGTAAATCGCTGAAGGGGTGGGACGGTGATCCCACCTACTGGCGCGTCGAGAACGGTAATCTGGTTGGTGAGATTACACCCACGACATTGCTCAAAACGAACTCGTTCATTATTTGGAAAGGAGGTGAGCCTGCCGATTTTGAGTTCAAAGGTGAGTTTAACATTACCGCCGATGGCAACTCGGGCATCAACTACCGCAGCGATCAGCTGACCGATGTGCCTTTTGCCTTACGGGGTTATCAGGCCGACATCGACGGAAAGATGCGCTACACGGGTCAGAACTACGAAGAACGCAAGCGAACAACCTTAGCGTATCGAGGGCAAAAAACGAAAATCAATCCCTACACCGGCGATGCGACACCCGAAGCTGTCCGCGCCAATGTGAAAAATAATGCCTGGACGGGCGTAACTGTGGTTGGTTCGTTGGGTAGCTCCGACTCGCTGAAGACGTTGATCAAGAGCGAAGACTGGAACACGTTTCGCCTGGTCGTGAAAGGGAATCACTTGCAGCACTACGTCAACGATGTGTTGATGAGTGATGTCGTTGATGAAGATACGGTCAATGGTAAGTCGAAAGGCCTCTTAGGCGTTCAGGTGCACGTTGGTCCGCCCATGAAAGTCCAGTACCGGAATTTGATGTTGAAGCAGTTGTAGCACAGGTTTTAGCCTGTAGCCTACAGGCTAAAACCTGTGCACACCCATTAACCACGAAAGAAATTTGGCACAATATCCCTGGAGTAATAAAGTATCGAACCCGGCGCAGGTGGGTGGCATTGAAACCGCCGTATTGGATAATGGTGCCGGACGTGGCGTTCGGGTGGCGTGGATAAACACCGGAACGGGTCTGCGCTATAAGGTGGTGCTTGATCGGGCGATGGACATTGCCGATGCATTTTATAACCAGCATAGCCTGGCCTGGCTGAGTCACTCGGGGATCACAGCACCGCAGCCGTTTACGGATCGGGGACTCGACTGGCTTCGGACCTTCAACGGGGGGCTGCTAATTACCTGCGGTCTTACGCACGTGGGCGGTCCTGAGCAGGATGCCTACGGCGAACGCGGGCTTCACGGGCAAATTAGCAACATCCCGGCCGAGATCGAGTCCATTATCCAGCCAGATCCGGCAATGGGTAAACTGAACATGAGCATCACCGGACGGATGCGTGAAACCAAGGTCTTTGGCCCAAGTCTGGAGTTGAAACGAACAATATCTGGAACGCTCGGACAGCCAATTATTCGGATTCACGACGAGGTAGTTAACCGGGCCAATACACCGGCTCCACACATGCTGCTGTATCATTTCAATTTCGGCTGGCCGTTGGTCGACGAAGGCACCAGAATCATCTGGCAGGGCGACTGGCAAGCCCGCGAAGGCGGTATCAACGGCGATATTTTTCGTGAAGGCTATGACTTTCGCACCTGTCCGGCTCCCTTAGACGAACATACTGGCACTGGTGAAGCCGTGGCGTTCATCGACGCTACGCCCGATGATACCGGGCAATGTTCAGCTGGACTATTCAATGAGAAGCTGGGCTTGGCGGTGGCATTGCGGTTTCAAAAAAGCCAGCTGCCGTGGCTAACAAACTGGCAGCATTGGGGCAAAGGCGAATACGTAACGGGCATTGAACCTGGTACGCACCCACCCATCGGGCAGGCAAAAGCCAGAGAAGAGCAATCGCTCATCTTGCTGGAGCCTGGTGGAAGCCGATCTTATGACGTAGAGATCGAAGTATTACAGAATCAGGCACAGATCAATCAATTCGTAAAACACAAAGCAGTTAATCTGTAAAGCGGGTTTCCACCGCAACGGCGGACCGTCCGCTTTACAAATGAACCCGATTAATCACCTTTATTCATGGAAACAACCTCAGCAGTAAGTGTATCGGAAAAAGCATTAGAACAAGGAAAAGGGATTCTACGGCTCGCGCCAACCTGGGTGCCCCGATCGTTTTGTGTGCCCGGCCGACGTATTAAATTGCACCCTGACGATTACTACGTGTTGGGCGGAGTCCGGGGCGGCATTGACGAACGCTGGCTATCCTCAACCACACCCGCCAAAAACGGTCCACTGACTGGCGAGAACGAGGGACTAAGTGCGGTTGTTTTTAACGACGGTAGCCAGGAAATTCAGTTTTTACTGAAAGACGCCGTTGATGAACTGCAAGGTGCGTTGATCGGTGAGCGGTTGTGGGATCAGTACCAAAGCTGGCCCATGTACTCCAAGTTCTTCGACAACATGGGGCCGTTGCCGCACCACGTGCACCACAACGACGAACAAGCTGCACTGACCGGACAGTTAGGTAAACCCGAGGCCTACTACTTTCCTCCGCAACTCAACAACCACGGCGGAGACTTCCCGTATACTTTCTTTGGTATTGCGCCCGGCACGACAAAAGAGCAAATACGCGAGTGCTTGACAAACTTTACTAAAGGCGATAACAAGATTACTAACTACTCGTCGGCGTATCGGCTTGAGCCGGGCACGGGTTGGGATGTTCCGCCGGGATTGCTCCATGCGCCGGGCAGTATGTGTACCTACGAGCCGCAGAAAGCATCCGATATTTTTGCCATGTACCAGTCGCTGGTGAACGAGGCCATTGTCCCCGAAGAACTGCTCTGGAACGGCACACCCAAAGACCGCATCGGCGACTATGACCTGCTGATGGATGCCATTGACTGGGAATTGAACACTGACCCCAACCTGATGGCAAACCGGTACATGGTGCCGAAGCCGGTGAAAGACCTGGCCGAAATGGAAGCTGAAGGGTACGTTGAAAACTGGGTTTGTTACAAGTCCGACGCTTTCAGTGCCAAGGAACTGACCATTCTGCCCGGCAAGACCGTCACCATTAAAGACAGTGCTGCCTACGGCCTGATTGTCATGCAGGGGCATGGTAAAATGGGCGTCTGGGATATTGAAACGCCCGCCCTGATCCGCTACGGTCAGCTAACCAACGACGAATTCTTCGTGAGTGAGCAGGCGGCTATGGAGGGAGTGACCATTACTAACCCGTCGACTACCGACCCGATCGTGATGCTGAAGCACTTCGGTCCGGGCAATCCTGATTTGACTTTATAGAAGTTTATGCCGAACCGCCCGGCATAAACTACAAACCTTAAAACCATACCCCTCATGAACAACAACAATTTCCCCAAACTTCACAACGCTACCTGGCCGGGGCTCGTCGGCAAAGGCGACAATTCGGAGCCGCCTATCTCGTTTGATGACATGCTGAACATGACCGTTGCCGCTGAGGTAGACGGCGTAAAATTCGACGGTATTGATCTGGGTCTGATGCCCCCGCACTTCGACGTCGACACCATGACGAGTGACGACATCAAACGGCTGGCAGACAAGGTTTCTTCCAAAAACCTGAACATTGGCAGTTTGGTAGCTCCCGTCTGGGGCGGCCCCATTTTGGGCACAAAAGAAGACCGGGCTACGTATGTAGAAATGGTTCGTAAAGCCTGCGAAATAGGCCAGAAACTTCGCGAACTCGGTGTTCGGCCGTATGGCGTGGTTCGTATCGATTCGGCCAGCTCCCCGCAGCAATGGGAGAAAGACACGGTAGGCAGTTCCAAACTGATTGTAGAGACCTTCCAGCAAGCCTGCGACGTAGCCGCCGACTACGGCGAACGCTTAGCCGCCGAGGGAGAAATCTGCTGGGCGGGTATGCAAAGCTGGCGGGTAATGGTGCAAACGCTGGAGGCCGTAAATCGACCGAATATCGGCTTCCAGGCGGATATGGCGCATACGCTGCTGTATCTGATGGGCTACAACCACCCGGAAGATCGCATTTTGCCCGAAAACTTTGACTGGAGTGACCGCGCTACCTTCACCGAAGCCCTCAAAACCCTGACGCGCGCGCTGCGTCCGTGGACCATCGACTTCCACGTGGCCCAGAACGACGGTACCGTATTCGGGTCCGGTTCGCACGATAAAACCGGGCGGCACTGTCAGGCCACGGACCCGAATGGCAAGCTCGATATTGTGACGGATGCGGGTCTCTGGCTGCGGGACGAGAACGGTGAGCTGACGAAAGCGTTCCAGCACATTTGCTGGGATGGCTGTATGTTTCCGAATGCGGTGATGACGAACCAGCAAACCTGGAACGACATTCTGGCTACCATGATTCAGGTGCGTCAGCGCCACGGCTGGCTTGAACCGGAGCAAGTGGCCGTGGGTAGTTTGCAGTAAGCCTACCCATTGAACTCACCATATCCCTTTTATCACAGACATGGCAACTAAAAAAGAGTTAAGAATAGGCTTAATCGGCACCGGCTTAATGGGCCGGACGCATTCTAATGGGTATAACCAGGTCAGCCACTTTTTTCCGGAACTAGGCCACACGCCGGTGTTGAAGGCCGTTTGTTCACGTAATCAGGAAAACGTACAAAAATTTGCTGAACAGTGGGGCTATGAGTCCACCGAAACGGATTGGAGAGCCATTGTCGCGCGCGATGATATTGACGCCATTGATATTTGCACGCCCAACGATACACACGCTGAGATTGCCATTGCGGCTGCGGAAGCCGGAAAAATGATCCTGTGCGAAAAGCCACTCGCCCGGACGCTGGCTGAGGCTCAGCGCATGGTCGACGCGGTTGAAAAAGCGGGGGTTCAGAACACGGTTTGGTACAATTACCGTCGTGTTCCTGCCGTTACGTTAGCTAAGCAGATTGTCGATTCGGGCAAACTCGGCAAAATCTTTCATTATCGTGCCAACTTCCTGCAAGACTGGACCATCAGCGCCGATGTGCCTCAGGGAGGTACGGGAACGTGGCGAATGGATGTCGAAGCCGCTGGCTCCGGCGTAACCGGCGACCTGCTCGCTCACTGCATCGATACGGCCATGTGGTTGAACGGCAGCATTACCGATGTGTCGGCCCTGACGGAAACCTTCGTCAAGCAACGTATGCACCAGCTAACGGGTAAAGTTCAGCCGGTCGGTATCGACGACGCCTGTCTGTTCCATTGCCGCTTCGGAAATGGCTCGCTGGGTCTCTTTGAGGCCACCCGTTACGCCCGCGGGCACAAGGCGTTATACACCCTTGAAATCAACGGCGAACATGCTTCCATTCGTTGGGACCTCCACGATATGAACCGCCTGGAGTATTTCGATCACGACGATGAGTCAATCGTTCGGGGGTGGCGTTCGATTTTGGTGACCGACAGCGACCAGCCTTACATGAAGCGTTGGTGGATACCGGGAACCAGCATCGGCTATGAACACACGTTTACGCACCAGGTCGCTGATTTTCTTAAAAGTCTGGATACGGGTGAGCCCTGTGCTCCCACCTTTCAGGATGCACTGGAGACGCAGAAAGTGTGCGAAGCCGTCCTGGAATCGGCTACGTCCAGAAGCTGGAAAGAGACCGGTGTTGCAGTGAACATTGGTGAGGTGACTCAAAGTGCTTTAAGCTAGTAAAATGAAGCTGTCTTAGTGAGAATACCGCCGGTCGGATAATGCCCGAACCGGCGGTACTACAACTGCCCTCTGCCTGTATCCCCAATTTATGACTTCTCCGCAAGACTGTATCCTTACCGTGCGTGGACTGACGAAAACGTTTTCGGGCGTTAAAGCGCTGGATAGCGTACAACTGAACGTACGAAAAGGGGAGGTACATGCGCTGATGGGCGAAAATGGAGCCGGAAAATCCACGTTGATGAAGATCCTGATCGGTCTGCTGACCCCGGATTCGGGTGAGATCATCTTCGAAGGTAATGAGCTGCGAAATGGTAGCGTCAATGATGCGCTGAAGAAAGGTATCTCCATGATCCATCAGGAGATCCTGGCGGTTCCTCAACTCACCGTAGCCCAAAACATCTTTTTAGGGCGAGAGACGAAGGGAGGGCTGTTTGGCTGGTTAGATGACCGAAACCTGAACCAGCGAGCGGGGCAACTTCTCGGCCAGATGGGCGTTAGCATCCGGCCAGATACCCGGATGAAGTACCTCAGCGTGGCTGAAATGCAGATGGTTGAGATTGCCAAAGCGATCTCGAACGACGCCAGGGTAATTATCATGGATGAGCCCACCTCGGCGCTCTCCGAAAAAGAAGTAGCAACCCTGTTTGATATCATCCGTGATTTAAAGGCCAAAGGCGTAGCCATCATTTATATCTCGCACAAAATGGACGAGATATTCACCATCGCCGATACCATTACGGTGCTTCGCGACGGTAAATACATTGACACCAAACCCGCTGCTGAACTTGACATTGATACGCTGATTACCCTGATGGTAGGCCGGGAAATCGACAGCTTGTTTCCGGAAACAACCATCCGCAAAGGCAAAGAAGTCTTGTCGGTGAGGGCGCTAAGTCAGCCGGGTAAATTTGCAGACATTAATTTCTCGGTTCACCAAGGCGAGGTGTTGGGAATCGCGGGGCTGATGGGGGCTGGTCGAACCGAGATTGCCCGCGCCATTTTCGGTTTGGATGAGCTGGCGAGTGGCGACATTTTTATCAAGGGTGAAAAGGTGGTGATCAGCTCACCCCAGGACGCTATTCGCCATGGCATCGGCTACGTCAGCGAAGACCGTAAAGGGTTAGGGTTCATTCCCCGGCTGTCGGTAACGCAAAATATTACGTTAGCCAGTTTGGCAAATCACGCTACCCGCGGGTTTGTTGACCAAAAAAGTGAGGTCGTTGCCGCTACTAAAATGGTGGATGACTTACGCATAAAAACGGCTGGTCTTAATCAATCCGTCATGTATCTGAGTGGCGGAAACCAGCAAAAAGTGGTTATCGGTAAAGTGCTGCTGGCGTCGCCCGATCTCGTCATTCTGGACGAACCAACGAGGGGGATCGATATTGGTGCGAAAGCGGAGATTTATAAGCTGATCAACCAATTGAAAGCCAACGGAATCGCCATTATCATGATCTCGTCCGAACTGCCCGAAATACTGGGACTGAGTGACCGGATTCTGGTACTGTCAAAAGGGAAACAGACGGCTGAGCTTTCTAAAGATGAAGCCACCCAAGAACAAATCATGGCTTATGCCATGCAACACGCCTAGTTTCTGGCTGACGAATCAAACCTATGAAAAACGCGATAGATACGTATTTTAAGCCGGTCAAAGATTCTTATAGTACCCGAGTTCGGCGTGTTGGTAAGGCTGGCATCTTCGTGGCGTTTATCCTTATCTGCGTCGCGCTGTCGTTGATTACGCCGAGGTTTCTGACCGTCTCGAACCTAACAATTATTGTCACTCAGGTGTCCATCAATGCGTTGCTGGCGTTTGGCGTTACGTTTGTCATCATCACCGGCGGTATTGACCTCTCCCTAGGGTCGATGGTGGCTGTTACGGGCGTCGTTGCCGCTCTATTTGCCCACCCGGATACGTATCCGGTGATTGTGCCGGTTTTGATAGGTCTGTTGAGCGGTTTACTGTTTGGAGCCTTCAACGGCTTCGTCATTACCCGGAGTAAGGTGCCACCATTTATCGTTACGTTGGGCACCATGACGATTGGTCGGGGGCTAGCACTGATTCTGAGCAAAGGGCGACCCATATCGAATCTATCCGATTCTTTCAATTTCATCGGTGGCGGTCAATTGCAGGGTATCCCCATGCCCATCATTATCCTGATTGTTGCGTTTGTTGCCTGTTCGGTAGTACTCCGCAAAACGGTTTTAGGCCGCTACATGTACGCCGTTGGTGGGAATGAACAAGCCGCTAAAGCATCGGGAATTAATCTGAGTAAAGTGAAGCTAACCGTCTACACCATGAGCGGAGGGCTGGCGGCCCTGGCCGGGATCGTCCTGACGTCCCGCATCACTACTGGTCAGCCAAATGCCGGAGCGGGTTTCGAACTGGACGCCATTGCCGCGGCCATCATTGGCGGAACCAGTACATCCGGTGGCACGGGAACAATAACCGGTACCCTGATTGGGGCTTTGCTCATTGGGGTAATCAGCAATGGTTTGGATCTGCTCAACGTAACGTCGTATTACCAGCAAGTTGTGATGGGCATCATTATCATCGGCGCCGTCGTGCTCGATAGTATGAATCAAAAGTAGCCCGCCCAGACTACCATAAAAATGAAAACGATCTACCTGTCTATTAGTCTTTTAGCTTCTACCCTCCTTAGCGGCTGCAACCAATCTACCTCCAACGAAAGCACTCAGGGCGATGCTGGTAAAAAGCTGGTTGTTGGGGTCAGTATGCTCAGTATGCAAAATGAATTCATTGTCAACGTGAACGATGAACTTGCTAAAAAGGCCGAAGAGGCTGGTGTTGAGTTAATTACCGTTGATGCCGAGCGGTCGGCGTTGAAGCAGGTCGAGCAGGTCGAAAGCTTTATTGCCCAGCAGGTCGACGCCATTATTATGAACCCCTGCGAAGTAGAAGCCAGTTCGCCTGCCGTAACAAAGGCGTTGGCCGCCAAGATTCCGATTGTCAACGTAAACTCCGAGACCAGCACAAAACCATCAGCCTTTGTGGGGTCCGACGATGTAGAGTCTGGCCGGATCGCTATGAAATTTATCGCTGACAAGCTGGGTGGTAAGGGTAACGTAGTGATGATGCACGGTTATATGGGGCAGGCCGCTCAGATCAAACGGGAGCAGGGAGCACGGGAGGTGCTGAAACAGTACCCGAACATAAAGCTGATTGCGCATCAAACGGCCGAATGGGATCGGGCGAAAGCCATGGATCTGATGGAAAACTGGATTCAGTCCTACGGCTCGGGCATAAACGCCGTGTTCGCCCATAACGACGAAATGGGACTAGGAGCCGTAAAAGCCCTCACCGATGCTGGCTTAAAGAACAAAGTGCTCGTTGTGAGTATCGACGCCATTCCCGATGCCCTGCAAGCCGTCAAGAAAGGAACCTTAGACGCTACCGTTTTTCAAAACGCCGAGCAGCAAGGGGCAAAAGCGATTGAAACAGCCGTGAAAATCGCCAAGGGACAACCCTACGAAAAAGAGACGCTGATTCCGTTTCAACTGGTTACGAAAGACAATGTAACCAAGTTCATCAAGCAGTGATAAGAGTAAGTATTTTTCTGGATTATTGGCAAGGTTAGTAGGGCAGTTTATGCATTACGCCTTTCCTTATTGTGTCACGTTGACGAGATAGGCGACACTTTAGAGGCTATCAAGGCAAAGCGCAGTTACTTATTGACTTTATCTTAGAAATTTTTCGATTCAACTAAGGGGATTTAGTAAAAAAGTTGTCTCTATTAATAAAGGATTAAAATTTTTAGGAATGCATTCCTTACTGGCTTAGACTATGGAAGCACGTCAACTGATCGATTTCAAAGGCCAGAAATCGCTGGCAAATGCCGATATGTTGGTCTCAGTTAGTCAGCCTGCCGAGCCAGAGGAGAGTACTTTTACTAATGATAAAGAGCTATTTATTCGGTTAGCGTTCGACGAGAGTCCGCAGAAGGGTTGTGAGCTTCTTTTCCGGCGCTATCATGGGGCTTTGTGTAGCCATGCGATCCGGTATGTGTACTCGAAAGAAACGGCCGAGGACTTAGTCAGTGATGTGTTTTGCAAGTTCTGGAAGACAAAAGCCTATGAAAACGTTACGTCGTCGTACCGCTATTATCTGTTCCGAAGCGTTCGTAACGAAGCCTACAATTATCTACGGCTCGAATTTCAGGCATTAGAAGACATCGAAAACGCGGCTGTTGAAGAAACAGCGGTTAGCCAACGCCCTGATCAGATTGTTCAATACGAGGAGATCCTCCACCGGGTCGAAGATCTGGTCGAACTGTTGCCCCCTCAGTGTCGGAAGGTGTTCCTGCTCAGTCGGTTTGAAGGCAAAAAATACCAGGAAATTGCGGTTGAATTAAACCTATCCATAAAAACGGTTGAGGTTCACATCGTTAAGGCGCTAAATCTCGTCCGCAAAGGCCTGAAAAATCACTGGCTTTCGGCCATCGCGGCCATCTGGTACGTTCTTCCTCACTAATCTGCTTCTGTGAGAAAATAAATGCTCATCACAAACCGTACTGCACAGAAAATGGAATCAGAAGTTAACAAGAACCTGGTATTCGCCTACTTCGCTCGAAAGACGTCTCCGCTACAGCGGGCGTTAATTGAGCAGTGGGTACAACAGAAACCAAACGAGGAGCTGTACTACGAATGGCTGGAAGAATGGGAAAATAAACATCCGCAATACGTGGCCCAAAGCGAGTCCGCTTACCGTAAGTATTCCGCTTATCTTCACGAAAATCCGAATCAGGATGGACAGGCCAACGCCCCTCAGTTACGTGTAGATCGAAACCATTGGGTAGTCAGACAGTGGTTTGTGGCAGCTTCTATTCTGTTAGTGCTGGGTGGGTTAAGCGCTGCTTTGTTTCGTAATGTTATTTTCTATAGAACCTACGAAACCGCATTTGGCGAATCGCGTACACTGCAACTGCCAGATAAAAGCACTGTTATATTAAATGCTAACTCAAAGCTGCGCATACCGCGTTGGGGCTTCGGAAAGCAATCCCGCGAAGTCATACTTACCGGCGAAGCTAGTTTTTCGGTTACGCATATGCCAGGCAATCAGCGGTTCGTTGTGAAGACCAGAAAAAATTTTGATGTTGTTGTGCTGGGCACGGAGTTCACGGTTTCGGCCCGCAACCGGGGCGCTAGAGTGGCGCTGAACAGGGGTAAAGTTGAACTTCATTATCAGGAAGGAAACAGGGCGAGACAACTGACCATGAAACCCGGCCAACTGGCCACGCTTGACCGGGCAAATCACGTTGCGCTGAACGCAATCAAACACGCACCTGTGCAGCCCGCCGAAGCCGGAAAACGATTTGTGTTTGACGAAACGCCACTTCAGGAGGTGGCCTATATGCTGGAAGATAACTATGGCCTGCAGGTCGAGATTAAAGACCAGAAACTGGCCGAACGAGTGCTGATGGGGTCGCTGCGAGCCGAAAATGTTGATCAACTTTTGCAGTCAATATCCGAACTGCTCGACATCGACGTCGTTCGACAGGGAAATCGAGTCCAATTGAAGAGCCATTAACCAATCTAATCAACGCTAATCTAATCCCGTTCCTTCCTATGAAAAACGTCTTACGCAGAGCCCCTAATTTGGGGCTTCCGGCAGCGCTATTGCTTTTAGGTTTGCAAACAAGCTGGTCTCAACCCATTATTCTGGCCAAAAATGTACAGCAGAGCATTGGTCAAACGTATAAAGGTAACGTTCGGCAGCTCAAAGATGTGCTCAACGAGTTGAACAGTCGGTACGGGGTTAATATTTTGTTTGAGTTGCAGACGGTCGAAGGGCTTTCGGTGCCAATGGAGAGCATTAGTTCTAAAGCCACCCTCGAAAAAAACCTCGATAAGGTGTTAAGTCCGCTGGGTCTCAGGTACAAAAAAATCAACACCAGTTCGTATCTGGTTATCAACGATAAAAAGGCCCGCAAAGTAGTAAACGCCGACCCTAAACTGGTTGAGCCCGAGGGGTTGCCGCAAGCTGATGGGCAGCTTAGTCTGGCCGAGAAAGTTCCGGATGTCGTTAAGACAGCTGCTGCTGAGGTAGTAGAACGAACCATATCGGGTACCGTGAAAGGTGACGTCGACGAGGCTATGCCCGGTGTTAGCGTGGTTGTCAAAGGAACAACGCGCGGAACAACGACCGATGTTAACGGTGCGTATCGCCTGACAGTACCCGACGAAACCAGTACAGCGCCCATCACGCTGGTATTTTCATTTGTTGGTTATCTGAACCAGGAGATCGCTATCGGTAATCGCACCACTGTGGATGTAAAGCTTGCGCCCGACCAAAAAACGCTGAATGAAGTGGTCGTGGTCGGGTACGGCGTAACAAAGAAGTCAGACCTAACGGGTTCTGTCGGCACTATCAAAGCCGAAGCCTTGCAGGAGCGTCCGGCGGCATCCCTCAACCAGGGGCTGGCAGGCCGCATTACGGGGGTTAACGTATCGGTCAATTCGGGTCGGCCGGGTGGGCGATCAAACATCCGTATTCGGGGAAATACGTCGGTGAGCGTGGCCAATAATCCGCTTTATGTCATCGATGGCGTTATCTTGAATGCTACAGGACTGACGAATGGCAGTACCCCCATTGACTATATCAACCCGAACGACATCGCCAGTGTCGAAGTGCTGAAAGATGCCTCAGCAACGGCCATTTACGGCGCTCGGGGTGCCAACGGTGTTATTCTGGTCACCACAAAACGGGGCAGCACCAACGGCGGACGAATTACGTATGACACCGATTTGAGCGTGGGTGTTTTGCCCCGCAAAATCCCGCTCCTGAACTCGAAGGAGTTTTTGATGGTGGAGGACATTGCTTATCAGAACGCCCAGAAATACGATCCCGTTGGCTGGGCCGGTGGCAAATATAAAGACCCCAAAACCAAACGGACCAACCCGTTGCTGTTCGACGCCAGCGGTAACCCGTTGTATGATACCGACTGGCAGGACGAAGCGTTTCAAAAAGCGTTCACGCAGAACCATCAGCTATCCTTCTCGGGCGGCAACGCTAAAGACAGTTACGGTGTTTACCTGGGTTACCGTAACGAAAACGGTCTGGTTAAAGAATCATTTTTAAAGCGGTACGCCGGCCGTTTCGTTTTCGACAGCCAGATCAAGAACTGGATCAAGGTTGGCGGTACGTTGAGCTATAATGATCAGAAAGAAAACCAGATTGATCCATTAGGAGCCGGTGGTATTATTGCCATGCGCCAGGTGCTGGAAGCCTTACCGATCATTCCCGTAAAGTATCCGGATGGGCGCTGGGGCGGTAATGAAGATTACCCCGGTATGGAAGGGGGCGGTAACCCGATCAACATCCTGAAGGAGCGGTTCTTCTACGTAAAAACCCAAACCATGCTGGGTAACGTCTATGCCAACATCAATCTGACCAAAGACCTGGAACTACGCACTACGCTCGGAACAAACGTAATTAACCAGGAGATTGACGAATATGCCGGCCGGACGCTGAATTACATCTCCCGCAATCAGAATGGTACGGCCAGCATCACCAATGAGCGGCACAACTCCTGGCAGTTCGAAAACTACCTGACCTACAACAAACGGTGGGCGCAGAATCACTCGGTTACCGGGCTGTTAGGACTGGCCTGGCAGCACGTCGATCGGTTTACAAGTCGGGCCGCTACGCAGAACTTCCAGGACGATTATTTTCAATTTAATAACCTGGGAGCGGGTTCGGTGCCCCAAGCGCCCAGCTCGTCGGCGGTGGCGTATGGCCTGAACTCCTACTTCGGCCGGGTAAATTACGGTCTGAAAGATAAGTACTTGTTGACCCTCACCGGCCGCGTTGACGGGTCCTCTAAATTCGGCTCATCGAATCGATACGCTTTTTTTCCATCGGCTGCCCTGGCCTGGCGCGTCGTCGAGGAGGATTTCATGAAGAACGTACCGGCCATATCGAATCTGAAACTCCGTACTAGCTATGGCGTGACGGGTAACTCCGAAATCACCGCCTATCAGGCGCTGGCCGGTATGGCCAATTATTCGGTCATTTTCGGCGGGTCTCGCGCTATCGGTGTGGGAACGGGACGGCTGGCTAACCCCGATCTGCGCTGGGAGAAAACCCACCAGGTCGATGTGGGCCTTGAGTTGGGACTGTTCCAGAACCGACTGTCCCTGGAAGTAGATCTGTACAATAAGCTGACAACCGATATGCTCCTGAGCGCCCCGGTTCCGTACAGTAGCGGCTACGAAACGGTGTCTAAAAACGTGGGCAGTATGCGAAATCAAGGTATTGAAATAGGGGTGAACACTGTCAACGTAAACACGGGTGGGTTCTCCTGGAACACGACCTTTAACATCTCTGCCAACAAAAACAAAGTGATTGCGCTAACGGGTGGCTCCGACATTTTCGTAGGCTACACGGTGGTTCGGGAAGGCGAGCCCGTCGGCTCGTTCTTTGGCTTTGTTCACGAAGGAACCTGGAGCACGGCCGAAGAATCGCAGGCGGCCAAGTACCTGAAACGGCCGGGGGATGTTAAATACAAAGATGTGAACCAGGACGGTGTCATCAACGACAAAGACCGGGTTATTATCGGTAAAGGCATTCCGGATGGATTCGGTACGTTGCTGAACAGCTTCAAATACAAAAACTTCGACCTCACGGTTGATCTGCAATTTATGTACGGCAACGATGTCCTGTTCCGTAGCGAACACTCCGCCGAAGATCGCCAGGGCATCGCCAACAGTTTTAAAACGGTGCTGAACGCCTGGACGCCCGAAAATCAGAACACGCCGATTGCCCAGTTCCGACCCGTATCGGCTGGGTACAATACCAATGAAGACACGCACCGGGTGAAAGACGGCTCGTTCGTTCGTGGCAGAAACCTGCTTTTGGCCTACAACTTTCCGGGAAACATCACGCAGAAGCTACGGCTGAACCGACTGCGGGTTTACGGCTCGGTTCAGAACTTCTTCCTGAGCACAAAATACCAGGGCTACGATCCCGAAGTATCAACCAGCGGCAGCGCCTTCGACCAGGGAGTGGCATTGTATGATTACCCCAAGCCTCGGGTATTTATGGTCGGTCTGAACATTGGTCTTTAACCCATCAAAAAACTGGTCTCATGAAAACAAAGATAAAAATTACCAGCCAGTGGCTACTCCTCACCGCTTTAGTCTTCAATGGATCGGCTTGCTCTGATTTCCTGGAAGAATCTGACAAATCGAACTTTACCGTTGACAATTATTTCACGAAGCCCGAGCACGCAACGAGTGCAGTCAACTCCATTTACGAAAACCTGAAAACCACGACCGGGGGCGGCTTTGGTGGTGCTCCCTGGATGATGCTGGAGTTTGCCACAGGCTTAGCAAATACGGAATTAGGGCAGGCGCAGAACAGTATTTTCGTCCGAAACCTGGTCAATACGTCCGACAACGAGTATAGCCGTGTGTACTGGGTAGCGAGTTATAAAGGCATCGGCAATGCGAACCTGGCTATTGCTAAGATTCCTGCCATACCGATGGATGCCGTGGCGAAAAAGAAAGCGTTAGGCGAAGCTTATTTCTTACGGGCTTATTACTATTTCAACCTGGTCCGGATATTCGGAAAAGTGCCGTTGATTACGGAGCCCGTTGAACTGGCCTCGACTACGTTGTATCCTGACCAGGTTGGCGAAGAGGTCATTTATAAACAGATTGTGGATGACCTGACCGTGGCCGAAGCCGCCGGACTTCCCTTTCTGGACGCGTCGGGCCGGGTGTCTACCGGCGCGGTGAAGTCATTGCTGGCCAGCGTGTATCTGACCATGGCCGGGTATCCGCTGCAAAAAGGAGCTGAGTATTATAAAAAGGCGGCTGATAAGGCAAACGAGGTTATCACGGCCGGGCAGTTTAGCCTGTTTCCATCCTACAATGATCTGCATGATCCGACTAAGAAGAACGTAGGCGAAAACATCTTCATGGTGCAGTTTGCGGCCACCATTCAACCGTCGGGCTGGCAGACGTCCATTATACCTTACAACCAGGGTATTTCGGCCTACTCCGACGAAACCGGGGCTATTTTCGTCAACAAAGAGTTTGTGGAGTCGTATGAGAAGGGCGATTTACGCGCGCAGGAAAAACAGTTCTACTACCGGACGTATACCCTGAGTAGCGATCGGAACACGACGGTTGACTTGGGGGGATACTATATTTTCAAGCATTTTGACACGCAGGCGCACCTGACAACGTCGGCCAGTGACCTGAACTGGCCGTTGATGCGCTACGCTGAGGTGCTGTTGACGTATGCAGAAGCGGCTAACGAAGTGGCGGGACCAACGGCGGATGCGTATGAAGCCGTCAACAAGATCAGACGTCGGGCCAAACTACCTGACTTGACTGCCTTAACCAAAGAGCAGTTGAGAGAGGCTGTCTGGAAAGAGCGGTGGTATGAGTTAAGTTTTGAGAACAAAACCTGGTTCGATATGGCGCGGCTCCGCAAGGCATTCAACGTAACGACAAAAGCATTCGACGAGTTTGTCGGTCACAAGTTCTCGTACGGACCTGTCCTGAAAGAACGTGAGTTGTTGTTCCCAATCCCAACCGCTGAAATCCGAAATAATAGCAAATTGCAACAGAATAAGGGATATTGATTATCGTTGTCGAGCTACAGCGCCCCGGCCAGGCTACTTAGATCCAGGAGTACGATAACCAACGTCATTACGCCTGATTCTGAGTAAAATCGAGGGAAAACTTACTTACATTAGAAGATTGATCTGCCATTATCGAACTACTCTTCATGAAAACCCAACGCCGAGCTTTTCTACAACAAACGGCCAACCTGCTGGCACTAGCTGCTTTACCCGGCTTTACCGAAACTCTGGCCAGTGCTCCAACGTCTTCTAAAGCGAAAGCGGATAAGCCCTACGTCGTGTTTGTCACCGGTGATCATGAGTACAGTGGCGAAGAAACCATGCCGCTCATTGCCGCCGAACTGGAAAAGAATTATGGCATGCGAACGACGGTCCTGAAATCGGTACCGGACTATAACGGTGAAAAAGATATTCCTGGCCTGGAAGTCTTAAAGGAAGCTGATTTGGCGGTGTTCTTTCTGCGCTGGCGACTGTTGCCGCAGGAGCAGCTCAAGTACATTGACGACTATCTGAAATCGGGCAAGCCGGTGATGGGGTTCCGGACCACGACCCACGCCTTTAATTATCCCGACGGCGACGAGCGCAAGCGGTGGAATGCCTTCGGGGAGTTTGCCTTAGGCGCTCCTCCAGGCTGGGGCGGTGCCGCCAAGCACACGCACTACGGTCACAAAAGCACCACCGACGTAACAATCATTCCGGAAGCCGCCAAAAATCCAATCCTGACAGGAGTGGCCTCCAGCTTTCACGTAGCATCGTGGCTATATCGGGTGCTGCCCGATTATCCGGCCAAAGGATCAACCCCGCTATTGATGGGTAAATCCGTTAATCCCGACAAAGAAGCCATTGACAACCCCGTTGCCTGGACCTGGAAAAACCAGTGGGGCGGCAAAGCCTTCATGACAACCCTGGGCCATCCCGAAGATTTTCAGGTAGAAGCCTTTCAGCGCCTGGTTATCAATGCCATCCATTGGGAGCTTGGGCAGCCGGTGCCTAAGAAGTGGAAAGGGAAAATAGACATTAACGTGCCTTATGGGCATCCCAAAAAATCCTGAGCTTATGAAATCACTCACTTCCAGGAGGAAAAGCGTCTACGGATTGCTCGCCGTTACTGCACTGTTGATTGGGTTTAGCGCTTTCCAGTTCAATGCATCCAAGCCGCTGGCGTTGATCAAGGGAGCTCACATCGTGTTGCTGGGCAATAACCTCGGATCTAGAATGATGAATTACGATCATTTTGAGACCGAGATGCAATTGCGCTATCCCGACAATCAGTTATTTATCCGTAACATGTGTGACCCCGGCGATACGCCCGGTTTCCGGCCCCGGTCGAGCCGCTTTTCGCCCTGGGCCTTCCCCGGAGCCGAGAAATTTCAAACGGAATACGCAAACCCGTCCGATAGCCAGGGGCAGTTCGAGTCGCCCGACGAATGGCTTACCCGGCTAAAAACGGATGTAATTGTCGCATTCTTCGGCTACAATGAATCCTTTCAGGGCAAAGAAGGGCTCGAGAATTACAAAGCCGAGCTGGATGCATTTATCAAGCACACGCTGGCCCAGAAATACAACGGAACAACCCCTCCGCAACTGGCCATTGTGTCGCCCATCGCGTTTGAGGACCTGTCGGCCATGTATGACCTTCCCAACGGCAAAAAAGAGAATGAAAATCTCGCGCTCTATGCAAAGGCTATGCAGGAGGTTGTCGAACAGAACAACCGGAGCGCCGGCAGCCAGAGCGCCGAGCGCGGGGGCGCCGGACCGGTCCTCTTCGTGGATGCCTTTACGCCCTCGCAGCAGTGGTATGACGCCAGCAAAGAACCGCTGACGATAGACGGCTCCCAACTAACGGATGAAGGATATAAGAAGCTGGGTGTTTTGCTGGCCGATCAGGTGTTTGGCAAGACGCCAGCTAAAGCCGAAGCCAACCGGGCGTTGGTTTATGATGCCGTTATGGAAAAGGACTGGATGTGGCACAACGACTACAAAATTCCAAACGGTGTGCATGTCTACGGTCGTCGGTACAATCCGTTCGGACCAGACAATTACCCCGCTGAAATTGAGAAGATTCGCCAGATGACGGCCAATCGCGATACAGCTGTCTGGCTGGCTCTCAAAGGACAGAAAATGGACCTGGCAGCCGCTGATGCCAAAACGCGGGAGCTACCAGCCGTAAAAACTAATTTCAATCCCGAGAAGAACGGTAGCTTAACCTACCTCAGCGGCCAGGAAGCGCTCAGCAAGTTAAAAGTGCCGCAAGGGTATAAAATTGAGCTGTTTGCTTCCGAACAGGAGTTTCCGAATCTGGCCAAGCCCATGCAGATGTCTTTCGACAACAAAGGGCGTTTGTGGGTGGCCGCTATGCCAAGCTACCCGCATTACAAGCCAGGTGACCCTAAGCCCAATGACAAAATTCTGATTCTGGAAGATACCAACGGCGATGGCAAAGCCGATAAGGAAACCGTTTTTGCCGATGGACTTCACTTGCCGCTGGGTTTCGAAATTGCGAAAGAAGGCGTCTACGTATCGCAGGGACCGAACTTAAAACTGCTCATTGATACCAACGGTGATGACAAAGCCGACAAGAGCGAGATTCTGTTGAGTGGCTTCGATGATCACGACACGCACCACAACAGCCATGCCTTCACCGTCGATCCATCGGGCGCGATTTACTCGGGCGAAGGCGTGTTTCTCCACACCAACGTCGAAACGTCGTATGGCCCCGTCCGGGCAACTAACGGCGGATTCTATCGGTACGCGCCCCAGCTCAAAAAACTGGAACGGACAGCACAGCTTTCGATACCGAATCCCTGGGGGATCGCTTTCGACGATTGGGGACAGCCGTTTTTCGCGGAAACGTCCAGTCCTGATTTCCGCTGGATGCTGCCCGGTACGGTACTACCCCGCTACGGCGAAGCTACGGACAAGTCGAAACAGTTGATTGAAGATGCGCATCGTGTCCGGCCTACGTCTGGTGTCGAATTCGTGTCCAGCCGTCATTTTCCGGATGAGCTGCAAGGTGACTTTCTGATTAATAATACCATTGGCTTCCTCGGCACGAAAGAACATACGCTGGTTGACGATGGTACGGGCTATAAGAGCAAACACCGGATGGATCTGGTCGTGAGCGAAGACCGAAACTTTCGGCCCGTCGATATGGAATTTGCCCCCGATGGCTCGCTGTACCTCATTGACTGGCACAACATTCTGATTGGGCACATGCAGCACAACGCTCGCGACCCCCTGCGCGACCACTCGCACGGACGGGTGTACCGGATTACGTATCCGTCGCGACCGCTCGTAAAACCGGCCAACATTGACGGGGCTACAATCGAAGAGCTGCTGGATAACCTGAAGCTCCCGGAGTACCGCACCCGCTACCGCACCCGGCGTGAGCTTCGGGGCCGGGACAAAAACGAAGTGCTGACCAAGTTGAACACCTGGGTTGCTAAGCTGGACAAAAACGACCCGCGCTATGAGCATCACCTCCTGGAAGGCTTGTGGGTGAGCTGGGGCATGGATAAAGTAGATCAGAAACTGCTTCGTCAGGTGCTGAGTGCTAAAGATTATCACGCCCGGGCTGCGGCTGTGCAAGTGGTACGGTACACGGGGCACCAGGTGCCTGATCAGGCGGATCTGCTCATGCAGGCTGTTCGCGACGACAACAGCCGGGTTCGTTTAGCTGCGATTGTGGCGGCTTCCTGGATCGGTAAAGACAAAGGCCTGCCCATTCTGGCCGAAGCCACTAAGAAACCGCTGGACGAGTGGATGGTTCACGCGCACGAAACCGCCGTTGCCCACTTGAAAGGCGAGAATGTGAAGAAAGAGAAAGAGACGGTTGTTGCCTCAACCCTGAAAGGCGAAGAACTGGCCCTGTACAATATAGGGAAAGAAATTTATGCCAAGGAAGGGTATTGCGCTACCTGCCATCAGGTGGATGGTAAAGGACTGACAGCCTCTGGATTTCCGCCCCTTGCCAAGACAATCTGGGTATCCGAAAACGAAGATCGTCTGATAAAAATAGTCTTGAAAGGACTGATGGGACCAATTGAAGTGAACGGCAAGACGTATCCCGGTCAGGTGCCCATGACGCCTTTTGGGGGGCTGCTGAACGATAAAGAGATAGCCGCCGTGCTGACCTACGTGCGTAATTCGTTTGGCAATCAGGCCCCGGCGATCCTGCCCGATCAGGTTAAGAAAGTAAGAGCGGCTACGGATGCCAAAAAAGATTTCTATTCGCCAGCCCAGCTGCTCAAAGAGCACCCCATGGGGAAATGATAGCGAGTTGAGCAATGATCTCAAAATAAAAAGCTACAGTAATCTTTGGGTCAGGTAGTCTCTAAAAAGCTGCCTGACTTTCACTACTCTCGTTTATGTCTTTATCGAATTCATCGTCAGCAATGACAGCAGAGCAGTTTTCTCCCATTGGGTTTAATTTATTAGTATGGACGGCCGCCTTATCCGAAGCCATGAATCCGATTGCGGACCGTCTGAAAGAAATAGGGTACGACGGCGTTGAATCGTTTATTGATACGCAGGACGTTTCAGTCTACCAGCAGTTTGGCGATCACCTGAAACAACTTGGTTTGCAAAGTACCTGCGTCACGGTTGTTGGACCCGACGCCAACCCCGCTAGTGAGTCGGCTTCAGTACGTGAGCAGGGGCTGATGTATTTAAAAGGCGCTATCGACCGGGCGCACGCTATGGGAGCATCGGTCATTTGCGGGCCCTTTCACTCGGCGTTCGCTACCTTCAGCCGACGCGAGCCCCAACCCGACGAGTACAAACGTAGCGCCGAGGTACTTCATGCGGCTGGCGAATACGCGAAACAAGCCAACATTGTGCTGACGCCCGAAGCGCTCAATCGCTTTGAGTGCTATTTGTGCAACACGATGCAGCAGTTATCTCATTTGGTGCAGCTGGCCGATCATCCGAACGTACGGGCCATGTTCGACACGCACCATGCCAACATGGAGGAAAAACGGTTTCCGGATGCGATTCGCACCATTGCGCCCGTCCTGGCGCACGTTCATATCAGCGAAAACGACCGGGGAACACCGGGAGACGGTCATATCCCGTGGGACGATACGTTCCGGACATTAGCCGAACAGAAGTATACCGGCTGGATGACTATAGAAGCCTTCACCCGGAATGATATTGATTTTGCCAATTCAATTAACGTCTGGCGGGAGTACAACGAGCCCTGGGACATCGCCGAGAACGGCCTCAAGTTCATCAAAGCCATGCAGGCGAAGTACGCTAACTCATAAGGGTTTATTTAGTACAGAGGCACAAAGAAGTATTTTTGTCATTCCGACGAAAGGAGGAATCTTCTGTAGAGACTAATATGACTTGCTAGAGAAGATTCCTCCTTTCGTCGGAATGACAAAAATTCCTTCCAAGCTCTGTGCCCTTTGTGTCTCCGCAACGGCGACGGTCCGCCATTGCGATCTCATGTGTTTCAATAATTAACCAACCCAACAATATGTCTTTTCCTTTCCGCTTTGGTGCCGAAGCGTATACGTGGTTCATGAACAACAACGGTCAGACTCACGCCAACCGCATGGGGCACATGATCGACATTACGGCTCAAGCAGGCTTTGCGGGTATTGAGCCGATTCACAACTGGATGGGCGATCTGCCCGATGCCGAAAGCCTGGGTCAGAAACTAAATGAACAAGGGGTTGAACTGGCCGCCATTGCTTTGGCGCTTGACTGGAACGGAGCCGAAGAAACCGAGCAGGAACGCTACGAAGCCGACAAGTGCATTGCCTTGCTGAAACAGTTTCCGGGAGCGCTGCTTTGCACTGTGCAGAAACCAACCGGGCGGCATGATATTGAGGTTCGGCGTAAGAACCTGGTTAATATTGTCAATCGGGTATCGCGCCGGGCGGTTGATCAGGGCGTGCCGTGTACGTTCCATCCGAACTCACCCCACTCATCCATCACCCGAACGGAAGAAGATTATCGTGTCATCATCGAGTCGCTGGATGCGTCGGTCACGGGGTGGACGCCCGATGTGGGTCACCTCATCAATGGTGGTATGGACCCGTTAACAAAAATGAAAGAATATGCATCGCTCATTAATCTGGTGCATTATAAGGACTGGAATGGCGAACCCGAATTCGCGTTGCTGGGCAAAGGCAAAGTCGATTTCGTGGGCATTACCCAATGGTTGATTGAGCAGCAATACAGCGGCTGGATCATTTGCGAAGACGAAGGCCCCGAAGCTATGAACGACCCCGACGGCGTTACGCTCCACGACGGCCGCTGGGTCTACGAAACGCTGTTGCCATCTGTAAATAAGTGAAAGTGCGAAAGAGTGGCTAAGCGGGATTATGCTTTCGCTGATTTGATCATTCACTTCTATTTATCTTATTTAACATATGCCTCTACTACAAACCAACGGCATCAATTTATATTACGAAGAGCGCGGGGCAGGCGAGCCTTTACTGCTAATTATGGGCATTACAGCCCCCGGTTCTGTTTGGGAAAAACACGCTGACGACTGGCAACAACATTTCCGGTGTATTCTGGGCGATAACCGGGGTGTCGGGCAATCGGATAAACCCGCGGGACCATACACAACCGCTCAAATGGCTGACGATTACGCCGGGCTAATTGATACATTGGGAATCGAGAAAGTACGGGTAGTGGGCGTATCGATGGGAAGTACAATTGCTCAACAGCTAGCCCTGCGCCATTCCGATAAAGTTCAGTCTCTCGTGCTGATGTGCCCGTGGGCACGTTGCGATCGCACGGCTGAAGGTATCTTTCGGCACATGGCTACCATCAAAGCCCGACTTCGTCCCGAGGAGTTTGCCAACTATATCCAGTTGCTGATCTACGCCAAACGGAGCTGGGACGACGACGCTACGTATGCCGGTTTTCTGGAAGGTCGGCAACAGGCCGCGGTTGATGCTATGCCTCAACCGCTTCATGGGCTCGAAGGACAGGCCGAAGCCTGTATCGCGCACAATACGTTGGCTGACTTAGGGAAAATAAAGCAGCCCTGTTTAGTCATTGGGGGGCGCAAAGACATCTTTACACCCGAGTGGATGAGCCAGGAAGTTGCCAGCGCTATACCGAACAGCGAACTACATCTCTACGACGATGCCGGACACGCCTTCCATTGGGAGTGCATCGAAGACTTTAACCCGCGTGTTCGCGAGTGGCTGTTGGCGCATTGAGCCAATACACGTTCATTACGGCGAAACTCGTCTGGATTTGCCCATAAAATCATAAACGAAAACCTCTGTCACGTTGGCGGGAACTGTCAGCACGCGTGACGACTGCGACAGGTAGGCTGAGCCGTAGTAAAACTCCTGCCGGATGGTGCGGCCATTGGTCAGTTTTATCACCGCATAGGCGTCTAAGGGCTTGGCACGAATGGTCTTCGTCAGCTTAGTCGGCTGCGAAAAGGCTTTTAGCGAATCATTGTTCTGAGCGGCTAACAACAGCCGCCGACCGCTTGAAAGGCTCAGTTCCGCTAGCCCCTTGGCGTCGCCCCCGACAAAAAAGCCGCTCTTCTGCGCTGATATTGGAGTGAAGTTACCTTTGCCATTACCCGCCAGCAGCAAGCCGCTGAACGCGTCATAACGACCAGTAATGGCCTCGGTCGCGTAGGAATTCCCGGTCAGTAAAAGGTCAAGATAACCATCCTGGTTGTAATCACCCGTGGTCATGCCGAATAGCGGGGCTAACTGAGCCGCTACGGGGAGCGGTCGCGTCCGAAACTGTCCGTGCCCCTGGTTTTCGATATAGACACTGTGGAAGGTTTCGCTTTTGGCCGTGTAGGCGTGGGTTAGGTCATCCGCCGAAACAATGTCTGACAGGCTGGCTTTAGCGTAACTAGCGTAACTGGGGAACTTCTTTCGGAATGAATTAATCTGGCTGGTCAGTTCGTCGCGCGGACAAACGGGGACGAGTGTCTCGCCCTGATAGCGGCAAAGAATCGGGTCAACGGTACCGTTATGATCGTAGTCGCCCGCGAAAACGGTTAACGGTTTGCTGGGTGACGTTCGCCAGTCGTTGTTCAGGCCGAGGTTGCCTGCTACGTAATCAATATCCCCGTCTTCATCAAAATCGGCCGCCACCAGGCTGTTCCACCAGCCGTGCGTGTGTGTCAGGCCTGTTTTTGGGCTAACGTCAATCAGTTTTCCGTGGTCATTTTTAAGAAAGATGAGCGACATCCATTCGCCGGCTAGCAGGAGATCAACCCAACCGTCCTGATCGAAATCAGTCCAAAGAGCCGCGGTAACCATGCCTGCTTTGTTCAGTGCCGGGCACACATCAGGGGTTATGTTGGTAAAACGAGGTCCCGTGTTCCGGTCGCCGTCATTACGCAAAACATAGCTACTGGTCGGCATGGGGTACTGGCCGGGTGAAAGTTGTCCCCCCACGAATACGTCCAGATCACCATCGCGGTCAAAGTCAGCGGCATTGACCGTAGACCCACTCGACCTGATAGGAGGGAGGGCGTTTGGGGCAAGGGTAAATCGTGGAAAACCTTTGGAGTCGTTACCGGTATTGACGTAGAGCCGGTCCAGATAGTATTGCGAGCCGGGTTCAAATTCGTTACTGCCGCTGACAACGTACAAATCCAGGTCGCCGTCGGCATCCGCGTCGAACAGCACACTGCCCATGTCTTCCTCGAACTTCTGACTCGTTGTTAAAGGCTGACTAACGAATGAATCATTGGCTCCCTGTACGAAGAGCTTTCCCGACTGATTAAACGCTCCCCCTACGAAGAAATCCTCTTTACCATCACCGTTCATATCGCCAACCGCGATTCCTGGCCCGTTCTGGGAGAGTAAATGCGGTAGGAGAGGCTGGATCTTGAAGTCAATATACAGCTCGTCAGTATGTTTGTAACGAATGCCCAACTTCGCGGCTACGTCCTGAAAAAGCGGTTCGTTGGCCTCTTTGGTTGGTTGCTGACGGGTTGTCGCATCTTGTTGCGCAACGGTTAAGACCTGGTTCGACTGTATTCTTGTCAACACCTGAGTGCTTCCATCCGGCCAGTCTACCCGCACGGAGTCAACAGTTGTGGTGGTGCCCAAGCCAAAATGTAGTGTCAGCTCGACCGTCGATTCATAGCCCCGAAAGGGTGACTGTATAGCCAACTGCTGTTTGCCTTGATAGTATATGGTAACGCTGGCACCCAGTCCATTGGGGTTGTTTTTGTCGCCACGTAGCTTGAGACGCAGGTAATGGTTTTTGCGATGTTCGCTGGCCCGGTTGCGATAAACAAAGGCTTCCTGGTTGAGGTTGTTGATTACCAGGTCGAGGTCGCCGTCATTATCCAGGTCTGCATAAGCTGCGCCATTGGAATACGATGGTTTTGTAAATCCCCAACTTGCTGATTTATTGGTAAAGGTGAGATTCCCACCGTTATTGCTGAAAAGGTAATTGGTTATGTCAGCACCTTCCAGCTCATTCAGCGCCTTCATCAGTTGCTGGTTGTTCGCGTTTCCCTGCTGGTATTGATCCATCCGGTACGTTACAAAATCGCGGTTGGTAATGTCCTTAGGGTAACCATTGGTGACCAGCAAATCCCGGTACCCGTCGTTATCGTAATCGGCCAGCAAAGCACTCCAGCTCCAGTCCGTTGCCTGAATGCCCGCGAATCGGCCAATCTCGCTGAAGGTCGGTTCGCCTGTTTGCGGGTTCGGGCCGTTGTTGTGCTGAAGCGTGTTGCGCATGAACTGCGGAGTGTAACCCGAGCGCAGTTCGGACAAATGACGGTCGTAGTTCATCAGGCCGATCATATTCTTACGCCGTTGCGGGTCTTCGGGCAGCATGTCGACAGTGATAAAGTCAACCAGGCCGTCGTTATCAATATCGGCGGCATCGGTGCCCATGGCCGAGTAACTCTGATGCCTGAAATAGTCGCTGATCTGATCGGCAAACGTGCCGTTTTTCTGGTTGATGTAGAAATGATCCGTAGACAGATAGTCGTTAGCGACGTACACATCGGGCCAGCCATCGCGATTCACATCGACGACTGAAACCCCCAGGCCATACCCCTCCGCCAGAATGCCAGCCGCCCGGGAAACATCACTAAACGTCCACTGTCCCGACTGGTCAGGCCCATTGTTTCGGTACAGCTTGTCGGTGCCCGGTGCCGAGCCGTCGGTAACCCGCCGGTGAATCACGTTCGGTCCCCACGGTCCCATGGCGTTCGTGACCAGGTACATATCCAGGTCACCATCTCGGTCGTAATCCAGAAAAGCCGCCTGCGTGCTGTGGTCGGTATCGGCTAACCCATACGCCTTCGCCTGTTCGCGGAATGTGCCGTTGTGCTGATTGATGTAGAGCTGATTCGCTCGTTTGTCGGGGGCGTTTGGCCCGGATCGGCAGACGTACATATCGAGGTAACCATCGGCGTTGATGTCCACCATCGAAATGCCCGTTGCCCAGCCATCGCCGGTATGAATACCTGCTTTGTCGGTGATGTCCTCGAAGGTGAAGCCGCCTTTATTGAGATACAGGCGGCTGTTGGTCATGTTGCCACCCAGAAACACATCAACCAGTCCGTCGTTGTTGATGTCGCCAAGGCCGACACCCCCGCCATTGTAAAAATACTCGTAGGTAACGATGTTGAGACTGTCGCTTTCCCGAAGCGTATTGGCAAAATGAATCCCCGTCTGATCGGCTGGCAACAGTTCAAATAAGGCGTTCTCAGCCGAACCGGAATCCTGCTGACAGGTAATAAGTAGTATGCTGAGCAGCAAAAAACAAAGAATTCTCGCCATCTCATTACTTGTTAAGACTAGTGTAGCCTGGCCAGTTCTACTGTAACAGCGGGTGAAAATCCTCATTTCAAGGTATAAATCGCGGTTTTTCACCCGCCCTGCAATGAAGCTACCTCATTAGCCTACGGCTGTCTGGACCTCTGGTCCGGCTTACACAAAAAACAGCTTACCTGGCTGGCTGCTGACTCTCAGCCTTGACAGGTGAAAACTGACGTATCTCGTACACCTGCTGGTTCGGGCCGGGAAACATCGGCTTTCGGTTCTTTCTGAGCACGAGTTTATGGGCACTAAGGGCCAGGATTCGGTAGCCGCTCATAAACATACCACTGGCATCCCGATAAACCAGCGAATCCCCATCAACGATCTGGTATTGAAACTGGCGCTGTTCGTCTTCTTTCTTCATCGTCAGACCACCGTTGCTGTCGTAGGCGTAGATGATGTTTTGATCGGGATCATTGAGGGCTTTCTTCTCGACGAATCCATTGGTGTATTCAAAAATAGAATCGGTTGCCCAGGCACCCGTAATGTCTTTTTCGGTGAAGGTGGGTTTTGAGTCACAGGAAAACATTAGCCACAGAGCTGCACAGAGTAGAAAGGAGACGCGCAGAGAATATCTCGTATACACCTCCGTGTATCTCCGTGCTTCTTGGTGCACCTCTGTGGCCAACATCTACTGATAATTCGGATTTTGTTTCAGCACACCGTTGCTCAAATCAATCTCACGCTGGGGCAGCGGGAAATAATAATGCTTGGGCTTGATAAAGGTACGACCCGGCTTAAACGGACCGCGATCTTTTTTGTAATGCGCGACAATGTCAATGAGCCCAGCTTTGTCCCAGCGCATCAGGTCCTGGTGGCGTTCGTTCTCGCCCGCTAGCTCAACCCGGCGTTCGTGCATAATGTCAGCCATTGTCGCATTGGTTTTCGGGGCCAATTTGGCCCGGGTGCGTACTACGTTCAATTCCACATCACCGTTTTTGCCGGATCGGATTTTTGCTTCCGATACGAGCAGGTACACATCGGCCGACCGTAGCTGCGGTGCGTTCAGCCCTTGATCCATATCGCCACTTTCGCTGAAGTTCGTGTACTTGCGAAAAGCGTGGCCCGTAATCCGAGTCATATTCGCCGTAAAAGCCGTTTTGCCATTGGCTTTCCGATCGACCGTATCGCCTTCGACCAACACAGAATAGGCCCGACGTGGGTCGTTGGGTTCAAATTCACTCACCAGGTCTTCAATGGGTTCGTGGAAACCCCAGCCGCCCCAGGCACCAACCGTGTGGTAATAGGCTGGCGAATTGTCGGTGGTCCAGCCTTGCTTGTACTGCAATGAAAATAGGGCTTCTGAGCCGTTTTCCGACGTTAACTGAAAATTTTGATCGTAGCTACTGGCTAGTTTGTACGTTGGGTTAGTTGTAATTTTAGTCCCCATTTCAATGGCCTTGTCCCACTTACCCTGATACACGTAAAGCTTAGTCAGAAAGCCGTAGGCCGACCCCTTGTTGACTCGTCCGGCATTGTCACCGCCGTAGAACTCGTCCAGGAGGTCGGCGGCCTTCAGCCAATCTGATTCGGCTTGCGCCTGCACCTCGGCCAGACTTGACTTGGCCTTATTGAAGTTGTTGGCCTGCGCGTCGGCCTCTAATAAAATTGGTACTTCGCCGTAAATGAGCGACAGCCGCCAGTAAACAAAACCGCGCAGGAAGTAGGCTTCGCCCAGGGAACGCTTGCGGACGGTTTCATCCATTGTCACTTTCGGGGCGTTAATAAGCACTGTATTCGCCCGCGAAATGACTTCGTACTTAGTAGACCAGGTAGCGCCAATGTGCGAGTTGGTCGCGTCGAAGGTGAACAGTTCCAGCGAGGTTTCGTCGGGGTGATCACCCGCCCGGTTCATGTCGTCGGAGCAGTTATCGAAGGTGTACTCGGTGTGAGCATATCCGTCTTCGTTGAGTAAAGGCGCGTAGATGGCATTCGTGGCAGCCACGACATCGTCGCCGTTTCGCCAGAAGTTGTTAGACGCGACCTGGCCGTAGGGCGTGGATTCGAGTAAATTTTCCTGACAACTGGTTACGGTCAGGAAAACCAGTAGGCCGACTAAGGTGATGTATGTTTTCATCGGTGAGACGCTTTGGCGAAAATGGCGGTTTAAAACGATACGGTGGCACCAACCGTGAAGGTTCGTGCTTGCGGGTACTGGGCGTAATCGACGTTTTGCTGCGGATATTGCCCTGGTCCGTAGCCTAATTCAGGGTTCAATCCACTGTATCCGGTAATCGTGAATACGTTTTGCCCCGTCACATACACGCGGGTTTGCGATAGGTGCAAAGCGTCGGTTACGGGCTTGGGTAAGGTGTACCCCAGCGAGAGGTTTTTCAGGCGTAGAAAATCGCCTTTCTCCACGAACAGGTCCGACGTGCGGTAGTTTTTATTGGGGTTAGAGGCACTCACCCGCGGAATCGTGTTGCTCGTGCCGGGACCAGTCCAGCGCCCTTCGTTCTCAGCGTACATGTTGAATGAGTAACTGGCGTCGAGCCCCTGCATCCGGTCGGCGTTGTAAATCTGCACACCACCCACGCCCAGGAAGAACAGCGTCAGATCAAAGCCTTTATACGCCAGATTGGCGTTAAACCCATACGTGACTTTGGGCTGTGGGTTGCCAATGATGGTGCGGTCTTTGTTGTCGATAATGCCATCACCGTTGAGGTCGACAAAACGAACATCACCCGGATGAATGAGCCCTTCGGCCCGACGCGGGTCGTTTTTCAACCCGGCATCGCTGTCAATATCCCCCTGGGTCTGGTAAAGCCCGTTGGTACGCCAGCCATAGAATGTACCGTACGGGTTCCCTTCATACGTGCGGGTTACTTCCTGATCGGTGCGGCCGTAGAGCGGCCCGGCCAGGAAGCCGCCGGGCGTTTGCAACTGGGTAATCTGGTTCTTGATAAACGTCGCATTGCCACTCACCGTAACCGCAAAGGCACCCACTTTCTGCTGGTAGGTCAGCTCCAGCTCCAGCCCCTGGTTACGCAGTTGCCCAATGTTCTGGTCGGGAATGGACGCTAAGCCGATCGTGCCAACGGCCGGGGGAGCCAGCAGCATTCCCTTGGTGTTCTTGATGAAATAATTGACCGTGGCCAGCACCCGATTCTGGAGAAAGCCCATATCGAGCCCGAAATTGGTCATTTCGGCCGTTTCCCAGCCGATGTTTGGGTTTGGTAACCGCCCCTGCGCTGATCCCAGCGTGTTCTGATCGCCGAACGAGTAGCGGTAATTGGAGTTGATCAGGGCCAGATATTGCAGCGAACTTACGTTCTGATTACCCAGCTGGCCCCAGCCGCCCGTTAGTTTCAGATTGCTTATGAACGGAACCGCCGTTTTAAAGAAAGGCTCGTCGGACACGCGCCAGCCGAGCGAAAAAGCGGGGAAGTACCCCCATTTTTTGCCGGGTGCAAATTTAGACGAACCATCCGCCCGGAATGTAGCCGTGACCAGATACCGGTCTTTGAAATTGTAGTTGGCCCGCCCGAACACCGATTGCAAAGCATCGTAGCTGCGTCCCGCATTATCCAGGCCAACGGTAGCCGCCGACACAATGGTCCCCGCGTAATTCATGTATCGTAAATCTGGATCTTCACTCGGAAAATCGCGTCCGACGCTGTTAGCGAATGTATTATTGAACGTCTGTGAAGTATATCCCGCGACCAGTCCCAGCGAATGCAAACCAAACTGTTTGTCGTAAGACAGAAAGTACTCCTGCAAAAACGACCACGACTTGCTATTGCCTAGTGTGAGTTGGTTGTACTGATTGGAACGGAACTGATCCGTTATTTTGACGGCAAACGTGCGGCTGTCGCTGAACGTAGCATCCATGGCAAGATTTGCCCGCGCTTTCAAGCCTTTCACTAACTCAAACTCGCCCGTTACGTTGCCCAAAAACCGATTTCGGGTGTTCTGCTGGTCCTGGGTGTCGACGGTATAAACTGGGTTGTTGATGTCGCCGAAGGCGCCTTTGTCTTTGGTGGTGCTGTACGTGCCGTCCGCGTTTCTGACCGGCAAACCGGGATGAAAACGAATGGCACTCCACAACAGGCCATCCTGCGCGGAGAGTGTGTTGGGGGCGTTTTCGCGGGTGTTGGTAAACTGAAGATTCTGGCCGATTTTAAGCCGTTCGCCAATTTTATGATCGGAGTTGATCCGGAATGTGTAGCGGTTGTAAAACGATTTGCCGATGATGCCCTGCTCGTTGTAATTCCCGGCCGAAATGGCAAACGAAGAGTATTTGCCACCACCCCGCAGCTGAAGATCCAGATTTTTGGTGGTTCCCTGTTGAAACAGCTCATCCTGCCAGTTGGTCCGCTGAGTTTGGTACTGCGGGTCGTTCCAGATCGCCGGAATGTCTGAACCATCGTTGGTATAGGCTTCCTGTTTTAGTCTGGCCAGGGTGGGCGCATCCAGCACGGAGAGCGTTTTGATGCGATTTGATACGCCGTAGTAACCGTTGACGGTCAGCTTCAGCTTATCGTCGAATCGACCCCGTTTGGTGGTAATCAGCACGACGCCGTTAGCGGCCCGCGTTCCATAGATGGCCGAAGCCGACGCATCTTTGAGCACATCAATCGACTCAATGTCATTCGGATTGACGTCGTTCATGCTGCCTGCCGGAACCCCGTCAATGACGATGAGTGGGTCGGCGTTATTAACCGTTCCCACGCCCCGAATCCGGATCGAACCAGCATTGCCCGGCGCGCCACCATTACGAACTACATTGACGCCCGCGGCCCGGCCCTGTAGTGCCTGTTGTGCTCCGCCCGTTGGCAGGTTTTGGATGTCGGTTCCTTTTACAGCCGAGATGGCCCCGGTCACATCTTTCTTTTCCTGCGTACCGTAGCCCACCACGACGACTTCGCCCAGTTGTTGAACATCCGTTTTCAGCACAATGTCGAGGGTCGATCGGTTGTTGACCGGCACCTCCTGCGTGACGTACCCTATGAACGAAAACACCAGCGTGCCACTGGCGTCGGGCACAGTAAGCGAATAGCCACCATTGACGTCCGTGACGGTTCCTGTGTTTGAGCCTTTCAGCACAATACTTACGCCCGGAATGCCTTCTCCGTTCTCGCCCGTCACACGACCCTTGATCGGAAAAGCCGCTGGCTGAGACACCAAACCCAATGCGTCTGGCTCGTTTGGACTCGTCAACAGTTGATCGGATAAGTTAGAGGGCTGTTCAGCCGCAGAGGCACTGGTACTGGCTGAGGGAGACTTTTGGGGTTTAATAATGAAAACATCTTTACTGACCTGTCGATACGTTAACCCAAGCGGGGTTAAGAGGGTCACTAACGCTGTTTTTAAATCAGCCGCCTGTTGCCAGGAGCTGGCGGTAGGAGAGACGGTCCGTTGATCCAGCGCATTCGTAGCGTAGCCGAATGTTACGTTGTATTTACGTTCCAGCTCGTGCAGGGCATCCTTCACCAGCACTGATTTAGTAGGTTTTGTGCCTTGGGCGAGTCGATTGGTGGCCAGCAATTGCGCCCGTATTGGATGGGTCGTGTGTACCAGCAGGAAGAGCAGCAAACATACCGCGCTGGATTTACAGTGATTCGGTACTTTATGCATCATAGGTTTCAGCAGTTAGCGTTAGTGGGAATGGCCAGGTTAATCTGGATTTACTTGGCAGCAGGGGTTGCTGCAATGCGGATGTGATTGGCTTGTCGTTCAATTTTTAAGTCGTGCATCTCCGCTACCGATACCAGCAACAGATCGAGGTCACGGGTAGGGAGTCGAAGGGTAATGCGCCGGTTTCGAAGCGAGTCATCAGCAAACTCAACGGTATCCCCGAATTGACGTCCGATCATTTCGGCTACCTCACCGAGGGATGTGTCGTCGAATACAAACTGATTGTCTTTCCAGGTGCTATACACGTCCGGTACCACCTTGCGTCGAACAACCTCCTGCCGATTTTTCGACACTTCTACCAGTTCGCCCGGCTTCATCAACAGCGGCTGAGCACCTGAACTGACGTATAGCCTGACCTTACCCGAGTTGAGCACAACCCGAGTCTTTGTAGCCTGTTCTGATACCGTGAAGGTCGTGCCCAGTACCTCAACGCGAAGGTTTTCAGGTGTTCTGACCGTGAAAGACTGCTGGTTTTGCTGATGCGTTACCGAAAAGAAGGCCTCTCCGGTAAGCGTTACCTCGCGCGGTTGATTCGCCTTCCAGTCGCCCGAAAATTCCAGGGATGAACTTGTGTTCAGCACCACCGTCGACTTATCGGGGAGCTGTACGGTTTTGGTTTCTCCCCGCTGGGTCACGTAGCGCACCGTATGGGACTTATTGAAAAACCAGAGGCCACCAGTAAGCAGGACCAATACGACAGAAGCAGCCGTGGCCCACCGCCAGTACGAGGAGCGATTTATTACAAAACGTGATTGGCTACTGACCGTATGATCAGTCGTTGCTGCCTGGATTTTATGCCAGACGCTGTCCATATCATCTGCTGATGCCGTAGGCGTATTGATTTGCCAGCCAGTTACCAACTGACGGGCGGCAGCCACAACCTCTGCCCGGTCGGGGTTCTGTGCCAGAAACGTCTCCCAAAAAGCCAAATTGGTGCTATCAGGCCGTTGCACCCAGTCGATGAACGCGGGATCGGTTGCTAAATCAATGGCCGAAAACTCTCTGTACTCCATGCGCTAATTAGTGCCAGGTAAGCGAAAGACGACCCGTTTGAAGGTCTGTATTCGCGTATCAGAAGAGCAATGGCGGCTGTTCCGCTTTTTTACCAGAGATTTTGGAAAAAATTTGAGAAAAGTTTGGTATTGGTGTAGCCTGGCCGGGCTACTGAGAACAAAGCAGCACCGCCACAACCGCCCACAGACCGGGCTGATTCAACTGTTTGCGCAGACTTTCCAGCGCCGTATGCACCAAATTATAAACTGTGCGAATCTTGATTGACATCATGTCCGATATTTCAGGATAGGAGAGGCCTTCGATATACAGCAGGGTGATGGCTTCTTTCTGGCGGTTGGAAAGCTGGTCGATGGCCTGGCGCAGCGATGCCTGCTGAAGCTGAGTTGTCTGTAGGGTGATTAATTCAAGTTCAGGAGAGAAATTAACATCCTGGGTTTCGGCATCAGATGCATATTCCGTATACTGTTCCTCCTGCCGAAGCATCCGGTATACTTTCCGGCGCATGGCTTTCAATAAATAGTATTTGATCGATGTCGTATGAGAAAGTGTCTGGCGACTTTTCCAGAGTTCAACGAAGAGTGCCTGAATACAGTCTTTTACCAGTTCGTCGTCCTGCGCAATGTGATACCCATACTTAAACAATATGGCATAGTAGGACCTATAGATCGTGGTAAACGCCTGCTCGCTGCCTTCCTGAAAACGTCGCCATAAGTCTTCTTCAGGATTGCTCATCTTTTGTTACGGTGAATCAGGGTAGATACCCGATGGGAGTTTTGCGATACACTATCGGGAGAAGTTTGGGCTAATATAGCTGATTATTAGTCAAGAGCATTTTTATCAATTTGTTCAGCTGGTACATCAGCCGGTAATAGACAAAGTCTGTGGTCGTGGAAGGTGTGTATGAGTAGCGGCCACTAATTAGTCAGGATCTTCACCGCTTGTTCCTGGGCTGCGGGCAGCTGCACATTTTTTAACGAAGGGGCTGGTACGTTATGCAGAACAACCGATGGTAACGATGTCGCCTGTGGGATCTGTAGATTATCCAGAACGAGCGTCTTTACGTCATCAAAAACGCAGGCTGGTCGGAAGTCATTGGATTCGTAGCGCAATTGAACGTTTTTGAATTGTACGCCTTCGGCGTGCCGAACGTAGAAACCCCAGGCAGGTAACTCGCCAAACATCGAGAATTCCGGGTATCCTGTCGGGCGTTCCGGTACGGTTGCCAGTGAGTCTATGCTCACGTGGGCAATCTTCTTCTGGCCTCCGCCCCCGTACACAATGCTGATGTTTTCCAGTACTACTTGCTGTACCGGATGATCGGGTAAGCCCGTGATCGATGCCGGAATCAAATTATGCGGTTCTTTAATCGGTGGGCCTTCAATCGGATAGCCAATGTCGGGTTTGCCCTGCGGAACCTCAACCTCTACGTTGGCAATACGAATATTGCGCACCTGACTGACGGGGCCATTCGGTCGGCGATGACCCAGCCGGATGAAGATGGCATTGCCGGTATTAGTAGCCTTTACGTTACGGATGTCGATGTCTTCCAGAAGGCCACCGTCGACGCACTCCAGCGCAATCGCTGACCGGAACGTATCGTAAACCGTCAGATCTCGAACGGTGATGTGCTTGAAACCACCGTACGAACCTGTTCCTAGTTTGAACGCACTGGCGCTGGACCGGATGGTGCAATGCGCGACGCTGATGTTTTCGCAGCGGCTTCCGGGATCTTCCGATTTCAAACAGATGCCGTCGTCGGTGGCGTTGATGATGCAATTCGTGATGGTTACGTCTTTACAATCGACCAAATCAATACCGTCGTTGTTCCAGTAAGCCGTGCTCTCCACCCGGACGCTGTCAATGGTCAGGTTCGTGCACTTTCGGTACGACGTTACCCAGTTGGCCGCGTCTTTGGCCGTTATGCCCGTCACCCGCACGTTCTGACAATTGATCAGCTCAATCAGCATGGGCCGATTTTCGCCGGTTGGGCGTTTCTGCTTATACTCGTTGTCTTGTAATTTGCCCGCCCGGAGCAATCGAAGCAGGTCCTGCACCACCAGGCGTCCCTGACCGTCAATGACGCCCCGGCCCGTAATGGACACGTTCTGCTGGTTGCGGGCCACAATGAAGCCCATCGCTACCTGATTTGTATAATCGAGTCGGTTTGGGCTACCCAGCAGGATGGCATTGTCGGCCAGGTGCAGGTCGACACCGGATTTGAGCACGAGCTGTCCCGTCAGAAAAACGCCGTTGGGGATTGATACCCGACCTCCGCCTTTGGTCGATACGTCATCAATGGCTCGCTGAATGGCAGCCGCATTGTTGGTTTTGCCATCGGCTTTCGCCCCGTAACTAAGTATGGAAGTAGGCGTGGCCTGACCGAAGCTTGATGAACTCAGCAAAGACAGGCCGAAGAGAAACAGCAGTTTATTCACGACGTAATGACAAGTTAAGGGCGGGTAGTCAAAAAAAGGTCGGGAATGGTCAAAAGTGGTCAGGCATTTTACAACTCATAACCATCCCTGACCACCCTTGACGACAAATGACTAGTTGGAAATCAGTACCCTTGATTTTGGGTGATCTTGCCGCCTGTCAGGTCGATTTCTCGTTGTGGAATCGGTCGTAACAAGTTGTGCTGATCGATGGCTTTGTTCAATTGGGCGTGTGGATTGTAGGCCAGCACGCGCTCAATCAGTGTACCGGTCCGTTTTAAGTCTTCCCAGCGCGACACTTCACCGGTAAGCTCTCTGGCCCGCTCCTCCAAAATCAGGTTGATGGTTGCATCGGCTGGCTTCACCGTAAACTCACTCACAAAGCCCGGCATGGCGGCCCGCTGACGAACTGGGTTGATGTAATCAGCCGCTAGAGAAGCATTGCCTGCCTTCAGGGCAGCTTCGGCGGCAATTAGGTACGTTTCGGCTAAGCGGAACAGCACAGCATCGCGCGTACCCTGCGGGGGGGCACCGGTGTCGGTGTAGGGGGCCGATGGGTCGTCATACCGCCGAAACATCGGAAAGTGGCTGGTCGTGGTTCCGTCGGGAGTAAAGTATTCGTCGGGGTTGAAAACGCGGTACTTTTTAGCGGCTTTCTGGGCGGCTGTCCACGCACGTTTCGGGAAGTAAATAACCGTATCGCCTTTAACGACGCCCCGTGCAGCATTGTCTACCACGGCATAAATTACCCGGCTGTAGGTAGCGGCTTCGCGGACGTCGTGGTCACTAAAGAGCGAATAAAAATAAGGTGTCGGTGAATAATCCTGAATGGCTTTGTTGTAGTCACTCGTGCGACTCATTCCCGGATACGCTTCATACGCAAATTTGAACAGCTGATGGCGATCGTTTCCGGCTCCGTTAGCGGTAAGTGTCGATGTGTACTGAACCGCAAAAATTACTTCTTTATTCACCTGATTGTTGTAATCAGTAACGGCCGCGAAGGTAGGCAATAAGGAGTAGGTGCCGGACTTGATCACCTCGTCGGCTAATTGCCGGGCCTTCTCGAAATCGGCGGGCGTACCGAACGGTTTGTAACCTCGCGTCAGATACACCTTGGCCAGCAGATGCTGCACGGCGCCCTTGCTGGCTCGTCCGGTTTGCGTGGGTACAGCAGGCAGTACCGCTGCTGCACTTTCCAGATCGCTGATCACTTGTTTGAATACGTCTTCTTCCGAGGCCCGGGCGAAATCAGTGGTGGCCGTTCTGACCTCGTCGAGCACCAGCGGAAGGCCCCCAAATTGAACGGCCAGCGTAAAATAACTGTACGCCCGTAGGAATTTAACTTCTGCAAAGCCCAGCTGTTTAGCTGACTCGGTCAGACCAGGAACGACATTTGCCCGCGACAGTACGACGTTCGCATTTTTGATAATCGCGTAATACGAGTTCCAGATGGGGACCAGGGTTCCTTCCTGTGCGTTGAGGTTGACGTAGTCGTTGACAGGATTCTGACCACTGATTAAACCCTGTCGGGTAATGATGTCCGTACCCAGAAAATGAAGCTGGTACTGCCGGGTGGCATCTCGCAGTTGATTGTACGTGCCCACGACCAGCGCATCGAAACTTCCCGGCGAGGTGAAATAGTTGGAGTCGGTCAGGCTCGATAGGTTTTTTTCTTCAAGGTAGTCCGAGCAGGCTCCCGCTGACAGGAGCAGACTAGCCACGGTTACCGTACGAAGGATAGATGTATGGAAAAGTCGCATAGGAACGGGTCGGATTAAAATTTAATACTAATACCACCTAACAGTGTACGGTTCATAACAGCAGCAGCGAAACTGCTCTGATCGGCAATTTCGGGATCCCAGCCAGCGTACTTGGTGAAGACGAATGGATTTTGGGCGGTGAAGTAAACCCGGGCGGTCTGCATCTTCAGGCGACTTAACAGGTCTTTTGGAAGCGTGTACCCCAGAGTGATGTAGCCAATTTTGACAAATGAGGTATTCTGGAAGCGAACCACGTTTTTATACGGTCCGGCGTTGCCGGGCTGGAACCAGGTATTAATGGGATTCGTGGGTGTCCAATAATCAATCTTCAGTCCATTGAAGCGGGCGGGCAGCTCGTCCTGCCCGAAGGCAAATTCATTGTGAAACACACTGAACATCTGGAGGTTCTGGCGCGTGTAGGCGAAGACAGCAAAGTCAAAGTTCCTGTACGTGAAATTATTGGTGATACCGCCGGTGAGCGTGGGCAAGGGCGAACCGATAATCTGCCGGTCAGCGGATGTGATTTTGCCGTCGCCATTCAGGTCTTTCACTTTGATCTGCCCCGGTTTCTGGCCGAACGTTTTTGCCTGATCTGCTTCGCTGGTCTGCCAGATGCCATCCCAGACGTAATCGTAGTTTACATTGACGGGTTGACCGATGAACCAGCCATTTCCTATGTCGTCTTTCGAGTCGCCATACAGTTGCTGAATCGCGTTCTTGTTATGGGCCAGGTTGAGGGTCGTTCGCCACTGAAACGACGGAGTTTTGACATTGACGGTGTTTAAGCTGACTTCTATACCGGTATTTTGAACCGATCCGATATTTTGCACCACTGACGTGTAACCCGTTATGGCGGGTAACTGCCGCGTCAGAATCAGCCCGTCGCTGACCCGCCGGTAAACATCAACGCTACCCGAAATGCGGCTGTTGAAAAAGCCGTAGTCGACGCCCAGGTTTAGTTCTTTCGTGGTTTCCCAGGTCAGGTTCTGATTGGCCAGATTGTTTACGGTTGAGGCTGGGGCGACATCGTTCCCAAAGGCGTAAAAACCGGCACCAACGCCAGCCTGTGAGCTGTAGGCGTTGATGTTGTTGTTGCCTGCCTGCCCATAACTAAGCCTCAACTTCAAATCGTTGACGGCCGTATTCTTTAAAAAGGCTTCGTCGTTGAGCCGCCAGGCAAAAGCCGCAGAGGGGAAGAACTTCCATTGCTTACCCGCAGCCAGTTTCGATGAGCCATCGTAGCGCCCCGTTACGGTAAACAGGTATTTGTCCTTAAAGGCGTAGTTCACCCGCCCGACAAAAGCAGCTAACTGCTCCTGCACGAAATAGGTTGATGGGACTTGCACATTCTTACCCGCTCCAACGTTGTAAAAGGAGTACGCATCAGTAGCGAAATCTCGAACCTGAAGAGCGCTGCCATCGCTACGCGACGACCAGAGCGACGATATTAAACTCGCTTTGATGTTGTGGATACCGCCAATCGTTTTTTCGAGATTGACGATGTTGTCCCAGGTATAGGCCAGTCGGTTGTTGCTGTTGTATTGGGCCAGCGTCCGGGCGGTTTGGCCAATGGAGTTCTTCGTGTAAACGCCATCGTACTGACCAAAGCGGTTGAACTCAATATCCGGCGCAATACTCGTTCGGAATTCGACACCCTGAACCGGATTAATCTTCAGGTACAAACTGCCGAAATACTTTAAATACCGGGTTTCGCGGTTTTCGTTTTCAGGCTCAAAGAGAGGGTTAGTAATCTGCGTTTCGCGGGCCGATGGAAAGAATTGAAGCTGCCCGTTGGCATCATAAACGCTACCCGTTGGGCGTAAGCGGTAAGCCGACCGGAGGGCTTCGTTACTACCATCATTCCGGATTTCGTAGGACGCATAGCCGCTATGACCGATCTCCAGCCATGACGTAAGCGATTTGCTGATGCTGGCCCGTAGGTTGTACCGCTTGTAGTTTTCGTTCGAGATGGTGCCCTGATCGGACGTAAAGCCTCCGCCAAAGCTATAGAGTAACCCACCATCGCCACCTCCACTGACACCCAGCGTATGGTTTGTGAGTAACCCCGACGAAAGCAGCAGGCGGGGCCAATCGGCATATTGCTTGTTTTGAATATTCGTCAGCTCGTTGGGACTGAACATCTGATCCAGGGGTAGGTCAGGCTTGCCAACGCCCACGGCTGCATCTTTGGCAAACTGCACGAATTCGTCGCCGGTGAACATGCGAGGCAGATTGGTCGGTGATCGTGAGCCGACGTACGCATCATATTGAACCTGCGCTTTCCCGGCCTTTCCGCGGACGGTCGAGACAATCACGACGCCATTCGCTCCGCGTGAGCCGTAAATAGCCGTGGCCGAAGCGTCTTTCAGGATATCGATCTTCTGGATATCGGCCGGGTTGATGTTGGTGATGTCATTGACAAAGATACCATCCACCACAAACAGTGGGCTGGAGCCACGCCCAATCGAGTTAAAGCCCCGAATCTGCACCTGGAAACCCCCGCCCGGTTTGTTGGAGGTGTTTCGGATGTCGACCCCAGCCGCCTGCCCTTGTAAGGCCTGGTACGGATTGGTCCGGGTCGTTTCGCGAAGTTTGTCGTTATCCACCGAATTCACGGCTCCGGTCAGGTCGCGTTTGGCAACGGTGCCATAACCCACCACAACCACTTCGTTTAGTCCCTTTACGTCGGCTTTCAACGAGACGTTGATCTCCGTGCGATTACCTACGGGAATTTCCTGCGACTCGTAACCCACAAAGCTGAACACCAGCACTGCATCTGCATTGGGCACCACCAGCTGGTAATCGCCATCGGCGTTGGTGGTAGTGCCTTTGGTGGTGCCTTTGATCAGGATGCTCACCCCCGGCAGGCCTTCTCCGTTATCAGATGAGGTAATACGTCCTTTGACGGACTGATCGACCGCTGCCTGGGCATTGTCAACCGTTGACGTTGGGGCCGTTGGTGCAGGGATTGGCTTCAGCCTGGTCAACACGATCTGACGACCTGACACATTATAAGTCAGCTGACTCGGTCGAAGGGCCATGGAAAGCACTTCTTCTACCGTTTTTTCGTTGACCAATACCGTAACTGGCTGGCTTTGCTGAATTAAATCAGCCCGGTACAGAAACTTAACGTTTGCTTGTTTCTCAATCGCCTGAAGTACTTTCTTGAGGCTCTGATCCCGCAGTTGCAGGGATACTTTTCGCTGGAGCAGTTCCTGCGCTTTGCTATCATGAGCCAGCGCGAAACTGCTACCCAGAATAATTAACAGCAAATGGCAGATAGATATGCGCATAGCCTTAACTACGAGTGAATCGTAGAGGAGAGGTTTTTTCATACATTTACTCGGTTTTTGTTTTTCAGGAACAGGAAGATGAAAACAACTCCGCTTTGTCCCCGGCAAGGGACGAAACGCACGACGGCAATCGTGGTGGAGCAGGTAATTCAAGTCGGCTATGTTAGCGCATGGCCGACTTTTTTGTGCTTAGGAGCAGGTTCTTATCATACCGGTTAGGGGTTAGGTGAAGAATTGGTATCATTGGCACAACCTTTTGCCGAGATGACGATCTGTGTGCCAATTATTTCATACTGCGCATCCAGGCTCTGGCATACCAGTCGTATTTTATCGAACAACGATTCGTCGGTGAGCGAGGCCGTCAGGCGACAGTCTGCCAGTAAGGCTTTATCGTAGACAATGTCGACACCATATGCTTTTTCGAGGGCATTAAAGATGAGCGGTGCCGGTGTCTCGTCATACTCAAAGGAAGGAATGGCGCTGGGTTCGACAAGTAGCTTGGGCTGAGTAACCAGCGATGGCGCCAGCTGACCATTCGTCCGGTCGAACGTAGCCTGCTGATTGGGCTTAAGGACAACCCCGTCTTTAGCGCCAAACGGCGCTTGAGGTGCGCCTTCCGGATCACTCTGTCTAAACACCCAGACCTTCCCGGTTTTGACCTCGACCGTAATCTGACTGGCTTTTTCGTCGGCTCGTATGGTAAAGCTTGTCCCCAAGACTTTCGTTACCAGCTCATTGGTGTGGACCAGAAACGGCTGCTGCGGGTTTTTCGCAATATCAAAAAACGCCTGCCCCGACAGGTATACTTCCCGCTGGGCCGCCTGCCGAAACGTTGGCGGGAAACTAAGCCGACTGCCGGGATCAACCCGTACGGTACTGCCATCGGCTAGCCGGACAAGCTGCGGCTGGTTCGTTTGGTTGTTAACCTCCCGAAGTGCCTGTTCTGACTGGCTCACCAACTGCTGGTACGTAACCGTTTGGGGCTGCCGCTGCTGAAACCAAAGGCGACCGCCGACAATAAGCACAGCGACAACGGAGGCAGCCGCAGCCCAGTAGGTCCAGGTGGGTAACCGACGTAGCGGCCGCACGACTGGTTCTTGAACCGCAGCCTCGATCTGCGTCCACATTTGGCTTACTTGATCAGCATGGGGCTGAACAACGGGTAAGCCAGCCGCTGCCTGGATCAGTGCTCGTGCCTGCTCGGCCAGGATGCGTTTTTCCGGATGCTGGCTGAAGAAATCGCCCCAGTACGTACTGTTGTGCCCTGTCTTCACCCAGTCCGTGAAGCGGTCGTCCAGCAGGAAATCCGTTAGTTCGTTGTAGTCGTGCGGCATCATCAAAGGATTGTGTCATCGAACCTTTGATAGTACCAAAGCGAGAAATTTTATTTTTAACTCACTTCTCTCTGAAAATAAATCATCTTATTGTGCAATGCACCTGAGAGAGTAGCAGCAGAAGGAGTGGTAAGCCAAATGATTCCCGCATTTTTTTGATGGCCCGCTGAATGAGATTACGTACCGACTGCTCATTCATCTGCATGATGGTGGCTACTTCTTCCCACGAAAAATTGTCGAAAAAGCGGAGCCGGATGGCTTCGTACTGGCGGGGTGGAAGCTGCACTAATAGTTGCTGCAATCTCTGTAAATCAACTTCCTGCTGCTCCTGAAGAATGTAGTCGGTCTCACCCGAAGGCACAAACAGCGAAGCGATCGTCGACTTTTCGTCAAGCATTGACAGGCGGTCGTTGTCGGCATCTATCGTGAGGTGGATGCGTCGGCGCAGAGAGCGGAAGAGATAAAACTTTACGGATGTCGTTTCAGACAGGTTTTCCCGAAGCCGCCACAAATCAATATATAATTCCTGAATCGCATCCTGAACGATGTCGGCATCGGCCACAAAATGATAGCCATAGTTATACAGCACACCAACGTAGCGCTGGTATAGCGTAGAAAACGCGTCTCGATCACCTTTCCGGAGGTTGTTCCACAAAAGGCTATCGTCAGGATGCTGCTTAGGTGCTTTCACGAATGTAGCCTGCGCACTATGGATTGCATTGGTCAAAGTTAGAAAGGTTGTGGTATTTTTTTTAGGTTATAAAGGCTTTATCTATGTGTATTTATACTCAGTTGCCCGTGCATCGGTAGCCACTCGGTTGTCTGGCTATCTAATTAAGGCGTTTCACTGGCGTATTCTCGCTGGTAGATTTGCGGGCTTTTTCCTGTGATGTCTTTGAACCGCTGATGAAAGCAACTGGCGTTGTTGAAGCCGCTCTCGAAACAAATCTGCTTAATACCAACCCGGTTCTCGATAAGGAGTTTGCAAGCGGCTCCAACACGAATTTCCGTCAGAAACTGGGAATACGTCTTGCCTGTTCTGGATTTAAAATATCGACAGAAGGAGTTGGGCACTAACCCGGCTACTGATGCAATTTCTTCTAACGTAATGCGCTGGTTAAAATGACGTAAGGTATAGTCATAAATGGCATTGACGCGCTCATTCTCCGACTCCGACAAATCGTACTGAAAACCGATCGACGACAAAACGATTACCTCGTTCGACTGGGCAATGGCCAGCAAACAGTCCATTAGGTTCATGATGCGGTGAGGGCCTTCGGCATGGCGTAACTTTTCCATCCGCTCGGCTACGTATGCGTTTAGCGTTCCTGTTAATAGCAGGCCACTTCGCGCTCTGTCGAGAGCAAGTCTAAGGGGTTTGTTTTCGGGCAGGCTAAGAAACCGATCACCCCAGAAGTTCTCCATGAAGTGAACGACCGTCGCATATGGAAGATGTTGCTCGTCGGAGAAATAGCTATCGTCGTACCGCCAGTAGTGCGGCAGATTAGCCCCTACCAGTACAATATCACCCGGGCCAAACCGCTTGATGTTATCGCCCACAAACTGAGTACCCATCCCCCGGTGAAACTGAATTAACTCTACTTCGGCATGGTAGTGCCAGCGGTTGTTAATGTTCGGTACCCGCTCCTGACGCATACTGAACGAATGTGATGGCTCTGTGGGGACTTTTAGCAGATGAGGTTTCATGTCAGAAAATATTCATGAAATATAGCACTGCGCATTTTTTGATGTTAATATCCCTTACTATTTAGATAATTTATCACGTTATCCTTATAAATAAATACTATTCCTTTGCATTATTCAATTTACGGCCCTGCCTTTTAACTGATACGTCTAATGTCTGACCGCAAAACCCGTCTGGCTGTCATTCTCATTACCTCGCTGTTTTTCCTGTGGGGATTTGCGCTTAATCTGAACCCTATCCTAATTCCACACCTCAAGAAAGCCTGTCAGCTGAGCGATTTCCAATCGGCATTAATCGACTCAGCGTCGTACGTCGCTTATTTTCTCATTGCCTTGCCCGCCGGTGTGTTCATGAAGCGGTTTGGGTACAAGGCGGGTATTACACTTGGGCTAATCCTGTTTGCGTTTGGTACCTTTCTGTTTTACCCGGCGGCCGAACTGCGGATGTTCAGCTTTTTTCTGGTTGCCCTCTTCATCATTGCCAGCGGCCTGACCCTGCTCGAAACGGCCGCTAATCCCTACATTACCGTATTGGGCGATGCCGAAACGGCAACCCAGCGGTTAAACTTCGCCCAGTCGTTCAATGGGCTGGCGGCTTTTCTGGCCCCCTTGATGGGGGGCGTATTTATCCTGTCGGGTAAAAACCTTTCGGAGCAGGAGCAGCAAAGCATGTCGCCCCGGCAACTGAATGCCTACCTGGCTGAGGAAGCGGCTTCCGTCGAAATTCCGTTTTTGCTGATTGGTCTTACCGTGCTGCTGGTAGCGGTCCTGATCTGGCGAACGAAACTTCCTGAAATTGTTGAAGAAGCCGACACACCCCAACAGGCCAGCGGCTCAGTGCTGGGCGAAAAGAACCTCGTTCTCGGCGTCCTCGCCCCGTTCTTCTACGTTGGGGCGCAGGTATGCGTCAGTAGTTTCTTTATCCGGTTTGCGGGTAAGGTAGCGGACATCGACGAGAAAATGGCGGCCTATTACCTGTCCGGCGCCTTACTGGCGTTCATGATCGGGCGCTTTTTTGGAACCTACCTGATGCGGTTTATCGCACCACCCCGACTCCTGGCGATCTACAGCCTAATCAATTTTGTGCTGCTGATAGTAGCCGTGCTGTCCAGTGGTATGTTCCCCGTATATGCGCTGGTTGGGGTCGAGTTTTTTATGTCGATTATGTTTCCAACCATATTCGCGCTCAGCATCAGAGGGCTGGGGCCAAAGACCAAGATTGGTTCCTCGCTGGTCATTATGGCGATTGTTAGCGGGGCAATCTTCCCGGTTATTATGGGGCAAATCTCTGATCTGTCCACGATCCAGACGGCCTACATCGTACCAGCCGCCTGCTTTCTGATTGTTTTTTACTTTGCAATAAAGAATAGCGCGGTTAAAGTTGTCAAACTTGCCGTTTCGCATTAAAATGAGTTTTCAGTTTTTGAGTTTGTAGTTTACAGTACGGTTCAACGCCGGAACTGACGTCAGGGTGCATGTCAACTATGCAGTCCAGGGCTTTCAAAAAATTATAAATGCGCACATGGATTTACAACTTAAAGACAAAGTAATCATCGTGACTGGCGGTGCCCGGGGCATTGGCGAGGGTATTGTGAAAGTACTGGCGGCAGAAGGCGCCATTCCAGTGATCATTGGCCGTACTGAGTCGCATAACCAGGCTACGGTGGCGGCCGTTGAGGCTACCGGCGGTCGGGCATTCCAGGTTGTAGCCGAATTGAGTAAGCCGGAGGAGTCGGAGAAGGCGGTCAACGCAGTGCTTGCGCAGTTCGGCCGGATCGATGGACTGGTCAATAACGCCGGAGAAAACGACGGGGTTGGTCTGGAGTCGGGGGATTACGAACGGTTCATGGCCTCGCTGCACAAGAATGTCGTGCATTACTATCTCATGGCACACTACGCTCTGCCTGCGCTCAAAGAATCGAAAGGAGCTATTGTGAACATCAGTTCGAAAACCGCCGAAACCGGACAGGGCGGTACATCCGCCTACGCAGCGGCTAATGGTGGTCGGAATGCCCTCACCCGCGAGTGGGCCGTGGAACTGCTCAAATACGGCATTCGGGTGAATGCCATCATCGTGGCCGAATGCTGGACGCCCCTGTACGAACGCTGGATTCAGACATTGCCCAACCCGGAAGAAAAACTCGCGTCGATCACGGCCAACATCCCGCTGGAGCACCGGATGACGACCGCCGAGGAGATTGCCAACACAACCGCGTTTCTATTGTCCCGGCGGTCGAGCCACACGACCGGCCAACTGCTTTACGTCGACGGCGGCTACGTTCACTTAGACCGGGCGCTGGCCAAAGCCTGATCAATGATGAACGTATTAGTGTGCACGACGCCCGGCCAGTTCGCTTATCAGCAGGCTGCTAAGCCCACGTTAACGCCCGGACAGGCCATTCTGAAAATAAAGCAGATCGGCATCTGCGGCACCGATTTACACGCCTTCGAGGGGACGCAGCCGTATTTTTCATACCCTCGCATTCTGGGACACGAACTGGCTACGGAAGTAGTCGAAGCTGACGGAGCCCCCGATTTTCAGCCGGGCGAGGCCGTTACGTTTATTCCGTATTTCAACTGTAGTCATTGCATTGCCTGCCGCTCGGGTAAGCCGAATTGCTGCGTGAATATGCAGGTCGCTGGCGTACATGTGGATGGCGGCATGGTCGAATACCTGTCAGTGCCGTCGCAATCGCTGGTGCATGGCGAAGGCTTGAGTTACGACGAACTGGCCCTCGTGGAGCCGCTGGCCATTGGCGCCCACGGTGTTCGACGAGCCGATGTGCAGCCGGGTGAGTTTGTGCTGGTCGTGGGAGCCGGACCGATTGGATTAGGCATCATGGAGTTTGCCCGCATTGCCGGTGCCAATGTCATCGCGCTCGATCTGAACGAAAGCCGACTGGCTTTCTGCCGCGAAAAACTGAATGTTCCGCACACGATCAACGCATCGGCTCCCGACGTGCTGGAACAGTTAAAAACGATAACCAATGGCGATATGCCTACCGTTGTTATTGATGCGACCGGCAGCCTGCGGGCCATCAATACGGCTTTCGCGTATCTGGCGCATGGCGGGCGGTACGTGCTGGTCGGCTTGCAGAAAGGCGACATCAGCTTCAGCCACCCCGAGTTTCACAAGCGTGAAGCCACGCTGATGAGCAGCCGAAACGCCACCCGCGCCGACTTCGAGCAGGTTATTTCCAGCATGAAAAAGGGGGTAGTGAACCCGACAACCTACATCACCCACCGCGTTGGCTTTGGTCAGGTAGGCGATGAATTTGCCAGTTGGCTCGACCCGGTCAATGGTGTGATTAAGGCCATGGTGACGATGGATTAGTTTGTGTTTTTGTCATGCTGACGAAGGAAGCATCTTCGCTAAAAGTACTCTAGGCTACCGAAGATGCTTCCTTCGTCAGCATGACAAAATATATATACTTGAAAACGCTATTCCTACTCTTCTCATCGGTCTATTTCGTCACGGCACAGCCTGTCGTCTGGACATCCGTACAACCCGGCGTCTGGAAAGCTGCCGTGGGCAAACCCGAAGCCTATAACCTGCTCACCGCCAGCGGCACCAGACCCAATGCGTCGGCGCTGGTAAAACTAGGCCAAACGCCTTTCCCGCTGCCGCAAACCGGCATTACGGCGCGGGTCGTGGATGGAAAAACGTACCTACGTTTTCCGCTCAACCGTACGGAACAACTCTACGGCTTCGGCCTGAACTTCCAGACGGTTCATCAGCGCGGCCGAATCCTGAACCTGCACGTTGACCATTTCCGAGGTTCTGACAACGGCCGAACGCATTCGCCAACGCCGTTTTATATCTCCTCCAATGGCTACGGTGTTTTCATCAACTCCGCTCGTTACCTGACCGTTTACGCGGGTACGGCCGTTCGCAAGGACAGCTCCGACCCGCCCGTGTCGCAGGATCGAAACACGGACAAATCGTGGGACAGCAGCCCTTATTCGGATGCCGTCGAAATACTGGTGCCTGCGGCTGGCGTGGAGCTGTACGTGTTTGGCGGACCGAAACCGCTGGATGTTGTCCGGCGGTATAACTTGTTCAACGGCGGGGGCTGTCTGCCGCCCCGCTGGGGACTGGGGTTTCAGCAGCGGGTAAAAACGCTCTACACCTCTGATCAGGTGGAGGCCGAAGCCGAACAGTTCGAGCAGAAAGGCTTTCCACTCGACGTGATCGGCCTGGAACCGGGCTGGCAAAGCAAGTCGTATCCCTGCACCTTTGAGTGGGACAAAACCCGCTACCCAGACCCCAAAGGCTTTTTGCAGACGATGCTCAGCAAAGGCATTCGGGCCAACCTCTGGCTTAATCCATACGTCGCACCGTCGGCATCCATCTTCAAAGCCATCCAACCGTTCACTGCGTCGCACACCGTCTGGACGGGGCAAATTCCCGATTTCACCCAACCCCAGGCACAGCAGATTTTCTTCGGCCAGTTGGCGAAAGACGGCGTAAACCTCGGCGTGAGCGGCTACAAGATTGACGAGGTAGATGGTTATGATTCGTGGCTCTGGCCCGACGTCGCCACGTTTCCATCGGGTCACGCGGCTGAGCAGATGCGGCAAACCTATGGGCTGCTGTTGCAGCGGTACAGCACCGACATGTACCGGAAGCAGAACAAACGGACGTTTGGGCTCATTCGGGCGTCGAATGGGGGCGGCTCCTCGTTTCCGTACGTGATTTACAACGACTACTACAAACACGAAGACTTTATTACGGCGCTCATCAACAGCAGTTTTGCCGGGGTACTGTGGACACCGGAAGTGCGTTCGTCGGACACCAGCGAAGAGTGGCTGCGTCGAATTCAGACAGTTGTTTTTTCGCCGTTAGCGATGATCAACGCCTGGGATAGCGGTACGAAACCCTGGTCGTTTGACGATGTGAGCAAGGCGGTGCAGGACATGGCCCTGTTACGGATGCAGATGATGCCGTACTGGTACAGCGAATTTGCGAAATACCACTTCGAGGGCACGCCCCCGTTCCGGGCCATGAACCTGGAAGAAGGGTTTACGTCCGAAGTGAAAAGTGAAGTGGTGGTCACCAGTCTGGAGAAAAATCCCTATGCCGAAGCTGTCCGGAAGGAGATCAAAGATCAGTACATGGCGGGCGAGTACCTGCTGGTGGCTCCTTTGTTCAAAGGCCAGAAAAGCCGTACGGTAACCCTGCCAACGGGCAACTGGTATGACTTTTACACCGGCGAGCTGGTCGGCAATGGTCAGCAGATTACCGCGTCGCCGGGGCTGGATCGTATTCCGGTCTACGTTAAAGATGGCGGCATTATTCCGATGATGCCGCCACGGCTCCACACCCCCAAAGCGGCTGAGGTTGTGCCGATTGAGGTGCGGTATTACGGCAGCAAACCGGGTACCTACCGGCTTTATGACGATGATGGCGAGACGTTTGCCTACGAAAAAGGGCAGTACAGCTTTCGCGAAATCCGCATAACGAAGCAACCGAACGGCCAGATCAACGGTACGATTTCGGCCCCTGAATCCGGTAAGCCTAACAGCGTAGGAGCGGTTACGTTCCGGCAGATGACGAAGTAAAGAAAAGGCCACAGCAACGCCTGTTTACGGGTAAATCTCAACGTTTAAGACAGTACGACTAAGCAGCTATGACCGTTCTGGAGACCAAACGCCTGCGACTCTCTCAGCTTTCTGTTGACCAGGCTCCTTTTATCCTTGAATTGCTGAATACGCCCTCGTGGTTAGCCTACATCGGCGATCGGGGCGTTCGAACGCTGGACGATGCCCGCAACTACCTGCTGAATGGCCCCATCGCGAGTTACAATCGGTTTGGTTTTGGCCTGTATCTGGTAACGCTGATCGATACCGACGTACCCATTGGCCTCTGTGGACTGCTCCAGCGGGAGACCCTGGACCATCCGGACATTGGGTTCGCCTTTTTGCCCGACTATATGCACAAAGGCTATGGGTTTGAAGCCGCATCGGCGGTGATGACCTATGCCCGGACCACATTGGGCGTTGGCGGTATTATGGCGATCACGGTCACCCACAACGAGAACTCGATTAAGTTGCTGAAAAAGTTAGGCTTCCACTTTGAGCGGCTAATTACCTTCGCTCCTGGCACTGAAGAGCTTATGTTATTTGTCAATTGATTAATTATTGCCATTTTGGGGCGGGGCATACGTAACCAGATCAATGCCGATGCCGTTGGGGTCTTCGATGGCAAAATGCCGGTCGCCCCAGGGTTCGGTGCGCAACTCAATTTTGATTAGAGTTCCTTTCTGCTTCAGCTCCTGATACAGTTTGTCGACGTCGTCTACTTCAATCGTCAGGTACATGCCCTGACCCGTGAACGGCTTCTGAAACAGAGGTTGCTGGCTGGGGTGATTGGGTAGCAGGAAACTAAGCTCAGCCTGCTGGTTCGGCGTGTGCATGAGCAGGTAGAAATCGTTCTCGAAGGTCGTACCAAAGCCAAGAACAGCCGTATAGAACGCTTTGGTTTCTTTCAGTTTGGGGGTGACAATGCCCGCGTTAAGTTTCATGGTCGTCTGCTTTTTAGAAGAGTTTGTTACCTGGGCGGAAACGTCCAGCGTGATCAGTGATAGACAGAACAGAGCAAGGTGTTTTTTCATACCGAACCGGCGTTTTCTGGTGAACTGATGATACAAAAGTACCCACCGCAACCAGGCTAGTATTGTAAAAATTGGACAATCGATTGGGTAACAACAACCTCAGGGATGCTGTCCATCAGCTTGCGCAGCACTGCCGGGCGTCGCTTCGCCGGGCGTCGCTTCGCCGGACAGTACGCTGCCGGGCGTCTGGCCGTACAGCGTCTTGAACTCCTTGATGAAATGAGCCTGATCGTAATAGCCGAGGTCGTAAAAAACCTTGTTCTGTTGCAGGGCCTGCACCGACGGTTTGGCATTCAGGAGTTGCTGAAAACGCACAATCCGGCTGAATACCTTGGGCGTGTCGCCCACGTAGCGTTGAAACAGCCGACTCAACTGTCGGTGGCTGACGGCCGCATCCAGATCGCTCAGTACATTCAGTTGTCCGCCACCCGTCAGAATAGCGGCAATGGCGCCGAAGAGTCGCCGGTCGGGAGTCAGGCTGGCCGCGGTGAACCGGTCAATGAAATAGCCATCCAGCCGTGACTTGAGGCTTTCCAGGGTAGTATGGCCGCCAATCAGGTTGGTGAACGGTGCGGCTGCCGTGGGTACCACATCGCGGAAGGCTTCCACCCGATTGGTCAGTTCGGAAGCGTCGACGTGGTAAAGGAGGGGGAAAGCCGTGGGCAGAAACCGGACACCGACATAATTGAAAGGTCCGGCCAGGGGAAATTCGGTGTACGTAGTGGACAGACCCATGACGAAGACGTCGTCGGGGCTTATCAAATCGAAAAAGAGGTCGATGCAGCCATCGGCGACCACCCGGTACACGAAGGGCTGGGTCAGCGGCTGATGAGAAGCAAGCTGCCAGTAGCAATGAATCAACGGGGCCAGCCTGAGGTCGGGCTGCTGTTCCACGTAACGAACAACACCCGCGTCACCGCTCACCGTCGGCTGGAGCGGGGTAAACAGCTGGTGTATGGTATCGAGGTGTGGTGACGTGACTAAAGCCATGATCGTAACGCGAATGCTGGCCCCAACTCGAACACTATTTCTGGTCCGAACCTTCCAGCAGCGGTCGTGGGTCAAAAATAACCTTGAACGAGCTGATTTTGTCATTCTCTACCTGATACCAGCCACTGGCGAAAACAGTAATGTCTCCGCCCATCGCGATGTCATAAAACAGGCAGACGTCCTCGTTATCGGCGACTATTTTTTTGAGATCGTACTTTAATTTCATCTTTTTCATGTCGGCGAAATACGCATCGGCCCCGTCGCGGGTACCCAGTACGCCAACAAAAGAAAGATGGTCATGAACGTAGCGCCGGGCCGCATCGAAGTTTTCGTCGTTCAATGCGTTGATGAACGACAGTACGGTTTCCTTTGCTTTATCCTGTTGCTGTGCCATGTCTTTACTGTTTTAACGGGTTAAACTTTCCGAAAAATCCGTGCCTCCGTTATTATTAACGAAATGAAACAAAAGTCGGTTTGTCGGGTGAGTTTAACCTGTGAGGATCGTCACAAAGCAAACGGTAGCTGTCGGTTACGGTACGCCGTTAGGGGTCGGCCGAGGACATTCTCCTGAAAAGCAGCCAACTTCGGGGGACGACTCTAACTTCATAGACTTCCAGCCTTAGTGGACGTACCAACTTATGAGTTGACCAACCGATCGGTAGGCATTACAACGCGGTTGGTTCAGCCCGAGAAGGCTACTAGCTTGAAAGTACTATTCCTACTTTTTGCATCTGTAGTCTGGATATCCGTTCAATCGATGTGTGAGAGGCTGGAGCGTCTAGTTGCCATTCACTCGTACGGCAGGACCAAAATAAGCATAAATCCTGGGGCACGGGTCCATAGTCGGCCACGGTGGCAATCTTCCGGAACCCGGTAAGCCCAATAGCATGGGTACTGTTACGTTCACGCAGATGATAAAGTAAATTGGAGAGGTAGGCGGAGGTAACCCACTCTAACTAATTTGAACTGTTAGTTGTCTATTGTATTTGGTCCGGATACAGCGCCGTGTGACATCTCACCTAGAGTAATTCCGAACTCACGGTGTTTTGAGAAGCAGTAGACTGACCATAAAAAAGCCCGGCATCCGAAGATACTGGGCTTTTGATTTATAGTCCTTGAAGTGATTTACTTTAAGTCGAACCGGTCAAGATTCATCACTTTGTTCCAGGCGGCTACAAAGTCATGGACAAACTTCTCCTGCGAATCCGAACATCCGTACACTTCGGCAATGGCGCGCAACTCAGAGTTCGAACCAAAGATCAGGTCTACCCGAGTCGCGGCCCATTTGACTTCGCCGGTAACCCGGTCTTGGCCCACAAACTGGTCCTGCGCATCCGATGTAGCGCTCCATGTAGTGCGTAAGTCGAGCAGATTTACGAAGTAGTCGTTCGTCAGCACGCCAGGACGCTTGGTTAGCACACCATGAGAAGTACCGTTGTAGTTGGTGTTCAGCACGCGCATACCGCCTACCAGCGCGGTCATTTCAGGAACTGTCAGCGTCAGCAGCTGCGCTTTGTCGACCAGTAATGCTTCGGCTGATACGTTTTTGTATCGAGCCTTCATGTAGTTGCGGAAGCCATCGGCAATTGGCTCCAGAGCTGCAAACGAGTCTACATCCGTTTGTTCGGCTGAAGCATCGGCACGACCCGGCGTAAACGGAACCGTTACGTCGAGGCCAGCGTTCTTGGCGGCCTGTTCAATGGCGGCACAGCCACCCAGTACAATCAGGTCAGCCAGCGATACCTGCTTGCCGTCGGTCTGAATCGCGTCGAACTCAGACTTGATCGATTCGAGCGTGTCCAACACTTTGGCGAGCTGGGTCGGGTTATTCACCTCCCAGTACTTTTGCGGAGCCAGCCGGATGCGGGCACCATTGGCACCACCGCGCTTGTCGGAGCCCCGGAACGTAGAGGCCGACGCCCAGGCCGTCGATACCAGTTGCGGAATGGTCAGGCCAGAAGCCAGAATGTTGGCTTTCAGCGCAGCAACATCGGCATCGTCAATCTGCTTGTACGTAACGGCCGGAATTGGGTCTTGCCAAATCAGTTCTTCAGCGGGTACTTCAGATCCCAGGTAGCGGACACGTGGGCCCATGTCGCGGTGCGTCAGTTTGAACCACGCCCGTGCGAAGGCATCCGCAAACTGGTCGGGATTGTCTAAAAAGCGCCGTGAGATTTTCTCGTAGGCTGGATCTACCCGTAGGGCAATATCGGTGGTCAGCATCGTTGGCGCATGACGCAATGCAGGGTCGTGGGCATCAGGTACGGTACCGGCCCCGGCCCCATCTTTCGGTTTCCACTGGAATGCACCAGCGGGGCTCTTGGTCAACTCCCACTCAAAACCGAAGAGGTTCTCGAAGTAGTTGTTGCTCCACTGAGTTGGCGTGGTGGTCCAGGCACCTTCGAGACCGCTGGTAATGGTGTGTACACCATGCCCTTTGCCAAACGTGTTCTTCCAGCCCAGGCTTAACTCTTCAATGCTGGCGCCAGCCGGTTCTTTGCCAACGTGTTCGCTAGGGTCGGCGGCACCGTGGGTTTTACCGAAACTGTGCCCTCCTGCAATCAGGGCCACGGTTTCTTCGTCGTTCATCGCCATCCGGCCGAAGGTCTCCCGAATGTCACGGGCAGACGCCAGTGGGTCTGGATTACCGTTGGGTCCTTCTGGATTTACGTAGATTAAACCCATCTGAACAGCGCCCAGCGGATGCTCCAGATCACGGTCGCCTTCGTAACGATTATCACCGAGCCATTCGGTTTCAGATCCCCAGTAAACGTCCTCCTGCGGCTCCCAGAGATCTTCGCGACCGCCAGCAAAACCAAACGTCTTAAAGCCCATCGACTCCAGAGCGCAGTTACCGGCCAGAATCATCAGGTCAGCCCACGACAGTTTACGGCCATATTTCTGCTTAACAGGCCACAGGAGCAAACGCGCCTTGTCCAGGTTCGCATTGTCGGGCCAACTGTTGAGCGGAGCAAAACGCTGCATGCCAGCTCCTGCACCACCCCGACCATCGCCAATGCGGTAGGTACCGGCACTGTGCCAGGCCATCCGGATGAAAAATGGGCCATAGTGACCATAATCAGCAGGCCACCACTCCTGCGAAGTAGTCATCAGGTTGTAGATGTCCTCCTTAACAGCTTTCAGATCCAGGCTTTTGAACTCCTCCGCGTAATTAAACGACTCGTCCATCGGATTGGACAGTGCCGAGTGCTGGCGCAAGATGCTCAGGTTTAACTGGTTGGGCCACCAGTCGCGGTTCCGGGTACCACCCCCCGCTACGTGGTTCAATCGGCTACTCATGAAGGGGCATTGGGCGGCACTGGGATCATTAACATCGAGGGCAGCGTGGTGTCCGTTGTGGCCATTAGTACCATTGACCTGGTAACTTTTTGCAGTTTCTGACGGGCTCATATGCTTATTGTTTTTAAGTCTTGCCGTCCTGACCAGCCATAAAGCCAGACATGCTGGAAAATGACTAACCGTCCGGAAGGCAAAACGTTGTGATTGTGAATGATATCAGTGCAAATCTGTTGCTTCTAAACTTATAGAGCAAATTAATATTTTCTATAATGTCATTCAAAATATCTATATAGTAGATTGAGGCTCTAAACAGGCTGACAATCAAGTCGACGGCTACAACACTCGTCCGGGTTTATTTGCGCCGAAACCTCAGAACATTGGCCCACAATTCATTTGAATGTAGTTGGAAAAGAGCCGGGAGATGCAAAGAGTAAAGCGTCGCTGAGATTGATAATCGAAGCCTCACTTGTTTGCAGAGGGTAAAGAGTAAACCTGACTCAGGCGTCAGTGTGGTGCCTAATGCACTTGTGAAGCCGTGTTTAGCCGGTCGATTTTATGAGCAAACGTGAGTGTTGCTGGCAGCATTACGCCTGCCAATTACGTTATTTCCCTTGTAGTAGATCATAAGTCTGTTGCGCAATCTCCAGTTCTTCGTTGGTGGGTATGATAAAAATGCGAACGGGTGAATCTGGTGCGTTGACCGCTCGAAGGCCGCGGTCCGGCGAGCGGTTTTTTTCAGAATCCAGGGAGATATTCAGGAAGGTAAGCTGAGTACAGATCATTTCGCGCAATGTTGCATCGTTTTCCCCGATCCCGGCCGTAAAGATGATTGCATCCAATCCGTTCAGGATGGCCGCGTAGGCACCAACGTACTTTTTGACCCGGTAGGCATAGATTTCATAAGCAAGCGCTGCCGTCTGATCGCCGGCTTCCATGGCTTTTCGAATGTCGCGCATGTCGCTGAAGCCGGTAAGGCCCTGCATCCCCGACTTCTTATTGAGTAGATTGTTCACATCGTCGGGGCTGTATCCGCGGCTCAGTAAATGAAAAATGACCGATGGATCTATATCGCCCGACCGCGTACCCATAACCAGGCCGCTCAACGGACTGAAGCCCATACTGGTGTCGATTGATTTTCCTTTATCAACGGCAGTGATGCTGCTTCCGTTGCCCAGGTGAATACTAATCAGTTTGGCATCTGGCTTTTCTAACCAGGCTATCGCTTTCTTACTGACGTATCGGTGGCTGGTGCCGTGAAAGCCGTATACCCGAATGGCCTCCTGGTGGTATAACTCTTGGGGCAAGGCGTATCGGAAGGCGTATTCGGGCATCGTCTGGTGAAAGGCGGTATCAAAAATCGCAATCTGCTTAGCTTTGGGAAAGGTCTGTTCTGCTATTTCGATGCACTGATAGTTGATGGGATTATGTAAAGGAGCCAGCGGGAAAAGGGCTTTTATCGTCTCTTTGACAGCGGGTGTAATAAGCGTAGCACTCGCGAAGCTTTCGCCACCGTGCACAACCCGGTGCCCGATGGCGTCGATGGCATCGGGCGTACTAACAACTCCCGTAACGGGATCGGCCAGCAACTCAAGCACCTGTCGAAGGCCAACATCGTGATCGGCAATGACCTCGTTCCGTTCAATGAGTTGCGCAGGCGCCTGAATCTGATGACGAATGAAAGAACCTTCCGTGCCAATTCGCTCGATTTGCCCCGTACACAGGGGGATATCGGAAGGCATGTTGAAGAGCTGATATTTTAACGAACTACTTCCCGAATTGATAACCAGTATGTGCATAAAGTGATGGTCATTAATCGTCACCTGCTGCGCGTCATTCGTAGTCAGTAATCGCTAAGCAACAAATGACCTTCAATGACTGCGAATGACAAGAAATCACTAGTTTAAAAATCCTGACATTGAATAGCGGTGATGACAACTGTATTGAAAATATCATCTACCGTACAGCCCCGGCTCAGGTCGTTGATCGGCTTGTTGAGGCCCTGTAACATTGGGCCAATGGCTAATGCCCCGGTTTCCCGCTGCACGGCTTTGTAGGTGTTGTTGCCCGTATTCAAATCCGGGAAAATTAGCACGCTTGCCCGGCCCGCTACGTCTGAATTCGGCAGTTTCTGGCTACCAACCGAAGGGTCAACGGCCGCGTCGTACTGAATAGGGCCCTCTATTTTCAGATCCGGTCGTTTCTGACGAACGATAGCCGTAGCCTGCCGAACCTTTTCCACATCTTCGCCCTCGCCTGACGTACCCGACGAGTACGACAACATCGCGATACGGGGTTCAATGCCAAAACGGGCGCTGCTCTCCGCCGACGAAATGGCAATTTCGGCCAGTTGCTCAGCCGTTGGATTCGCGTTAACGGCGCAGTCGCCGAACACCGATACGCGCTCGGGCAGGCACATAAAGAAAACCGACGAAACCAGCGAAACACCCGGCTTGGTTTTAATGAATTGCAACGCGGGGCGGATGGTATGCTGCGTCGTGTGAACCGCTCCTGACACCATGCCGTCGGCGTGTCCTTTGTAGACCATCATGGTACCAAAGTAAGACACGTCCAGCAGCATGTCCTTTGCCATGTCGAGAGTCACATTTTTGGCTTTCCGCAACTCGTGTAGCGTTTCGGCGTACGACTCGTAATTGTCGGCAGTAGCCGGATTCACGATGCTCACCGCGGTGGTATCTAAGTTCAGCCCTAGCCGCCGGATGGAAGCCATAACCTCCGCCGGATCGCCCAGGATAGTCAGATCGACAACGTCCTGCGCAATCAGACGGGCGGCTGCTTTCAGGATGCGATCATCGTTACCTTCGGGCAAAACAATGTGTTTTTTCTGACTCTTGGCGGCTTTGAAAAGCTGGTACTGAAACATGTGAGGAGTTATACCCTCGGGCCTGAACGTAATGATCTTGTCGTCCAGCGCTTTTGTATCCACGTATCGCTCAAACACGTCAATGGCCAACTCGATCTTCTTTTTATTGTCGGCCGTTATGCGGGAGTGGATGGCTCCAATGGTCGTTGTCGTCTCGAACGTACCTTTTTGTACTGTCAGGATAGGAATAACCGTCTGCAACCCTTCGATCAGGCGGGTTACGGGTTCGTCGGGTACGGTTCCTGCCGTCAGTACGATTCCCGCTACTTTCGGATAGTTGGCCGATAGGTTTGCCTGCAAAGCCCCGATGATGATGTCGCCCCGGTCGCCCGGTGTTACGATCAGCACGTTCTCTTTGATATAATTGAGGAAGTTGGGCAGCATCATCGCGCCGGTTACGAAATTGTCGACCTGGTTGGTCAGCAACTCTTCGCCAATGAGCAAGGTAGCATCCAGCCCATCCTTTATTTCTTTCATGGTGGGGCTTTGCAACCCTTTTTCCCACGGAATGACGGTTACCATGATTTCGGCGGGTAACTGCATTTTCAGTAGCTCCCGGACATCGTCTACCTGCTCCGCTTTAACCCGGTTCGCAACGATGCCCAATACCTGTACTTCCCGGGTTTCGAAGCCTTGCAAGGCGCTCAAGGCTGTACTGACAATCTGAGCCGTCGACCGCCCTTCCCCCGTGATAACGATAAGTACGGGTACCCCCAGGTTTTTGGCAATGTCAGCATTCGACTCAAATTCAAACGCGATACCCTCGCCCAGAAAATCGCTGCCTTCAATGACCGTAAAGTCATGGCTTTCTTCCTGCTTTTTGTACTTACTGATGATTGTACTGAGCATCTCCCCCCGGCCTTCCGACTCCATATGTTGCAAGACCTCCTGACGATTGAAGGCATAGGTGTCCTCGTAACTGATGGGCAAGGCAAAATAATCGAGGATGGCTTCAATGTGAATTTCTTTGCGACCGGGTTGCTGCTGAGTGATAATGGGCTTGAAGTAGCCGATTTTCTTTGTTTTACCCAGTAGCATATTGACCAGCCCCAGCGCGATTAGCGATTTGCCCGTATAGGGTTCCACCGAAGCGATATAGATTGCTTTTGTCATCCGGTAATTACTGAATTTTTTGGCCGTAACGGACCAATATCCAACTCTCTTATTTTACGAACCACTTTATGGAGCATCTGGTTACGTTTGGTCGTAGGGAAAAAGAGTAAATTTCCTTTGTGGCCCGACACGGAGTCAGTATCAGACCTTTACTGTTTGCCAATACAACCAGCTGAGTGTAGCCGAGAGGAAAGTAAATGTTGTAGCGGCCAATCGCTCGGGATAAACCTGACATCAACCGAAATAATTAGTTTTAGCTGCTATTCAGCTAGTTATATATTCGGCTAACGTAAAACAGAACGCTGTGTGAGCACATACTTGATTAGCCAGGAGCCAGCCCCAGGCGATTACTATGGTGTGATTTATAAGGGCAGCTTAATTATTCCGGTGCTGATAATTACGGCTGTGCTGGCAACCGCTAGCTGATGGTTTCTCCGCAAACGCCGGTGATTATCATTTGCTTAACTCAAAACGATCAGGCGCTAGGTGCCGTACTCTTGCGGTATTGTGAGGGCGACAGTTCGACTTTCTGCTTGAAGATTTTGGAGAAGTGAAAGTCTGATTCAAACCCTAGCTGAGTGGCAATATGGCCGACCGGTAAATCCGTCTCCCGAAGCAGTTGCATAGCTCGCTTGATGCGCAGATTCAGGTGATACTGCCCCGGCGAGGTGCCCACAATTCGTTTGAACTCCTTCCGAAACCAGACGTAGCTCACGTTCATGTCCTGGGCTAGTTGCTCAAGGTCTAGTTCCCGTTCTTCGTATTCGTGCATTTTGAACCGGGCCTGATGAATAAGCTGATGCCGTCGGCTTTGTTCCGGACTCGTCATGATTGCCGATGCATACACTAGTGCCAATACCTGAATCGTCAGACACGATGATAAAGGCCCGGTTGAGTCAGAGTCAAATCGTACGGTATCGACCAAGTGCGTCAGGATGTGCAGCAACTCGCTGTTGAAACCAATCCGAATGAGCGGACTATCGGGTTGGAAACAGGCCTGCTGGGTCAGATAGTCGGCATAGGGTCCTTTGAAACCTACCCAAAATTCTTCCCAGCCGGTTTGCTCGGCGGGGCGATAGCGGTGCCAGATGCCTGGAAAGAGTAAAAACGCCGTACCCGCTTCGATAAGCGTTGGTTTCATGCCCTCGGCTTCAAAAATACCCTGCCCCCGCGAGATGTAAACTAATTGGAATTCTTCAAGCACCCGTCCCTCTTCCCAATCGAAGACGTAATCGCCGGGGTGTTGATAATCGGGATAACGAACGCCCGGTGGATGAACATTATGCCCTACGTTCAACACCACAACGCCCCAGCTTGGCTTGTGCAGCGCTTCCTCAACGACTACTTTCTGGTAGTATTTGCGAAATAATGTCATGGTGTATCAAATACGACAAATTAAAAATCAAAAATGATTGATAAAGATAATAAGTGACTCCATTTATTTGCACTATTCTATCTAAATATTTACTGATAAGAAGTTAAATAATTCAGAATATGACTTTATAAACAGCTAGCTAGACATTTAAGCGCATTGTCAGCGCAATAAATATTTGTCTTTTTTGATACAATATTGCTCTTTTTGATACGGCTTATGCAAACCCATTCGCAGACTTCGTCCAATCACGTTGACTCTCCACCAGACCAGAATCAACATCATCCGTTCACGGTTGGCCTGTTCGGGATTGGACTCGATACGTACTGGCCGCAGTTCGAGGGTTTGGAAGAACGGCTACTGGGTTATCTCCAGATAGTGGAACAACGACTACAACGACCAGCCGCCCGAATTGTCAATTTAGGTTTAGTCGATACCCCTCAGAAAGCGACTCAGGCCGGGCACGATTTCCGACAGGCCGACATTGATATTCTGTTCATTTACGTTACGACTTATGCTCTTTCGGCTACGGTGTTGCCCGTTGTTCGGCGAGCCAACGTACCGGTTGTTATCCTGAACTTGTCGCCCGAACCGTCCATTGACTATGCGTGGTTCAACCAGCTTAACAACCGCACGCGCATGACCGGCGAATGGCTGGCCCACTGCGGAGCCTGTCCGGTTCCCGAACTGGCCAACGTGTTCCGGCGGGCGGGCATTGCCGTACAGCAGGTGACGGGTATGCTCCACGACGACCCCATCGCCTGGCAGCAAATTGATGACTGGATCGAAGCCGCCCGAGTCGCTCATACTATGGCCCACAATTGCCTTGGGCTGATGGGCAATTACTACGGTGGTATGCTCGACATCTACTCCGACCCAACCCTGCAACTCATCACCTTTGGCGGGCACATGACCATTGTGGAAGTCGATGAACTGTCGGCCCTGAAAGAGGGCGTCAGCGGGGAGTTCATTCAGGCCCGGGTCGCTGAGTTCTACGAGCGTTTCGACGTACAGCCCGACTGCTCAGCCCACGAATTGGAGCGGGCGGCCCGCACTTCTGTAGCACTAGACGAACTGGTTGCACGGCACGGCCTGGGGTCGCTGGCTTACTACCACAAAGGCACGGGCAATCAGGACAACGAGGACACGATGAGTTCCATCATCCTGGGAACGTCGCTACTGACCGCGCGGGGGATTCCGGTGGCTGGCGAGTATGAGATCAAGAACGCGCAGGCCATGAAAATCATGGACAGCTTCGGCGTCGGTGGGTCCTTCACGGAGTACTACGCCATGGATTATACAGACGATGTCGTACTGATGGGTCACGATGGGCCGGGTCACATTCGAATTGCCGAGGGCAAGACCAAAGTCCGGCCGCTTCAGGTCTATCATGGCAAGGTCGGCGCTGGGCTGTCAGTAGAAATGTCGGTCAAGACAGGACCAGTGACGCTGCTATCGGTCGTGGAAACGGGAACCGGTAAGCTGATGCTGCTGGTGGCCGAAGGGGAATCGGTGGCGGGGCCGATTCTGGAAATTGGTAACACCAACAGCCGCTATCGGTTTGCGCCGGGGGCTCGCGGATTTGTGGAGCGCTGGAACGGGCACGGTCCGGCGCATCACTGCGCGGTGGGCATTGGGCATATCGGCTCTAAGCTCAAAAAACTGGGCGAACTGCTCAAGATTGAGGTCATTCAGGTGTGCTGATGACGCATACGAGGCTTTCTTTTTTCACTATTCCTTACTTCCTACACACATGAAACAGATCGACAAATCGATTAGGGAAGCATTCTGTCGGCAACGGCGGTTGGTGCTGCTCTGCCTATTGGTATTCGCTGCCTGGCTGGTACCACTCCACATAAGGGTCTGGGCCCAATCGTCCATTCGGGTCAGTGGCCGGGTACTGGCGGCTGATAACAACGCCGGATTGCCGGGGGTAAACGTATCCGTAAAAGGAACGTCTACTGGCTCCGTTACCGATACCGAAGGCAACTACACGCTAACGGTAGCTGATGGAAATGCTACGCTGGTTTACTCTTTTATTGGTTACATCAGCCAGGAGGTAGCGCTCAACAACCGAACGACGGTCAACATCTCGCTGGCTCCGGATACCAAGTCGCTGAACGAAGTGGTGGTGGTGGCCTACGGAACTCAGAAACGAGCCGACGTAACCGGAGCCGTAGCCACCGTCAGTGCCGCCGAAATCAAGGACATTCCCGTTACGCAATTCGCCCAAAAGCTACAGGGAAAAACGCCCGGTGTCCAGATTCTGCAAAATACCGGTCAGCCGGGCCGGGGCATGTCGATCCGGATTCGAGGAGCGGCTTCGATCAGTGGCAGCAGCCAGCCGCTCTATGTCGTGGATGGCTTTCCCATTGTGGGGGACATCAGCAACATCAACCCCGATGAGATTGAAAGTTTCTCCATCCTGAAAGATGCATCGTCTACGGCGCTGTACGGCTCACGCGCAGCCAACGGGGTGGTGCTGGTTCAGACGAAACGCGCGGCCAGCGGACGGTCAACTGTTAGCTTCAATGCCTACTACGGCACACAGCAGGTGCCCGAGCGCGGCCGGCCCGACATGATGAACGCGCAGGAGTTTGCGCAGTACATGAACGAGGTCTATCAGGAAAAAATACGACTCGGTCAGGAGAAGACAATTCCGGCCGAGTACCAGAACCCAGCGCAGTATGCCGGCAAAGGCACCAACTGGTACGATCTGCTGCTGCGCGATGCACCGATCCAGAACTATAGCCTGTCGCTGAGCAGCAGTAACGATAAACTCAGCACGGCGGCTACCATTGGGTACATCAATCAGGACGGTGTGTTGCTCAATTCCAATTACAAGCGGTATTCGGCTCGTCTGAATTCCGACTATAAAGTAAACGACAAGGTCTCGATAGGGTTGAACATAGCACCCACTTATGCTACCAGCCCGCTGCCCAATACGGACGGCAATATTTTCGGGGGTGGCATCATCCAGAGCGCCATCGCTACCTCCCCCATTGCTCCGGCCATCAATCCGGATGGATCACTGCCGCTGACGGCTACGTCGCCGGGTCTGTTTCCCAACCCGAACTGGTACAACGTGATTCAGATCGTTAGGAACGATACCCGCACGGGTCGCATTTTGTCCAACGCCTACCTGAACGTGGAGCCGGTTAAAGACCTCAATTTCAAGTCGAGCATCAACATCGACTACACCAACGAGCAGTTCAACAACTTTACGCCGTCGACCTCGGGGGGCCTGTTTTCAGCCCCACCCATTCAAACTAATGCGACCCAGCGGAATAACATTTTCTATTCATGGCTGACCGAAAATACGCTGACTTACAAACGGGTGTTTGGCGCGCACAACCTGGATGCGTTAGTGGGGTACACGGCTCAGAAATTCCGCCAGGACTTCGGGAGTGTCACCGCAACGGGTTTTGCCAACGATAAAGTGCAAACGTTGAACGCCGGTACGCAATTCAATACAGGCTTCGACTTACAGGAGTGGTCGCTGGCGTCGTTCGTGTCGCGGCTGAATTACAACTACAAAGGAAAATACCTGCTGTCGGCCTCGTTCCGGCGGGATGGTTCGTCGCGGTTTGCTCCGAATACCAAGTACGGGAACTTCCCGGCTATATCGGCGGGCTGGAACGTATCCGATGAGCCCTTTATGGCTAGTGTGCCCGTTGTCTCCAATCTGAAACTCCGGGCGGGTTACGGCCTGAACGGCAATTTCAACATTGGTAACTATGGCTACCTGGCCCGGACAACAGCAACGAACTATCCCTTCAACAATGCGCTGGCGAATGGCACTACTGTGGCGAACATCGGCAACAGTAACCTGAGCTGGGAGAAATCGAACCAACTCGACATTGGCGCGGACATCGGCTTGCTGAAAGGCCGAATTTTACTGACGTACGATTACTTCTACAAAACCACGTCGGACATGCTGCTGAATGTGGGCGTACCCCGTGAATCCGGGTTTGCGACCATCACCGATAATGTCGGAAAGTTCGAGTTCCGGGGGCACGAGTTCGCCATCAGTACACAAAATCTAACGGGTAAGCTGCGCTGGTCGACGGATTTTAACATTTCATTCATTCGCAACAACGTGCTTGACTTAGGTCCTTACCGCCCCGCCCTGCCACGGGATGCCAATGGACCGAACATTACGCAGATCGGTAGTCCCATCGGTTCGTTTTATGGCTATCAATTCCTGGGTGTTTATAAAACACAGGAAGAGTTTAACAACTCGCCTAAATACCTCGGCACAGACAGCCCATCGATGGTAGGCACCGTAAAATACGCGGATACCAACGGCGATGGTGTCATTACCGTGGCTGACAAAACGATCATCGGTAACCCAAATCCGAAGTTCATTTACGGCATGACCAACAATCTGTCGTACGGCAATTTCGACTTCAGCATGGTCATCGCCGGTCAGTACGGCAACGACATCATGAACCGAACGCTGGAATACATCCAGAACCTCGACGGAGTGTTCAACGTAACCAAAGATGTGGGCCGGCGCTGGAAGTCGGAGCAGGACCCCGGCGATGGCATCCACCCACGGGCGGTGGTCAGTACGCCACTGGCCCGAACGACCAACTCGCGCTGGGTGAGCGACGGCAGCTACCTGACGATCAAGAACATCACGCTGGGTTACACGGTGCCCCTGCCCAATAACAACTACATCCGCAACGTCCGGTTATACGGCAGTATGCAGCAGGCGTACGTTTTCACTGGCTACAAAGGAGCAAATCCTGAAGTAAACGACAGTGGTACCAACGCCCTCACGCAGGGAATCGACTACACCTCGTATCCCGTACCGCGCACCATCACTTTTGGCCTGAACATGAATCTGAAATAATACGCCTTCAGCTTTCTAAAAACGCCTTACACTCATGAAAATAAAACAGTTTTTTACGGCTGGACTGGGACTTTTCCTGTTGAGTTCCTGTAGTAAATCCTTCCTCGAGCTGACGCCCCAAACGGGTGTGTCGGTCGCTAACTTCTTTATCTCCGAAGACGATTTCACCAAAGCTGTAACGGGTGCGTATCGTCCTTTGCAAAATCTATATTACGATGCATATGTGATGGGCGAAATGCGCTCCGACAACACGTATTACCTCTACAATACCAGCAATCGGGGTGGGCAAATTGTTGAAAAAGAGAATATTAATACGTTTACAGATGTGGCTACCAACAGCTACGTGTACAACAAATACATAAACTGTTATGATGGCATTGCCAAAACGAATGCCGTGCTGCAGCGCATTGATGGGGCTTCGATCTCGGCAACCACCAAAAGCAATCTGAAAGGGCAGGCTGAGTTTCTGCGGGCGTTTTACTACTTTGAACTGGTGCAGTATTTCGGGGGAGTCCCGCTGCATCTGAAAGAAGTATCGACCGTAGCTGAAACAGCCTTGCCGCGTTCGTCAGCCGCTGATGTATACAAGCAGATTCTGGCCGATGCGACCGATGCCGCTGCCATGTTACCGAAAACTCAGACGGTGAAGGGCCAGGTGACGCAGGGGTCGGCCAAGATGCTGCTGGGCTATATCTACATGACGCTGAAGCAGTATCCCGATGCCGAAAGAGTGCTGAAAGATGTGACGACGCTCGGGTATAGTCTGCTACCCGATTACGCATCCGTGTTCGACCCTACCAATAAAAACAATGCGGAATCCATTTTTGAGGTGCAGTATCTTCAGGGGACACAGGGGCTGCAAAGCAACTTTGCCTACCAGTTTGCACCGGGCGTTACCGATACCAAAAACATTACGGGCCAAACCGGCAACAGCCAGAACTTAGGCGACTGGAACATCCCGACCGCCGATCTGATCGCTGCCTACGAACCCGGCGACAAACGCAAAGCCGCGTCCATTGCCGATAGCTACGTCAATCCGGCGGGCGCGACAGTGGCACAGCCCTTCGTTATAAAATACCTGCACCCCCACGCTCAGTTTAATAACACCAACGACAACTGGCCGGTGTACCGCTACGCCGATGCGCTGCTGCTGCTGGCGGAGTGCCTGAACGAGCAGGGCAAAGCCGCCGAGGCTGTTCCTTATCTGAATCAGGTGCGGGCGCGGGCGGGCCTAGCGGCAACAACCGCCACTGCCCAGACCGATTTACGCACGGCCATTGCCAAAGAACGCCGGGTTGAACTGGCGTTTGAGAATCACCGCTGGCTCGACCTCGTTCGGACTGGGCAGGCTATTCCGGTGATGACGGCTTATGGAGCAAAGCAGAAGGCGATCCGGCCATATCTGACGGGCAACGTTTACAACGTAACGGAGAACCGGCTGCTATTTCCAATCCCCCAAAATGAGTTGCTGATTAATAAACTGTTGACGCAGAACCCAGGGTATTTATAGCGGTTTACGCGCAGAGCAGACGGAACATCAGACAGCAAAAGGATTAGTTTTCTCCGTCTGTCTCTGCGTGTAAGTCGACCTATACGATTAATATTTTACTTGAATTGAGGGGTGATTCGGTTAGAGAAACGCAGGTATGCGTTTCTCTAACCGAATCACCCTACGCCCTTGAAACTCGTCATGAAATACAAAATCACCTATCCCGTTTTGCTCAGTCTGCTTGGCATCATTACGCACTCATTGGTAGCTCAATCCGTGACTACCGCTGACCGCCTGGTACCGCCAGCCACTGTGTTTAGAAATCCGCCGGAGAGTGCTAAACCGGGTGTGTTGTGGATGTGGATGGGGGCTAACCTGAGCAAGGAAGGAATCACCAAAGATTTGGAAGCCTTGAAGAAAGAAGGCTTTAACCGCACAACCATGTTCAGCTTAGCCGATGTGACGACGCCCTGGGCCTGTGACATTGGCAAAAGCCCGACGCCCGAACTCATTTCGTGGACCGAGCCCTGGTGGAAGCTGGTGCGCCATGCCGCCGAAGAGTCGAAGCGGCTCGGTATGGATTTCGGTATGTTCAACGGACCGAGTTATGAGTCCAGTGGTGGTGTCTGGATTACGCCCGAACTGTCGATGCAGGAAATTTGCTCGTCGCAGACGAAGGTGACGGGCAATCAGAAAACAACAATTACGCTGGCCCAGCCAACGGTTAAACTTCGTGGCCATACGCCGTTCCCGGTGTATAATCCAAAAACCGGCCTCGTTGAGAAACCCGAAATTGAAGCTCGGCGAACGTATTACAAAGATATTGCCGTACTGGCGCTGCCCGCCACAGGTCCGGTCACCAAAGCAAATGCGATTGAGCTAACCGGAAAGATGAAGCCCAGCGGAGAATTAGTTTGGGACGCACCCGCTGGCGACTGGGTCATTTACCGCTTTGGTCATACTACCACGGGAACGCTGATTCAGCCCGCGCAGTGGCAGGCTACTGGCTTAGAGTGCGATAAAATGAGCCAGCAGGCCGTTGATTTTCACATGGACCACGTGATCGGCGAAATCCAGAAGCACCTGGGCGACTTGATTGGTACGGGCTTCACGCACGTTCATTTCGACAGCTACGAAGCGGGTAATCCTACCTGGACGCCCAGGATGCGCGAAGAATTCACGAACCGCCGGGGGTATGATCCACTGCCGTATCTGGTGGCATTTGCCGGCCGGCGGATGGGTAGTCAGGCGGATTCTGTCAAGTTCCGGAAAGATTTTGAGGCAACCATCAAAGACCTGCATCGGGACATTTACTTCACCACGATTTCAAAAAAGCTGAAAGCCGCTAACCTGACATTTCTTTGTGAACCTTACGGCGGGCCCTGGCGGCAGGATGAAGTCATGCCGCTGGTGCATAACGTGATGACTGAATTCTGGACGCACGGTGGCAAATACGCTCCTTATGAACTGGAACCGACGGTGGCCGCCCTGCGGAAGTCGGGCCAAAATATTGTTGAAGCGGAAGCATTCACGGGTGACCCGAAAGAAAGCCCCTGGAACGAAACCCCGGCCTGGCTGAAACCCATTGGCGATGCCGCTTTTTGTGCTGGGGTCAACCGCATGGTCCTCCACCGGTTTGTGCAGCAACCCTGGGACGACCGTTATAAGCCGGGTGCGACGATGGGCCGCTGGGGTACCCACTTCGACCGTACCCAAACCTGGTGGGAGCCCGGTAAAGCATTGGTCGCCTACTGGCAACGTTGTCAGGCGCTCCTGCAATGGGGACGTATCGCCGAGCCGGTAGCCAACGATTTCAGCGTGATAAGCAGCAGTAAAAAGGACACCATAAAGGCCATTCATCGGTACGAGGGCACCACCGACATCTATTTCGTGGCGAACACGGCCCGCGAGCCTCGATCAACGACCTGCACTTTTAAGGTAGCAAACAGGCAACCCGAACTTTGGGACCCCGTCACGGGAGCGATGCGTCCGCTGACTCAGTTTGAGAGTAAGAATGGTATGACAACGATACCGCTCAAGTTTGCAGAAGCGCAAAGTTTCTTTATCGTTTTCCAAAACAAAGCAACTGCACCCGTCACCCCTACACCCAATTTTGCGGATCAGAAAGAAGTTGCTCAGTTGGCCGGTGCGTGGCAGGTCAGGTTCGATCCGGCCTGGGGAGGTCCCACCAAGCCAGTTACGTTCGCCAAACTTGACGATTGGACGACCCGGCCCGAAGCCGGTATCAAATACTTTAGTGGCACGGCTGTTTATCGGCAGTCATTTGACGTAGCTCCCGCTCAACTTGCCGACAAAGCCGGGGCGACGTACCTTGATTTGGGCGTCGTCAACCATGTGGCCAGGGTATTTATCAACAACCAGGATTTGGGCGTTGTCTGGACGGCACCGTGGCGGATTCAGATTCCGGCTGGCTTGCTCAAAGCAAAAGAAAATCAGGTTGTTGTGGAGGTTACGAACGTCTGGGCGAACCGACTGATTGGCGACGAACAGGAACCGGCCGATCAGGAATGGTTACCCGGTCATCTGGATAAAAACAGTTACTACCTGAAAGAATTTCCGGATTGGTTCCTCAACAAACAGCCGCGCCCCTCCAAAGGCCGTTACTGTTTCACAACCTGGAATTACTTTACGAAAGATTCTCCGTTAATACCGTCCGGGTTGCTAGGGCCGGTGCGAATTATGAGGGAATTGTGACACAAAGAAGCGGAACGGTTCAAATTTTAGGTGTAAGAAGAGTTTGTTATTCCGAGGAACGACAAACGATAAGCTACTGACTTTCAATTAAGATTATGCGATTACTATCCATTTTGGTAACCCTGACAGCATTTGCTGCTGCCAGTACCGCCCAATCGGTAACACCCACCACGCTGCGCTGCGAATACGTCAGGAATCCGCTGGGTATTGAAACACAGAAGCCCCGCCTAAGCTGGCAACTGACATCGCCCCAGCGCAATCAGGTCCAGACGGCCTACCGGGTGCTGGTCGCCGATTCGCCGGAAAGCCTCCAGAAAGAGCAGGGGAATCTATGGGATTCGGGGAAGCAAATGTCCGATCAGTCGCTGCTAGTGCCGTATGCCGGAAAGCCCCTGACGGCAACCAGACAGTATTTCTGGAAAGTACAGGTGTGGGATAAAGCGGGTAAACCATCAGCCTGGAGTTCGGTAGCGCACTGGCGGATGGGCCTGCCCACGAAAGCAGATTGGGGGAAGGCGCAGTGGATTGCGCTGGAGAAGATGGATTCGGCAAAGCGGATTGTGCCTGCCGTCGAGTTTGGCAATACCCTGGAATCGCAGCACAGTCGGCCGGATTTGGTGACGGCTAAAAACGCACTGCCACAGTTCCGAAAAGAAGTCAACATTCAGAAACCCATCAAAAACGCTACAGCCTTTGTGTCGGGCCTGGGCCATTTCGACTTATTTCTGAACGGCAGCAAGGTGGGCGACCATGTGCTGGACCCCGGCTGGACCGATTACAACCAGGTGGCGCAGTACGTGACGTTCGACATCACGAAGCAGCTAAAAACCGGCCCCAATGCGTTCGGCGTCATGCTGGGTAACGGCTTTTTTAACATCCCCAACGAGCGGTACAAAAAGTTAATCGTGAGCTACGGCTACCCCATGTTCATTGCCCACATCCTGCTGGAATACACGGATGGTACGACCCAGACCGTGGTGAGTGACCCGACCTGGAAAGCCACGAAAAGTCCCATTACGTTCAGTAGCGTATTCGGGGGCGAAGACTATAATGCCACGCTGGAGCAAAACGGCTGGATGAACCCCGGTTTTAATGACCGTCAGTGGCAAACGCCGGTTGTGGTGCAGGGACCACCCCGCTTATCGGCGCAGGAACAGGAGCCAATCAAAATTTTCGAAACCTTCACGGCTGGTCGCCCAAAGAGTCCAAAGAAAGGTGTCTGGATCTACGATATAGGGCAGAATATGTCAGGGCTTCCGCAACTGACGGTTACCGGCAAGCGCGGAGCCAGTGTTAAACTAACCCCCGCCGAACTGCTTACGGACAGCAGCCTGGCCGATCAACGGGCGGTGGGCCCCGTCGTTTTCTTTACGTATACATTACGCGGCTCAACATCTGAAACCTGGCATCCGCAGTTTACGTATTATGGCTTTCGCTACGTACAGGTCGAAGGAGCTGTCCCGGCCGGTGAGCCCAATCCTGACAATCTGCCGGTTATTCAGGAGATTAAAGGACTGCATACGCGCAATGCCGCCCCTCGGGTGGGGTCGTTTGTCAGCTCCAGCCAGCTCTTCAACCGGATTGATACGCTCATCGACTGGGGCATTCGAAGTAACTTAGCCAGCGTCCTGACGGACTGCCCGCACCGCGAGAAACTCGGCTGGCTCGAACAGACGCACCTCATGGGTGGCTCGGTGCGCTATACGTACGACATCGCGCGTTTTTACCGAAAAACCATCCACGATATGCAGCAGGGCCAAACGCCTGACGGTTTGATTCCCAGCGTGGTACCCGAATATCCCCGATTTGGAGGAGGCTTCCGCGACTCGCCCGAGTGGGGCAGTGCGGCCGTGATTCTACCCTGGTACTTGTATCAATGGTACGGCGACTGGCAACTGCTGACCGAGAGCTACCCGATGATGCAGAAATACGTAGGTTATCTGGGCAAAAAAGCCAAAGGTAACATTCTGACGCACGGCCTCGGCGACTGGTACGACCTCGGCCCCAAAGACCCCGGTCCCTCGCAGCTCACGCCCAGAGGCTTAACCGCCACCGCTACGTATTACTACGACCTGACGATCATGGCCCAAACTGCTAAGCTGCTTGGCAAAACGGACGAAGCCGCTCAGTATGAACAACTGGCATCATCAGTCAAGCAATCGTTTAACCAGAAATATTACGATCCGAAAACGGCGCAGTACGGCACCGGCAGCCAAACAGCCAACGCAATGGCCCTATACATGAACCTGGTCGAACCCGAAAACCGGGCGGCCGTTTCAGCTAACCTCATTAAAGAAATCAAAGACCGAAACAACAGCCTGACGGCGGGGGATGTTGGTTACCGCTATTTATTGCTCTCGCTGGGACAAGCGGGTGCATCCGACGTGATTTTCGACATGAACAGCCGGACGGACGTACCGGGTTACGGGTATCAGCTAGCGAAAGGGGCCACGGCCCTGACCGAATCCTGGCAGGCTAACACCAATGCATCAAACAACCACCTGATGCTGGGTCACCTCATGGAGTGGTTTTATTCCGAGCTGGGTGGCATTCAGGAAGCGCCCCAGGCCATAGCCGGTAAAGAATGGGTTATCTATCCCAAACTCGTGGGCGATATAAAAGACGTCAACACCAGCTACGATTCACCCTACGGCCGCGTGGGTAGCCAGTGGAAGAAAGCGGCTTCCCACATTGACCTGACGGTTGATGTACCCGTCAATACAACGGCTACCGTCTATGTTCCGGCCGACAACGCGTCGTCGGTGACCGAAAGCGGTAAACCCGTAGCGCAGGCCAAGGATGTACAGTTCGTGAGACAGGAGAAAGGGTACGCAGTCTACAAAGTTGGTTCCGGGAAGTATACGTTTCAGTCAACTGGGTCAGTCCATCCAAAGCAGTAGAGGACATAGCTTCCCTGACCTTGGGACTATGTCTTACCGGAACGACTGAACCTAATTAATCATTGGGTTCAGCTAAGTAACCTCAATAATGCGGGGCGTCATAAAGACAATCCGGATTCCGCCGTAGAAATACTGGTTAGGCCGCTGCTTGGGTAGTTTGTAAGGGTAAATGTCGCCCTGCTGGTAATTTTCAAATTCAGTAATGTTTAGGACGACTTTTACCCATGTTTTCATCTTCGCGGCTGTAATGTTGCTTTTATTAAAATAGGTAGTATCTAGTCGCCAGCACTAAGAACGTGCTTCAACTCGCTTCAAATTAAGCAGGATACGTTTCGCCGGAATAAAATACGTTTCCACGACTGCGCCAATTCCAACGCCCACGCTGTAACACAGCAGGTCAGTCCACAAAAAGCTAAACCCCAGTATCAATCCACCCAAAGGTGTAGCCCGCAGACCGTCAATCCAGGAGGCATGATACAACTGACTGAGCTCGATGCTAACTGAGAAGCCTAAAGCGGCTGCCGCAACTGCCTGAGTTGACCATTGGCGGAAGGTAAAGGCGAAACCAAGAAAGATCATCAACGCCCACAACCCATCGCCTACATACAGCTTGATGAATGGATATTGACCGAAGAAGCGCCTGGATGCAAAACCTATCAATAAGACACTGACCGTAAGACATCCGTAAACGATTCGGTTTCTAGATACTGATGATTTTGGCATTTTGGGACTGATTGTTGTAGGGAAGTTGGTTTACGAACAGCTTGTAATATATGCCAAGTCGTTGATTAGATGTGTATCCTGCGGAATTAGCTTGCCATACTGTCTGATTTTGAAACTACGTTATCAATTTTCAGATGAGCCAGTATTGGTCAAAGTTGTTTTAGCATTATACGCCTGGATTACAACTAAACGTAGCCGAAAATAATCTATGCCAAAACAGGAATTTAAACTCAACGACTGGGTAACGCTAATCGACGAGAATGCTGCTCGCGAGCAACAAGCCGCTAATCCTGATATTGACTGGCCGGTACCGGTGATCAGCCAGTATGGTGAACGGGTGCATTGCTGGAACAGTAAACGGCGGGAGTTTACCATTACGCTTAGTGCTACTGAAATCAGGAAAGTCGATCCGTTAAAGCATGAGTAACGAACTGCACTGAGCAATTATGAAAAGCCTGTTCAGTAAAAGCTTGTTGGTAAAAACTGGACAGCTCAGATCAAGCCAGAACCATACAGCCGAGGTGAATAAGGGCCTGGCTGAAGCGTTATAGCGTATTTTGTAAGTCAAACGCTTGTTAACAATTTCTTTTTAGGAAGTCTACAACAATCTTTTTTAACACGCTGTTGTGGCTTTTTAACGCTCTCAGGAGCCTAGTTTAAGTCTTTCTGACGATTCCTTCAACCCTTCTTTGGCTAAACTACTAACCCATCTTTGCCCAGAATCCTAATCATTCCTACCATATATTCATGTTAGTTCCTAGTTTAGAACTTCACCACCTTAAAACAATTCGGCAATACGACTCACTTACCAGCCACAACAAAAGCAAGACCTTAATTCATCGGTACTGGTTTGAGTGGTGTCATAGACGCGATCTATCGAGCGTCGTTATCGAACTGGAGTTGCTCGATAAAGATTATAATTTAATCACAAGTACCCTCATCAACCTTCCTCAAACGAAAGTAACCGGTTATGCGATGACAACGCAAAGCCCAGTTCTACAGCCCCTCTACGATACGCCAGTTTGTGTAAAGATTGACGACCTGGTTCGTGAGCCGCCAGCGGTTTGGTTTCGCTATCTTACCATCACCGGCTTCACGACCCGATCAGCGGTAGTGACCGACAAGTTAACGGGCCTGTACGTTGATTCGAGTGAACTCTGAGAAGTATTACGCTGAAATAGCTTGCCACAAACCGTGTGCAGTTACGAACGTAATTGGACTTATTGGTCTTAAGAAAAAGTGCGAGGCCAGTTCCAATTGGTCAAGAAATGGTGGGCAATTGCGCTGAACGTAAGTGAGTGTAAATCGCATCCTGCGACCGCAGGGGAGGCTCGTGATTCCCTATCGGCTCCATGTTCAGTTGACTGTCGATATAGCGTGCCTGTGTATTATCGGCGAGCTGAATCGCCATCAATTGGCCGAGCTGTTCCTGTAAGCTGGCATCATATATTGGGAAGCATACCTCAATGCGCCGGTGGAGGTTGCGGTTCATCCAGTCAGCCGAGCCAAGGTAAGTTTCGGGCTGGCCGTTGTTTTGGAAGATAAATACCCGGCCGTGTTCGAGGTACCGATCAACAATGCGCCGAACGGTGATGTGCTCACTCAGTGCCGGAACGCCCGGCACCAGCGTGCTAATCGCCCGAACGATCAATTCAACGCGTACTCCTGCCTGGCTGGCTTCGTAGAGTTTATCAATCATCGTTTTCTCCTGTAAGTTGTTGAGCTTAATGGTAATTCGGGCGTCGCGGCCGGCCCGCCGATGGGCAATTTCGCGGTCGATCAGGGCCAGAAATCGGTTCGTCAGGTTGAAAGGAGCAACCAGTAAATGGTTAAATATCAGGGCGGGGTAACCAGCGGGTTGCTTCCGGCTTTGCAGGTAGCTGAACAGCTGATCTAACTCCTGCGTAATACCAGCGTGACAAGTCATTAACACATGATCGGTGTAGAACCGGGCCGTGCTTTCGTTAAAATTGCCCGTAGCCAACAACCCATACTGGCGTGTCTGTCCGTTTCGCTGGCGTTTGACCAGGGCCGTTTTGGCATGGACTTTCAGCGAGGGAATACTATACACCAATCGGACACCAGCAGCTTTGAGTTTCTTACCCCACTTCAGGTTATTTGCCTCGTCGAAGCGGGCCTTTAATTCCACAAACACGGTGACCTGCTTGCCGTTTTTAGCGGCACTGATCAGGGCATTGACGATGTACGATTCGGAGGCAACTCGGTATAGTGTTACGTAAATCTCCCGCACATAAGGGTCGATAGCGGCCTCGTTGAAGAAACGGAGTATGGGGTCGTACGACTGATAGGGGAGATGTACCAGACGATCGCGTTGCTCAATTTGGGCAAACAGGGAGACTTCTTGCTGCAAGGCCTGGTACGACAAGGGCGGCTGAGGTGGATACGTCAGGGCAGCCCCGACCGGATTGGGCAGTGAAGCCAGATCGCTTAAGGTATGATAACGGCCACCCGGAATTAATTCTGGTTTGGTCATGGCCAAGTAATCTGCCAGGAAATTCAGCAGGTTTGGCGGCATTGAGGCATCGTACAGAAAACGCGTCGGCTGCCCGGCATTGCGTTGCTCCAGCATCTGGGCAACGTTGGTGTCCATCTCGCCCGAAAATTCATCGGCAATGCTCACGTCGGCGTTGCGGTTGATCTTGATACTGTAGCATCCTTCCACGGTATAGTCTGGAAAGATGGTCGACAGATGTTGCCGCACAACATCATCCAGAAACAGAATATGCTGCTGACTATCTGTTGAGGGTAGCTCAAAAAAACGCGGCATGTTCTGACGAGGAATCGGCACCAGAACATATTGAGGCTGATTGGGAGTCGCTGATGGGGCCAGCACAACGGCCAGATACAGGGCGTTATCGGGCAGATGCAGCGGCTCTTTGTAGACCCGGTCGAGCCAGAGTGGTTGCAAAAAGGCCAGCACCCGGCTGAAGAAGTAGTTCGCCACGGCCGGTTTGTGTTCGGGCAGCAGCGGCTCGCCATAATACAGGTGAATACCCTGCTTGGCTAACTCTGGTAAAATTTGCTTTCTGAACAAGGCGCCGAATTCTTCCTGACAGCGCTGCACGGTGGCCTGGACCTCGGGCAGTAAGCTGGGGTCGGCACCGTCGTTTTCTGCAGTGCCCAGTTCGCCTAACGTCAGCAGCGCCGACATTCTAACCCGAAAGAACTCATCGAGATTTGACGAAAAAATCGACAAAAAACGAATTCGTTCGTACAATGGAACTGCCGGATTACCAGCTTCCTGCAAGACCCGATGGTTGAAGCTTAACCAGCTTAGGTCGCGGTTGAAATAAACGGACGGACGGTGCGACAGCATAGCACGGCCTCTATTTTGTGAAAAACAGAAAAACGATCAGGAAGGCCAGGATAGACACCACAAAGCCAAACATGAAGGTGTTGTAGGCAATCCGGAGCAGCTTGTATTTTTTGGCTAACACCTTACCCAGGTAATAAATGTCGCGGGTCATGGTGCTATAAAGATAGTTGCTGTCGTTCATGAGCTCGTTGATGCCCCATTCGTAGTCGGCCAGGCTCATGTCGTGGAAGTTGCCAAAAAAGAGCAGGTTGCCTTGCTTTTTCTGGATTGTCTCTTTCGAAAAGGTGCCTTCAGTTACGTTCGGCCGCGTGGCCAGTATGGCAAAGATGATGGTTAGCAGCGATGTGGTCAAGAACAAGGCGGTGGGCGTAATCAGATACGGATTTTCTTCGATCCGCCGGGGGAGGATCGAGACAATGACCGAAACCATAATGGAGTTGACCGAAATCATGATGTTTGCCTTACTGTCGGCGATCTCGCTCAATTGCAGATGATTCGTCGAGGTGGTGCGAAACATGGTCTCGATGCCCCGGTCCGATCGGCCGTCTTTCGGCTTCTTCTCTTTGGTTGGATGGACTGGCTCCGCGGGTTGAGCCGTTAATTGTTCGGTGGACAAAGGGCTAACACCGTGTTTGTTATCTTCCTTTAATTTCTCGGCTTGCTTTTCCTGCAAACGACGAAGATTATTGGCCTGACCTTTGGCCAGCAGCTCCTGCGCATGGGCCGTAAAATATCGGTGTGTTGTCAGTAGGTTAATATTTGCCTGCCGCCAGTCTCGTCCCGAAATCTCTTGTCCGCTTAAGTATTCTTTCTCCTTTCGCAGCAACTTCTGCCTGTCCTGATAACCGTCGCTGCCCAGGTTCGACATATCGGCGTCGCACAGAATTTCTTCGAGTAAATTTTGGGGAGACTGCGGCATTTTTGTGGCCAGAATGCACCGTTGCACCTGTTTAATGAGGTCGGGCGAGGCCGCGTGCTCTCGTAAGAAAGCGGCTGCCAGTGTGGCCCCGTTTTGCTCGTGCTGCTCAGGCGGTCCCATGAGGTAGCCGACGTCGTGAAACCAGGCGGCAATGAGTACGGTCAGGTACGGTGTTTCGACTAAGTCATAGTGGTGCGCCAACTGCTTGGCCATGTGCACTACGTCCTGCGTGTGGGTGAGCGTATGGTAGGTCAGCGCAGGGTTGGCATGTTCATCGAAATACTTGATCACATAAGCCTCGGTAGCGGCTAAAAGCGCATTCTTCATTTTTTTGTCATTAACGGTCAAGAGTTATCAGGCATGGTTAAGCGTGGTCAGGCATAGTCTTTTGTGGTCAGGTGTTGTACGCTCTTGACTATGCTTGATCACAAATGACCACCTGCTTAAAAACGGAAACCTAACGACACGTAAGGTAAAGCACCTTCGTCGGAAAACCCAACGGATGCCGCTACCAGTAGCAATTCTGCCGGAACAACGTATAGGCCGCCCCCGTAGCCGTCGTGCCACCGTTGCGACGTCTCGCCGTTTACCCAAACCCGGCCGACATCATTGAACGCTAATAACCCCACGCTGCCTGGGAACAGATACGATTGAAAATCAAAGAGTTTTAACCGGGCTTCGATGTTGTGGTACACCATATGATTGCCCGTAAATCGGTACGTTCGGAACCCCCGCAGGTTATTCTGCCCACCTAAATACAGCAACTGATAAAAGGCAGGGTTGCCGTAGGTTAGTCCGCCCCCGATGCGGTTGGTAATGACCACGCGACCCGTCCGGCTCAGCCGCGTGTACAAACTCAGATCGGAGTGGATCTGGGTGAAATGATTGGCTTGCGTGCCAAATCCCTGAAGCCCCAACAGGATCGTGTTCCAGTAAATGCCCCGCGCCGGTAAAATAGGATTGTCGCGCGCGTTCAGCAAAATTCCGGCTTGAATACCTGCGTAGCTTTCGCTCTGTAAAAATGGTGCTGATTCGGGCTGCTCGGCCAGGTAACGTTCGATGAATCGCCCCTTGTTCTCGTCCGAGGCAAGTTTGAAATGTTGAAAAACGGGGCCGATGGAGAAGGTTACCTGTTTGCCGATGTCACGTTTCAGTAGAGCCGCAATGTTGATCAAGTTATACCGCGTTCGGTAATAGCGAATGCCCCGGTATTTTTCAAAAATGGTTTCGTTGCCAATCCCGAAGAAATTCGTGACATTATCGGGCGCTTTGATGGCGGCATTAAGCCATAGATCGTTTTGGCCGATAAGGTCCGTAAAAATGCCATCGTACTTAATGGATGTGGCTTCGGTAGCCAGAGCCCGGCTCACCATCAGCCGATTCATTGATGCGTAGGGCGCTTTTCGAAAGCCCTGCTGGGTCCATTGGCCACCCACACCCAACAGGATACCATCGTCCAGGTTATAACCGGCCGTGGCCAAAGGAGCCAGCCGGTCGTATTTAAAAGCGTGCGGATCGTATTTGTTCACCGCTTTGTCCGTCGATGTGCGCAGAATGGCCTCACCAGGAGCGGGTAACTCGTTAGCTTCTGTACTGAGATCGTAAATAATGGGTTTGGCGGGGGTTCCGGCCACGGTGAAGGTATCAACACCTTTTCCGCCAATCAGCCGGACCTTAATGCGGGTAGCTTCGGGGCCACTCACCTCAAAGCGGTCGTTGCCTTTCTGACCATACAAACGAATCTCTTTCGTGACCGACGCGTCGAACACGCGGTTGTAGATCTGTTGGGCCACTGAACCATCCTTGGCAATCTTAAACACCGACACGGCTAGTTTGTCGTCGTTCTGATCCTGAACACGGAAGAGTTCTGTCTTATCCGAGCCGGGAATGTCTACTGCTTTGGCCAGAAAGCGGTAATACGTCAGCCCTTCTTTGAGTAGCCAGCCGCGTCGGATTTTGAGTGTTTCCAGAATGCGCTGGCCGGATGCCTGCCGAATAGCGGGAGGTAACTGGTTGATGGCCCGTTGCAGAACGTCATCCGTTAACGATGCCTGTACCTCAGCGATCTCCTTTATCCAGTCCTGCATGTCCAGGTCCTGCAAAAACAGCCGGTCAACATACCGGGCGTTGAACATAGAGCCATTCACATTCGCGAGCTTCGGCCCGAACCCCTGAAACTTTGGTTGCAGCCAGGGTAAAGCGGCAAGCGTCGGCAGCAGACCGCCCGCTTTAAAAAATACCTGGTCGCGGTCGCGGGGAATGGGATAAAACTCTTTGCCCGTTTTGGTTTTCCGGCTTCCCCAGCGCCACTGATCTTCGTGGCGGTCCCAATCGCCGATAAACAGATCCAGCATGCGGGCGCGCAGGACCGCCCGCTGATCAACGCTATTGTCGTTGTCATCTTCCAGGGCTTCAATAACTTTGGGTGTGCTGGTCGATCTACCATCGCCTGGACTACGTTCTTCGAGCAGGCAAACGGAGTTGCCAAAGTCAGACTGGTAGATACCCAGCGCCGGGTCGTCGGGAACGTAGACGAGTGTTGGGTTCGCATGAGGAACGCCCACGGCTTCTGCTAATGGCGGGACAGCCAGCGGACCAAAGGGGAAACTGGCTGAAATCTCATCCTGCAATACGTGCTTGGCGATTGTTTCGCGCAACGGACCAGGTAAGGCCTGTGCCGGGTCTTTCTGAATCGTTCGTAATACCCACTCCTTACCCGTTGCGTCTTCCAGTCGCAGCGATTTTGTCTGCTGCCCCCCACCGCGCTGGAGTATTTTGAACCCGCCGTGGCTACGGGTGATGTCAAAAACAGGAAAGGCGACCAAAGTCGCCCATTCTCGTCGGTAATTATTGCCCAGCAACTGCCGGTGAAAACGACCGACACTGTCATAGGCTGGGGCAATAGCAACCCGCACGCTGTCGGGAAAACTGGGCCGCTGGCGTGTATTTTGACCGGTGTTTTGATCAGGCGGTATGGTAAAGAGTGTGGCCGAGTGGGCTTCGGTTACCTGACCATGCTCATCGACGGTATAAAACGTTGCGGTTACAGTGCCATTCACGAGCTGGTCCAAAACGACATACCCCCATTCAGGGCTGACGAATTTGGCCAGCTTACCCGATTTCACCCGCTCGCGATTAATGCCCGAGCCACTGACTATGTAATTGCGCGACCCGTCGACAATATGCTGTAAGGCGTGATCGTGACCCGAGACAAATACTACGTTCTTAGCCGGAGCTACCGCTTTCTCCATCACCCGCACCATGTTCTTGTACGTTGGGTGGGGCAGGTCCTGAACATTGCCGAATACGCCCCGAACCAGCGGATAGATCGAGCCGATAACAGGCAGTGGGATATACAGATTCGGCGAGAATTCGGTCAGCGGAAAAATGTGCTGTTTAATCGAATAATAGCCACCGTGGATGCCGTAGCTGCGGAACGGATGGTGGGTAGCCAGAATGATGCCTTTGCCTTTGTTACGATTGGCGATGTCGGCCAGCCGGGCCAGCACTTCGTCTTCCGTCTTACAGGCGCAATCCGATTCAGGGCCGGGTTTGTCGTAAGGATGTAGCCACCACTGCGTATCCACAACGACCAACACCAGTTTGTTGCTCAGCGGTACTTCTTCGGGGCCAGGGCAACCATCGGCGGGCAATAACCGAATGTTGGGTGCCTTGAGGTCGCTTAGCCATTTTCCCTGCCGCTTAATGCTTTCCCAACCGTCGGGCTGGCTTCTGGCCCAATCGTGATTGCCAGGAATAAACAGCACCTGACTTGAATCAGATGCTTCAGGCTGGGCCAATCCAGGCTGGGCCAATCCAGGCCGGGCCAGTCCAGTCCGGGCCAGTCCAGGCCGGGCCTGATACCGTAGGATGGCGGCTAATGAATCGTGGTCGGGGCTTGACTCGTCCGACAAACCGCGTGGGTAGATGTTGTCGCCGAGGTACAGCAGCGTAGTACGCGGATCGCTAAATGAATACCGGCTTGTGACGGCATCGACAACGGGGTTTTTACCGTGTAACAGTCGCCCGGCATCGCCGATCAGAATAACTCGATGCTGGATCGAATCCGCCGGTGCCGATTGAGCCTGAACCACCTGAGCCGACCAAAGAAGGCCCGCCAGACTGGTGATCCAGACGCTCATGACATAAAATCGTTTCATGGTTCGTACAAGCTTGACTTAGGCAGCGTAGTTGATATAAACGCGGAGGGCTTTCAGGCTGGCAACGCCCTGTAGCGGCTCCAGGTCCAGATATTCGATGTCAGCCCGCAACTTACCTTGTTCCTGTAGGCTGTTGATGACGGGCAGATAATCGGTAAGTTCAGCCGTATGAGTGTATACAATTGCCACCGAATCGGGTTGGGTAAGCCGCTCCTGCGTCCCTTCGATAAAGGCTTTATCGATCCGCTTCTTCAAAACTTCGTAGCGGATGCTGTAGGAGCCTTCCACATCGAACCGATGCTCATCCTGCCGGAAACCGATGTCGACCGAGTGCGAATGGGCCAGAATCAACTGAGTCGTTTGCAGGGGCAACGGAAGCAGCGGCAGCAACCGGTGGGTCAGTTGTGCCATCTCGACCATTGACGTCAGTTGCCAGTCGGACATTCGGCGACGGAAGTCCAGCTCAAAATGAGCATCGGGCGCAATCGATTGACCAACGTAGATGGTGTACTCCATGCCATCGGTTCGGTACCGTTCAAAGTAGTGCGGATAGAGGGCCTGTAACCGCTTCTCCTCTTGGTTAAAGTAATCGCTTACGGTCGCATTGATCCAGTCCAAACTACGTTCGTAGGCTTTAGAGGCCTGACCGAACTGTCCGGTCTGCGGGTCGGTCTGATTAAAATAGTGTTCTAGCGCATCCTGTAGTTCTACCTGATTGGGATACAGATGACGGAAGTAAGGATTTACTTCCTGCACCAGAAAACGGGCAATACTTTGCTCATCTTCCGGCTTCATGCGAATGGTCAGTTGTTGCTGCCATTGGTGACTCAGCGCCATGATCCGTTCCGCCCAGGCGGGTTCGGGCGGTGACACGGTTGCCTGAATCAGCTCATTAACGGCAGTCAGCTGGTTCGTTAGATCCAGCCGGAGCGCTTTGTTTCGCTCCACAGACGAGTTCCGGATGTCGATGGCACCATAAAAAGGATATACCTGCGGAAACCGTACCTGAGCGGCCTCATTGCCCCCCAACTCTTTATTGCCCGACAAAATATGCTGCCAGGCTACTTCGTAAAACTTCCATTTAACCGACGGTTGCAGCGAGGTAAACTTCTTCTTGACGAACTGCTCTAGGGTATCATTAAACTGGTTAAGTTGGTAGCGTAATAACTCTTGAATCAACGGCAGAATCCGCTCGATCCTGGTCAGGATCACTTCATTGAGTGCATCCGGTTGCGGACTGCCCATTTCCAGAATCCCCAACATTTCATTAACCGTCGTGATCGGATAAATCAGAAAGCTGCGAATACCTTTCTGCTGAAAGGCTTCGCGCTCGGGTTGGGGCATGCCCTCCAGATTTGGAAATAAAAACGGCGTTGGATGCTGAATTATCTTTTTAGCAATCTTGCCCAGCGAGTCTTTACTGCCGTCGAAATCGGCGTCAGAATGGCGCAAAAAAACACTTCGTTTTCTCAGGTCTGGGTGATGCACAAAGTGGTCATTAACTTTGGGCAGGGGCGTAATGCTGATTTGCAGGTCAGGTTGTCCACATAAGTTTCGTAAAGCGGTCTCAAACCGATGGTAGATTTCGCCCTCTGTATCGGACTGAAGATGCGCAAACACGTCCTGTAACTGCTCGATGGTCTTCGACTCGGTCACGTCCTCAATCATGAAGAACGAGAAGCCCTCGAACGTGAATTCCTGCATGGGTAATTCGTGCTGACCAGCTGGCCGCTGCCCCGTACCGTTAACGAAGTCGACCCATTCGGGCTGTAAGGCCGGAAAGAGACCGTTGTAATGGGGTTTGACAAATAGGTTGTTAATGTTGATACGGAGATGTTTTGTCAAGCCGTTGATCTCTTTTTGAAAATGAAAGGAAAACGTTGGGTTTTTGATCGATTCTATACCGTAACATTTTTTGAGGACAAGACTATACATGAATCGTATCTTATCTTCTTCACAGACCTGCGTATGCACCTCCGACAGCAGATCCGGTATTTGTTCAAGCAACTGCGCAAAAGCCGTTGATTGGTGAAGTATCGTCAGGGGCATGGGTAACCCAAAGGCATACGGAACGCCCTGGTTGAGCGACGATAAGGGCAATACTGTAATAGACGCTAATTGGAAAAGCTCGGCCAATCGAGATGGTTGAATCAGATTAGGCAGCGATTCATTGTGAAGCGGTATTTGTTCAAACTGGTCAATAATGTAGCCGTAAAGGCCGTGCATGTCTCCGGTGGGCGTGGCTTCCTGCTGGGCGCGTAAATAATCAATAAAAGGACCAAAAGAGAAGCGAAACGTCGGACTGATCGGCGGAGAAACGTTAATTATAGTCTCCATGATAAATACTGTTTTTTCCTGCTGTAGGTCAACGGTTTACAGGTTGATCCAGGCAGAAACCTTTATACTAAATAGAGATACGTCAGGATTAGTTCGGTAGGTGAGCCGATGAATGGCATCTACCCGAAATACTTTAAAAATATTGTCGATACCATAGCCAACTTCAACGTAAGGCGTCTGCCCCAGGGGCCGAAAACCGAGCAGGGGTTGCCCTTGCTGATCAGTGGCTGGCGTCAGGTGTTGATTTGCGCTGCTCACGCTCCCCACCAAGACTTTACCCGTGGCCAGAAAGCGCCACTTTAACCGACGAATGGCCGGTAGCCGGTTAAAAAACAGGCCTTCAAAATTGTGCTCTACCATCAACCCGGCGTACCGATCCGTAGCGAATTCAAAGTAGTTCATCAGGTTATAAGCGTTACTCAACCGAAACCAGGATTCGTTACCGAGCGGAATAAAGAGCAATGGGTAGGGGACCGTTGAGGGCATGTAGCCTAGATTCAGCTGGTACGCTGTTCGGCCAAGCACCCCCAGCCGGAAAGAGTGCTTCAGGCTCAGACTAAAGCGGTGATACGTTAAGTCGCCCCCCAGCGCCTGGAGCCCCATATTATAGCGAAACAGCATCACCAGTTGGTTGCTGCTGCCCACACCATAGCGCTCATTATCGTTCTGAACCATCAATTCACCCGGCGCAAAGCGGGTTTCAAACGCTACTTCGGTGGTACGGTAACTAGTGTACAGGCCTTGGTCAGCGTCGTTGGGCTTCTGATAGGCAAAGGCAAACTGCGGCTCGAACGTCCGGCTCCGCAGGCCAAGCGTCTGCGTGAATCCGCTGCCCAGCTCCCGGCGAACGTACCCGTAGGTATTCTGTTGCAGATACGGCCGACGTAGGGTGCCAAAGCGGGAGTAGGCAATAAATAAGACGTTGGTGCCGATGGTTTCGTCGGTAATGCCTAATTGTTCCAGATCATAGCTGTGTTGCAGACCAATGACGGTCCACGGCTTTTTGTTAGCGATGTAGTCAATACCTACGTTGTATTTACCCCGTTGATCACGCGTGCCATAGGCCGTATAGCCGCTTAGAACCCAACGTCGGCTGAAGTTCGTGTTCGTGCGCAGGCCCAGCCGGAACCGGTTGCCTTCGGTGTCGTTATAGGCGTAGCTGTATAACAGAGGGCCTACGTCTACGGGCAAGGATTTCAGGGGGAAATAACCAACGGTGGTCAGCTTAACGACTTCACCGATGGTTTTCATAGCGGGTACGTTCCGTACGGAATCGACAACCTCAAACGCCCGAAGCTCCTGCGAAGACAGGTTCTGCGGGCGGGCCTGCTGCCAATAGGCAGGTGAGGTTTCGCGGTAGGTTTCGGCTAGTTCGAGGGCCGGTTCATAAAAACTGGGTTCGTAAGGCTGAGCCAGTTTAATGTGCTGGGCGGCCAGATACATCCTGATCAGCAGACCGGGTGCCCGCTCCGTCGGTTCGTCCGTATCGATCAGGAGTTGGGTCAATACCGGCATACGTACCGGTCGATTGTTGGTGCTGTCAGTGATCTCTTCCCAATCCTGCTCAAGCCGAATTTCATCCACAAAATTGATGTTGGCGCGTTTGTCGATCTGGGCGTCAATTTTCGATAGGCCGTACTGGGTCGTATCGATCCAGACGGTGCCGTTAAACGCTAAGTCCGTGACTCGTTGGGGCTCAAAATCAATCTTAAAGCAAACCATGCCGTCCAGCGACACGGTATCCATCAGGTGAAACCGGTAGGCGGTCTGCCAGAATTGACCCAGGGGGGAGGGTAAGTCTTTGCGAAGTATGCTAACGTAGTTTTCGTAGAAGTTGTATTGCTGAAACGACGCCCCGGTGAGCTGAGCCGATACACCCCCATCGGTGATGCCCACACCCGACGCCCGACTTTTAAGAATCCGCTCTTTGACCTTGGCCGGATTTGACCGGTAATAGTATTCTGAGGCCGTTTCTGACACGTAAACCGGCACGGCTGGTTTACCCGATTCGTCGGTAATGGCGGGTAGTTTAGCGAGTTGTCTGCCCAGAAAGCCAGGCCCACGGCCTCTTCGGCCCGCTTCGGTAAAGTTATTGACGTATGCTTCTACTTTAGAGTAGCTTTCGTATTGAAAAGCAGGTAGTTGACTCGTGTTGAACTGGTCGCGACGACGAATGGCTTCCCGGATGATCCGATAAGCCGGATCGCCCCCTTTGGCATAGACTTTTACCTCTTGTAAGCCCTTGGCGGCTGGCGTTAACGTAACATCGACGGTCTGGCTGTTAATGGCCAGCAGCCGGTAGGCGCGCGTCTGATACCCCAGACTCGACACGAGCAATGAATCGCTGATGTGGCTGGTGCTGATCTTGAAACGGCCTTCGGCATCCGATGTCGTGCCCGCTGTTGTGCCTTTAATGGCGACACTAACGAATGGAATACCCACCCCGGTCGTGGCGTCTGTTACGTGGCCGCTGATCTGATAGGTCGTTTGGGCGACGACCGACGACGACCACAGCGTCAGTACCCAAAGTGACCCGATTAGTTGATGTATAACGTGAGTGCTCATCTGAATTTATGTGTTGGTTATGCCCCTGCATCTCCCCGGTTTATAGGCCGAAAGAGAAGGTTAAATTGCCTACCTGCTGCGACGGCGCTCCATTGTACTGAGCCGTAATCAGCTTCTCGCTAAATGAAATGCCCAGCCGATTTCGCGACAGCACAACCCCGTATTCAAACTGCATATACCCCCGGTTCAGTAGATCGCGGTCAATGACGTGTTCGGCGCTGTTGTGAGTGAAAAAGCCGCCCTGCAGCACGGCGTCGTCCATGACTAAACGCCCCACCGGCCGCATGAAGAAATAAAACTGAAAGGGGCGTTTGCCGGGTTGACTAGCGGCTTCCCGGTTTGGGAAGTTTGAGAAATAGTTGCCGAAAATGCCGGCCCTGAACGTAATGCCGGCGTTGATGTTGTTACTTAGCGACCCAACGTTCGTGCTCAGCAAACCGATAATCTCTAAGTTGGGTGAGGGCTGAACGAGAGCTTTTTCGTACACAATCAGGTAGTTGATGACCACATCGGTAGGAAGCTGATGTTGCCAGCCCCGCGGCTTGTCAAAGCCAAATTTTTCATGGAACCAGGTTTGTACTTCCTTTCCTAATGCGGCTTTCCCCAGTACGCCCAGGCCTAGTTCGGTGGTGAGCCGTTGCTTATGTATCGGATCTGATGAGATGAGGGAGTGCGTAGCGTACAATACGCCCGTGTAAGGCCTGCTCTGCCGAATGACGTTTTCCTGAGTAATGTCAGACGGGGTATACATGAGCTGAGTCAGCCCAACGCCATACAGGTTGTCGATGGCATTCGGGTCGTTGTCGTCTTCAAAACGCTGACTACCAATGGGGATCAACAACGCACTCAAGAGCCGGGGTTTGGCGTGTTTCGTGTAGAAGATGTCGATTCGGGTGCCATTGGTGTACTCACGGTCGGTTGATTCCCGACGAACGTTGAGCGCATCGTTGTCTTCACTGATGCGAATGAGTTGCAACTGGTTGCGCTGGGCCAGGCCGTGGATGACCAGCAGCCAGCTTAGGGTGAACATTACTATACGTTTCATACCGGGAACAGTTGTGTGGGCGGACTTCCATACAGGTTGGTTTAGTGCAGGCCTTCAACCGGGGTAGAAACGAGTTGCACCTGGTTTAAAAGGCCAACTATGCTCCGGATGGTGCTGATTTCTTTGATTTGCTCGGCGGTTAATTTAAGATGGAACTCATCCTCGATGAGTCTGGCCAGCTCGCGTAAATCACCGGCTTTGTAACCCAGGTCTTTTCGCAGGTTCGCTTCCGGATGGATGTGGGGCATTGTTACTATGCCTTGCCGGAGAATCACCGTCCGAAGGCGGTCGTACTGAATGAGACTTATCATGACCGGGCCGGGTTAGATCGATAAGACGGTATGGATGGCATTGGGCTAATGGTATGTGCTGTGCCCCACAGCGTCTGATACGATTCTTCGATATCGACAAAGGCAGCTTTCAGATCGTCGATTAAGGTTTGCATCGCCTGGTGGGTGTAGGTTAGTCGGTGCAGAAGACCCGCATTCGCTTCCTGGGTGCGCAACTGAGCGACCGTCGCTGTCAGATGAATGGCTAACCGGCCGAAAAACTGAGCGCGGTAGTGCATTCGATCGCGCAGGTAGTTACTCAGCGGGCTAAGGTCTGGATAGCGTACGTTGATGTGGGCGAGTTGACGATCGTACTCCCGGACAGTTTGACGAGAGGTCGTTACGAAGGCCAGCCAGTGTTCATAATCACTTAGCAGCGTTTCAGGGGGAAGTAGTGGCGATAAAGCCGGACGGGAAGCTTTCATAATGATACGTTGGTTGGGGGGTATTGGTAGTTTAAGGCTGTCTCCTCAGCTTGTGTGGACACAGGCCGAGGCAGTAACAATCAACCTTCCTGGCTCAACAGCGATTGACCGGTATCGAATCTCAGTTCAATCGACAGGTACTCCTTTAGCTGCCCCACCGTTTGCAACATCCACCAGTCTTCGTCGGGTATGCGAATACCGAAGTTTATCTCTACCTGAAGCAGCAGATCGGTTACGTCCAGGGAATCGAGTCCCAGGTCACGGGTGAAACTGGCCTGGTCTGTCAGGGCAGACGGACTCAAACCAACATTGATCAAAATTTCCTGTAGGCGGCTGTTAATTTGTTGAATAGTCATTGAGGTAGGATGGGAGGTTAGTTTTAACATGAATTACCTGCGCCTTGTAGAGCCGGGCCTTACTCGGACAAATGGCTCCCAAGCCGCGTAAAGGTTTAACAGAAGGGGTATATTGACAACTCAATGTCGCAGAACCAGCAACTTCCGGGTGTGAAGCATCTGATTTCGGGGGCGAAGTTTTTCGGGTCTGTGCTTTGCCTGGCCGTTGCTTTATGGCTAGGCGGTCGATAAAGACACAGACCCGAAAAGAAAGTGACTTAATGAACGGGTTCCGCTACCTGAACGTCCTGAACATCGGCGGTTTTAGATTTGCCGCGGTAGTTCGCCCATTTCTCCTGAAGCCGGTCGACGAGGTAATACATCATGGGTACCAGGAAGATGGTCAGCATCATTGAGCTGGTTAAGCCGCCAATCAATACCCAGGCCAGCGAATTTTTCCACTCGGCACCTGCCCCCGAAGCCGTAGCGATGGGGATCATACCGATCACCATGGCAATGGTCGTCATCAGGATCGGGCGTAAGCGTTCTTCGCCCGCGTGTAAAATGGCCTTGTAATAGCTAACGCCCTGCGCCTTTTGCTGATTGGCAAAGTCGACGATCAGAATGGCGTTCTTTATCACCAGACCAATCAGCATCAGAAAGCCCAACAGAGAGAAGATCCCGATGTTTGATGAGGTTAGGGCCAGTACAAGTAGAGCTCCAATAACGGCCACCGGCACTGAGAACATCACCACGAAGGGGTAAATGAAGCTGTCGTAGAGCAGGACCATGATGAAGTACACCAGCATCAGACCAACCAGCATCGCCAGGCCCAGCGAACCGAATCCCTCCGACTGGTTCTTGGCATCTCCACCCCAGGTCAGCGTCACACCGGCGGGTAGCGGATTTTTGACCAGATCAGCCTGAATAACGCTGGTTAGTGTGCCTGATCCGGTGCCTAACGTATTAGCCGTGACCGTTACGGCCGAACGGCGGTTCTTACGCTCCAGCAGTGATGGCCCGTTGCTCTGCGTAACATTGGCAAACTCCGCCAGACGTACTGGCCGCTCGGCCGATGGGCTAAAGAAGTTGATGTTCTTAACCGCATCAGGGTTCTTGCGATCGAAGGCGTCCAGCATAATGCGGATGTCATAATCTTCGCCACCATCGCGGAACTTGGAATCGTCGTCACCCGCGAAGGCCGTCTGAAGCGTAGCGCCTACCGTTTGAATGTTGATGCCCAGTTTGGCCATTTTCTCCCGGTCAATGTCTACCCGAACCTCTGGATTACCTGACTCAATGGAAACGTTGACGTCGTTGGCGCCGGGTGTTCTCCGAATCCGATCGGCTAATTTATTAGCCGCGTCCAGGTTCTTGTTTACGTCGTCGCCACTCAGGAAGATCTCGACAGGTGATCCGCTGTTGACCATACCCACCACGGACGAGTTAAATTCAATGGCCGGGAACCGCTGTTCCAGTTCTTTCCGAACGTCGATCATGTACTGCTCGGTCAGCTTTTTGCCCGGCCGTTTATCAGCCTCCGCCAATTGCACCGTAAGCTCGGTTCGGTTGGTTTCGCCCTGTCCTGTGCTGTTTATGCCTGTACTGGCTCCGCCTACGTTTGCAAAGATGGATTCCACTTCGGGCTTGGCCCGCAGGTAATTTTCAATGCGTAGAGCGGTCAGGTTATTCAGTTGCAGGGATGCACTCTTGTCTACCTTCATGGTCAGCAGAAACTTCCCCTGGTCACCCTGCGCCACAAACTCAGAGCCAATAATTCCCAGACTCATAACCCAGGCTGTACCGGCAAAAATCGCGATCAGGATACCCGTAAACGCCAGCTTGTGGCTCAGTACCCACTCAAGGCTGCTGTGATACCATTTGGTTAACCCCGTTAGTCCCCGCTCAAACCAGAGCAGAAACGCCTGAAAAGGATTCTTGGGATTCAGGTGTTCCAGTTTAGCTAACCGCGATGTCATCCAGGGTGTCAGGGTAAAGCTAGCCAGCAAACTCACCATCGTGGCAAAGGCGACGGTTAGTGAGAATTGGCGCAGGAGGTCGGCGATGACCGAGTTCACAAACGTGATCGGCACAAACACAACCACAATCACCAGCGTAATGGCTACAGCCGCAAAGCCGATTTCTTTCATGCCGTCCAGGGTAGCCTGCCAGCGATTTTTGCCCATCTCTAAGTGTCTTTGGATGTTTTCCAGTACCACAATGGAGTCATCGACCAGGATACCGATCACGAGCGACAGCGCCAGCAGCGTCATCAGGTTGAGCGTGTAGCCCATCACGTACATAAACAGGAAGGCCGAAATCAGCGAGGCCGGTACGGACACCATCACGATGAACGCATTGCGGAAGCTGTGCAGGAAGAGCAGCATCACGACCGCCACCAGGCCGATGGCCAGCATCAGATCGTGCGTAACGGCCTCAACGGAAGCCAGCGTCATAATGCTACTATCGTAGGCAATGGCAAATTCGACGTGGTCTTTGGCGTTTTCTTTCGAAATAGCCGCCATTTTTTCCTGCACCACCCGGCTAATTTCTACCGCGTTAGCATCCGATTGCTTTTTGATAAATAAACCGATACCGTTCTTGCCGTTGTAGCGGCTGATGCTTTCGGCCTCGGTCAACCCATCCGTTACGTCGGCTACGTCGCCTACCCGAATGGGACTGCCGTTGGTTGGGGTGACGATCACTAACTTCCGAATGTCATCCAGCGAGGTGAATTTACCCGCGAGACGTAACGTCATGTTCTCCGTCGTATTCTTTACTTTTCCCGTCGGGAAATCCAGGTTGGCCTGGTTGATCGCCTGAGTCACCTGAAGCAGCGACAAACCGTAATAATTCAATTTGTCATCGTCTACATTTACGCGAATTTCCCGTTTGTCGCCACCCACCATTGTAATTTCGGCAACGCCCGCAATCTGCTGGAGCTGGGGCAGATACCGGTCTTCCATCTGCTGATAAAAAACTTCGTTTGGCAACGACGAGGTAGCCAACAACTGCATAATCGGCTGGTCGCTGGGCGAAATTTTTGCCAGCGAGGGCGTCTCCGCATCGTCGGGCAGGTCACTCTCCATCTTGTTGATTTCCCGCTGGGCGTCCTGCATGGCTAGGTCAATGTCGGTACCCGCTTTGAACTGAACAATTACTACCGAGGCATTCTCGAACGATTTGGACTGTACATCGTCTAGGTTGTCCAGGCCTGATACGGCATCCTCAATCTTTTTACTGACTTCCGTTTCTACTTCCGACGGAGCCGCCCCCGGATACGTGGTCGTGATGGTGATGGTTGGTACCGAAAATTCCGGCAATAGCTCATAACTCAGCAAGTTATAGCTGAACAGGCCACCAATACTCAAGACTGCGAAGAGGACAATGATGAGTGAAGGGCGTTTGATGATGGTTTCGACAAAATTCATGGCTGAAGAATGAAAGGGTGAATGAGCGAAAGGGTGAGTGCCGGAGTAAGAAAGGGATTACGCTCTTTCACTCATTCACTCTTTCGCTCTTTAGTCTTATTGCGCGACTACCGGCGTACCGTTTTGTAAGTTGATCTGACCGCTGGTGACGACCTGATCGCCCACCTTCAAGCCCTTCGTAATCTCGTAGTATTCGTTGGTGGTAGCGCCAATTTCCACCGACTTCAGTACCGCTTTGCCGTTTTCAACCACATAGATCTGGGGTTGCTTGGAAGAGCCCAGAATCGCCTGACGAGGTACAGCCAGCGTGCTTGCCTTCAGTTTATTTGTGTTGGCAATGGAGCCATACATACCGGCCCGGAGCATATTCTTGCCGGAGTTCGGAACCGTAATTTCAATGGGGTAATTGTGGGCGGCATCCCCTTGTGCCGCAATCATGGTAATCCGTCCAGTAAAGCGCGTATCCGGATAAACCTCTGTTTCGATGGGAAGTGATTGACCAACGCGGAACTGATTGACTGAACTTTCCGGAATTTCAACGACTAACTTGAGCGACGAGATGTCGGTGATTTTGGCAATAGGCGATCCTGTTCCGATAACCGAACCCTTTTCTACCATCTTCTCGGTGATAATGCCGGAGAAAGGCGCGGTAATGGTGGTGTTGGCAATGCGTTTCTGAAGCTGCTTGATCTGCGCCTGGGTCGAGCGGATGCTCAGTTGAGTACGCTCCAGATTTACGGCCGGTGTGGCATCGCCTTTCACCAAATTCTCGTAGCGTTTCAGGTCATTCTGGTAGCCTTCCAGCGTTACCTGCAAGCCTTCAACCTGCAACCGAAGCTGCTCGTCGTCAATCTTGGCAATCAACCGACCCGCGCTAACAGATTGTCCTTCCTGAATAGGCAGCTGGGTGATTTGGCCGCCTTCCTGTGGCCTCACTTCGGCTTCCCGATTCGGCGAAAACGAGCCCAAAAACTCGGTTTCTTGCGATAAATTGCGTAGTTCGGCCTTCGCCGTGCGAACACCTACTTTCAGGTTAGCGTCGGGCTTGTACACCTTGGCTTCTACTTCTTTCTTGTTGGTCAGCAACGTCCAGGCCGTTAATCCCAGGGTGCCGACAATAGCAAGTAATACCAGAATTCGTTTCATTGCTTTTTGTTGATTTTATAGGTTGTATGACTTAGCGATTGATTAAGCTACCGGTAGCTTTTTTCCAGTCTAACTCGGCCGTGCGGAGGTTGACTAAGGTGTTGAGATAGTTGTTTTGTGCTTCGCGAAGGGAGTTTTCGGCCTGAACAACGTCGGTGATGTCGACCGTGCCTTCTTTAAATTGAAGTTGCGTTTGGGTGTAAACTTTTTCAGCTAAGGTTACCTGTCCCCGGTTTGTGGATAGATTCTGCTGCTCGACCAGAAACTTGTTACGGGCATTGGCAATGTCCATGGCAATTGACTCGTTGGTCTGGCGAAGCTGAACGTCCAGTCTCTGGTTGTCGATTTTCTTCTGGCTCAGCTGAGCTTTCCGGGCGAAGCCATCGAAGATGCTCCAGTTTAACTGAATCCCGAACCAGTAACCCGGTACGTTCTTAATGTAGGAGTTATCGCCACCCGTAGCGTAAACCGTGCTGTTAGCCGTACCGTAGGCTGACACAGACGGTATGAAACCTGCTTTGACATTACGCTGCTCCAGTCCGTTCAGGTCTTTCTGCCGGTTGAGCAGCAGTACATCCGTTCGATTAATGGTGAATTCATTGGCGGGCGTTACCGGTGTGGTTTCGTCGATGGCCGTCCGAACTGCCAGCGAATCAGTTTGTGGCGTTCCGGTCAGGTATTTGAGATTATTCAGGAGCTGGTTGTACGTAGCCAGCAGGGATTCGATCTGGGTTTGCGATGACGTTTTGCTGAGTTGTAGCCGGTCGACGTCGATGCCCTGGGCTAACTGGTTCTGCCGCCGTAAGTCTGTGATGCGAATGAGCCGTTCGGTCGATGCCAGGTTCGTGCGTAGAAAGGCAATTTGCTGGGCGGTCGTTTGTAAGTTGTAATACGTAGCCGATACGTCATAGGCAATATCTTCTTTAGCTTTCTGGGTTTGCAAAGCCGATAAATCACGGCTCACTTTGGCGGTCCTCAAGGCAATCATCAGCGATGGGTTGTAGAGTTGCTGCGTTGCCTGCACCGATGTCGACAAATTGTAGGGAAGTCCGAAGGCCAACACAGAGTAGGTACCTTCTGGGCCACCGAAAGCAGAAGCAGGCACCACCTGCCCCGGAATCTTGATGTAGCGTTTGTAATCGCCGGACAGATTTACCTGGGGTCTGGCGCTAGCCTTTACTTCGGCAATCTGCGCTTCGGTCTTAATCTCGTTCAAGCGAGCCGATTGTACACTATAGCCATTTGTCAACGCCTTGTTGATTAATTGCTCCAGCGTATAATCCTGCGCTTCAGCCAGCGAACTTCCCATAGCAAGAAGTGCGGAAAGGTACCATCGAATGGTTTTCATAACATGGTGTTGGGGAATTGTTTTAAACATGGTTAATAAGTGATTATTTTAAATATTTGTTTAAAATATGGATAAAAAAAAGGCTTAAGCCTTTTCATGTTCGTACAAATAACTGGTAATCATATCAATGACCAGCTGTTTCTGTTCATTGACAAACTGGTCAAAACCATCTTCAGTCATGTTCCACATTTTCATGTGCATCGATTTAGCAATGAACAAAAACTGAACGTTAGCAAAGACTATCGGCATAAGATGATGCCCCTTGATAGGTCGAATAGTGCCTTTTTTAATCTCTTCTTGAAGCTGCTCCTCAAACATAGATTGATGAATTTGCTTCAAAGTTCCAATGCAGGTTGCCATCCGTTCAGGATTCCGGTGGATCTCGTTCATGACGAAGATCGATAGGCTTGGATTATTTTTACAAAGCTCGAAGTCGTGATTGATCATCTCCGAAATCTTTTCGCGCAGGCTGATCGGCTTGTTCATGATCTCGATCATGCCCTGAAAGAACAGTTGAAGCATCTCCTCAAAGATGCTCAAAAACAGCTTCTCTTTGCTGCGGAAATAATAGTTCGTTAACGCTATGTTGATACCGGCTGCCTCTGCAATATCCCGCGACGTAGCGCCGTCAAAGCCTTTTTCTAAGAATACTTTCTTAGCAGCTTCCCGGATACGTTCTTCGGTCGATTGTGAAGGTAAGCAGTTCATTGTCTTTTTCATTTGACGATTCAAAAGTATGTTGTGTTCTTATAACGAGCAACTGTTTCAAATAGTTTTTTTAAACAACTATTTAAATTCTTTATTTAGTGCAATTATGTAGCGGATAACTTTTATAAACTCGTAAAATGTACAATAAAATATGTTTTCATGAGTAATCCCGGCGAGTTTCAAATGAAGTTATTCCAGATTACTGGTTGCGGCCAACTGTAGCTGGTTGTGCACACGTGGCCGTCGAGGCTACAACTGGCTTCTTCAACCAGGCGGTTAACTGTAATGCGAAAACCCCAGCGGGTTCAATGAGCGTGAAGGGCGACTATGTAAGGTCAAACAAAAAGACCGGTGTCTCCACCGGCCTCTTACTATTTTAGTTGATTCAGTGCTTTTCGAATACGCAATCGGCTTCGGCTACTTCCATCAAGCCATCGGCGTTGACGGCCGTCAGCCGTACGGGGAGTATTTCGTTGATCAGTAAGGGATCATACTTGGCCACGACCCGAACATAGTTTTCCGTAAATCCCTGCATCAGGCCATCAGCGACGTCTTCTTCAAATAGGACCGACGCGTCACGCCCAACCTGTGAGTCGTAAAAATAACGGCGTTTCTTATCTGACAAAATGTGTAGCATTTTCGACCGTTCAGCCCGAACCTGACCGGGGACAACGGGCTTAATGGCGAGCGCCGTAGTGTTGGGCCGTTCCGAATACGTAAAGACGTGCAGATACGACACCGGCAGTTCATTCAGGAACTGGTACGTTTCTTTGAACAATTCGTCGGTCTCGCCGGGGTGCCCAACAATAACGTCGACTCCGATACAGGCATGTGGCATTAATTCCTTAATCTTAGCAACCCGATCAGCGTATAGTTCGCGCTTGTACCGACGACGCATCAACCCCAGCACCCGATTGCTGCCCGATTGCAGTGGTACGTGAAAGTGCGGCACAAACCGCTTCGACTGCGCGACAAAGGCAATGATTTCGTCGGTGAGCAGATTAGGCTCGATGCTCGAGATGCGGAACCGCTCAATGCCGTCTACCTCGTCGAGCGCCTGCACCAGATCCAAAAACGTTTCCTGCCGGAGGCCGTCTACCAGGCCGAAATCACCAATGTTTACGCCGGTTAAAACGATTTCTTTAACCGCACGACCTGCAATTTCGTGGGCTGCCTTAACGACGTTTGCTACCGTGTCGGAGCGGCTTTTGCCCCGTGCCAGTGGAATGGTACAGTACGCACAAGGGTAATCGCAGCCGTCCTGCACTTTCAAAAACGTGCGGGTGCGGTCGTTAAGTGAGTACGATGCGTGGTAATCGACAACGTGTTCAATCGGCGAGTTGAACACCCGCGCGGGCTGACCGGTTGGTACCTTTTCAAACGTGGGCATCAGCTCATGCAGCCGAAACTTCTCGGCGGCTCCCAATACAGCGTCGACGCCCGGAATTTCTGAAATCTCGGTTGGCTTCAGTTGCGCGTAACAACCCAGGATAGCCACGTAGCCATCCGGGTTAATTTTCTGCGCTTCGCGGACGATCTTTCGGCATTTTTTGTCGGCGTTGTCCGTTACGGAGCACGTATTAATAATAAAGATGTCGGGCTGCTGATTGAACTCTACCCGCTCATACCCCTGCTGTTCCATCAGGCGGGCCAGGGTAGAGGTTTCCGAAAAGTTCAGCTTGCAGCCGAGTGTATAAAAGGCAACTTTTTTCACAGTATGCAATAGTGAGGCTTGGAGCCGGGCGTATCAAAAGTGGCTGTCAGGCGTTATTGATGGTCGCGATGAATGATCTATCCGGCAAAATTACAAAAAAACGGCCGGGCCGGTTCCTGTGTGCTAAACAAAGGGAAGGGGGCAGGTGTCTGATGAACAGGCTTTATTAAAGATTAACCGGGCAGCCATAGTTGTTAATAGGCCTGTGATGGTATACAACGGTTTCTGATAAAATAAGCTGTTTTAGCATTTGATATGTCAAAATAATAAGGTAACAGAGCTTAAATTCAATGAATAATTGGACTTGGACACTGGTTGATAAACAATTAAAATTTATTAATAAATATGGATGTTTTGTGTACTGAACGAATTAAAATTATAATATTTCCGTAAAAACCGTAAAAAATACGGCTGGATGCAGCAATGGCATTTATAATTTATTGTTACGCCCCACTATATTTGCTAAAAGTATCGTAACAAAACCCGTATCTAGTTTAATCCACCTGTACATCATGGCAAAGTCGAAGTTAGAGTACATTTGGCTCGATGGCTACAAGCCCACCCAAAGCCTACGTTCAAAAACCAAAATTGAAGGAGACTTTTCGGGCAAGCTCGAAGATTGCCCACTTTGGTCGTTTGACGGCTCGTCAACGGAACAGGCACCCGGCGGTTCGTCGGATTGCTTACTGAAGCCGGTTTTCATCTGCCCTGATCCACAGCGTAAGAATGGATATCTCGTCATGTGCGAGGTATTGAACGCCGATGGTACGGCCCACGAGTCGAATGGTCGTGCTACGATTGAAGATGATGACAATGATTTCTGGTTCGGTTTCGAACAGGAGTACTTCTTGTGGGATACGTCGATCAACAAGCCGCTCGGCTTCCCGGCTGAAGGCTTCCCAAGTCGTCCGCAAGGCCCTTACTACTGCTCAGTTGGCGCACAAAACGCTTATGGTCGTTACATTGTTGAAGAGCATCTGGACGCTTGTCTGGACGCTGGCCTGAACGTTGAAGGTATAAATGCTGAGGTAGCTACCGGGCAGTGGGAGTTCCAGATCTTCGCCAAAGGGGCGAAAGACGCCGGTGATCAGATCTGGGTGGCTCGCTACATCCTGGAACGTATCGGTGAGAAATACGGCGTTTCTATCAACTGGCACTGCAAACCATTGGGCGACACCGACTGGAACGGCTCGGGTATGCACGCTAACTTCTCGAACTCAGTGTTGCGCACCGCCGGTAGCAAAGACATTTACGACAAAATCTGTCAGTCGTTTGCACCAGTCGTTAAAGAGCACATCGCGGTGTATGGCGCTGACAACGAAATGCGGTTGACTGGTAAGCACGAAACCCAGTCGATCGATCAGTTCTCGTATGGTGTATCAGACCGGGGTGCTTCGATTCGTATCCCAATCGCTACGGTAGAGCGCGGCTGGAAAGGCTGGTTAGAGGATCGTCGGCCAAACTCGGCAGCTGATCCGTATAAGGTAGCCGCTCGCATCATCAAGACCGTTAAGTCGGCCAGTGTATTGGAAGAAGTGGCTTAATTGATAATCAATAGCTAGCAGAAGCCCGGCTACGCAAGTGGTCGGGCTTTTCTATTGAGTCCTGCCTGACACCTGGCTAAAGTAAAAAAGAGAGGTAGTTATCCTGATTGATTACGTCGAACCCCGCGTCGGGATAGGTAGCGATCCAGGAGGCTGGGGCCTTAGCTAACTTCCGCGAAAATTTGAATTCGTAGCCCGTTAATTGTCCATCGGCTTCTTCAACATAGTCGAGCTCAGCACCAGTGTAGGTTCGCCAAAAATAAGTATTGGCAAATTGCCCCATATAAGCATTACGTTTCTGACGTTCTACGACCAGAAAATTCTCCCAAAGTGCGCCGACATCGGTTCGTAAGTCAAGCGGTTGGAAGTTGTCTATGAGCACATTACGGATGCCAAGGTCATAGAAATAAATCTTATCCATTTTGCTAATTTCTTTCCGGAGGTTTCGGCTGAAGCCAGATAGCCGAAAGACGACAAATGCTTTCTCAAGCAGGTCTATATACGTATTGACGGTGTCTTTGCTCATACCCAGCGTGTTGCCTAACTCGTTGAGTGAAACCTCCGAACCAACCTGGAACGCCAGCAGTCGAAGAAGTTTACGAAGTTTATCGGCGTGCCGGATAGAGGCCATTTCAAGGACGTCTTTGTACAGATAAGCTGAAGAAAGCTCCCGGAGGTATTGTGCTTTATCGGCCGCGTTTGCTAGTTGAAGCGTATCGGGGTAGGAGCCAAAACGAAGTAATTCCTCCAGCCGCTGCTGTAGCAGAAAGGCGTTTTGCTGCTGCCGAAGTTCGCCCAGCGAAATCGGAAAAAGCTCATACGTCCAGGTGCGGCCGGTAAGGGCTTCTTTGGTGCGGTTGGCCAGTTCAAAAGACGACGATCCTGTAGCAATAATCTTTAATGCAGGCAAGGCATCGTGAAGGATTTTAAGGTTTATGCCAATGTCAGGAATTCGTTGGGCTTCGTCAATAAACAGGAGCTCATACCCTTCAACCAGGAGCTTCATCTGAGCAAGGTCCCGTCCTGAAAGCACGCTTTCATACATGGCTTCGTCAGTATTTACGTTCAGTGACCGATAAGGCAATGTGTTGATTAATTCGCGCACTAAGGTAGTTTTACCAACCTGCCGGGGACCGTACAAAATAATGATTTTGTCTGATTCAATCAGCCGTTGACGTATTGGTTTGGATAGTAAACGGGGTATTGTAATATGAATTGGCATAAGTCGCCTAACATTAGTCAATGAATTAGCCAAAATAGCGCTATTTTGGCTAATTCATTGACTAATGTTAGTAATAAGGTTCAATAACCATTGTATATTAGAAAAACTGAGTGTTGTAATATGGCTGAATGTAACAAATAAGGTATTGAAACAACTTATTACGATTTATCATCAATAGCTAGCAGAAGCCCGGCTAGGTGAGTGGTCGGGCTTTTTTGGGTAAGGCATTGTAATACGTTTCGAAGGCATGTATGTTTGGTTAATTTTTCAATCAAAAATTACCTGAACCAGACATGTCTAATTTCCGATTTAAAGCCCTTGAAATTGCCCAGAGTCGTCAGGCAATACCTGTAGTAGCTCCTGTGGAACGGGTTGGCGACTTCTTCGGCAGTAATACATTTAACAATGAAGTAATGCGGGCCCTGCTTTCGCCCGAAGCGTATCTGAAAGTAACCGAAGCTATCCAGACCAACGGCCAGATTGACCGGGCCATCGCCGACGAAGTGGCCGGGGCCATGAAATCATGGGCCACCTCGAAAGGAGCTACCCACTACACCCACTGGTTTCAACCACTAACGGGCGAAACGGCCGAAAAACACGATGCTTTCTTTGACATTACCATCGACGGGAAAGCTATCGAAAAATTTAAAGGCAGTGCGCTGGTTCAGCAGGAGCCCGATGCGTCCTCGTTTCCCAATGGAGGGTTGCGGAATACGTTTGAAGCGCGGGGCTATACCGGCTGGGACCCTTCGTCACCGGCTTTTCTGATGGATAACGGAGCCGGTGGGAAAACGCTTTGTATCCCATCGGTTTTCATCTCCTATACCGGTGAAGCGCTCGATTACAAAACGCCTTTGCTGAAGGCTCTTAATGCGCTGGACAAGGCTGCCACGGCAGTTTGTCAGTATTTTGACCGTAGCATAACCAAAGTTACCCCCACACTCGGACCCGAGCAGGAATACTTTGTGGTCGATCGGGCGTTGTTCTACGCCCGCCCTGATCTGGTGCTGGCGGGCCGTACCATTTTTGGGCATCAGCCCGCACGGGGGCAGCAGTTGGAAGACCATTATTTCGGGTCGATTCCGCCCCGAATCAACGCCTTTATGGTCGACTTCGAGTTTGAATCCATGAAACTCGGTATGCCCGTACGAACTCGTCACAACGAAGTAGCACCGGGGCAGTTTGAGGTGGCGCCTACTTTTGAAGAGGTGAATCTGGCCATTGACCACAATGCGTTGTTGATGGACCTCATGGAGAAAATTGCCGAGAAGCATAACCTGAAGGTACTTTTTCATGAAAAACCATTTGCCGGTATCAACGGTAGTGGCAAGCACAATAACTGGTCGATGGGGACCAATACCGGCGTCAACTTGTTGGCTCCCAGCACTCGTCCAAAAGAAAGTCTGCGGTTTCTGACGTTCCTGGTAAACGTAGTGAAAGCGGTGCATGATAACGCCGATTTACTCCGGGCCAGCATTGCCTCGGCCGGTAACGAGCACCGGTTGGGGGCCAACGAAGCCCCACCCGCCATCGTCTCGGTGTTTCTGGGCGAAACGTTGACCCAGGCGCTCAATGATCTGGAAACGAAATCGGAAGTGACCGTCAACAAGGGCGACAATGTGTATTACAAACTAGGCCTGAATCGCATCCCGAGCCTGATGCGCGACAACACCGACCGGAACCGAACCTCGCCGTTTGCTTTTACGGGCAATAAATTTGAATTCCGGGCGGTGGGAAGCTCCGCCAATTCGGCGTCGACAATGATTGTGCTGAACGGTATTGTGGCTGACCAACTAAACAAGTTCAAGACGGATCTCGACGGCCGGTTGGCGCGGGGCGAGAAGAAAGAACTGGCCATTGTCGATATTTTGAAAGAGTACTACGCCAACTCGAAGCGAATTCTGTTCGAGGGGAATGGCTACTCCGACGAGTGGGTCGAAGAAGCCGCCCGGCGCGGTCTGTCAAATATTAAATCGTCGCCAGAAGCTTTAGGCGTCTATGTACAGCCGGAGTCGCTGGCCTTGTTCGAGCGGACGGGCATCATGAACCATGCCGAAGTGGAGTCGCGCTACGAGATAGAGCTCGAAAAGTACATTAAGAACGTGCAAATCGAGTCGCGCGTGATGGGCGACCTGGCCATGAATCACGTGGTGTCGACGGCACTGAAATACCAAAACAAATTGGCCGAAACCGCCCGCAACCTGGTGGAGCTGGGCATGACAGCCGAAGCCGAGCCAATTAAAGACATCCTGCGGGAGATTTCAACCCGCGTGATGGCCATTAAGCGCCAAACCGAGTCCATGATTGAGGCCCGCAAAAAAGCCAATAACGTAACGGACACGACTGAGCGAGCTAAACTCTACGCTACCGAGGTAAAAGACCATTTCGATATCATTCGTTATGAAGTCGATAAGCTTGAGCAAATCGTTGATGATGAAGACTGGCCACTAGTGAAGTACCGCGAGCTGTTGTTTGTAAAATAAAGAGCGAAATAGTGAATGAGCGAATGAGTGATTGCGCTGGCTTTCCACTCATTCGCTCATTCGCTCATTCACTATTTAAGCCAACGTCGCATCCACGCTGATGGTGGTGTTGAATAGCTTCGAGATGGGGCAATTGTGCTCGGCATGATCAACCAGTTCGTCGAACTTGGCTTTGTCGAGGCCTGGTACAGCCGCCTTAAGGGTCAGTTTTGAGCTGGTGATGCCGCTATCCTCCAGGGTGATGTCGCACTTGACATCCAGCGAATCAGCGGCAAAACCCGCTTGTTGAATGTTGAAGGCTAATTGCATCGCGAAGCAACCCGCATGAGCGGCCGCTACCAATTCTTCGGGATTTGTGCCTACGCCATTTTCAAAGCGAGTGTTGAAGGAATACTGAGTTTGATTGAGAACGGTGCTGGCGGTGGTGAGCGTACCTTTACCATCTTTGCCGGTGCCAGCCCAATGAGCCGACGCGTTGCGGGTAATTTTCATAGACGTAATGAATTTGTTTGGGGCAACTGCTTTTGATGTTGCTACCTGTAAACGGCCGAAGAGGCCCGGTGGTTTGTGGGTTAAGAAAACTTAATCTGAACACACGCATCTGGTTTCAGAAGTGGCTTAAGGTTTTTATTCAATATGAATCGCGTAAAACCGTACCTGTTCGCTAGCCAAAAATGAGTCACAGACTGTCTAAACGGGCATTTCTAAAAACAATAGTTGTCACGGGCCTTGCTCCCGGTCAAACTCTCTTTCAACCGGTCACTACGCTTATCTCACCTGCGGAAGAAAAAGGATTAGTCTTTCTATTTCAGGGCGATTCTATCACCGACGGCAACCGGGGGCGGAATACTGATCCGAACCACATTATGGGTCACGGTTACGCCTTTGCCATTGCCAGCCGCATCGGAGCTGATTTTCCCGAAAACGATTTTACATTTTACAACCGGGGCATTAGTGGCAATCGCGTGCCCGACCTGCAAAAACGTTGGCAGACTGACACGCTGGCGCTCAAGCCTAATGTGCTCAGCATACTGATTGGTGTTAATGACACCGCGTTTTCCATCGATAAACCCGCCGAAGCACCGGGGTTGGATGCTTTCGAGACTGGGTACCGGGACATTTTAACGCAAAGCAAGCAGCAGAACCCAGACACGTTGTTTGTGCTGGGGCTACCATTTGTGTACCCCGTTGGCAAGCGTGCCGAGAACTGGGAGTTGTGGCGGGATGCGGTGGCAAAGCGGCAGGATGTCGTGCGAAAGCTCGCCCAGGAGTTCGACGCGGTGGTAGTCGATTATCCGGCTGCGCTCGATAAAGGCATCAGGCAGAAAAGCGCCGACTATTGGATCTGGGATGGCATCCACCCAACCATATTTGGTCACGAATTGATGGCGCGGGAATGGATAAAGCAGGTTAGATCCCGGCTAAGGTTTTTGAAAAAGTATCGCTAAAAGGCAGTGGCAACATAACCTATTAATAAGACCGATTTCACCGTCGGGATGTAGCCTCCCAAAGTCAGTATGTTCCGGATAAAATCATACCGTCCAGTAGCTATCGCCTAAAGAGAAAGAGATTGATTGGCTAATCAGCCCATTGGTAAGCAATATTAACTACCGGAAAGCGCGGTGGAAATGCGGCTCAAACGTACGCGCGATAACCTCCAGCAACTATATGTTGATCCAACGCCCTAAGGCAACCTTTATACGTTATATCCTTTATTAACAACCTGTTGCACAGGTGGTAATGAAGCTATTTGAAGTGAGTGGCGTAAGTATACATTTTAATAGGTAGAGTAGATATTAGATTTGTCGTTTTGCGTATTTTTAAGGCCAATTTGTCTTATTATGCGTGTACTGTACCTGCTTATTTTCTTTCCCTTATTCCTTTTTGCGCAACCAACCCAGCGTACAACCAAAGGCTGGAAGGAACTGACCATATCCGACGGCCTTTCGCAGGGGATGATTTATGACCTCAAGCAGGACCAGAACGGTTTTGTCTGGGTGGCGACCAAAGACGGACTCAACCGCTACGATGGGCATAACTTCACCGTGTTTACCCACGACCCCTACAACGAATACAGCCTATCCGACAATGCCTGCTCGGCGCTGCTGATCGATAGCCGGGGGCGGCTGTGGGTCGGAACGCTCAACCAGGGATTGAATTTATACGATGCCCAGACTCAACGCTTCTACCACATCGATATTAGTGATCGGCAGTCAACCAATGCGGGTAATTACGAAGTCAGGTTGCTGGCCGAAGACCCCGAGGGCAATATCTGGGTGAATACTGATCAGGACAAACTCTTTAAAATTACCCTGCCGACCGAACTGAAAACGAGTTTCCCCAAGGTCGTCAATTTTACCAGCCAGGCAACGTTTCAGCAGATTACCCTCGCTGGTATGGCCACCAATGCCACGGCTCACCATATTCAGTTTGAGACCGACGGCCGGGCGATTGTGGGGACTACCTATGGTATGTGTCTCTTCAACTGGCGGCACATGACGGGCATGCAAGCGATTAATCGGCCTCCTGGCTTATCACAAAAAGATTGGTCCTTAGTTGACGACGCGGGGGCAGGAGAATACTGGTTTTCTGCCATGAATACCTACATCCATAGCTGGCGGGGAGCCACTCACAAAGCGATTCACCTGCCCAGCCAGACGACCAGCGTACTGGTGAAGCTACTTGATGCAAACACGGTAGCGATAGCTACGCTGGAGTATTTGTGGCTGATGTCACCGGCTCAGCTACTGGCGCAAGAGAGCCTAACCCCGCAAAACGCATTTACGGCTATGCCGCCGGACATGTATGGTCTACGAACGATGACTAAAGATAAAACCGGCTTGATTTGGGTCGGCACAGCCGGGTATGGATTGCGGGTTTTCAATCCGAAAGTCAAGCAATTTAAGACCTACCTGCCCAATACATCCCTGGCCTATCTTACTCAGGACCAACAGGGGCGGTCGTATGCGCGCTATTCGTCAACGTATGGCCGAATCGATGAGGTAACCAATAAGCTCGTGCCATTCCTGAATGGAATAAGGCAATCCAACGACTATCATGTGGATTTCCTGATGCAGAGCAAAGCGGGTGATTTCTGGGTATCAACCATTGATTTTGGTGTTGCGGGAAAATTTCATCAGTTACTCAGGTACTCCAGTAAGGGTGCCTTATTAAACCATTATCCGCTACCGGCTCAAACGGCATTCGGCATCAATCAAAATCAAACCCTCGAAGATAAAGCCGGACAGTTATGGATCGGGGCAACGAACGGAAAACTCCTGCGCTTTGATCCAGTAACGGAATCCTTTACGGTATTTAGCTATAGCCATCTACTTCCGCAGCGTGGTGCCGAGATCGAAACGTCAGCCCTCTATTTTGACCAGACAGGCACGCTCTGGATTGGTACGCCCAGGGGATTGGTGCGAGCGGATCATCCACAGACGAAACCAAGTTTCTCGCTCTACAAGAATAGCCCTGCGGATCGGCAGAGCCTGAGTAACGATGTGGTGTCGAGTATGGTCGATGATCCTTATGAACCGCTTCGGTATTTGTGGGTTAGTACCAAAGGCGGTGGACTAGAGCGGCTGGATAAACACGCCCGGTCCGCCAGTGCGGGCCAATTTCGGCATTTTACCGAAGCGCAGGGGTTGCCTAACAAAGTAGTCTACGGCATTCTGGTCGATGCGTTTAAGAACCTGTGGATGAGTACCAACCGAGGACTAGCTCAGTTCAACCCCCGAACGTTTGCCTTTCGTAATTTTACCAAAGCGGATGGCTTGCAGGACGATGAGTTCAACACGGGTTCGTTTGTCAAGGGAGCTTCGGGTAAACTCTTATTCGGGGGCATAAACGGGCTCACCGAGTTCAACCCGCGCGACGTTGCCGGTAAAACAACTCCTCCCCAGGCGCACATTGTCGGCCTGAAAATCAATAACGAGCCCGTAACAGTCGGCAGTCCAGATGGCATATTATCCCAAAGCATCGAACGTATACCTGCCATCGATTTGTCGTATGATCAGAACGGGGTAACGCTGGAGTTTGCGGTGATGGATTTTACGAACCCGGCCAAAAATAGGTACCGCTACCGATTGAAGGGCATCGACGACAACTGGGTAGCAGGGGGCACCAACCGCTTTGCTAACTACGCCCAGCTACCCGATGGCAACTATACGCTGCAAATGATGGGCTCATCGGATGGGCAAAGCTGGAGCAAACCCGTCGAGCTTCAGATTCGGGTTCATCCGCCGTTGTATCGTACCTGGTGGGCTTATCTGTTCTACGCTATCATTATCGGGGTGAGTGGGTGGCAGTTATACCGGGTGCAGACGCAGCGGCTGCTACTGGAACAACGCCTTGTCTACGAACAGAAAGAAGCCAGTCGGCTGTCGGAGCTCGACGGGTTAAAAACCCAGTTTTTCACCAATATCAGTCACGAATTCCGCACACCGCTCACGCTGATTCTGGGGCCGCTGACCGATCTTACAAAGCGGTTGCCAGGCGAGCCGCTGCTGGCGCTGATGGAGCGGAATGGGCAGCGGCTGCTGAGTCTGATTAATCAACTGCTGGACCTGAGCAAGCTCGAAGCGGGTCAGCTCAAGGCCGAACCGGACTGGGGCGATATGGCTGCATTCTTTCGGACGCTGGCGGCTTCGTTCAGTTCGTTGGCTGATAGCCGCCAGATTGGCTTTACCTTCAGCCAGAATCGGCAGGAATGCCCGGCCCGATTCGACCGCGACAAGCTGGAGAAGATCGTGAGCAACCTGCTGGCCAATGCGTTTAAATTCACCCCGGCAGGTAACGAAGTACGAATGAGTGTCCACTACGTTCACTCTAGTTCGTCCAGCCATGTTCAATTGACAATCGAAGACACCGGTATCGGTATTGCGGCCGAGCATGTTGGGCACATTTTCGAACGGTTCTACCAGGCCGACGGTCGTTCGAATCGGGCCTACGAGGGGACTGGTATCGGCTTAGCCCTGGTGCATGAGCTGGTTAAGGTATTGGGAGGCAACATCGACGTAACCAGTACGGAAGGCGTCGGGACTACTTTTATCGTCACCCTACCGTTGGAAGCCAGGGAGGAGGCCAGTCGCGAATCGGTGCCAGTAACCGCAAAGGTTGGTTCGCCAGCCGTAGTATCCTTCGGCGAAGGCCTTGATAGCCAACCGGAGGAGCCAGCCGCCAGCGGGGCTATACGGGATGGGGCCGAGAATCTTCTGCTGATTATTGACGACAACGCCGATATTCGGGCTTACCTAAAAAGCATCTTCGCTGCTGATTACCAGATTCTGGAAGCCAGTGATGGGGTAGATGGCCTGGAAAAGGCTACCGCCAGCCTGCCTGATCTGGTCATTTGTGACCTGATGATGCCCCGGCTCGACGGCTTTGGCTTCTGCAAAGTCCTTAAAAGTCAGGAGGCAACCAGCCACATTCCGGTCGTAATGCTCACGGCCAAAGCTACCGTCGAAGACCGTATTGAGGGCTTTGAGCTAGGGGCCGACGACTACCTGACCAAGCCCTTCAACCGGGCCGAGATGCAGGCTCGGGTTCGTAACCTGGTTCAACAACGCCAGCGATTATTCCAACGTTTAACGGCGCTGACGTCCCAGGACTCGGTGGATGTGGAGCCTGGGGCATCTGCTGAACCGACCTTGCTTAAGGCGGAGCAAGAGTTCATAGATCGGTTGGGGGCAGTGGTGCTACAACACATCGACCAGGCCGACTTTACGGTCGAGATGTTGGCGGAGAACGTCAACCTTAGCCGGACGCAGCTCCACCGTAAACTGAGAGCCGTAGCTAATTTAACGGCGACTAGTTTTATCAGAAACATTCGACTTGCAAAAGCGACTGAACTTTTGAGCAATGGCGAAGAAAATGTCTCCCAGGTGGCCTACGCTGTCGGCTTTGATAACCTGTCTTACTTTGCCAAAGTGTTTCAGGAGCGGTACGGTGTACTTCCCTCACAATATAGCCGGACTAGTCACGGCCGGGTCAATCCAGACCGGACGACCGTATCGTCTGCGTAAAGCTTGAGCAGAGCTGTACTAATCGCCTTTGAAAGAGATTCTTAACGCAGCTCAGCTTGATAGCCTTATCGATTGAGCAGCGACTGATCGCTTTGCCCCGTGAACGTATTCCCTGCCCGAAAAGCCCGCACAAACGGGCTTTTTTATGCGTATGTAACATGAGTGGTAAAGAATGTAACACCAGCGTTAGCAGCTGAATGTGGGTTTACGCTACTTGCCGGGGTATTTCAACGTCATTGAATACCCGTAATGATAGGGTTTATAGTCTGTTGCTGGCATTTGCTGTAAGGTACCATCAGGAGATTGTTTAACTCACTAGTCAAGTATGAAAAAAAGCAAAATTACCGATGAACAGTTGGCTGATACGTTTGTGACTTATCAATCAGCGGAAAGCTTTAGCGTGCTTTACAACCGCTATATCCACAAAGTATACAAAACCTGTTTCACGCTGACTAAGGATGTCTCGGCGGCTGAAGATTATACGCAGGATATCTTCATTAAAGTCTTTGAGCGACTAGGTTCATTCCGTAACCGCTCCTCGTTCTCCAGTTGGCTATACGCCATTTCCTACCACTATTGCCTGGACCGGATTCGGCTCAACAAACGTATGCTCGTTGAACCCTTGCCGGATGAAGTAACTGGCGAGATCGAAACTTGTGCGCTGGACTTCGATGGGGTCGAGGGAACCGACCTGCGCCTGTCGGCACTTGACCGCGCCCTTCGGCACCTATCGGCTAAAGAGATTGAGCTATTGACGCTCAAGTACGAGCAGGGGCTGTCTGTTCAGGCGTTGAGCAAGCGCTATCAACTATCGGAAAGTGCTGTGAAGATGCGGCTCAAACGTACGCGCGACAAACTCCAGCAATTGTACGTTGAGCCAGGGCTTTAAGCAAAATGAGTCATAACAATTTACGATCAGTTGAGAGCTCGTCTGGGAAATGGCTCTGCTTCCCAAATTTTAAATGATAAACAGCACAGGAAGTTGTCCAATGTTTAATCATGGTGGCGTAAGCACTGGTTATTCCTGTAGTTTATGCGATTTTCTGCCTCTGCAATGGTTATCGATGGTAATTGCTGAAAGTCAGTAGTGTAAGTATACAAATTAATAGTTGGCGTAGATCTATAGTTTGCCATTTTGTGTACTTTTAAGGCCGAACTGGTCTTACTATGCGCATACTTTACGTACTTGTTTTCTTTCCGTTCTGGCTCGGTGCTCAACCTAAAGAAGGGGCAGGTATAAGCAATCCCCATCAGTCGGCTTCTTCAAGTCAGGTAACGGTCGTCAGCGACACGACTAAATTTGCTTCTGTTGGTGAGCGGATGGGGATTTTGGAGGATAAAACCGGTCGTCTGACGTTTGAGCAGGTACAGCGTCGGCACGACTTTGTGCCTAGCCGATCGGAAAATTTTCAATATGGATTTTCATCGAGCGCCTACTGGTTTCGGTTTACCATCAGGAATCAGAGCCAGGAGAACACAAAGCACTGGTTGCTGGGCCTGCTGGATGCGGCTACCCTGGACTATGTTGATCTGTATTTAGTGTACCCCAATGGGCAAGTCAAGCACCAGATGGGTGGCCTGAAGCGACCTTACGTTGATCAGGGGTTTTTCGCTACTACTCCGTTTTTTCGGGTCACATTACCTAAGAATGCTCCCGTTACCGTTTATTTTCGGATTAAGAGCAGTCTGACAATGTATGGCAAAGTGACCGTCTGGGAGGAGTATTACAATTTGAGTAAAGGCCGGGTCATCATTTTTGCCATCTGGATGTTTCTGGGCCTATTCATTCTTCGGTCGCTCAATAACTTCGTCCTGGCCCGGTTCATCCCCGATCCTCAGTTTCGGTTCTACGCTGTCTGTACCTTTTTATTGTATCTGTCCACCCTATCGCGCACCGGCGTGTATCCCATTATTTTTTCGGGTCATCCTCACCTGCTGGAATGGATGCATTACGGTATGGGGCGTATGCTGCCGGTGGGCATGGGTGCCTGGATGTATAATCTCCTCGATAACCGACCGGCCTTTCGTCCGCTGCGTTGGTTACTGCTGGGCGTTATGGGTGTGTGTATTCTTGGCGTATTTCTTCCTTTCTTAATACAACGGGCAGACGTAGGTCTGTTCTTTGCCAGCATATCAACACTGATGTATGGTCTGTTTTTCCTGAATGTAATCCTCATCTGGTTTACTCCTCACCGTACTCGATTCCACTTTGTCTTACCTATTACGCTATGTACAATTCCGTTCTTTGTTTATCAGTTGCAAACCTTGTCGCTCATCTCTTACAGGCCAATCATTAGCCAACTGGCCTTGGTGGCTCTGGCCATTGAGATGGTATCGATGTCATTGGTGTTGGGGCGGATTGTTCAGTCTTACATTAAAGACCGGATCACTACGGCTGACGCGCTGATTCGGGAAAAAGTAGAGGTTGACAAACTTCAGGAGTTAGACGCGGTAAAAACGCAGTTTTTTGCCAACATCAGCCACGAGTTCCGTACGCCGTTGACCCTGATTCTCGGTCCTTTGACCGATCTCAAACAACGCTTCCCTGCCGAACCAATACTGACTCTGGTGGAGCGGAACGGCCAACGACTACTCAGCCTGATTAATCAACTGCTCGACCTTAGTAAGCTCGAAGCAGGTCAGCTCAGGGCCGAACCCAAGCAGGATGACATGGCCGCTTTCTTCCGTACGCTGACGTCTTCGTTCCGCTCGCTGGCCGACAGTCGGCAGATTCGCTTTACCGTCAATCAGAATATGCAGGCGTGCCCGGCCAGTTTTGACGTCGATAAACTGGAGAAAATCACTACGAATCTGCTGGCCAATGCCTTCAAGTTTACGCCGTCGGGCAACGAAGTACGAATGAGTGTCCACTACGAACCCTCGGGCCAACCGGAACGTGTAAAGCTCACGGTTGCCGACACGGGCATTGGGATCGCTCCTGAACACGCAGCCCATATCTTCGAGCGATTCTACCAAGTCGATGGTCGGGCCAACCGGTCCTACGAAGGTACAGGTATCGGACTGGCGCTGGTGCATGAACTGGTCAAAGTGCTCGGTGGTACCATTGACGTAGCCAGTACGGAAGGGGTAGGAACCACCTTCGTTGTTACGTTGCCGCTCGTTACCGTTGACACCCTCGCCCCCCGAACTATGGCCCCACCTATCCCCGTGGAGCTGCCGGGCTGGTCGGCGCTGTCACCGGGTAGGGAGGTAGAGCCCACAGGAGCTGAACCATCACTTGCCACTGACAATGTTTTACTCATCATTGACGACAATGCCGACATCCGGACCTATGCCCGCAGCATCTTTGGGGGAGAGTACCAGATTCTGGAAGCCGTCGATGGGCAGGAAGGATTCGAAAAAGCAACCGCTAGCCTACCTAACCTGGTCATCTGTGATTTGATGATGCCCCGGCTGGATGGCTTCGGATTTTGTAAAGCTTTAAAAAGCCAGGAAGCGACCAGTCATATTCCGGTGATCATGCTTACCGCCAAGGCGACAGTTGAGGATCGCATTGAGGGTTTCATGCTGGGGGCTGACGACTACCTGACGAAGCCTTTCCACCGGGCCGAACTTCAGGCCAGAGTACGTAACCTGATCCTGCAGCGCCAACGCCTGTACCAACGCTTTACAACGGCAACTCCCGAACTGGTAGAGAACATAAACGTATCAACACTTGTCGAACCACTCGAACTGCCTCAACCAGGCTTGTTGAAGACCGAGCAGGCGTTTCTGGACCGGCTTAAGGCAGTCGTGTTACAGCATCTTGATCAAACCGACTTTACCGTCGAAATTCTGGCCGAAGCCGTTAATATGAGCCGGGTGCAACTGCACCGTAAACTCAAAGCATTGACCAATTTGACGACCACCGAGTTTATTCGGCACACTCGCCTGACAGTGGCTACTGAGCTACTACGAAAGGGCGATCAAAACGTTACTCAGGTGGCGTTAGCGGTGGGCTTCGACAATCTGTCTTATTTCGCCAAAGTATTTCAGGAACAGCACGGGGTAACACCTTCTCAGTATAGTCGGGTCACGCCAGACCGGGTCACGCCAGACCGGGTCACGCCAGACCGGGTCACGCCAGACCGGGTCACGCCAGACCCGTCAGCAAACGATAAAGCATCCATGATCTCAGTTGAAAAGTAGTATCCGGTCAAACCTATAAGGTCTCAAAGACCTTATAGGTTTATACTGCCAGCACCACCTACCGCATAGATGCGAGTTCGTCCTCGATCATCGTGACCGCTCCCAGCTTTTCTTCTTCCAGGGCCAGTAGTTTTCGGTGAAGTCGTTCGCGCTCGGCTGCAATGACTGAATCGTTATAAAGCGGGCTGTTTGGGTTAGCCAGGTTATGGGTTTCGTTCGGGTCGTGATGTAAATCGTACATCTCGTACTCGCGGGGGTAGCTTTGGGGCGGGTCCTGCTCAGGCGGAGCAATGTAGAAGTAGTAGGCGTACTTCCAGCGCTCTTCGCGGATGCAGCGGATGCGGTTGGCCGCGGGTAAGGGGTTAATTTCGTTGCCATTGCCCGCCCGGAAATCATCGAACGTAAACAGGATGGCGTCCTGCACGACCTCGCTCGTCTGCGGGTGCCGAATCACCGGCGACAGATCGCAGCCCCGGAACGTATAGCCTAGTGGGTTACCCAGCTTGAGCAGGCCGTCGATGGTCGGCATCATATCCACTAAGCTGAAAAACTGATTGCTAACCTGAGCGTGGGGGAACAGCACCGGGTTCGAGATGACCATGGGTACACTCATGGTTTCTTCGTAGGCGTTGAAGATCTTCTGCCGCATGCCGTTGTGGGTCATGCCCATCTCGCCATGATCGGCCGTGCGGACAACGATGGTACTGTCGGCCAGCGACCGCCCGGTGGCCGTATCGAATACCTGATAAAGTACATCAAGCACGGAGTTGATCTGCGCATCGGTGTGGGCAATCAGATTGCCGTAGAAATTTAGATACTGCCGCTTCATCTCGTCGGTAGGCAGGGGGCCGAGCCCTTCGGCCAGGTAAGGCACCAGCAGTTGCTGCACGGTGGGTTTGTGGCTGAGGTCTTCGTGTACCGTGGCGGGTAGTTGAATGTCACCCTCCAGGTATTCCGGAGCATAGTCTTCTCTCCAGTCTTTCGGAAAGGCCAGCACGTCGTGGGGATTCACCAGCGACAGAAACAGGGCAAAGGGCTCAGGGTTATTGCCCTGCTGTACGTTATAGAGGAAGTTGATGGCCTGATTAACATACGCCAGGTCGCGATTGGCCCGCCCCCCACCGAAGTGTTCCGGGGCCACATCCTCGCCCGCATCGGGCGGGATCCAGCCCGAGAAGCCGTAGGCCAGCATATCCTTGGGAACCATGTTATCGAAACCACCATACGTGTCTTTGGACAAGTGCCACTTGCCAATATAGCTCACATTATATCCACTGGCACTCAGCATATAGGACATATTCTGCGTGTCTGTGGCCAACTCGGGTTCCTTATCAGAGTAAGTCATGTCCTGAGTGAGCGTCAGGATGACGCTGTGCTCGGGCGGAAACAGACCCGTAAACAGCGTCGCACGGCTGGGCGAACACATGCACGTACTACAGAAGGCCTGGGTAAAGGTAAGGCCGTTTTTGCGGAGCCGGGGCATAGCCGTCAGGTTCTGTTCTTCCCACCCGGGTGGGAAGTGCATCAGCCCCCGATCCTGGTCGGTGATAATGAAAAGAAGGTTAGGTTTTTGGGGTAATGCGTTAGGCGAAGGTACTGGTTTTTTAGGGTGCATAAAGAGAAATAGCTTACTACGCAACTGAACCGTTCAATTGCCTCGGCAAGTAGCGTATCTACCAGAGAACGTGCTAACACTCTTGTTTCAATTGTTAACAATTATGTTACATCGATAACTTTTTGTTAGTAATCAATGCTGTTGGTTAGCGTTGGTTTTCGGAGCATAGGACAGGATGTTGCCGGGAGAGTTATTGCATAATAGCTGTGTAAATCTTTGGAAAAACTAGTTTATAGACCTGTATGTAACATAAGTGGTAAAAGTTGTAACAGGAGTGTTAGCGCAGAAGTGAAGCTAGAGCGTACTTGCTGCCCTATTTGTAAGTAAAAAAGTGTTACCAGGTTTTCTATTTCATTTACTGTAAAAACGCATCACTACTGTAGAACCATTCATTGGTATGATTGCCCTATTCAGCTTCGACTTCGCGCCCAAAGGCTGGGCTTTCTGCGATGGACGCTTATTATCTATCGCCCAAAATAATGCTTTGTTCGCCCTCATCGGCACCACCTACGGCGGGGACGGCATCACCACCTTTGCCCTGCCCGATTTGCGGGGTCGTACCGCGCTCAGGGTATAGTCGTTTTCATACTTCCCAAGTCACGAAGCATAACTAGCTCTAGTGGCATTGCTCGGGTACTACGTCATACAAGTCTATGTTAACCGATTTTTTGTTTTACCTGGTTGGTTCTTGTCACCTGCTTTTGTTCAATTATGATGAACTTTTCCGTTTCAACCCGTCTGATTACCCACATCAAGGCTTTTCTCCATGTTCGCCTGTCGGCCTATCGTCTGTTTCCATGTAGGCGAACGTTATTGCCGGGGCTGGTGCTGATGCTCACCAGCCTATTGCCTGCTAAGGCTCAGATTTATTATACCCTGAGCGACGGGGCTACCACCACCCGAACCGACCAGCTCCGAAGAGTGAATGCCGATGGAACAGGGGATGTGCAGATCGCTACCAACTTCGCCGATTTTCCAGGCGTGGTAGTCATCGACCAGGCTAACAACCGGGTATTTGTGGCCGAGCAACGGCCGAGCGTATTGCCAAAGGTGTATGCGGTCAACCTGAGTTCGAGAGTCAGCACGACCTTTGTCAGTTCGACCCAGTCGGGCAGTGCTTGCGCCGGACTGGCCATTGACCCCGTGAATCGCTATCTGTATTATCTCGTCAGCGACAATGTGGCCGCTACCAACACCGATCAACTGCGTCGAATCAATCTGGACGGCACGGGCGATGTGCAACTGGCCACTGGCTTTGTTCAACTCCCCGGAGTCATGATTCTCGATGCCGCCAACAACCGGCTGCTGATTGCCGACGCCCGTCCGTCGGCCCCTAAGATCCTGGCGGTGGACCTGAGCAATAATGCCGTTACAACCTTTCTGACAAATGTTAGTGCCGTAACCGGTATGACGGTTGACCCGACCAACAATTACCTGTACTACGAAGTGAGCGACGGCCTGGGAGCTGGTACCAATGATCAGCTGCGACGAGTTAATTTAGACGGAACAGGGGATGTACAGTTGGCTACGGGCTACATTAATTTACCCGGCGACCTGGCGCTAGATGCGGACAACAACCGCATAATCGCAGCCGATAACCGCACCAATACTCCCCGGATTCTGGCTATCGACCGGGCTGATAACACAAGCAGCGTGCTGTTTACGCCACCTGGCACCGGTGCGTTTAGTATTCAGGGAATGGCCTTTTTGAAGGCATGTACCTCTTTATACACGGTCACTAACACCAACGATGCGGGAGCGGGGAGTTTACGGCAGGCCATGCTCGACGTAACCACCTGTCCGGGTCCGTTTACGATCACTGCCAGTGTGAGTGGCACAATCAATCTGGCCTCTGCACTGCCCAACATCACTCAAGACATCGCCTTCATCGGGCCAGGGGCCAGCAGCCTCACCGTGCGCCGAAGCTCGGGGGGTAACTATCGCATTTTTAACATTCCTAATAACAACACGGTCAGTTTCGACGGCTTTACCATTGCCGATGGGTTAGCCGATCAGGGTGACGGGGGGGGCATCAGAAATAATGGCGTTTTGACCTTGTCTAACTGCGTTATCCGAAATAATCGAGCTACCTCAGCTGGGGGCGGTGTTCGTAATTTAGATAGGTTAACGGTCAGTAACTGCCGTTTCGAAGGAAATTCTGCTGGAACATTTGGGGGGGGATTGTATGCATTTGGCACATTGCTGAGTGTTACCAACAGTACCTTCATCAATAATACTTCTAATGAGGGGGGGGATTATATGCATTTGGCAGTGTTGCTAACGCTACGCTCGTTAATTGTTTGTTTGCAGGCAATTCAGCGGATTTTGGCGGGGGAGGGAGATTCAGGACAAACTTTACGGTCACCAATTGTACTTTCAGCAACAATATTGGCAATGTCGGGGGAGGGGCAATTGATGCGTCAGGAAGTTCAGGATTGTCAGGAAGTTCAGGATTATTTACCAACAGCACCTTTAGCTTGAATAAAAGCGATGACGGGGGAGGTGTCCGTCTTAATGAAGAGACTACCGCTACGTTCAAAAATTGTATCATCGCCGGTAACACTAATCAGGCTGGTACGGCCCCTAATGACATCGATAATAATGGCACGATCAGTGGTTCCAGCTATAACGTGATCGGCACGGGCGGTTCGGGCGGGCTTACCAACGGAGTTAATAACAACATCGTCGGGGTCGATGCCCTGCTGGCCCCTTTAGGCAACTACGGCGGCCCCACCCAGACCCACGCCCTGCTGCCGGGAAGTCCGGCCATCAACGCCGGTACGACCTCGGGCGCCCCCACCACCGATCAGCGCGGCATTGCGCGGGAAGGGGCTAACGACATCGGCTCGTTTGAGTCGCGGGGCTTTGCGGTAGCCCTCACCAGCGGCAACAATCAGTCGGCTACGGTCGGTACGGCCTTTGCCAGTCCGTTGCTGGTAACAGTGCTCAGTGCCAACAGTGAGCCGGTCAAGGGCGGGGTAGTGACTTACAGCGGGCCGGGCTCGGGTGCGAGCATCAATCCAGTATCGGTCACGGCCAGCATTGACGGTGAGTTAGCCGGAGCCCGTGTTACGGCCAATGCCACGGCGGGAGGCCCCTACACCGTAGCAGCTACAGTCAGAGGGGCATCGCTAACGACCAACTTCAGCCTGACCAACAGCCCGGCAGCACCGACCATTGCCGGTTTCAGTGCGGTGGACAACACGGTTTGTGCGGGTAGCCCCATCACGTTTACGGCCACGGTGGGTAACGTGACGGGCAGCTACAACTACACCCTCACCAACGGCACCAGTTCTACGAGTGCGACGACCAGCAGCCCGGCTTTCAGTCAGAACCTGACAGCCAGTGGTTCGGGTGCTCAGAGTTTCACGCTGACGGTGAACGACGGCGACCCATCGGCCACGGCCACCACCAGTGTGACGGTGAGTGTTAGTTCGTTTGTGGTCACCAACACTAACGATGCGGGAGCGGGGAGTTTGCGGCAGGCCATGCTCGACGTGGCGGCCTCAACCTGCCCGGGGCCGTTCACCATCACGGCTACTGCCAGCGGGACCATCAACCTGGCTTCGGTGCTGCCTGATATTGTCGATGATGTGACCTTCATCGGGCCGGGGGCCAGCAACCTCACCGTACGCCGGAGTTCGGGGGGTAACTACCGTATTTTTACTATACCCAGTGCGAACACGGTTAGTTTCAGCGGGTTTACCGTTTCTGATGGAATAGAGATCGACGGGGGGGGTATCAAGAACAATGGAATGTTAACCTTGTCTAACTGCGTTATTTCGAACAATCAGACGACAGATAATCAAAATGGAGCGGGTGTTAGTAATGCTAACCAGTTGACAGTCATTGCTTGCACGTTTAATGGCAATAGAGCCAGCGGAGCCGGAGGGGGAATTTATAATATTGGATCGACTTTAAGTATAACGAACAGTCTGTTTACGGGAAATGCTGCTGGTGGAAACGGCAACCCTAACGAAGGAGGTGCATTACTCTCGCTTAATACGGCCACGATAACCAATTGTCTGTTCACGGGCAATAGTGCAACCGATAGTGGAGGAGGGGCATCACTAAGAGATGGCTCACTTATTACCAACTGTACCTTTAGTGGTAATACGGCGAGCTCGGCGGCTGCACTTCTTGTTGGTGCGTCAACTTTGATTAACACGACAATTACGAATAACACCGGGGGAGCGGCAGTAAGAACACTTGGCAATGGCCCTGTTCTGAAGAACTGTATTGTTGCCAGAAACCCCCAGGGCAATATTTCTGGCGGCAGTGTGGATGCCTCCTCTTCGTTCAACGTAGTCGGCGCGGGTGGTTCGGGCGGGCTTACCAATGGGGTTAATAACAATATCATAGTGTTCAATCCCCTGCTGGCTCCGCTGGGTAACTACGGCGGTCCTTTCCAGACCCACGCCCTGCTGCCGGGTAGCCCGGCCATCAACGCCGGTACGACCTCGGGCGCCCCCACCACCGATCAGCGCGGCATTGCGCGGGTAGGGGCTACCGACATCGGTTCCTTCGAGTCGAGGGGCTTTGCGGTAGCCCTCACCAGCGGCAGCAGCCAGTCGGCTACAGTCAATACGGCCTTTGCCAACCCGCTGCGGGTAACGGTGAGCAGTGCCAACAGTGAGCCGGTCGATGGCGGGGTAGTGACCTACACCGGTCCAGGCTCGGGGGCGAGCATCAATCCGGTATCGGTCACGGCCAGCATTGCCAGTGGGGTAGCCGGAGCCAGTGTCACGGCCAACGCCACGGCGGGAGGCCCCTACACGGTGGCGGCCACAGCCAATGGCGCAAGCCCGACGATCAACTTCAACCTGACCAACAGCCCGGGAGTACCGACCATTGCCGGTTTCAGTGCGGTGGACAACACGGTTTGTGCGGGTAGTCCCATCACGTTTACGGCCACGGTGGGTAACGTGACGGGCAGCTACAACTACACCCTCACCAACGGCACTAGTTCTACGAGTGCGACGACCAGCAGCACAGATCTGAGCCAGAGCCTGACAGCCAGTGGTTCGGGTGCTCAGAGTTTCACGCTGACGGTGAACGACGGTGGCCCATCGGCCACGGCCACCACGAGTGTGACGGTGAGTGTCAGGGTTAGCTCGTTTGTGGTCACCAACACTAACGATGCAGGGGCGGGGAGTTTGCGGCAGGCCATGCTCGACGTGGCGGCCTCGACCTGCCCGGGGCCGTTCACCATCACAGCCACTGCCAGCGGGACCATCAACCTGGCTTCGGTGCTGCCTGATATTGTCGATGATGTGACCTTCATCGGGCCGGGGGCCAGCAACCTCACCGTACGCCGGAGCTCGGGGGGAAACTATCGCATTTTTAACATTCCTAATAATAACACGGTCAGTTTTAGTGGATTTACCATTGCCGATGGGTTTGCCGATCAGGATAACGGGGGGGGTATTAATAGCGGAGGTTCATTAACCCTGACCAATTGCCTATTTCGAAATAATAGTGCTACCTACGAAGGGGGCGGGGTAAGAACTATTACTGTTCAACTGATCGTCAATGGTTGTTCGTTTGTAAGTAATTCAGGTCCTACAGGTGCTGCTATTTGTCAAAAATATGGCTCATTAAATGTTACCAATACATTGTTTTCTGGTAATATATCTAGTAATGTTGGTGGCGGAATTTTTTCTGCTGGTGGGCCTGCCACAATTACGAATTGCTTATTCACCGCCAATCAGGCATTCGAGGGAGGAGGGATTGGTTTTCGTGACAACACTACTGGTCTTATAACCAATTGTACATTTAGTGGCAACCGAGTAAACAGTCGTGGTAGTGCAGTCAGTTTGAAAGACGACGCAAGCGCTACGCTCATCAACACAACCATCTCAGCGAACATAGCCAATGAAGGGGCTATTTTTACCAATAGTTCTGGTGCGTTGGTGCTCAAAAACTGTATCGTTGCGGGCAATAGCGCAAATGCCAATCCTGATATTGCTGGTTCTGTCGCGGCAAATTCTTCCTACAATGTGATCGGCACTAGCGGTTCGAGTGGCTTAACCAACGGGGTCAGTAACAACCAGGTAGGCGTTGATGCCCTGCTGGCTCCGCTGGGTAACTACGGCGGTCCTTTCCAGACCCACGCCCTGCTGCCGGGTAGCCCGGCCATCAACGCCGGTACGACCTCGGGCGCCCCCACCACCGATCAGCGGGGCATTGCGCGGGTAGGGGCTACCGACATCGGTTCCTTCGAGTCGCGGGGCTTTACGCTGGCCCGCACCGGCGGCAACAATCAGTCGGCTACGGTCGGTACGGCCTTTGCCAACCCGCTGCTGGTAACAGTGGTCAGTGCCAACAGTGAGCCGGTCGATGGCGGGGTAGTGACCTACACCGGTTCAGGCTCGGGGGCGAGCATCAATCCGGTATCGGTCACGGCCAGCATTGCCAGTGGGGTAGCTGGAGCCAGCGTTACGGCCAACGCCACGGCGGGAGGCCCCTATACGGTGACAGCCACAGCCAATGGCGTAAGCCCAACGATCAACTTCAACCTGACCAACAGCCCGGCAGCACCGACCATTGCCGGTTTCAGTGCGGTGGACAACACGGTTTGTGCGGGTAGTCCCATCACGTTTACGGCCACGGTGGGTAACGTGACGGGCAGCTACAACTACACCCTCACCAACGGCACTAGTTCTACGAGTGCGACGACCAGCAGCACAGCTCTGAGCCAGAGCCTGATAGCGGCTGGCTCGGGTGTGCAGACCTTCACCCTGATTGTGAGCGACAACAGTCAGACGAGTAGGGCCACCACCAGCGTAACGGTCAATGCCCTACCCACGGCAACCCTGACGAACAACGGGCCGTTGACCTGTTCTCAGACCAGCGTGACGCTGACGGCCAGTGGTGGCAGCAGTTACACCTTCACCAGCCCAGGGGGCGGGGTGCTGGCAGGAAGTGGCAACACTCGTACTGTGAGCAGTGCAGGCAGCTACTCGGTGACCATCGCCAACGCCAGTGGGTGTGTGAGCAGCACCAGCACGACGGTGAGCAGCACCACGGCGGTGATCACGGTCAGCAATCCAGTCACCAACACTGTCAACATCAACCAGCCCTTCAGCCAGACCTTTACGGCCAGTGGTGGGGTGGCTCCGTACAGTTTCAGCATCAGCAGTGGCAGTCTGCCGACGGGTCTGAGTTTGTCGGGCACGGGCGTGCTTAGTGGCACGCCGACGCAGGGGGGCAGCTTCACGGTGGTGGTGCGGGGTCAGGATGCCAACGGCTGCTTCGATCTGGGGCCTTCGTATGTGCTGACGGTGAACGCCACGCCAACCATCTCGGGCTTCAACACCCTGGACAACACGGTTTGTGTGGGTAGTCCCATCACGTTTACAGCTACGGTGGGTAACGTGACGGGCAGCTACAACTACACCCTCACCAACGGCAGCAGCACCTTGATTACTGCCAGCAGCAACACTGCCTTCAGCCAAACGCTGACCGCCGGCGGATCAGGTAGCCAGAGCTTCACGCTGACGGTGAATGACAACGGACAGAGCGGCCAGGCCACCACCAGCGTAACGGTCAACAGTTTGCCTATCCTTGACCTTACTGCGGCCAACGTCTGTGTAGGGCAAGCGGTCAGTCTGTCGGCTACTAGTGGCTTGAGTTCATACACGTTCACGGGGCCTTCCGGGGTGATCAGCGGCTCAGGCAATACCCGCTTGGTAGGGGGGGTATCGGCAGGCACTTACAGCTTCAGTGTGACTGCAACCAATGCCAACGGTTGCCGCAATACCGATGTGGTCAGCGTGACAGTTAATGCCCTACCAACGCCAACGCTGAGTGCGAGCCCGTCTACCACATTGACCTGTGCCCAAACTTCACTGACCTTAACGGCAGGGGGTGGCAACAGCTACGTCTTCTCGGGTCCGGGCGTGGTGAGCCAGAGCGGCAACACGGCCGTGGTCAACGCCAGCGGCACTTACTCAGTGACGGTCACTAACACGGCCACGGGCTGTGCCAGCACCACCAGCATCAGCATCAGCCGGGAGGCCAGTGCACCAACGCCAACGTTGAGTGCGAGCCCCTCCACCACACTGACCTGTGCCCAGACTTCACTGACCTTAACGGCAGGCGGGGGCAACAGCTATGGCTTCTCGGGTCCGGGCGTGGTGAGTCAGAGTGGCAACACAGCCGTGGTCAACGCTAGTGGTACTTACTCAGTGACGGTGACCAACACGGCCACGGGCTGCGCCAGCACCACCAGCATCAGCATCAGTCGGGAGGCCAGTGCACCAACGCCAACGCTGAGTGTGAGCCCCTCCACCACACTGACCTGTGCCCAAACTTCACTGACCTTAACGGCAGGGGGTGGCAACAGCTATGGCTTCTCGGGTCCGGGCGTGGTGAGCCAGAGTGGCAACACAGCCGTGGTCAACGCTAGTGGTACTTACTCGGTGACGGTGACCAACACGGCCACGGGCTGCGCCAGCACCACCAGCATCAGCATCAGTCGGGAGGCCAGTGCACCAACGCCAACGCTGAGTGCGAGCCCCTCCACCACACTGACCTGTGCCCAGACTTCACTGACCTTAACGGCAGGCGGGGGCAACAGCTATGGCTTCTCGGGTCCGGGCGTGGTGAGTCAGAGTGGCAACACGGCCGTGGTCAACGCTAGTGGTACTTACTCGGTGACGGTCACTAACACGGCCACGGGCTGTGCCAGCACCACCAGTATCAGCATCAGTCGGGAGGCCAGTGCACCAACGCCAACGCTGAGTGCGAGCCCGTCTACCACATTGACCTGTGCCCAAACTTCACTGACCTTAACGGCAGGGGGTGGCAACAGCTATGGCTTCTCGGGTCCGGGCGTGGTGAGTCAGAGTGGCAACACGGCCGTGGTCAACGCTAGTGGTACTTACTCAGTGACGGTCACTAACACGGCCACGGGCTGCGCCAGCAGTACCAGCATCACTGTCGAGAGTAGCACGACGGCAGCTCAAGTGAGTATCAGTCCATTAAGTGCTACGCTGACGTGTGCCAGTCCAACCGTGAGTCTGACGGCACTAGGCGCAGGCAATGTGCGCTGGAATACAAACGAAACAAGTCCAGTGATCTCGGTGAGTGCAACCGGCACTTACTCGGTGACCCTGACCAATGCCAGTAGTTGCACGGCCACGGCTAGTG
>NZ_JBHULN010000011.1:0-225479 GCF_042684525.1 Spirosoma soli | reverse complement strand
CCGTGGGCTGAGTACAGGTCAGCGTGTTGCTCACCGAAGCCGTTACCGTGGGCACGACCGTATTGCTGACCACCGTGGCGGTCGTGGCAGCGGTAGCCCCGTTAGGTGCCGTCACCGTTACCGAATACGTACCCGCTACGCTTACGACAATGCTCGCCGTATTTGCGCCGGTATTCCATAGATACGTTGCAACCGGATTAGCCGTTGTTGAAATTGTCGCTGTTGTTTGCGCACAGGTCAAGGTGTTGCTCACGCTGGCCGTTACCGTCGGTGCTGCTGTATCGCTGACGACCGTCGCGGTCGTGGCAGCCGTACAGCCGTTGGGGGCCGTCACTGTCACTGAGTAGGTACCCGCGGCACTCACTGAGATGCTTGGCGTGGTCGCGCCGGTATTCCACAAATAGCTTACACCCAGGGTGGCCACCGTCGAGATGGTCGCCGTCGGTTGGTTTACTGTCAGCGTATTGCTCACAGTTGCGGTTACGGTTGGCACCGCTGTATCGCTCACCACGTTGGTTGTAGCCACTGCGGTACAACCATTGGCTGCTGTCACCGTCACTGAGTACGGACCGGCCACACTTACCGAGATAGAAGCCGTGGTTGCCCCTGTGCTCCAGCGATACGTAACGGGTACATTAGAAATTTCCGTCAGCGTTACCGTCGTTTGCGTACAGCTTAGTGGGCTCGTATTTCCAATCGTTGCGCTAGGCGCATCAACATTCTGCTGGACGGTCGTACTGGCGATGGCCGTACAACCGTTGGCCGAAGTCACCGTCACCGAGTAGGTACCGGCGATGCTGGTTGAGAAGCTGGCCGTCGTCTGGCCGTTACTCCACAAATACGTCACAAACTCATTCGTGGTAGCACTTACATTGACACTGGTGAGTGTACAAGTCAGCGGACCCGTGTTGCTCGCTGTTACCGTCGGTGAAGCCTGGTCGATCTGAATGGTCGTGCTGGCGGTAGCCGTACAGCCATTGGCCGAAGTCACCGTTACCGAGTAGGTACCGGCGAGGCTGGTTGAGAAGCTGGCCGTCGTTTGTCCGTTGCTCCACAGATAGGTCACTGGTCCAGCAGCCGTTACCGTGGCACTCACCGTCGCGGTAGTGAGCGTACAGGTCAACGGACCGGTGTTCGTGGCCGTCACAGTCGGAGCCGTCAGGTTCTGCTGAACCGTAGTCGTTGTTACGGCTGTACAGCCATTCGCCGATGTAATTGTCACCGAATACAAACCCGCCACGTTAGTGGAGAAACTAGCCGCCGTTGAGGTAAAGCCCCCCGGACCGGCCCATCGATAGGTAACCCCCGGTGTCGTACTGGAAGCGCTTACTGTCACCGTCGTCAGTGTACAGGATAATGGCCCATTGTTCGTGGCTGTTACTCCAGCCGGTGGCGTAACATTCTGCCCAACAGTGGTCGAAGCTGTAGTTGTACAGCCATTGGCTGTGTTTGTTATGGTGACTGAGTACGTCCCTGGCACACTGGTAGCGAAGCTCTGCGCCGAGGAAGCAAAGCCTCCTGGTCCAACCCAGCTATAAATAACGCCCGCAGTAGTGCTGGTGGCACTTACCGTTGCCGTAGTTTGTGTACAGGTCAGCGGACCCGTGTTGCTGGCCACTACCCCGGCTGGCGGGGCGATGTCCTGACCCAGTACAGTGCTGGCGGTGGCGGTACAGCCGTTGGTACCCGTCAGTGTGACCGAATACGTACCAGCCGTGCCTGTCGTAAAGCTGGCAGCCGTCGAAGTGAACCCACCCGGTCCAACCCAGCGATAGGTGGTACCGGCCGTAGTAGTCGTCACACTCACGGTAGCCGTGGTTTGTGTACAGGTTAGCGGACCCGTGTTGCTGGCCAGGACACCCGCCGGGACGGCAATATCCTGGAGAACTGTAGTTGACGTAGCCGCCGTGCAGCCGTTGGGAGCCGACAATGTTAACGAATAGGTACCAGCTGTGCTGGTGGCAAAACTAGGCACCTGCGAAGTGAAGCCATTTGGACCCACCCAGCGGTAAGTTACCCCCGGAGTAGAAGTGCTGGCATTTACGGTTACCGTTGTCAGTGTACAGTTCAGCGGACCCGTGTTGCTGATCGTTATATTCTGAATACCCGTGTTATCCTGACCAACTGTGGTAGTAGCTCCGGCCGTACAACCATTCGGGCTAGTTACTGTGACTGAGTACAAGCCAGCCGCAGCCGTTGCGAAACTCTGAGACGTTGATACAAATCCGCCGGGACCTACCCAGCGGTAGGTTACTCCTGGAGTGGAGCTAGAGGCACTCACTGTTACGTTGCTCAGGGTGCAGCTTAGCGGACCTGTATTGCTAGCCGCTACGCCCGCCGGTGGGGTAACATCCTGGCCGACAGTTGTGGCGACTAAGGCAGGAGCGCATCCATTGGGTCCTGATACCGTTACCTGATAGGTACCGGCTATGCTGGTGGTGAAGCTTTGCGCCGTGGAGGTAAAGCCGCCTGGACCCGTCCAGCTATAAGTGACGCCGGGTGTAGTGCTGGTGGCACTTACCGTTGCCGTTACTAAGGTACAGGTCAAGGGACCCGTGTTGCTGGCCGCTACACCCGCCAGTGGCGTCGTGTTCTGAATTACGTTGGTCGAAGCCACAGTGGTACAGCCATTGGCTGCCGTTGCCGTGACTGAATACGTACCGGCGATGTTAGTCGTAAAGCTTTGTGCGGTGGCAGTAAAGCCGCCTGGACCCGTCCAGCTATAGAGTACTCCAGCCGTAGACGAGGTTACGCTCACTGTAGCGGTGGCCTGCGCGCAGTTTAACGGCCCATTATTGCTGGCCACCACACCCGCTGGCGGGGTAGTATCCTGGCCAACTGTCGTGCTGGCGGTGGCGGTACAGCCGTTGGCCGAAGTCACCGTTACCGAGTAGGTACCAGCGATGCTGGTCGAGAAGCTGGCCGTCGTCTGACCATTGCTCCACCGATACGTGACGCCGGGTGTGCTATTGGCGCTCACAGTTACTGAGGTGAGGGTACAGGTCAAGGGACCCGTGTTGGAAGCCGTTACCGTTGGTACCGAGAGATCTTGCTGAACCGTGGTCGTTGCCACAGCCGTACAGCCGTTGGCCGACGTTGCCGTCACTGAATACAAGCCAGCAATACTCGTTGTGAAGCTAGCCGTATTTACGCCGATGTTCCAGCGGTAGGATACAGCTTCATTGGCCGTAGCACTCACACTGACACTGGTAAGGGTGCAGGTGAGCGGACCGGTGTTCGTGGCCGTCAAGGTCGGTGCTTCCAGGTTCTGCTGAACTGTTGAACTGGTAGTCGCTGTGCAGCCGTTGGCATTGGTGACCGTAACCGAATAAGTGCCGGCTACACTAACGGAGATACTGGCCGTCGTTGCTCCTGTGCTCCAGCGGTAGGATACAGCCTCATTAGCCGTGGCACTCACACTGACACTGGTGAGGGTACAGGTCAACGGACCGGTGTTTGTGGCCGTCACAGTCGGAGCCGTCACGTTCTGCTGCAGCGTAGTGCTGCTGCTGGTGGTACAGCCATTCGGTGCCGTGACCGTCACTGAGTAAGTGCCAGCTACGCTGGTTGAGAAACTAGCTGCTGTACTGGTAAAGCCACCCGGACCGGCCCATCGATACGTAGCACCAGCCGTTGTGGTCGTCACACTCACGGTAGCCGTGGTTTGTGTACAGGTCAGCGGACCCGTATTGCTGGCTAGGACACCCGCTGGTGGGGTAGTATTTTGAATAACCGTTGTTGTTGCCGTTGTGGTACAACCGTTAACGGGGTTTGTCACCGTTACGGAGTAAACGCCCGCAATACTAGTGGGGAAGCTCTGGGCGGTCGAGACAAAGCCACCCGGTCCTGCCCACCGATACGTTACCCCGGCCGTCGTGCTGGAAGCACTCACCGTCACCGTCACTAAAGTACAAGTTAGGGGCCCCGTATTGCTGGCGGCTACACCCGTCGGCGGGGCGATGTTCTGAATAACCGTCGTGCTGGCCGTAGCTGTACAGCCATTGGCCGAAGTTACCGTTACTGAATACAGACCGGCTACGCTGGTGTTGAAGCTTTGTGCCGTGGAGGTGAAGCCACCCGGACCCACCCAGCTGTAAGTGACGCCTGATGTTGAGGTGCTTACACCGACCGTAGCTGTCGTCAAGGTACAGGTTAACGGACCATTGTTGCTGGCGACAACGTCAGCCGGTGGGGTGATGTTCTGAATAACCGTCGTGCTGGCCGTGGCCGTACAGCCGTTGGCCGAGGTCACCGTTACCGAGTAGGTACCGGCAATGCTGGTTGAGAAGCTGGCCGTCGTCTGACCATTGCTCCATAAGTAACTTACCCCGGCCGTGGTCGAGCTGGCGCTGACCGTTGCTGTTGGCTGAGCACAGGTTAGTGGGCCGTTGTTGGTGGCAGTCACACCCGCTGGTGGGGTGATGTCCTGACCCAGGGCTGTGCTGGCCGTAGCCGTACAGCCGTTGGCCGAAGTTACCGTTACTGAATACAGACCAGCTACGCTGGTGTTGAAGCTTTGCGCCGTGGAGGTGAAGCCACCTGGGCCTACCCAACGGTAGGTTACCCCAGCTGTCGTTGAGCTGACGCTGACCGTAGCCGTCGTGAGCGTACAGGTCAAGGGACCCGTGTTACTGGCCGCTACACCCGCTGGCGGGGTGATGTTCTGAATAACCGTCGTGCTGGCCGTGGCCGTACAGCCGTTGGCCGAGGTCACCGTTACCGAGTAGGTACCGGCAATGCTGGTTGAGAAGCTGGCCGTCGTCTGACCATTGCTCCATAAGTAACTTACCCCGGCCGTGGTCGAGCTGGCGCTGACCGTTGCTGTTGGCTGAGCACAGGTTAGTGGGCCGTTGTTGGTGGCAGTCACACCCGCTGGTGGGGTGATGTCCTGACCCAGGGCTGTGCTGGCCGTAGCCGTACAGCCGTTGGCCGAAGTTACCGTTACTGAATACAGACCAGCTACGCTGGTGTTGAAGCTTTGCGCCGTGGAGGTGAAGCCACCTGGGCCTACCCAACGGTAGGTTACCCCAGCTGTCGTTGAGCTGACGCTGACCGTAGCCGTCGTGAGCGTACAGGTCAAGGGACCCGTGTTACTGGCCGCTACACCCGCTGGCGGGGTGATGTTCTGAATAACCGTCGTGCTGGCCGTGGCCGTACAGCCGTTGGCCGAGGTCACCGTTACCGAGTAGGTACCGGCAATGCTGGTCGAGAAGCTGGCCGTCGTCTGACCATTGCTCCATAAGTAACTTACTCCCGCACTCGCGGCCGCACTGACCGTTACATTTGTTAACGTACAGCTTAATGGGCCCGAGTTGCTCGCCGTCACAGTCGGAGCTACTGCGTTCTGTTGAACAGTCGTCGTCGTTACGGCCGTACAACCATTCGCCGACGTTGCCGTTACCGAATAGATGCCCGCAACGCTGGTCGTAAAGCTCTGCGCCGTGGAGGTAAAGTTGCCTGGACCCGTCCAACGATAAGTAACGGCTTCGTTAGCCGTTGCGCTCACGGTTACACTGGTCAGCGTACAGGTCAACGGACCCGTGTTATTGGCTGACAGGGTTGGTGCGGTCAAGTTCTGCTGAACATCGGTCGTAGTAGTAGCCGTACAACCGTTGGCTGCCGTCACCGTCACTGAGTACGTACCAGCGATGCTGGTTGAGAAGCTTTGAGCCGTCGTCGTGAAGCTGCCCGGACCCGACCAACGATACGTTACCTGTTCGGTCGAGGATGCGCTAACGGTCACCGTCGTGAGCGTACAGGTCAAGGGACCCGTGTTGGTTGCCGTCTTGGTAGGGGCAACAATGTCTTGTTGGAGAGTTGTGCTCGCGGTGTTGGTACAACCATTTGGCCCCGTTACCGTTAGCGAGTATGTACCAGCGATGCTGGTTGAGAAGCTCTGCGCCGTAGAGGTGAAGCCATTTGGACCCACCCAGCGGTAGGTTACCCCAGCGGTGGTGGAGGTTCCACTAATGACGGCCGTGGTTAAGGTACAGGTTAACGGGCCCGTGTTACTAGCGGCTACGCCCCCTGGCAACGTAACGTTCTGGGTAACGATGGCTGTGGCAACGGCCGTTGCCGAACAGCCCGCATTGCTGGTAACGACTACTGTATACGTTCCGGCAACACCCACCGTCGGATTTTGCAATGTACTGGTAAAACCACCCGGTCCGGTCCAGGCAAACGTCGATGGCGTAATGCTGGAGGTAGCTTGTAACTGTACAGTGGTCAGCGTACATGATAATGCCCCACCCGTGGCTGTCACGACCGGGGGAATACACGAGAATCCGGCATCGACCGTGAGATTACTTCCGTTGGAAGCCAGCGTATAGCTACCTGTACGACCAGTGGTAGGATCAGCGTCACTGTCGGTGAGATCGTTACCGCCCTGATCAGCGACAACACTCGTGTAGCCAGCCGGACGAGTGAAGACAACGCTATAAGAAACACCCGGCGTCAGGCCGGTAAAGCTATAGCTACCACTCGCGTTGGTGGTCGTACTGGCCACGACGGTATTAGTTCCTGTCAGCAATTGGACCGTTACCCCCGGAATTCCCGGTTCACCCGTATCCTGTATGCCATTACGGTTATTATCAGCAAAGACGAAATCACCTAAGCTGGCTGTCCGGTAAAAGCCAGCATCTACGGTTGTGTTATTTTCTCCGGCAGCCAGAACGTAGGCTCCCGTGCGGCCCGTGACCGGATCAGCATCGCTGTCGGTACCATCATTACCTCCGGCATTCGCTACTGTAGCCGAATAACCGCTTGGCCGACCAAACGCAACGCTATACGATACGCCCGGCGTCAGACCGGTGAAGCTATAAAGACCACTGGCGTTGGTGGTGGTCGTATTTATTACCGTTACACTAGTTGTTCCCGTCAACAACTGTACCGTCACACCATTAATACCTACGTCACCGGCATCCTGAACCCCGTTTGCATTCAGATCTTCAAAGACGAAGTCGCCTAACGAAGCAAATGCCAGTGCATTAACAACGGCGATGTCATGGTCGTCCTGATCGCCGTTCTGATTGGCAATCGCGTCATCGGTTACCGTACCGTCATTATTTGCTATGTTATCCGGTGTCGAATCCAGGTCATTACCATCGTCGGTACTGATTTCGGCCGCATTGGTCAGACTCTGTCCACCCGAGAGCGCTCCCACCTGCAAAACAATACTTATAGTCGTGCTGGCACCCGGTGATATGGTACCCGAGATCGGGAATGTTGGATTGGGGCCTGTGGACCACCCAGGGTTTGATGCCTGGGCAAAGACAAATCCGGCTGGAACATAATCGGTTACGACAATACCACTGGCCGGTAACTCGCCCTGATTAAATACTTCAATCCGGAAAGTCACATTAGACAGCGGCAGGAGTGGTGCAGGTTGACTTAACACCGTTTTGCGCAGTGCCAGGTCATAATTTAGCAGATAGAATCCGGCATCGACCGTAGTTAAGCTTTGGCCCGAGGTTAAGGTGTAGCCAATGGTGCGGCCGGTAATTGGGTCAGCATCAGAATCAACGGCATCATTGGCCCCTACGTTCGCCGAGGTAGACAAATAACTACTTGGGCGCCCGAAGACAACACTATACGACACAGCAGGAGTTAAACCCGTGAAGCTATAGATACCACTCGCGTTGGTGGTCGTACTAGCAACAACGGTATTAGCGCCGGTGAGCAACTGCACGGGTACACCGGCCAGCCCCAATTCACCCGCATCCTGAATACCGTTGCGGTTGGCATCAACAAAGACCCGATCACCAATGCTGGCCGACCGGTAAAAACCAGCGTCGACCGTGGTCAGGCTGGCGCCAGAAGCCACGGTATAGCTGATAGTACGGCCCGTGGTTGGGTTAACGTCGCTATCAATCGCATCATTTGCCCCCTGATCAGCCAACGTAGCGGTATAACCAGTGGGCTGCGTGAAAGCGATAATGTATGGCGTGGCGGGTGTCAGGCCGGTGAAGCTATAAAAGCCCGTTGCCGTGGTCGTTACCGAAGCAACTCCGGCTACGGGGTTACCATTGGCATCGAGCAGTTGCACCGTTACACCGGCTAAACCTGGTTCGCCCGTATCCTGAATACCATTGCGATTGAGGTCTTCAAACACAAAATCGCCGATGGTGGCTGGAGCGCGAATAAAGCCAATATCGTAGCTATGGTTATTTTCGCCATAGTCACCGGTCGTCAACGATACAACAGCCGTTGCTACTCCCGAGATCGTCTGGAGTAAACCGTCGCTATCGCTCAGATCATCGGTACCAATATTAGCCCGGGTGACGGTCGTTGGGGTAGCGAACTGGTTGAGAGCAACCCGGATTTCGTACGCCGTATTGGGCAGCAAGCCACCTGTTACGTTCGTATTATTAAAGTAATACTCACCATTTGAATTGGTGGTGGTTGATGCCACTGGCGTTGCGTTACCAACGCGGTAAAGCAGGACAGTGGCACCAGATACGTTCGATTGTATCTGGTTATTACCCTGAATACCATCAGCCGTCAGGAAATCACCGTCATTGAACAGACGGTTCCCGATCTCAATGGGCGGAACGTCGCAATTTAACTCGAGATCGCCCAAGCCATTAGCTTTACCATAGGTAGCCACGTTACTACTTTGGTAAATCTGCACACTGGTTGCGACACTACCGCTACCATCCGCGTTGTTGAAACGACGGATACCACCCGCATCAATATTAGTGGTAGGGTCTAATACAATAGACGCTACTTCACCACTACCAGGCAGCATGGCCAATCCACCTTCGCTCATTTCGGCGTGGTATGGCCTCACAACTCCATTGATAAGATCCCCGGGTGCAATAGCGTCACTAAAATAATATTCGCCGTTCCCTGGTCCTTGTCCATTATTAGCGCCAGCTGTCGGAGCACCACCGCAAACACTGGCGTTGCTCTCAAGCGTCCATACGTTCGTAGCCGGATTGCACCGGCCCGCCCGCAGAATATCGCCCGGAGCGATGGCCCGATAAAGCTGATTGCTGGACAGATCTGTGCCCAGGTTGTTGTTGCCGTATTGATCACCGAAGCGGTCGCGGATGCTAATAATCATCGATCCATCGACATCGAATTCAATACCAGCGAACCAGGGTTGCGGGTAACTACAGTTAGCCAGGTCGGCCCGAACGAATCGGTTGGGTAAGTTACCTGTTCCTGGCTGTACATCCGTCCAGGGGTACCATAGGGTGGTCCGGTCTATACCCGTTTTATCATTATTGACTGCTCCCCGCGTATACGTTAATGGGAATGACAGTACGGGCGAGCTATTAAACGCGCCCGTTTCCGGATTGTATTCATATACAGCCGCTAACATACCGGCTCTACTGCGTGTAATTAAGTCGGGGGAAGAAGTTGAGCTACCAGCAGCGCTCTGCACAACCGTAGTAGAGACAGCCTCGTTGGTTGTAACACCACCGACGTATACCCGGCCCCGATAATATTTTAAGCCGAAAGACCGGAAGACACTTCCTGCTGTTTGTGTTGGTGTTGGTATGGCTATAGCAACGGGAGTACCAGCAGTAGGGTTGGCCGTATTAGCGTTTAAGATGGGAACTCTATATAATTGATTATTAAACAGGTTCACGACATATAACTCTGTACCGTCCTCAGAGATTTCCATATCGCCCAGGCCCGTTTTACCTACCTGCCCGAAAACGGATACGTCCCGGTTCTGCGCATTAATAGCCCCTGGAAGTCCCCGAGCTGAGTTCGAAGCTACAGTACCCACATTGGGAATCGTCGCGAATAGTGTAGTACCCGTCGGCTTCGTTATATAAATAGCTCCCGGCCCGCCTGTGCCAAGTCCGGAATGGCGCTTCACAAAAGCGGACGTAAATACGTATTTAGTTGCTCGTTGGTAAGCGACCCCGTAAACAGCACCTAGTTGACTATTCTGGGCAAGCGATACTTCAGAAGGAGCATTACCATTACCACTTGTCGCACTGTAAGGTAATGTGACTAGCACGGGCTGATTAGCAGCTGCCGTTGTGCTGGTAGCAGTCGTACTTTGTGGGTCTCCATTGACATAGCACGGGACTATAAAATTAGGCGAGGCCTGACAATAATCTGAAGGGTAGTTAATGCCCAGATTCAGGTTGGCGGTTGTGTTATCGGGGGCAAACTGAACGGTAGTACCACTATTTGTACCTACTCTGCCGGCGAAATAACCCGCAGGCAAGTTAGTGAATACAACCCGGAAGGGTCCTGTTGCGGAAGTAGATATACTAAACTGCCCCGCAGTAGCTGAAGCGGAACTGGTTGTAGTAGTAGCCACCACAGCGGTACCACTATAAACAGTCACCGTTACGCCCCCTACGCCAATTTCTCCATCTAATGGAGAGGTAGCCGTGAAGCTGCGAACGCCGTCATTGTTGAAATCACGGTAGACTGTTCCTGATATCTGGGCCACTGCGTTACCGCCCAGCATCAACAAAATGAGTAAGGAAACACCGTTCCTATATAACCTGTTGGACTCTCCCTTCCAGAGATACGAAAGCAGACTATATACAATGGGGTAAAGGTTCTTTACCATACGCAGAAGAAATAAGGTTGAGGAGAAAACAGTCGTGTCCACCAGACTACCCAGAAGCGGGCTTAGCCGAGTTGACACACTTTTGCTTGCTCTTTATTATTGCCTGGTCAATGAGTAATCAAAGAGAATGCCAGCTTGCAATGCCAAATAAGAATTACGTATGAAAATTTTGGCGATACTCAGACCACCGTATGTACCCTACTAATAATGAGGGTCAGCTACTTGCCTAAGAATAGCTGACCCTCATCGTTGATATACATCTACACAAATAGCTGACTATTAAGTAGTTACCTATACATTCTTAATAGAAAATGAAATAAAAGAATTAGTTAACTGAAGCAGTTTAATTTAAAATAGAAGGCATTATTTTTAGCTTTTATAGATTATAAAGGTTGTTTTAAATTTATAGTATAGCCTTTATAGTATTATAAATTTTCAGGTTAGTATTAGCAGTGCTGCACTTTCTGCATCATTTTTCTTTATAGCTAATCTATCAATAGCTGTTATTCGCCTTTATCTAATACCATGCCAAACATATAAATCAATGTACTTCATATTGCATATTATATGACACGACCTGGTATCCAACAGATTTTGCTAACCTCTGCGTAACCTAACAACTGACTTAATTGATTTTTAAGGAATTAAGCGTACAGTATACCTATGTGTTCTGCCTAACAGGGCTGTTGGCTAATCGTTTCTATGGATGCGTTTAGCTATGTTTAAAACAAAAATGCCCAGCTCTATGCTGGGCATTCTTAACACGTATTCTGTCTGTGTCCTTATCTACGCCAAACGAGTTTATTTATATTGTCTCCAATCTTTTTACCTTCTGTTAAGCCAACCTGGTTGTCATTGTTCGTGTGTATACCTCCGTAGAATCGGGAGTTGGCGCATTCAACAGCCATAGCCCAAAACGATTTGAAACGACGAGGTTTATACGCCGTTCCGGTAATGGGATCGGGTGGGTGTCCGTAATGCGTACTATCGGTCAGTTCTATACGCTTTCCGTATAAGTCAGTTAATACCGTTGCGGCTGCCGCTGCCTGCGTGGAGTGGCCCGACGAGAAAGCAGGAAAAGGAGGCTCCGGCCAGAATGGCCTCCACTCTTTACTAATCGTAGCGGTAATAAACGTAGACGGACGCTCCCGGTGATACATATATTTACACTTCCAGCAAGTTATGAAGGCGTCGGCCACGGCCATGCCTACCCGAGCGTAAGTCTCGGCGGCTTTTACCAAATCTGGTTTGGCTACCTTGATAGTTGTTGTCGCTACGTTATACGAATGCCCAGGTGGAGCAGCCGTGTGCGCTGGATCATCGGCCCACCAAATGGCGATTTCTTTTTCTTCTTTGGTTAATACTTTATTTTTTTTGTAAACGGCTTCATGTTCCTTATAATACAGGGAGCCAGGAAGTGACGAGTATTCTAAAAGCGTTGGCAAAGGCAACGTACCATTGCTTGCAACAAATGTACGGTTCTGCCCCCAATCAGGGTGCAAGGGATAAAGCGACGGTGACTGCCCCGACCCTTTAGGCGGAGCAACCCAATAACTCTTCCCGACAGGTACTTTGTAATTGGGGTTAAAATTGCGGCTATAACCTTCGTAACCGCCATCCGTTTTTGACCAGTCAAAAATAGCGTTGGCCAAACTCCACCCATATATGACCGACCGCTCAACAACGTCCTGCTTTTCAGTAGCAGCTAACCCATTAGCAACCGCTGTTTGTAATGAATCAACCCGGCCCATAATGTTTCCGTGCGGGTAGAGCTTATACAGCATTGATGCCTGCGCTGCATTGAGCACCAGCGGCCAGTTATATTCTAATTTAGGCTGCGGCTGGGGCAACGCAGCTAACCCATTAATCTGCCCGGCCAATGAACGATACGCGGGGTTGCTATGAACCACGCTTTCATACATGGTTATGCCTAAATAAGCCAGCGAACGGGATGAATAGGTGGGACTGTTGTACGGACTATTCTTTATAACATACAAGGACATGTCGGCCCATTTCACAGCCACCTCTGAACTCGACAGGGAGGCATTGTTTTTTTGAGCAGACGCATGACGTTGAAACCCGCACAGTAATAACAGTACGTTGCAGAATAAAAGAACAGACAAAAAGGAAACAACCTTGCTCATGCTGTGATGCACCCAAACAATTAATGTGCCAACCCAAACAAAGAAGGCTTTGAGTTGGCCCTATTCATACATAGTATCAGTAAAGTACGGATTGGTACCGATACCTAAGACCAATGTTATTTACAACTCATACTGTATAATGAACTAGCAATAAAAATACCAGACTAGAAAATTTAGTAACATAAATTAATGAATTTATCGTAATTAGGCGGCTGGCGTTCCAGTTGAAACCCGCGATCGTATAATTAAAAATGCGGGTTTCCACCCAAGTACCTGAAGCGCTAGACTCACTTTGATTGGATTAGCGCTTCCCCTCTTGCCCAAACTGATGACCACACAGAGCCAACGCATTAACGCCTAAGCATGGCACTCCACTTTTTAATGCATTTACCGCTTAATAATGTTCTTTTTCTTCGGTATTACCATTTACTCCTTTTGGCAAATCTGCCGTTGGAGAATTTGTTTTGCTTCGTATATTTGAAACCGTTGATAAGTCAGTTTATAGTTCAAACAACTCATTATGAGTTTGTTGAGGTCTCTTTTCTAACGTATCAATGCCCTGTTCCACCAGGGGTCTCATACTAACCGTTCAACCCGTTGCCATTGTCTCCCCAATCGCTAACTGATTGGCTGACAAGTATGTAGTCGCATGAAAGTATCGCCCACACAACCCTTCCAGATTGTTTACTCCTTACTGGACCATGAGTTTCTGGGCTACCTGATTGAAGCTTTCGTTGTGCAACGAAACAGTAAAGGCGAGTTGACCCTGTTGAATCAGACACTGTCAACTCAGAACGTTGGCGAATTTGCGCAGGAACTGGACGAGCGAGACTTCGAACTGGTTAAACTAATCGACAGCATTCAGCAGGATACCATCGTTAAGAAGTTTAACACGAAGAAGTTACCGGCTGTCGACTTCTTTCTGAAGATATACGACCCGCAAAAGGGGGATAAACTCGTGCAGGAAGCCATCTGCGGCTACCTCGAGAACATGAAGGCGCAGATTATGGCGTTGATGCCCAACAAGCCTTTTTATATTATGGGCAACGATGGCAATCCGGCCTGGGAGCCAATTGTCTGGATGCCCGAACCCGCACGGGTTCATTTCCACTTCGTTCGTAATCCTGATTCAACGCATTACTTCCCGATCATCCGCTATCCCGTTGGCCAGGCAGGCGAGACCGAACGAGTCGAGTTTCAATTCAAAGACGCTTTAATGATTTGCGATGAACCGGCTTACATGATGGTGGGTAACCGGCTGTATCATTTCAGTAAGAACGTAGACGGTAAAAAGCTTAGACCGTTCTTCAATAAAAATCACATCATCATTCCCCGCAATATTGAACAACAGTATTACGAACGCTTTGTAACCCAGCTCATTGCGGCCTACGACGTATATGCTAAAGGGTTCGAAATCAGGGCGGAAGTATTAGAGCCAACGCCGGTGCTAACCGTTTCCGAAATGATTATGTCCAGTCGGTCTCTTTCGGCATCGGTCGTTAAGGCTGGCTCCGACGCACCAGACGAACTAGATGCTGACGAAGAGTCGGGGCAACGAATTGCCTTCGATTTATCGTTTCAGTATGGTGATTTTACGTTCCGCTTTGATAGCTTCGGTCCATCGGCCAATGTTAGTCTGGAAAAGAAAAACGATGATTACGTTTTTCATAAGATTCGCCGGGACCAACGCCTGGAGCGGCATAAGCTTGGCTTCCTCCGCGACACAGGACTCGACCTACGCCATGGTCGGCTCGCCCTGCCAAAATCCGAAGCCTTTTCCTGGTTATCCGAAAACAGCGAGAAGTTACGCGAAGCAGGCTTTTTGCTCCAACAGCACGCGCAGGACACCAAACGGTATTTCTTAGGCTATTCGAGCATCAACGTATCCATTCAGGAAGGTCGCGATTGGTTCGACATTTATGCCAATGTGCGGTTTGGGGACTTTGAGATCCCTTTTTTGAAGCTGCGAACGCTAATTCTGAATAAGAAGCACGAGTTTACGCTGCCTAACGGCGAGGTCGCGGTAATTCCGGAAGCGTGGTTTACCAAGTATTCTGAATTGTTCGGTTTTGTTGAGCAGCCCGAAGGAACCGATCAGCTGGTACTTCAGAAACATCATCTTGCGTTGGTGCAGGAACTGGAGCGCGACAATCTGGCAACGACCTTAATGAGCCGGAAGCTGGAACGGTTGCGCGACTTCGACGAGATTGAGCGTTTTCCGCTACCCAACCATTTTAACGGTACCCTCCGCCCCTACCAACAGGCTGGCTACGACTGGATGAATTTCCTGCGCCAGTATCGCTTCGGGGGTTGCCTGGCCGACGACATGGGCTTGGGAAAAACCGTGATGACGCTCGCGATGTTGCAGGGCCAGAAAGAAGCGGGCGCTACGGACCCGACGTTGTTGGTTATGCCTACGTCGCTCCTCTACAACTGGGAGCTGGAAGCCCGTAAGTTCACGCCCGACTTACGCGTGATGGTCTACACGGGTACGTATCGCGAAAAAAACACGGCCCAGTTTGACGGCTATGATCTCATTCTGACGTCGTATGGCATTGTCCGGATCGACATTGAGATTCTGAGCGACTACCGCTTCAACTACGTTATTCTGGATGAGTCGCAGGCCATCAAGAATCCGTCGTCGCACATCACGAAGGCCGTGATGCAACTGAATGCGGCCCATCGGCTTATTCTGACCGGTACTCCGCTCGAAAACAGCACTATGGATTTGTGGACGCAGATGTCGTTCATCAATCCAGGTTTGCTGGGTAGTCAATCGTTCTTCCGTAACGAGTTTCAGATTCCGATTGAGAAACGACACGACGAGAGCAAAACCGGCCGTTTGTATGGGTTGATTAAACCGTTTATGCTCCGGCGCAACAAGTCGCAGGTGGCGACCGATCTTCCCGACAAGGTCGAAAGTGTGTTGTATTGCGAAATGACGCCCGACCAGGAAAAGCAATACGAAGAAGCTAAATCGTATTACCGCAATCTGATTCTGGAGCGCATTGAGGAAGATGGCATGGCAAAGTCGCAGATGGTTGTGCTACAAGGCCTTACCAAACTTCGGCAGATCGCGAACCACCCCCGTATGGTTGACGCCGACTATGAAGGTGACTCCGGCAAGCTTGACGATGTGCTGATGCGACTCGAAAGTGCCATGACGGAACACCACAAAGTGTTGGTGTTTAGCCAGTTCATCAAGCATCTGAGCGTTGTGCGGCAATATTTAAAGGAGAAGAATATCAAGTACGCCTATTTAGATGGGTCTACCTCGGATCGGCAAAGTCAGGTTGAGCTATTCCAAACTGATGATTCGGTAAAACTCTTTTTGATTTCGTTGAAAGCGGGTGGCCTGGGCCACAACCTGACGGCAGCCGACTACGTATTTATTCTCGATCCTTGGTGGAACCCGGCTATTGAAGCGCAGGCCGTTGACCGGGCGCACCGCATTGGGCAGCAAAAAACCGTCTTCACTTATAAATTTATTGCTAAGAATACGGTCGAAGAAAAGATCTTGTCGTTACAACGTGCTAAGCAGCAACTCGCCGGTAGCCTGATCACAACGGAAGAGAATTTTATGAAATCGCTGACCAAAGAAGACATTATGGTGCTGCTGGAATAACAAGAAAATTTCCTTTTGATCAGCCAGTTGTATTTAGCATAAAAATAGCCAGCGTCTCTGCTGGCTATTTTTACATACTATTATAATTTTATCCTTGTTATCTCTGGCCAAACGTAAAGTAGACCCCTGCTCCGAGCAAAAGAAATTTACTCGTATCACCATCGCTAAAAACGATATGATACCCCGCATCAGCATTTACCCCAAAAGCTGGTGAAATGGCATACTGCAAGCCTACTTTGGGTGCGACCCCAAAATTATTAGCGCTCTCTGATGCTTTTATGGTATTAAACCCGTCAGATATTTCAACTGTGCCAGCGGCTCGGTACAATCCAGCTTCTATACCAACATATGGTCGCAAAGCTGACTCGGAAAAGAAGTATTCGGCCTGTCCTGTTACCGCAAGAAGATTTGCAGAAGCTTTAACTGACCCGCTAGCCCCTATTCCGGCTCCAGAGCCAAAATCGAAATTAGCAGAGCCGTTACTACTAAAATACCGGCCGTTTAATCCAACTGCCAGATTCGGGCTGACAAAATAGCGTAGCGTAACTCCACCACCCCATGGTCCATCAGAGAAAGAAGACCCTGACTCTGCGGGCCCAAGATAATTGCCTGTTACATTAACTTGAAACTGCGCCTTTGCTCCGCCCGGCAAAAGCAGGGCAACCATAACAACTAATAAGGAGGCCGTAACTTTAATGGTGTTTATCATGATGAGTATGTTGATTTAATCAGTGCGAAACTACACCTTATGAATAAAATAGCCTACGTTCATTTAGCTAAAGGTTACTGGTTCAGCTTAGAAGTAGGTTAAGCAGTTGTCTAACTACCTATGGTAGCGATAGTATTTCGGTGAAAAGGTTACGAGTACGTTTTACTTATCGCACTAGCTTTAGCTACAGGAAACTACTGGCAAACAGCTACCTCAAATAAACACCCACTCTGTTTTCGTCGCTGAGCACAACGTCAACATGTTCGGTCAGGGTTGTGCTAAGCTCATACCCCTTATAATCAGCCAGCACAGGGTAACGGGGATGATTCCGGTCGATGAGCACAGCGACCTGCAATTTTCGTACCGGCACGCTCAAAAACGGCTGTAAGCTAAACGCCAGCGTTCGGCCCGTATACAGCACATCATCGACTACAATAATAACTTTATCGGTAAAGTTAGTAGCGGCATAATCGACATCAACAACTGGTTGAGCTGGTTGCGTTTTATCCAGTTTAAGCTGAAGCAGCTCCACCGAGAATGGCGTAATAGTTTGCAATTCGCGAACCAGCGCCTGAGCCAATATGTAGCCTTCGCCCGACACGCCGGCGAGCAAAAGAGCTGTCTCCTCGAAATTATTTTCGTAGATCTGAAAAGCAATTCGTCTGATTTTTTGGCGAATCTGTTCAGCATTCAAGATAAGCGTCGGCTCGGAGGTACTCATGTAATAATCAGAAACGATTGATGACGTAAAGATGAGAAAAGTCGGTTACCCAATGAAATAAGTAAAAGCCGGAGCGCAGCTTTAGTTGGCATAGTTTTCGCCTTTAGTCTTGCTAACGTCATAACTCCTCGATCCAGCCATGAACATTTTTGTGAATTTTGTTTTCATTGCGCTAATCTGGTTACTTCCACACAAAGCGCTGACTGATAGCGACATTACACAGACAGTGTGTGCGTCGCTCCGCAGCGGTGATGCCAGTCAACTCTCTACTCGTTTTGCTAAGAGTATCGAGTTAGTGATCGATGCCGAGAAAGTCGAGTTTTCATCCGTACAAGCTACACACGCAGCGCTTATTTTACGTTCGTTTTTCAGAAAGTACCCACCCCACAATTTCCAGTTTGTTTATTCAGGTGCTTCCGATCACTTACGCTATAGTACGGGTACCTACGAAACAAATGGGCAAACGTTTGCCGTTTATGTCTTAATTCGGCAAACCAACGGTCAGCGGTTTGCCATTCAGGCCTTGCATTTCCGCAAAGAGTAATCGGATAGGCGTTTTGCTGCCATCAGAAATCGTAAATCGTAAGTCGCAGATCGTAAATCGCTGTATCTTTGCCTCTTCATTTAGACGGTTGGCCGATGCCAGTGTTATGATTGTTAAGACTAAAAAATACGCGTTAGACCAAAAAACGTACATTAACATTGCCTTGCGGCAATGGCTGAAAGATAACTGGAAGTGGGCATTTGTGCCGTTGGGCCTAATCATCCTGAATGCTGTTTTGAACGTAACGGGGGCTTATCCTAACATCTGGATTTACATTGTGATTGTGCTCCTTACGATTCTGTACGTTTTGTTCTGGGCCATTCAAATTACGGGCATTGCCCAGATGGAACAAAGCAAAGCCTTGTTTCAGAAGTACGTATACGAGATTGACAGCCGCCAGATTTTGATGCGAATCAACGCGAAAGAAGGCGGCATTCTGAAATGGAGCCAGATTAATGGCGTTATTAAAGATAAGGAGGCATACATCCTGTTTCTGGACAACGCCGAAGCGATGAAGAATGTGAAGGCCAACTGGATTGCCCGCACGGTGACCAAGGGGCTAGCTAAAGCACAATTTCTGTATCTGCCGTTCAATATTTTCACCAGTGACAATGACCTGCGTTTTACGGATGCTCTGCTGAGACGTAAAGGCCTGCTACCCGATAGTGCAGTGGCCGAACCGGTGAAGTAAATATCTATAATTTTTCTATCGTTTAATACGCGGGCGACCTAAGTCGCCCGCTTGTGTAATAACCCTTTCGTAATCTATGAATCAGATGATCAGAAGTTGGGCAGCTCTGCTCCTCTTTGTCGTAACACCAGTCCTCGGCCAAATCCAGAAATCGGTTACGCTCGACGAGATTTGGGGGCGTAATCAGGGTGTATTTACCCAGCGCACTGTCCAGGGAGTTAACTGGATGAAAACGGGCGGTTTCTACACAACGCTCGACGCTGGAAAAGTAGTAAAATTTAGCATTACCACCGGTCAGCCCGTCGAGACGCTATTTGATCAGAACCAGGCAACTGTTTCAGGGGTCGGCCAGAAGATTCAACTGGAAGGGTATCAGCTCTCCGCCGACGAACGAAAGCTGCTCATTACCACGGAGGAAGAACCTATCTATCGCCGGTCGAGCAAGGCCCAATTCTACGTTTATGACTTATCAACCAAGCAGCTAAATCCGCTAAGCCGGCATGGTAAACAACAATTCGCTACGTTCTCGCCAGACGGTAAACGTGCGGCCTTCGTGCGCGATAACAACTTGTTCAGTGTTGACTTAGCTACCGGTGCAGAAACCAAATTGACTACCGATGGTAAGCGTAATGCAGTTATTAACGGCGCTGCCGACTGGGTTTATGAAGAGGAGTTTAGCATGGCACGAGCGTTTGAGTGGTCGCCGGATAGCAAGCGCATAGCCTGGATTCGGTTCGACGAAAGCCGCGTTCCCGAGTATGATATGCAACTCTGGGGTGGGTTATATCCGGTTGAGTACCGCTTCAAGTACCCGAAAGCGGGCGAAGCCAATTCGCTCGTAACGGTTTGGGTAGCCGATGTTAGCACAGGGAAGAAAGTACAGGCGCAAACCGGCACAGAGACCGACATTTATCTGCCGCGCATCCAATGGACAAAAAGCCCAAACCTGCTTTCGATCCGACGTCTTAATCGGCTCCAGAACAAACTTGATCTGTTGCATGTAAATGCCACCACGGGTCAGGCAACTACAGTCTTGAGCGAGTCGAGCCCAACGTATGTCGATTTAGAGTTTACGGATGACCTAACATATCTGCAAGATGGAAAGTCGTTTGTCTGGAGCAGTGAACGGAGTGGTTATAAGCATCTGTACTTGTACGACATGACTGGTAGGTTGATTCGACCCATCAGCTTAGGCGATTTCGAAGCGTTCAATATTGTGGGCATTGACGAAAAAAACCAGGTCATCTACTACCTGTCTACCGAAGTGTCGCCTTTAGAACGGCACCTCTACCGAATTGGCCTGGATGGAAAGAATAAGCAGCGGCTCACAACACAGGCAGGAACGTATACCGCCAATTTCAGCCCTGATTTCGCCTACTACCTGCTCTACCATAGCTCAACCAATTCGCCTACCACGGTTAGCTTGCGAGAAGCTAAAGGCACAGCTGATGTTAGGGTGCTGGAATCAAATGACGCCCTCAAAAATCGACTGGCAGGTTACGCCTTAGCCCCAAAACAGTTTTTCCAGGCTAAAGCCGCCGACAATACACCCCTGAACGGCTGGATGATTAAGCCAATGAACTTCGACAGCACGAAGAAATATCCGGTGCTTATGTTCGTGTACGGTGGACCCGGCTCCCAAACCGTTAAGAATGACTGGGATACAAGGGACTTCTTTTGGTATCAAACGCTGGCTCAAAAAGGATACATCGTTGTTTCAGTTGATGGACGTGGTACGGGCGCTCGGGGCAACGCTTTCCGCACCGTTACGTATGCTCAGTTGGGCAAGCTCGAAACCGAAGATCAGATTGCGTCCGCTCGTTATTTGAAAACGCTGCCCTACGTTGACCCAACGCGGGTTGGTATTTGGGGCTGGAGTTACGGTGGCTATATGACCGCATTATGTATGACACTTGGGGCCGATGTTTTTAAAGCCGGTATCTCAATTGCTCCAGTCACAAACTGGCGATTCTACGACAGTATCTACACAGAGCGTTACCTGAAACGCCCTCAGGAAAATGCATCGGGCTATGACGATAACTCGCCTGTGACGCACGCGGCCAAGCTACGCGGCCCTTTCCTGCTCGTTCACGGCACGGGCGACGATAATGTACATTTTCAGAACTCAGTCGCGCTGGAAAACGCCCTGATTGCTGCCGGGAAGCAGTTTCAATCGTTTTACTATCCTAATCGGAACCACGGCATCTACGGCGGCAATACACGCCTGCACCTGTATCAGATGATGACGGATTTTATTGAGAAGAACTTGTAAAGTAATTCTCGTTCAAACACAGAGATCACTAAGGTTTTCACGGAGTACACAGAGCGAAAGAATTCTGTGTACTCCGTGAAAACCTTAGTGATCTCTGTGTTTAGAAAAAACTCTTACTTCGCCTGGTTAGTAAAATCAACCACGGTTACGTCGTCCAACGAAGATCCGAGCGTTTTGCCGAATTCTTTATGTGCCGGATGCGGGAGATACGCATCCCGGTCTTTCTCCGAATCGAACGTCAGAATGAAGGCATGGGTTAGGCCCTTATTTAGTTTTTCGGGGCTGTTGTTGGTTCCCCATTGAAACCCTTTGATCTCTTTGATCTTCGATGGCAAGGCCTCAAAAGCCGCTACGATTTCTTTTACTCGTTCGGGCGTTGTTTCGGGCTTGAACTTAAACAGCACGATGTGCTGTACTACAGCATTTTTCATGGGCTTGCGAGGTGGTTTGGCAAACGAGCCAACAGTTAACAGGAGCGAGAAAGCCAGCAGCGTCAGGGTTTGTTTCATGGAATCAGTTTTTTCGCAAAGAAAACAAAAAAGACCTGCAAGGCTTTCAATTCCTGGCAGGTCTCTAAAAATTAGTCGAACTACTTATCCTAGTTTCACTTTGAGGTTTTCATCCAGTGCCTCCAGAAAGTCCTCCGTGTTGAGGTAGTGCTCACCAGCCACCAGCTTCGTGCCAGCCGGATAAGCCGAGAGCGCCAGGTCTTTCGTCATTTTGCCACTCTCAACCGTCTCAACGCAGACTGCCTCGAGGGCGTTGGCGAAGTCGATCAACGGCTGGTTATCATCCAGCTTCCCCCGGAACGCCAGACCACGTGTCCAGGCATAGATCGACGCGATTGGGTTGGTCGAGGTTTTGTTGCCTTTTTGATATTCCCGATAGTGGCGCGTTACGGTACCGTGGGCCGCTTCGGCTTCCATCGTTTTGCCATCGGGCGTAACAAGTACCGATGTCATCAGTCCCAACGAACCAAAACCTTGGGCTACCGTATCTGATTGTACGTCGCCGTCGTAGTTTTTACAAGCCCACACAAAGTTACCTTCCCACTTCAGGGCCGAGGCAACCATGTCATCAATCAGGCGGTGTTCATAGTGTACTTTGCCTGCGTATTCGGTGTCGTAAATTTCCTGAAAAATGTCCTTAAAACGACCATCGTATTTCTTCAGAATTGTGTTCTTAGTCGACAAATACAGCGGCCAGCCTTTGTCCAGCGCCACGTTGAAGCAAGCCCGGGCAAAACCACGAATCGACTCGTCAACGTTGTACATGCCCATGGCTACGCCAGGTCCCTGGAAGTTGTATACCTCAAAATCTTGTACAGTACCGTCTTCACCTTCAAATTTCATGGTCAGCTTCCCCTTGCCCGGTACTACAAAATCCGTAGCGCGGTACTGATCACCAAAGGCGTGGCGACCAATGATGATTGGAGCCGTCCAGTTCGTAACCAAACGAGGTACGTTGCTCATGACGATTGGCTCGCGGAACACGGTACCGTCCAGAATATTCCGGATCGTTCCGTTCGGCGACTTCCACATCTGCTTCAGGCCAAACTCCTCAACCCGCTGCTCGTCGGGCGTAATAGTAGCACATTTGATACCAACACCGTACTGCTTAATCGCATTGGCGGCATCAATAGTCACCTGGTCATTGGTCTCATCACGATACTCAATACCAAGGTCATAATATTTAATATCAACATCAACGTAAGGCAGGATTAGCTTATCCTTGATGAATTTCCAGATGATGCGGGTCATTTCGTCGCCATCCAGTTCAACTACCGGATTGGCTACTTTGATTTTTTCCATTGAGACTAAGGTATAAACGATTGAAAACGATACAGAAACTTGGCGCAAAAGTAGTGAATCTAAAATAAATGAACGACCCAGCTGCGGCTTATCCACCTAACTGTGTTAGCGGAACCGTTTCCTAACTCTTACTCCAAAAGACAGGCGGTCAGGGGGGATAGCTGGTAGTTAATAAGTAAGCCAGGCGATAACCGCCTGTCTGATCGATCATTACTCAACTAACAAATCAAGATTATGGGACTCACATTAATGATTATCATATTCGTCGTTGGCGTAGTAGCCGTCATTCTAATGATTTCCCGACTCTCGGGTAAGGGCGGCAATAAGGCCAACGACCCGGAAGCCGGAAGCCGACCTGGCATAAACCAACAGGGTCCATCTGATCGAAGCTAATCCTGTTGGAGTAATCACTAACCAAGAGGGGATAGACAGATAAGCTCTTTTGATAATCAGATGTTAGGACTTCTCTACCGCGAAATACAGTTAGGTGGATAAGCCATAAAAAAAGCAACCCTGATTAAGGTTGCTTTTTTTATAAAGTAGAATCATAGATTACAGTATATTTATTTTAAAAATAATCAGCATACGCAATATAATTTTGATATACCTATGAGAAACTGTACTTATCTGGTAGGAGCCCTGCTACTAGCCCCTCTTCTACTGTTCGGGCAATCTAAAAAAACGGCGAAGGGTGGTATGGACCGGGCTGCGAGTAATCGAATCGAGAAGTTAAAGCAGGAAGCTGCGGCTGCCGTTGAAGCCCGAAAAGACCAGGCGCAACAGATCAACGACATGCTGTTTAGCTTCTCTGAACTTGGCTTTCAGGAACAGGAAACGTTCAACTACTTAACCAAACTGCTTGAAAAAGAAGGGTTCACTGTGCAGAAGGGCATTTCGGGTATGCCTACCGCCTGGATTGCTACGTGGGGCTCCGGGAAACCTATCATTGCTATCGGTTCCGATGTTGACTGTATTCCCAAGGCCAGTCAAAAGCCCGGGGTAGCCTATAAAGATCCGATTGTAGACGGGGCACCCGGACATGGCGAGGGGCATAACTCGGGCCAGGCGCTGAACATTGTATCGGCGCTAGCTGTCAAGCAGATCATGGAACGTGAGAAGATTCCGGGTACACTCATGCTATGGCCAGGTGTGGCTGAAGAACTTGTTGGCGCAAAAGCATTCTACATCCGCGACGGCTATTTTAAAGATGTTGACGCCTGCATTTTTACGCACGTTGGCAATAACTTGGTTACCTCCTACGGCGATGCAGGCAACAATGGGCTTGTATCGGTCAAGTTCAACTTTGAAGGTTCAGCCGCCCACGCAGCAGGAGCACCCTGGCGCGGAAAGAGTGCCCTAGATGCCGTTGAACTGATGAACATTGGCTGGAATTACCGACGCGAACACCTTGAATTAACCCAGCGTTCGCACTATGTCATTTCGGACGGGGGCGACCAGCCTAACGTCGTCCCTTCAAAAGCGTCAGTCTGGTACTACTTTCGGGAACGTAGTTATCCAAAGATCAAGAAACTGTTTGAAGCTGGCATAAAAACGGCTGAAGGCGCAGCTTTGATGACTGATACCAAGTTTACGTACGAGATTTTGGGATCAGCCTGGCCGGGGCATTTCAATAAACCTATCGCTGAGGCCATGTATCAGAACATCAAAAAAGTAGGTTTGCCTACTTGGTCACCCGAAGATCAGATGTTGGCAAAGGCAACTCAGAAAGAATTGGAAGCCCGTAAGGTTGAAGGGCTTGCTATGAAACTGGATAGCCTTGGCCTACCTGCTTCCACGGCTCCGACGGTGATGATGGGAGGTCAAACTCTCGTGCCGCTCACAGGTGGCTCCGACGATATCGCCGACATCTCTTGGTCATTGCCAACCATTGTGCTACGTTATCCGAGTAACATTCCTGACTTACCTGGTCACCACTGGAGCAACGCCATTTCAATGGCTACTCCCATTGCCCACAAAGGCATTGTAGCCGGTGCCAAAGCCGAAGCCATGACCTTACTCGACATGCTCATGAAACCTGAAATCATTAAGGAAGCATGGGTTTATTACAAAGAAGAGCAAACAAAAGATCAGAAATACACGCCACTCATCTCGCCTAAAGAGTTTCCGGCTATCTACTTGAACCAGAAGATTATGGCCGATTTCAAACCGAAATTAGAGAAGTTTTACTATGATCCATCAAAGTATAAAACCTATCTGGAGCAATTGGGCATCAAGTATCCAACCCTGCGCGACGATCAGCGTGCTGAACTAGAAAAAGCTAAAGAATCAAAGGGGAAGTAGTTTGTCAGTACTAATCTTTTAAGAGCTGCTCAGCCGGTTCGTATCCCAGAGTTACAAGAAAAAGCCTACCGTTTTAAAACGGTAGGCTTTTTCTTGCTAGCAAGATTGCTAATATTATTTTGTGCGACTGCGTTGCGCATGATTTACTTCGCGTACCATGTTCATCAAGCGCTTCCAGCAGCGACCTATTGCTTTTTTGTCGTGGGTAGCTTGTGGTTGTGGCTTAGCTGTTTCTGTCTTGGCAGCAGGGACCGGGTCTATAAGGGTCTTAGGCGCTGTGTTGCGGGCAAGAACGGGAGCCTTAGCCGACTTAGTAATTTCTTTTGAACGGCCATCAAGGGATTGCTTCGGCGGGTCTTGCCTTACATGTTCTCTCGATAAAGCCCATGTTGGCGCCGTTATTGACAGTGTGAGTACCACACCGATTGCCAACCATCCTTGTCTCCTCATTCCGATATTCTTTCTCATAGTTGGGTTATTAGGAACAGACACTGCCTGGCAGAACTGCTTAAACAAGGCTGAACCGGCTGTAACAAATTTAACGAAGAATAATGCAATTAATTGATATGAACCCATTAAATTATTTTTCTAGCTAAACAATAGATAGTTTGCTGGAAATGCATTTTGAGCCAAACAAAAACCGTTCCGAGTTTAACAACACCAAAATATTATTCTTTACGAACCTTTCTAATCAGTCCAATAATCTACTTAACCTACTGATTAATAAATCTTTCCAGTGTTTACTTAGCCCCGCAATTCAATAGTAGAGGTGCAATCGTTGCCCGCCGGAAACTGTTATCTTTGCGTCACTGTTTGTAATAAACTATGTTCGAGAATCTTCAGGATAAACTCAATAAGGCTATTAAAACCCTAAAGGGGCAAGGCCGCATTACCGAGATCAACGTTGCCGCGACTATTAAAGAAGTCCGCCGTGCTCTCACTGATGCCGACGTAAACTATAAAGTTGCCAAGGATATTACGGATCGCATTCGCGATAAAGCTCTCGATCGAAAAGTTCTCATTTCGGTTGAGCCTGGCCAGCTCTTTGTCAAGATTGTGCAGGAAGAATTGACCGAGCTAATGGGGGGTGAAGCCCAAAGTATTAATATTAAAGGTGATCCCGCTGTTATTTTGATTGCGGGTTTGCAAGGATCGGGCAAAACCACGTTCTCGGGTAAACTGGCTTCTTATCTGAAAAAGCAGGGGCGTAACGTACTGCTTGTAGCCGATGACATTTATCGACCAGCGGCCATCGACCAGTTGAAGGTGTTGGGTGAGCAGGTCGGCGTCGAGGTGTACTCAGAGCCTGAGAATAAAAACGCCGTTGAAATTGCACAAAACGCTATTTCGCAGGCGCGTAAGACCGGCAAAAAGGTCGTTATCGTCGATACAGCAGGCCGTTTAGCGGTCGATGAAGCGATGATGCGGGAAATTGAAGCTGTTAAGCGAGCTATCAATCCTACCGAAACGCTATTTGTTGTCGACTCCATGACGGGTCAGGATGCGGTGAACACGGCCAAGACCTTTAATGACCGGCTCAATTTCGACGGGGTTGTATTGACCAAACTCGACGGCGATGCCCGCGGAGGAGCGGCTCTTTCAATTAAAACGGTTGTTAATAAACCCATCAAATTCATCAGCACAGGTGAAAAGATGGAAGCCCTCGACGTGTTCTACCCTGATCGGATGGCCAGCCGAATTTTGGGCATGGGCGACGTAATCTCGCTGGTAGAACGGGCTCAGCAGGCATTTGATGAGGACGAAGCGAAACGCATCAACGCCAAGATGCGCAAGAATCAGTTCGACTTCGATGATTTTTTGTCGCAGCTGCAGCAGATCAAGAAAATGGGGAACGTTAAAGACCTGCTAGGCATGATCCCTGGTATGGGCAAGATGGTGAAAGACCTGGACATTGATAACGATTCATTTAAGCCCATTGAAGCCATTATCAGCTCTATGACCCCCAAAGAGCGTAGTCGTCCCGAAATCATCGACGGTAGCCGTAAAAAACGCATTGCCGCCGGTAGTGGAACGAGCATTCAGCAAGTAAACAACTTACTGAAGCAGTTCGACGAGATGCGTAAGATGATGAAGAAGATGAACACGATGCAGGCTTCGGGTAAACTGAACAAAATGATGCGCTAATTGCATTGCGAAAGGTTTGCGGGTTTCCACCCGCGTTACTTACAAAAGCGGACGACTTTATGAAGGTTGTCCGCTTTTGTCTTTACTGAAGTAAACAGAATATGTTTTCATGAATTCAGAAGTCCTCGCGTTGGTTCGAAGCGCTCAGTGGCACAACAAAGAGACGTACGAGGCATCTCTCGAACATAGTCATGGATGAACCCTTTCAGCGCATCATCCTATTCCTTACGTCCATGTGAGTTATGGCTATACGTTGTACAACAAAAGCAGAGACCCGTTAGAGCCTCTGCTTATGGTATAAAATATCGTTAACAGCTTGTATTAGTCGTTCAATTTAGAACGTACAAATTCGTGTTCAGACAACAACGGCATGCCATACAGCATCGTTTTGTTTCGCTCGAACGTTGGTCTGTCGAGATCAGCCGCCAGATATTGACCTTTCACAAACGCATCAACCATTCGCCGGATAAGATCAGCATCGCTGGGGCGCTCTTCGTCGTCGAGCACCAACACATCGGCGTTAGGCTCTTCATGAGGGTAAGGCCTGCTAGTCGACGACGGTTCGGGGCGGATGATAGTCGTGCCGTTATAACCGGTCTGCGTCTGTTTCTCGTCAGTTTTAACAGTTACCCCCACTGGTTTGCCAATCGGTTCGTCAGCCTCGTCTTCAACAGCCACTAACTCTTCCGCTGTATTTTCCTGATCCAAACTACCTTCAGGCTCGTCAACTACATCAAGTACATCGTCAACGGGCTTTTCTTCTTCAGGATCAACCGTATTCTTCAGCTGGTCCATGAGGGCATTGGTCCCATCAAAACCGGCCGCAATAATGGTTACCCGCAAACTTTCGCCCAGATTCTTATCTGTTATAGCGCCGAACTTAAACATCCGGGCTTCGGTCTGAATCTTTTTGGCAACGTGTTCAGAAATCGCCATTTGCTCTTTAAGCCGCATGGCGTGCTCTTTACTCGACGAAATGGTAAGCAGAATTCGCTTGGCGCCCCGAATATCGTGGTCGTTCAACAAAGGCGAATTCAAAGCAGCCTCAATAGCCCGAAGCGCCCGATCTTCACCGGATGCTTCAGCAGAGCCCATGACCGATTGACCCGCCTGTTCGAGCACTTTCTTTACGTCAGCAAAGTCCGCATTGATGTCGCCCTGCGTCGTAATAATTTCGGCAATACTTTTCACTGCATTGGCCAGTACGTCATCAGCATGCGCGTAGGCTTCGGTCCAGGTAAGCTCGCTGTATAACTCGGCTAGTTTATCGTTGAGCACGACCAACACGGTATCGCAGCTTTTCTTCAGCTTTTCGATACCTTCGCGGGCCTGTTCTTTCTTATCCGTTCCTTCATACCAGTACGGTGCTGTGACGACAGCGACGGTCAGTAAGCCCATTTCCCGGGCTACTTCGGCCACAACCGGTGCAGCCCCTGTACCCGTTCCTCCGCCCATACCGGCCGTGATAAAGACCATTTTGGTTGGTGGAGCTAATAGATTCCGGATTTCTTCAATACTGGCGCGGGCCGCATCTTCCCCGGCTTTAGCCTCTGTTCCAGCACCCAGCCCATCTCCTAATTGCAACTTTGTTGGCACGGGATTGCTCATAAGAGCTTGCCGGTCTGTGTTGCAAACAGCGAAGTTAACATCCTTCATGTCGAGGTTAAACATGTGCTTGACGGCATTACCGCCCATGCCCCCCACACCGACAACCTTTATAATGGTTGGATTGTCGTCTGGAATCTCGAATCTATAGCCCTGACTAAGCATTTTATCAGCCTGTGGTGTCTTTTCGTTATACAAAAACTGCATAATTACGATTAAATCGGCGGTAGGCCGATTCTCCTTGCGGGGTCGTTAATACGTATCGGTTTCACTGCCACGAATCGGTCTGGTAACCTTACGCAGCCATCCTAATAAACCACCTTCTTCAGGCTCTTTCTCAACTTTTTCAACCGGCTTTTCGCGGCTAACGGGCGGAGCGTAGGATTGCCGAACGGGAGCAGGAGCTGGCTCTTCACTATAAGAGCTCCGGTTAGGATCACTGATAAACGAAATCCGGTTATCAATGGTCTTGTAACCCGCCCAAACTAAGCCAACGGCCGTGGCATACGCCGGATCGCCCACCAGGTCAGCGCGCCCGTTGGGCTCAAGGTGTTCGGGGAAACCAACACGAACCTCTTCAACACCCGTCACGCGCCCAAAAATCTGCTCTACACCCGGAATGAGTGCTGTACCGCCAGTCAGCACAAGACCGCCCAGCAGTTTACCTTCGTAACCAGAACGAATGATTTCAGCCTGAACCAACGCTGCTATTTCGCGTAGCCGATCTTCAATAATAACCGCTACGTTTTTTAGCAAGACGTCTTTCGGCTTACGATTGCTTAACCCTGGCACAGCTACAACTTCATTTAAGTTGTATTCGGCAGGGTTTGCGCTACCAAATTTCTTCTTGAGTTGTTCGGCCTGGTTAGGCAGGATTTTACAACCTGCCTGAATGTCGGACGTAAGGCTATTACCCGCCCACGGAAACACTGCTACGTGACGTAATACATTGCGGTAATAGATAGCCATTTCGGTTGTGCCTCCGCCAATGTCAACCAAAGCAACGCCAGCGTATTTCTCTTCGTCGGTCAGCACGGCTAAACCCGACGCCAGCGCAGATAACATCATAGTATCCTGCGCCAGGTTATTACGCATAATGCATTTCCGAATGTTACGCGCTGCATTAGCCTGAGCCGTAATCAACTGAAAATCAGCTCCTAACTTAACCCCGTTTCGGCCAACGGGTTGGTTTACGTTGGTTTCGTTATCCACCACGAAATCCATTGGCAGCACGTGAATAATCTCTTTATCGGCTGGAATAGACGTGCGGTACATGTCACTCAGGAGGTGGTCAATGTCCTCGGTTTGCACTTCATCGCCCGACGAAGACCGCGTGATGCTACCACTTGACTTGACCGATGTAACGTGCGAGCCGCTGAAACTGACGTTTACTAAGTGAATATTAAGATTCGATTGATTAGAGGCTTCTGCCACTGCCCGTCGAATCGCATTAACCGTATTGTTGACGTTTACTACGGAGCCTTTAGCAACGCCGTCAGTCAGATTCGTTTCTCCCACACCCAATACTTCGAGTGTTTCCTGTTCTTTGTTATTACGAATCAACCGGCCCGCTACCGCACACACCTTGGTGCTGCCGATATCCAGGCCCACCACAATTTTCTCGTCCATGCCCGTCATTGTCATTCGCAAACTATTTGGTTTCGGTACTGAACGCTTACCCGGCTGTAACGGTCCCAACCCTTTGCCGGTAGAACGTCCGTATAGACTAATTTCAATTTTTTAAACTTTGCCTCTAAATCCGTTGGTGGACCCAATTCAATTCGATGATTTCCCATTTGGGGCCACATCGTCACCTCCCCCAGCTCATCAACGGAAAGTTCTGTAATCTGGGCTCGCCAAAACGGATCGTCGTTAATTCGTTTCAGCAGCTCCAGTAACGGCCGATTTCGCTCACTAGCTAATGAGCGATTCCGCACGAAATACGTTCCGGTCAGAATTGGGACTCGTGCCGAATAGTTCATCGATATCGGAAAAAACCGCCCTTCCTCGCTCACATATTGACCTGATACAGCTCGTATTCCATCACCAGATGGCATCAGGCGGGCCAATGGCCGGGGTTGCTCAACCATCACAAGCAGATTGCCCATGAGATCACGCGATACCTGGCAATTTCTGACTAATCCATGCTGCCTTAACCGAGTCTCCAATCGCTTAAAATCTACCTCATCATATGCCTTTCCGACAACCGGATCAGCACCTTCGTTCGTCAGGTAACCCGTTACGTCTTTGCGAGTTAAAAAGCGATGGCCGTCAATTTGATCTAATTGAATGACTACCGCCCGAACGCGCTTCTGACCGTGCCGAGCTTCTGTAAAAGCAATGAGTCCAAAGAGACTTAAAAGCCCTCCAGCTACGAACAGCCACTTTCTGGTTGAATTAAAGGTAAAAAACATCTGTAAATAAGCTAAGTTGTTACACAGATATTTTTATCTATTGGTATTCTAATACGTTTTTTATCGTTGGTAACTGCTGATCTATATCACCAGCTCCGATGGTTACTAGCAAAGATGGCTTCATTTCTTGTAAAATATCGACTAATTCAGCCTTTGTACATCGTTTTTTTGTTTTCGATGTAACATTTTTGAATATCAACTCTGAAGTAACGCCTTCTATCGGTAACTCCCGCGCCGGGTAAATATCCAATAAAATCACGTTATCTGCTAATGATAAGCTCTCTGCGAACCCATCCGCGAAATCGCGTGTGCGGCTAAACAGATGCGGCTGGAACACAGCCGTTAATTCCCGGTCTGGGTACAACGCCTTTACTGAGGATAAAAACGCCTGCACTTCAGCTGGGTGATGAGCATAATCATCGATAAATACGACTTTATCAGTTTTAAGGATGTACTCAAACCGTCGGCGAACGCCACGGTACGTGTTGAGTGCCAACCGGATCGCTTCTGCCGATACGCCTAACTTCAGCGCTACGGCAGAAGCGGCTACTGCATTTTCGACATTATGAAACCCAGGGACGATCAAATGGATATCAGAAATAATACCGTTGGGATGCACCAAATCAAAGACGAAGGCCGCGTTTTGGATTCGTAAATTCTGGCTGTAATAATCACCTTCTTCTAGCGAATACTTCCGAACAGCTGCTTTTGTTTGATCCGCCAGCGATAATCCTTTTTTCATGAACAGTGTACCATCCGGTTCAATCTGGCTCACGAACTGGCCAAACGATTCGAGTACAGCATCGTGTGCGCCATAAATATCTAAGTGGTCGGCATCCGTTGAGGTGACAATGGCTAAGTGAGGGAACAACGTTAGAAACGAACGGTCGAACTCGTCTGCCTCCACTACGCAGACAACCGAGCGTAAGTCTTCAGCAGGATCATTGAGCAAGAAATTCGTGCCATAGTTGTTGGTAATTCCTCCTAAAAAAGCGGCACAATTCACTCCGGCGTCGCGCAGGATATGCGCCACCATCGATGAGGTCGTTGTTTTACCGTGTGTGCCAGCTACACCAACGGTTTTCATTTGTCCGGCTAATAACCCGAGCACCTGCGACCGCTTTTGTAGCGTAAAGCCGTTCTCTGTTAGAAAAATGTACTCTGCATGTGTTTTTGGTACGGCCGGCGTATAGATTACCAACGTTTCGGTCGCATTCTCACGAAAGGCGGCTGGTATTTCGTTAACATCTTCGGTAAAATGGATAGCCATGCCTTCCGCCTGTAGAGCTTCGGTAAGGCCAGTTGCGGTTTTGTCATAACCCGCAACGGAATAGCCATTTACCCGAAACCAACGTGCCAGCGCGCTCATGCCGATGCCGCCAATGCCTAAAAAATAAATGTATTTGAACTGATCTAATGTCATGATTGCAAAAAAGAGCGATAAGATATAACCGAAGCCTCCTTATCGCTCTTATCCTTTATTTGTTAGTTTTAATACCTCCTCGGCGATTTCTCGAGCGGCATTAGGTTTAGCTAATGTTTTGATTTCAGCACCCAACCGCTGTCGTTGCGACTGATCGTTAATCAACGTTAGGGCTGTCGTAACGAGGGTTTCCCGGGCATCCTGATCGCGAACCAGAAGAGCCGCCTTCCGGTCAACGAGCGCCATTGCATTTTTAGTCTGATGGTCTTCAGCTGCGGCAGGAAATGGCACTAAAATCGCCGGTCGGCCAACCAGACACAATTCAGATACTGATAAAGCTCCGGCCCGCGATACAACCACGTCGGCGATGGCGTATGCCTTGTCCATGTCATAGATGAAATCGTACGCTTTAATCAATGGCGACCCAACCGTGGCGACGGCCGCCCGTGCGCGCTCAATAAAAGCGGGTCCCGTTTGCCAAACCACTTGAACACCCGCATCTACAAACCGCTTTAGCCCTGCTTCCAGGCTTTCATTCAGCGTTCTTGCGCCCTGACTGCCACCAATCACCAATAGGGTTGGTCGATTATCTTCTAGTCCAAATAGTTTACGCCCGGCCTCTACCTGCTGATCGGCCAATTGAATATCACTACGTACTGGATTACCCGTTAGTTTTATTTTTCCGGCTGCAAAGAATGATTCCATGCCCGGATAGGCTACGCAAATGCGCTCAGCCCAACGGGATAGCGCTTTGTTGGTTAATCCAGCATACGAGTTTTGTTCCTGGATGAGCGTCGGTATGCCCTTTACAGAAGCAGCCAGCAGAAGCGGGCCACTCGCGTAACCACCAACGCCTACTGCCACATCAGGACGAAAATCGCGGACGATTTGCTGCGCTCGTAGAAAGCTACGACCGAGTTTAAACGGAAAGGCTAAGTTGGCCAGCGTCAATTCGCGCTTGATGCCCACGACGGGTAACCCGACAATCCGGTAGCCAGCGCGGGGCACTTTTTCCATCTCCATTTTCCCTTCCGCTCCCACGAACAAAATTTCGGTGGACGGGTCCATTGCTTTCAATTCGTTGGCAATGGCAATGGCAGGATAAATGTGCCCACCAGTTCCGCCCCCGCTAATAATTATTCTCATTTCGTTTTCGAACCGACTTTTCGTTTCCATGAGCGGGTAATTTAAATCGCCCGTTTATGGAAGAATAAATTATTATATCTTGCTTTCGTCAGCTTCTTCGCGGCTGACACTCAGTACAATACCAATGGCTAAACCAGTAAATATCAGTGATGTACCGCCCATGCTTAGCAGTGGCAAAGGCTGACCTGTTACAGGTGCCAGACCAATGGCCACGCAGATGCTGGCAAAAGCCTGAAACACGATACTAAAGGTCAATCCAGCTGACAATAATCCTCCAAATGGCCTGGTCGCTTTCTGTAACGTTTTCATACCTCGCCATAAAAACCAGATATAGGCTAACACGACCGGAATACCTCCCAGAATTAAGCCGTATTCTTCAACGATGATCGCATAAATGAAATCTGAGAATGGATTCGGGAGCGTATTACGTTGGTGGCTGTTACCCGGCCCTTGCCCGGTTAGGCCTCCATTCGCCAGCGCGATATATGACTGCTCGACCTGGTAGACAATCGTGTCAGAATCCATGAAGTTTTTCATTCGATTCGTAGCGGTACCAAAGCGTTGGCCCAAAAGCAATGCCAAGCCACCGAATACAACGCATACGCCAATCATATAAGCCAGATAGCGCACGGGTACCCGACCGATGTACATCAACAGAAAGCAGGTTGCCCCAAGTAGCAATGCCGTTGACGTATTCGACAGGATGATGAGCGAACAAATAATACCGATCCAGAGAATCAAATTGAACAACACGTTAGGGTCGTTCATGAACCGCTGCCGCTTAGCCAACATTGCCGCCAAATTGGAAATAAGCGCCAGTTTCGCTAAGTCAGATGGCTGAAACGTTTGGTTGATAATCGGAATGGTTACCCAACGTGAAGCATCGTTCAGGGTCGATCCCTTAAAAAACGCCCATAGCAGCAACGGAATGGATAGCCAAAGCCCAAATTTTGACAGTCGGGCGTAATAGATGTAATTAATCCGGTGCGCAAAATAGGTGCAAGCCAAGCCGATCAATAACAGCGAGCCGTGCTTCAGCAGAAAGACCTCCGTATTTCCGTCAAGCTCACGAAACGCCTTCGTACCCGTCGCACTATAAACGACTAGTACACTCATAATCGACAAGTACAGCACAATCCACCAAATCTGGCGGTCACCTTTGAGATGGGTACGAATCCAGTCGCGAAGCACCATATTTCCTGAATGATAAGTGATGAATGATAAACGATGAAGGGCAAATGCATTCATCCTTTATCATTCATCATTAGATTTCTTACTGATTCTTTGAACTGATTCCCCCGGTCTTCATAATTCTTAAACAGATCGAAACTGGCGCAGGCAGGTGATAACAGCACCACATCGCCGGGTTGACCAAAAGCCAATCCGTGTGCTACCGCGTCTTGTACATCCTGAGTTTCGTATATAGAAATGACTTTACTACCGAAGTAATCCACTAATTTATGGTTATCTACGCCAAGACAAATTAGTGCTTTGACTTTTTGTTGCACAACTTGATCTAACTGGCTGTAATCATTGCCTTTATCCTGGCCACCGGCAATCCAGATTGTTGGCGCGTCCATGCTCGACAAGGCATAAAACACCGAGTCTACATTCGTTGCTTTTGAGTCGTTGATAAATTGGACACCGTTAATTGTACCCGCTGGCTCGAGCCGGTGAGCCGCATTCTCAAACGTTTTTAAGCCCTCGGCAATGGCCTCCTCCGGTACACTAACGGATTGAGCCGCTAGTATAGCTGCCAACATATTGATGGCATTGTGTGGCCCACGTAAGGTAGTCTCGGCTTGAGGTATTGAGAATCTATGGTTACGATTGATGGCTATTAACTGCTCATCCTGCCGGTAACCGCCTACTTCGACTGAAGCCTCCAATGAAATAGGCAACTGATGCACAGTTGGCGTACGCTTAGCTAATTCGTCTGCGATAGGCTGGCTTTCCCGAAAAAAGATAAAGTCATCATCAGGCCGGGCGTTCTGCAAAATTCTGAATTTAGAATCCACGTAATTCTGAAAATTGTAGCCATACCGGTCGAGATGGTCGGGCGTAATATTCAGCAGCACCATGATATCAAGGTGCGTCTGGTACATATCGTCTAGCTGAAAACTACTCAATTCCAACACGAAATAGTCAAACGTATCGTCGATAACCTGCTCGGCAAAGCTATCGCCAACGTTACCAGCCAAGCCTACGTTCAGGCCTGCCGTTTTGAACAGATGATACGTTAATAGCGTAGTGGTGGTTTTACCATTACTGCCGGTGATACCGACAAGCTTAGCCTTTGTATAGCGGGCGGCAAATTCGATTTCGGAGATGACTGACGTTCCTTGAGCACGCAGCTTCTGAACAAGCGGTACGGTCGATGGAATTCCTGGACTTTTGATAACCTCATCAGCGCCTAAAACACGTTCTTCCGTGTGCTCACCTTCTTCGAAGGGGATACCAGCATTCTGGAGCGTTGTCCGGTAGCTTTCTTTTAATTTTCCTTTATCGGACAAAAAAACGTCAAAGCCTTTCGCTTGCGCTAATAAGGCCGCTCCTACTCCACTTTCGCCCCCACCTAAAATTACTACTTTCGATCCTGCCATAGTCAAACGGTACTCAAGACAAAATAACGCATAAAACAAAAGCTCCCCGAACGTTCGGAGAGCTTTTCAAGCGAATTAATCTGTTTAACTTATTCCTTAGCGGCTAGAGAACTAGACAGACGCATACGGTTAGCCGCTTTTACAATGATGAAAATCACCCAGGCCACGATCAGAAACTGTACTATGTTGTTTAAAAAATTACCATACCGAATAGCCACTTCAGGATCGGTTCCAACCGCTTCTTTCAGGACTATTTTCCATTGGGTCAAGTCAACTCCGCCGAGTAACAGACCAATCACTGGGTTCAGGATATCTTCAACCAGCGAATTCACAATCTTCGTAAAAGCGGCACCAATGATGATACCAACGGCTAAGTCAAGTACGTTACCTTGGGCAATAAAGGCACGGAATTCTTTTAACATAGTACAATCTGGTTAAGGTGAGAAACGGAATTAAGGTAAAGCGGTGGTAAACTAATGAACATCAATTATATATCAAAACAAGAATGCCCACTCTTGCCGACTGAGATGTTTTTTTGTAGCATGTTTCCTCTAAAAATATACTCTTATCTAAAAGCCAAAAAGTCCGGCTTAGCAGTCGGACTTTTTGTTATCAGAGTAACCAGTACAATGCTGGAGCCCGATATTTGTTGTTAATAATCAGCCATTTGCTCTTGGTAGTACTGTCTCAGCCGATCTCTTGACCGTTTGAGCCGCATTTTTACCGCACTCTCGGTTAACGAGTGGCTATAGGCCAGATCCCTTACACTCAGATCATCTTGATATTTCTGGCGCAACAGACTCTGATCTTCAGGAGCCAGGCGCATCATTGCTTTTTGCACTTGCCGAGCGGCCAGCTCTTCCCGTTCAGACAAGCCATCGTCGGCGTTTATGTTCAAGCCTTCCCAGCCTTCTCCTAACAACGTTTCCTTACGCGAGCGGGGAGCTCTTACTTGGTCGGTGCAGTAGTTATAAGTGATAGAATACAACCAGGTTGAAAATTTTGCCTGGTGCTTATATCCGTCAATCTTATTTATTAATCGTAGAAAGATATCCTGCGTTAAGTCGTCAGCCTGCATCGAGTCTTTTGTGAATGACATACACTTACGGTGCACTTTGTCACAATAGCGTTCGTAAAGCTGTTCAAAATAATCGTTCTGTCTTGTTTCCTGGTATTGATTGACGAGTTCTTCGTCGGTAAAATAATTCTTCATGCTGTACGGTGGTCAATAAAAGGCCTTTATATAATTCATGTACGTACATCAATAACTTCTAGTTTCCCCGAAAACAAAAATACCCGGCTAAAAGCCGGGTATTTACTAAACGGTATCTTGTTTCAAGCTTTTATCCAATCGAAACGCGCTTAAACGCCGAAACCGTTAAGCCTTTACTAGTTTTATCCAAAAGCTGCGCAATCGTCAACGAATTATCTTTAACGAATTCCTGGTTTAGCAGTGTGTTCTCTTTGTAAAACTTATTGAGCTTACCCAAGGCAATTTTTTCGAGCATGGCTTCCGGTTTTCCTTCTTGACGAGCCTGCTCTTTACCAATTTCAATTTCGCGTTCTACGATCGTTGCGTCAACGCCATCTTTGTCCAGCGCAACTGGTTTCATAGCGGCAATCTGCATGGCTACGTCCTTACCAACTTCAGATACGTCGGTACCATTGGTATTGCTCAAGCCAACCAGTACGCCTAACTTACCGTTCGAGTGGATATAGGACACAACTTTATCAGCTGATACCGTTTCGAAAGACGCTACGTCGATTTTCTCACCAATTTTACCCATCAGGTCGGTGATGTGGTCTTGCAAAGCGCGACCATCAGCTTGTGAAGTCGCCAGCAATGTCTCTTTGTCAGTTGCACCGGTGGCAACAGCTGTGCTCATTACGGCCATAGCCAGATTTTGGAAGTCAGCAACTTTAGAAACAGGCTCCGTTTCGCAGGCGAGGGCGATTACTTTACCGCTTTTGCCATCTTCACTCACGTGCGCCAACACGATACCTTCGGCCGTAGCGTTATCGGCACGCTTGTCAGCTATTTTTTGCCCCTGCTTACGCAGGATCTCTTTTGCTTTTTCGAAATCGCCGTCGGCTTCGGTCAGGGCTTTTTTGCAGTCCATCATGCCGGCTCCGGTCTCTTGCCGAAGTTTGTTTACGTCAGCAGCAGTAATTGCCATAATAAAGGGTGGTTATCTATTTAAATTGCCAAAAATAATTTGGTAATCAACATATTGTATTTGAAATGGAATAGCCCATAGCGGCTGGGCTACGGGCTATTTAATGACTTGCAAAGTTCTACAGTTGTAGAGTTACGTAGTTTAACCTGTCGCAAACTTTACAACTGTATAACTCTTTAGTCTTCCTGCTCTTCTTCAGCGATAGCCGCTGGTGAAGCTAATGCTTCTGGTTGAGGATCAAGCGAAGCGTCGCCCGGCTTACTCTCGTCTTCAGCACGGGCCTTAACGAGGTCTTCGTTGCGCTTAGCTTCTTCCTCTTCCTGAATGCGCTGATCATCTTTATCCTGCTTGCGCTCCATCAAACCCTCTTCGATCGCCTTACCAATGGCAAGGGTAATCAAAGAGATCGACTTATACGCATCGTCGTTGGCTGGAATGGCGAAGTCTACTTCTTCGGGGTTCGAGTTCGTATCGCACATAGCAAATACGGGGATACCCAGACGGTGTGCTTCAGCAACGGCAATGTGCTCACGCTTTACGTCAACAACGAACAGAGCAGCTGGTAAGCGGGTCAGGTCGGCAATACCGCCCAATACGCGCTCCAGTTTTTCTTTATCACGAGTCCGGGTTAAACGCTCGCGCTTGGCAATGCTCTTGACGGTCTCCTCGTCTTTCAGCATTTTGTCCAGCGTTTGCATTTTCTTCAGCGATTTACGGATCGTAGCGAAGTTCGTTAACATACCGCCCTGCCAGCGATCAGTAACGTAAGGCATTTTCAGACGACGCGCTTCTTCCGAAACGATCTCCTGTGCCTGTTTCTTCGTTGCGACGAACATCACTTTCCGGCCCGAGCGAACAATACCTTTAATGGCATTGCAGGCTTCGTCTAAAGAGGCCAACGTTTTGTTGAGGTCAATAATGTGGATGCCGTTTTTCTCCATGAAGATATACGGAGCCATCCGGGGGTCCCACTTACGCGTCAGGTGGCCAAAGTGCACACCAGCGTCGAGCAGGTCTTTATATTCGATTTGTGCCATTTTCGTAATGAAAAATGAATGTTGTAAAAAAATTACGCAGCACCGCCCGTCGGCATCATCTAAGGGCAGTCTGGACGAAATAAGCGAAGGGTTACGGGCAAAGAGCGGAGGATATATAACGACCCTAAGCCCCAGACGCCATGCCCCATGCCAATGATTAACGTTTCGAGAACTGGAACCGACGACGCGCTTTCCGACGGCCGTATTTCTTACGTTCGACCATGCGGGAATCCCGGGTCAGGAATCCTTCTTTCTTCAGTGCCGGGCGGAAATCAGCGTTCAACTCAACTAAAGCGCGGGCAATTGCCATGCGCGTTGCTTCAGCCTGACCAGCCACCCCACCACCACGAACGTTAACTTTTACGTCGTAGCCCCCCACACCGTTCACCGTAGCAAACGGCTGGTTCAGGATAATTTGCAGCACTTCGGTTGGGAAGTATTGTTTGTAATCTTTCCCGTTCACCGAGATGGCCCCGCTGCCCGCCGACAAATAAATGCGGGAGATAGCAGTTTTACGGCGGCCAATGGTATTAATACGATCCATTCGTCTGTGACTTAGAATTTAACTTCTGTAGGTTGCTGAGCCGCGTGTGGGTGCTGATCACCGACGTACACGTGCAGGTTGGTAAACAACCGCCGACCAAGCCGGTTCTTAGGTAACATACCTTTTACAGCATGTTCGATTATCCGCTCGGGGTGCTTTTCCAGCAACAACCGGGGCGTAGCAAAGCGCTGACCGCCGGGGTAGCCCGTGTGGCGGACGTAGATTTTGTCGGTCATCTTCGAGCCAGTCAGGCGCACCTTCTCGGCATTGATGACAATTACGTTATCCCCGCAATCAACGTGCGGAGTGAAGTTGGTTTTGTGTTTGCCGCGGATCAGGCGCGCGATTTGGCTGGCCAGCCGACCGAGCACTTCGCCCTGAGCGTCAACCACAACCCAATCCTTCTGCACCGTTTCTTTGTTGGCAGAGATGGTTTTGTAACTGAGCGTATTCACTGTTATGGAGACTAATTGTTTGATTTCTAACTGATTGCTTAAACAAAAAGCACTCCCGCTTCAAAACGGGAGTGCAAATATAGGCGTTATCCTGCTGAAATACAAGGGAGTGCCTACTTTTCCTTTCTAACGAAGTTTCAACGTTGCCAGAGCTAATGCGGCTAGTATGATTCCGATGATCCAGAAGCGCGTCACAATCTTAGCTTCGTGGTACCCTTTCTTTTGAAAATGGTGGTGCAGAGGTGACATCAAAAAGATTCGCCTGCCCTCGCCATATTTCTGCTTGGTGTATTTAAAGTAGCTGACCTGCATAATCACCGAGAGATTCTCCGCCAGGAATATGCCGCAGATGATGGGAATCATTAGCTCCTTACGAATAGCCAGCAGCAATACGGCGATAACTCCGCCCAGCATCAAACTACCCGTGTCGCCCATGAAAACCTGTGCCGGATAGGAGTTGTACCATAAGAATCCAACGCAGGCCCCCACAAAAGCTGCACTAAAAATTACCAGTTCGCCAGCGTTAGGGATATACATGATGTTCAGGTACTGCGAAAAGACCTTGTTGCTGGACAGATACGCCAACACGCCAATCGTTAGCGCAATGATAACGGACGTACCAGCAGCCAACCCATCAATACCATCGGTGATGTTAGCACCGTTAGAAACGGCCGTAATAATGAAAATACAAACAAGAACGTAGACAATCCAGGTGTAGCTATCCGGTAAGAAGCCAAACAACAGCGAGCTGTAATCAAACTCGTTGTTTTTAACGAAGGGCACGGTTGTCAGAGTAGACTTAATGTCGGTGTATACATCGGGCACATTCGATGTAGTAAGGAGCCGGGGGGCGTACACCCGAATTTTAACGTAATCATTAAAATAAAGCGTAAGACCAACAATTAGTCCCAGACCAATCTGCCCTACCACTTTAAACTTCCCTTCCAGCCCTTCTTTATTTTTCTTGAATACTTTGATGTAGTCGTCGAGGAAACCAATTAACCCGGTCCAAACGGTTGATACGAGGGCCAGCACGACATAGACATTAGAAAGCTTGGAAAACAGTAAGGCCGGAATCAGCAACGAGGCCAATATGATGAAGCCTCCCATGGTTGGCGTTCCTCGTTTCTGTAACTGACCTTCCAGGCCAAGGTCGCGAATTGATTCGCCAATCTGAAGACTGCGCAGTTTGTCGATAATACGACGCCCGAAGATAGCCGCAATCAGCAGTGAGGTGATAACAGCGCTAAGCGCCCGAAACGAAATGTATTGAAAAACGCCCGCACCGGGGAAGTTATAGCGCTCGTCGAGAAATTGGAAGAGATAATAAAGCATTAGTAGAGAGCGAAAGAGTGAAAGAGCGAAAGAGTGAGTCAGAAGTCGCTCTTTCACCCTTTCGCTCTTTGTTCGTCAAAGTTATAGATTTCCGTGTTCTGCAAAAGCCTCCCGCAGCACAGATCGGTCATCAAAATCGTATTTAATCCCTTTAATCTCCTGATACGTTTCATGGCCTTTGCCCGCTACTAGAATAATATCATTTGGTTTGGCGAGCGACACCGCCTTTTGAATGGCACTACGCCGGTCTTCGATCGTTAACGTTTTCTTGAAGTCAATCGGAGGTACGCCAGCCTGCATCTGCTCCAGAATAGCCATGGGATCTTCGTTGCGGGGATTGTCGGAGGTCAGGATAACTCGGTTGCTAAACCGGCAAGCAATTTCAGCCATGATGGGCCGTTTAGCGGCATCGCGGTTGCCTCCACAGCCGACCACCGTAATAATTTGGGGGAGCTGGCCCTGGTCGTTGTCATGTCGCAGGCCCACAATGGTTTCCAGCACATTTTGGAGCGCGTCAGGCGTATGTGCGTAATCGACTATACCAACGATTTTATCCTCGGATATGACCTGTTCAAATCGGCCAGACGGAGGAGTTATTCCTGATAACAGCGTCAATACATCGGCGGGTTCTTCGCCCAGCAGCACGGCGGCTCCATAAACGCTGAGCAGGTTATAGGCGTTGAAGCGACCAATCAGCTTGAACCACACTTCCTGATCATCGACGAGCATATTCAGTCCGAACAGGCTGTCGGCAATGATCTTGCCTTTGAACGTAGCTAGTGTTTGCAGTGAATACGTCTCTTTGCGGGCGGCTGTGTTCTGAAGCATAACCAGGCCACGTTTGTCGTCTACGTTGGTAAGCGCAAATGCGGAAGCTGGCAGTTGATCGAAGAAGCCCTTCTTCGCACGAATGTAGTTATCGAACGTACCGTGGAAATCGAGGTGATCGTGGGTTATGTTGGTAAAAATGCCGCCCGCAAACGCCAGGCCGGCTATGCGCTCCTGCACCACGGCATGTGAACTAACTTCCATAAAGACGTGCGTACAACCATGATTGAGCATCTGACTCAGCAACTGATTCGTCGTAATTACATCAGGGGTCGTGTGGGTAGCCGGGATAACCTGGTCATCGATCTGGTTCTGAACAGTCGAGAGCAACCCACAGCGGTATCCTAAGGTTCGAAACAGTCGGAATAACAACGTAGCCACCGACGTTTTGCCGTTGGTACCGGTTACACCAACGAGCTTGAGCTTTTGTGACGGCTGATTATAAAAGTTAGCCGCTACGTATCCCATCGCCCGTGCTGAATCCTGGACCCGTACGTAAGCGACACCGTCGGTAGTGGTAGCGGGGAATTCCTCGCATAAAACAGCAGTCGCGCCCTGTTGAACAGCCGTTCCAATGAAATTATGGCCGTCAGTAACGGTTCCTCGCACGGCAATGAATAAGCTACCTGGTCCAACCTTACGCGAATCCATTGTCAGGTCTGTAACGTCGGCGTCCATGTTGCCAGCGGTCGACAACAAGGAAATTTTATAAACAAGGTCTTTAAGCTGCATGCCAATGAAACGAGCTTAAAGCCCGCTTTTTGTGCAAAACAAACCGTTGAGAACGGTTCTACCTAATTTTTGGTAAGCGGTATATCCTGAATCGCTTGTATGGCTTAACCTGTCTGAGTATAACTTTTCTTATACAGGTAACGGTTCATACACCTTTTTCCACGATTCATCACTCCACTTCAGCTATTCACTCAAAAGCTTGTAAACAAGTGATTTAGCTCGGTATACCTTTGTGCCGTTCTCTTAAAAACAACTACCAACAACAACTTTTGAACATTATGAAAATTTTAGTTAAATCCTTGTTTCTCGCTATAGCGCTGATCGCAGCCTTTAGTGCCATAGTTATCATGACGGCCGGAGCCGCTCAGGGCCGCCCTACGAATCCTACCGCTCCCACGGCGGTTCGTTCAGCGGTATTTCCATCGGCCGCGGGTAAAGCGGTAAACGTGGTCATCGAAAAACCAGCTGGCCAAACGCTGGTTGTCCGCATGGTCGATAAACAAAATCACCTGCTATTTACCCAGACTATTAGTAAGAACGTGACTAGTCACCGGACGAAGTTTAACGTAGAGGAGTTAACCGACGGAAATTACGAGATTGAGTTAGTGAATGGTCAGGAAGTTAGCCGTCATTCGTTTACGCTTTCGACGCTACCCCAAGTTAGCCGTACGATCAGTATGGAACAGTAGAATTAGTGATTTATAAAAAACGCTACGGTCTTCGTGATCGTAGCGTTTTTTTGTGCTCGTTGGTGTATGTCTTGGTCACCCCACTACTCCAACTGCAGAGCAATCTGTTTACTGTCGGCTGATTTATCGCCAGGCTCCAGAGATTGTTTTTTTACTTTACCGCGTCCTTCAACTACAACGTGAAATCCTCGGTTCTCGAGTAGGAAGAGAGCATCACGGAGGCTTAGGCCACGAACATCCGGAACGCGGTCGGGTCGGGTTGGACGCGATTTCCAACGGCCATTCGCAGTAGCCTCTACCCACCCTTCCGTTGTGGGCTCACTGTTTATATTGAGTGCAGTACTGATGGTGTGCAGGTCATCGGAGTAGCCCGCCAGCAAACCGGTTGCCGGGCGATTCTGTCGGCCTCCCCGCCGAATCGGCGCGTGCATTCGGATGTCGTACGCAACAATTCGATCAGCCACTTCTTTGAACACGGGGGCAGCTACCGATCCAGCATACAGCAAATCAATGTTATCGCCCTGTGGGTTGTCAACAACGGTAATCATGCTGTATTTGGGGTTGTTGGCCGGGAAATAACCAATGAATGAAGTATAATATTTACCCACCTGATACTGGCCGTTAATGATTTTCTGAGCAGTACCAGTCTTACCCGCTATAGCATAGTGCGGATTATTAATATGTTTGGCCGTACCGTGCTCAACAACGCCCCTTAATAACTGCTGCGCTTTACGAGCGGTCTCTCTGGAGCAAATTGGCTCGGGGGCTACATAGGGCATGTTATCCTCAATTAGTTCATTGTCCCGCCGAATTTGTTTGACAATCATTGGGCGAACCCAACGCCCGTCGTTGGCCACGGCGTTGTAGAACGCCAGCATTTGTAAGGGCGTTATCTGCATTTCGTAGCCGTATGACATTGATGTTAGAGAAACTTTACTCCAGCCTTTCATATCCGGATTACGCACTACTGGAATAGCTTCCCCTTTCATGCGAATACCGGTCGGCTGCGTAAGCCGGAACCGGCGTAGATACTGACAATACAAATCGGGGCGTCGGTAGAAATAACTGCGCATGAGCAGGTGAGTACCAACGTTCGACGATTTTTCGAATACTTGCCGGGCGGTAATTGTCCCCTTACCATTTCGGCTCGCGTCACGAATGTTTAGGCCATTGTAGGTCATCGATCCATTGCCCGTGGCAACCATCTGATCAAGTGAAATGGCTTTCTCTTCCATCAAAGCCATCATGGTGGCTAGCTTAAATGTCGACCCAGGATCTGTACGTCCGGCCAGCGCGTGATTAAAGTTTTCGACATAATGATCCTTCTGCTTCGTTAAGTTAGCCATAGCCCGGATTTCGCCCGTAGCTACTTCCATCACAATGACGCATCCTTTGGCGGCATTGTACTTTTCAAGCGCTGAGTGTAAGGCCGACTCAGCCATGTCCTGAAAATTGACGTCAATGGTCGTATAGAGGTCCATTCCCGGCTCAGGTTTCATGTCGGGACCGTCGTTAACGGGTTTGCGTACACCACCCGATAGGACCTCAACCAAACCCACGGCGTTTTTACCGGCCAGTTCTGATTGGAAACTCGCTTCCAGTCCAATCAGGCCCCGACCGTTTTTGGCGTCCAGATTACCGATGGTTCGTTCAGCCATGCGGCCAAAGGGATGGTATCGTTCGTAGTAAGGCCGCAGAACGCCCCCACGAGCCGCTACCTTAGCCGACGACCGGAAGAAAGGCCATTTCAGCATGTATTGCCGCTCCTGAAACGTAACCCGGCGACGATTTAGGAGTACGTAACGACGTTTGCGCGCCCGGGCGTCACGTACGAGGTCCGTGTAATCCCGAGCTGATCGGTCGCCGTAAATGCGTGATAGCAGCACACCCAGTGAGTCCACCTTTTTGGCAAAATACTCAGGTTTGGCAACGGTTGGGTCCAGCCCAACGACGTAGGTAGGTAACGAGGTAGCCAGCAAACTTCCGTCGGCTGCGTGGATATTGCCCCGCATGGCTCGAATCGTATCTCGCTGAATAAGCGTGGTGGCTACACGTTCGCGCCAGAATTTCCCCTTGAACGTCTGGAAGTATTGCACGTAAACAAGCCGTACAACCACACCCATAGCCAGAAAAATAACAACGTAAAAGACGTTGTTGGCCCGAGAAATGATGTCCTGTTTAATGTTCATCTGACTTGACGACAATTTTATGGGGTGGGGTCTGGCTACCAGTCAAGCCTAGTGCGGCAACGCGTTTATTAAGCTCCGATTGTTTACCGCTTCGGTTGTAATCGGCCTGTAGAACGGTGAACTGTGACCGCAGTTCGTCGACCTGTATTTTGGTACGCTGAATTCGCCGGACGAGTCGCTCGGCGTTATGGTTCAGGCCAATGTAGAGAATGAGTAGAGCCGTTACCCACAAAATGCGATCAATGTGACGAATGGGCCAAGCATTATCTTCGCCGAAGAGCCGGTCTAAGCCAATAAAATCGTTTAACCAGGTTGCCAATTGAAGCTTACGTCGTTGCTTCTTTTGTTTGGCTACCCGCTCGGGCTGCTTAAAGGTATTTTTCGCCATATTGAGCAGTGGATAGAAATAGGTCTTATTCTAAACGCAATACGATTACTTCGTTATTCATATTTTCCTTCATCCGATCAACAATGATGGGCACATATGGCTTAACATCACTTAAACATTTTTTACTACGTCCAGAATAAATATCGTAACAGGCAATTTATGCAGGTTCTGTTGATAGGGTAAGTTCTTATCGACAGCAACAAAGACATCAAATTTGTTTTCTTTCATTAAAGCCAGCAATTGGCCATTCTTAATACCACTCCAGCCCATATATTTAACTGTGAAAACTTCCTGCCCGGACCCCTCGAAAGCGTAGCGAAGCCGGATGTCTATATTTTCATCAAGCAATACCTTCATATTGTGTCGAGAAGGTGTTGAGCAGATTGCTGGCTAATTCGATAACAACTTCGGCTTGCTGGCGACTGACGGATGGATAACCTTCCAAAAAATCGTCCAGCGAACTTGCTTCCAAATAATCGAAAAGTGTTTGGATGGCAACACGCGTCCCACCAAACACCGGAGTACCACCTAGTACTTCAGGGTCAACCACGATTACTTCTTTAGCCGTCATGTCTTTCTTAGATTAATTAAACACAAAGTAACAAAAACATCGCTTCGTGGGCAGTGAAATCTTTGTGTACGACGACTGCCTGATCATAAAAAACCCCGGAAAGTCGTTGACCCTCCGGGGTTGCGCTTAACTAATAAGTTCGGTTTATTCTTTCCAGCGCCACTCGTTAGCAATCTGCAAAGGCGTTTGTAAGCCCTGCGCCACGAGGTAATCGCGGGTTTGCGTGTCAATGAAATTGCGATTGGAATAGCCAGTGGTTATTTTTGTTAGAAATAGTTTTCTTTTTTATGCATACAGACCTTAATCCTCCCTTATCACCTTTGCAGGTTGAGCTTCTTAAAGCGTTTGCTATGCCCACCGTTGACGAAAGTGATCTGCACGAAATCCGTAAAATGTTGTCTCAATATTTTGCCCGAAAGGCATCCATGCAAGCACAACGGATTATTGAAGAGCGGGGAATGACGGCTAACGATGTTGAAGCCATTGCTCATCAGCACAACCGCGTTTCTAAATTTTAATCATGAAAATTGTGGTTGACACGAATGTGTTGCTGAATGCAGTCCTACCCACATCTGGTAATTTCTGGCTATTTGAAGGCATTATCAACGGTACGTTCACCCTTTGCGTTTCTAACGAGATACTGACTGAATATGCCGAAATATTTGGTCGGTTCTATAGCCCAATCGTTGCCGAAAGCTTTTTGACAGCGCTTGTATACAGTCCATTTGTGGAGAAGACTGATACTTACTTTCATTGGGTTGCCATCGAGGCAGACCCAGATGATAATAAGTTTGTAGATTGTGCTGTTGCCGCTAACGCTCAGTGTATTGTTACGAACGACCGACATTTTGATGTTCTCGAAAAACTGGAATTTCCTAAAATTTCGGTTCTATCTCCTCATGCCTTTCGCCAATTAACCAGCGTCTGATTGGCATATAAGTTCGGTTTATTCTTTCCAGCGCCACTCGTTAGCAATCTGTAAAGGCGTTCGTAAGCCCTGCGCCACGAGGTAATCGCGGGTTTGCGTATCGGTCTGGCGACGGGTTGGAATGGCATCCGCATCGGCCAGCGCATAGAGCAGCATCGTCGAATAACGTACGGTATTTTTCAGCTGATCGGCATTAACTAGGTTAATACGGTCGCAGTTGGCGTGGTAGCAATCCAGGACGTCTTTGGCCAGGTGACCATTCATCCCAACTACCGGTACGCCTTCCAGCATAAACGGCTGGTGGTCCGAGTGCAAACCGGCCTGGTTTTGCATCTGGTTACCAAAAGTGGGTTCCACCTGCTTCATGGTTTCGCCAACGGTATTGAGAAACGAGACCATATCAGACCGGCCGAACGCGTTCAGTCCTGTTGGATCGTTGGTCATGTCGAGGTTCATCATGTAGCGGACCTTATCGAGTTGACCCGCTTTTTTCAGATTCTCAACCATTGCCCGCGATCCCAACAACCCCTGCTCCTCACCCATGAAGAGCACGAACTCGATGGTACGTTTCGGTTTTAGTTTCAATGTTTTAAACGTACGGGCAATGTCCATGATGGCAAATGAGCCAATGCCGTTATCGATCGCACCGGTGGCTAAGTCCCAGGAGTCGAGGTGTCCACCCACTATAATTTTTTCATCGGGGTATTTCGATCCTTTCAACGTAGCAATGACGTTACGTGCCCGAATTTTGCGGCTTGTGTTTGTCATATCAATGACGGCCTGCATCTTACTCGGCTCTTCCTGCATCCACGCCCGCAGCGCCTGACCACTTTCCAGCGAAATACAAACGGATGGAATTGAAATCAGTTTGCCCGTTACAGAAGCGGTTCCGGTGAGCAGTACGTTCCCCGGCACGAGGTTAACCATGATTACTCCCGATGCACCATGCTGAATGGCTAAAGCGGTTTTTTCGGAGCGGTGGAGGTTTCGGGCGCCTTTAGTCGGTGCCGCTAAACCGATGTTAACTAAGGCAATTTTACCTTTAAGCTTATCTTTAACGGCCGCAAAGTCACCTTCCAGGCCGTTACCAACGTCGACAATTTCGCCCTTTACGTGCGATTCCACCGGCGAGTGCGCCAGCGCGACAACGGGCACTTCGCGGAAGTTATCACTACGATCGGGCACTACGGATAACGTGACGGTATCACGCTGCCAGGCTTCAACTTCAAACGGCTCATACCGCACTTCTTTGAAGCCATACGACGACAGCAAATCAAAAGCGTACGACTCAGCGCGGGTTCCGTTGGGGCTCCCCGTCAGGCGATGGCCTAACCGTTGTGATGCTTCGGAGAGCGTTTCGTAGGCACGGCTGTGTTGCTGCACCTCATCATTGATCCGTTTAAACGCTTTTTCGAGGGAAAGTTTGTTGGGATAAAAAGCGGTCAATAAACCGGCCGTACCGATACTGAACAGGACGAGCCGAAAACTGGGCACGTAAAACGTTCGATGCATAGAAGGGAGAATAAAGCTTGGCTAAAGATATGAAAAAGCCTGTTGATTGCGAAGCCGAATTAGTAGACGCGGAGTAGCATTAAATCGTTTAGTCTGGTCGCAAAAAAAGTTTTGCATCGGTTGTTACTCACCAGAATTTTGCCCCTCTGCGGACTGGTGTTTCATTAGTTTCAATTGAACTGTTAATCGTCCGGCCAGCCAACCACGATCAATGCCCACCAGTCCGAATACCAGATCCCAGCTTCGTTCAAAGCAGTGAGCAGCATCCGGGAAGTTGATAGATACGGCCAGCGCCCGCTCGTAAAAAGCACGCGGCTGCCGACGTACCAAATCACAATGAACTGCGAATTGCGCTCCGAGCACAAACGTGTAAGTGGCTGGTCCGTCGCTATCAAAAAGGGCGTGGTGAAAGCTCCGTAAGTCCAGTCCGCGGTTATCTTCATTCTTGCTCCAGGGCCTGAAAAGGCGTTCCCCTTGGTCATCATCCGTATCGATCAGGTGACCTAGCCAACGGAATCCGGCTGGACTAATAGCAATGGGATTGAGAGCAAACTCGCGCAGACTTTTCTTGAAGTCATACGCATGATCGAAGGGTTTGCCCTGACAAAAGACAGTCCACTCAGCCAGCGTATCGTACCGGCTGACGATGTGATGCAGGTACGTATGTGCTTCCCGTCCGATATTCGGCAATACGATAGCTGCCGGACCCGCTGAGTGATCGGGACTTTTATCGTACACCGTTGTATGTAGCCCAGTCGGCAGCTTTCGCAGCCAGTTCAGATTTTCGGTATAACGAGCAACAACCAGTTCGAGCATGGTTACAATTAAACACCGAGAGGTTTCATGGAGATCACAAAGAACGGCAAAACTTCCTGGCCTCGGTATAACCCTCCGTTTTCTCTGTGTTTATCCTAATTTTACGAATAAACACTCATAATTGACCGCACCGGCGAACCCCAATGAAACAGACGTGTTTTACTCTCATCACCACGCTCACGCTATACAGCATGACACAAGCCCAAACGTTACAGCCAACATCCGTTGCGGCACCTAAGGCCGCCGTTAAACCCAAAGTGTTAGAAATCCACGGCGATAAGCGCACCGACAATTATTACTACCTCAACGAACGCGAAAACCCAGAGGTAATCAACTATCTCAAAGCCGAAAACGCTTATCTCGAACAGGTGCTGGCTCCGGTTAAGAGCTTACAGGACAAACTATTCGAGGAAATGAAGGGGCGCATTAAGCAGCAGGATGAGTCGGTCCCCTACAAGGAAGGGAACTACTTTTACTACACCCGCTACATAACGGGAGGAGAATACCCCATCTACTGCCGTAAGAAAGGCTCACTGCAAGGCCCCGAAGAAGTCATGTTCGATGGCAACGAGATGGCAAAAGGCCATAACTATTACCAGATCGGCGGCTTTGAGGTATCCGACAACGAAGAGCTGGCCATTTTTGCGGAGGATACCGTGAGCCGACGGTTATTTACGCTACGGGTTAAAAACCTAAAAACGGGTCAGCTCTACCCCGAGGCCATTCCGAACACAGAAGTAGGCAGCTTTGCCTGGGCCACGGACAACAAGACGCTGTTTTACATCAAGAAAGACCCACAAACCTTGCTCGGTTATCAAGTGTATCGGCATGTGTTGGGTACCGACGCCAAGAACGACGTACTGGTCTACGAAGAAGAGGATAACCAGTTCTACATGGGGCTGGAACGGTCGAAGTCGAAGAAATACATCATGATTGGCTCTGACCACAACGGCGTATCGACAGAGTACCGATTGCTAAACGCCAGCCAGCCAACGGGCCAGTTTACGGTGTTTCTGCCCCGCGAGAAAGGCCATGAGTATGACATTGTGCATTACAAAGACAAGTTTTACGTCCGCACGAACTGGAAGGCCGAAAACTTCCGGCTGATGGAAGTACCGGAAGGCAAAACTACCGACCGTACCGCCTGGAAAGAAGTTATCGCTCATCGCCCGGACGTATATCTGGCAGATTTGGACGTTTTTGCTAACCACCTCGTTTTGGGCGAACGCAAAGCCGGTTTAACTAACATCCGGGTGATTAACCAAAAGACGAAGACGGATGAATACCTGGATTTTGGCGAACCAGCTTACGTAGCTGGTATTGGCTACAACCCCGATTTCAACACGAACGTACTCCGTTATGGCTATTCATCGCTAACGACGCCCAGTTCGACCTTCGACTATAACATGGACACGAAGGAGAAAACACTCCTGAAGCAGCAGGAGGTCTTAGGTGGCTTCGACAAGAATAACTACGTATCCGAACGGGTCTATGCTACGGTTCGCGATGGGGTTAAGGTGCCAATTTCGCTTGTCTACCGTAAAGGCACCAAAAAAGACGGCTCGGCCCCGCTCCTGCAGTACTCATACGGCTCCTATGGTTACTCGACCGATCCGGGTTTTAGCTCAACACGCCTGAGCCTCCTCGACCGGGGATTCATTTTTGCCATTGCCCACATTCGGGGGGGACAGGAAATGGGCCGCCGGTGGTACGAAGACGGAAAGATGCTGAAAAAGAAAAACACGTTTAACGATTTTGTCGACGTATCGGAGTATCTGATCAAGAACAAATACACCAGTGCCGACAAGCTGTTTGCCATGGGTGGCAGCGCGGGCGGTTTGCTTATGGGTGCCATCATCAATCAGGCTCCGCAATTATATCGGGGTGTTGTAGCCGCCGTTCCGTTTGTCGACGTGGTAACGACGATGCTCGACGAAAGCATTCCGCTGACTACTGGCGAGTTTGAAGAGTGGGGCAATCCGAAGCAGAAAGTTTATTACGATTATATGAAATCGTACTCGCCTTATGACAACGTTGAGAAGAAAGCGTATCCAAACCTGCTGGTCACAACGGGACTGCACGATTCGCAGGTTCAGTATTGGGAGCCCGCCAAATGGGTCGCCAAACTTCGAACGATGAAGACGGATAATAATCAGCTGTTACTTCATACGAACATGGAAGCCGGTCACGGTGGTGCATCGGGACGTTTTCAGGCGTTAAAGGAGATTGCGCTGGAATACGCGTTCATACTGAATCTGGTTGGCGAGCGGCAGTGATGTTGTTTTGGTTAACTTACCAACATCAGTAATACATTGAGTTACTTCACTTTCTTTGCTTTAACGCTATAAATCATGCCAAAACTTCCCTGGGCAAAATATCTCTTCAGCATTTGGGGAGTAGCCATACTGATTACCTTGACCGCCAAGTTCATTACCACTAACGTACTCATCCTGGCCCCACTGTCAGTTGGTCTGTACTGGCTTTTGGTAAAGAGTTTCGCAAAGATTAGAGGCTACCAGTAGTACAGTAATTAGCAGGACGTCTCGAAGAAGTACAAAGTTCGGTGCTCATCATGAGTTGTTGAAGTCTGTACTTCTTTGAGACGTGCTACATAAATAATCTTGTTTTTGTAATAAATATTAAATAACTCATTTGTTTGCAAAAACCTTAATAATAGCTATAGTACAATTTATCGCTTGCGTATTGCTTTGATATTTATTCGTTGAGTGAAGCCACTACAGTTTCCCGTTTGTACAACTGGCTCGAAACGAAGCCAAACGTCAATAGGAAAATCTTTTGAGAATGCTTTTGGCATGACGTAAGTATCATAAACCTCGCCTGACTCAGTTCGTATCTGATAACCTCCTGAGCAACCGGACACCGAATCATAGTAAGCGAAAATTGTGGCTTTTGTCTCAGCTGGACCGATTGATTCGCAGCCAATGAAAACTAAGGTAAGTAGTATAAGAAGAAGTGTTTTCATAATAATACGTGGTTTGGTTCTAAAGATGCTTTCTTCATTAAAAAGGTTGTATTAACTGTTACAAGTGCCTTTATTTAAATTTAACTTTATATAATTTTATAATTTATAATTTTTGTTATAAACTAGGGAAAACGAACAAGAATTTATGATCACTTTTTATAAGTTTCAACAGCCTCTTCCCATTCGCGCTTCATCATAACTTATATAAACAATGGCTTTCCCTGATACGTCAACAGCCGTTCGCCTGACTCAAGAAATTCTTGCTCGAAGTGAGCGTTCTTTGCCCCTATCGTCTATTTATTCAATTGTCCCGTACTAGCGCTGTTTTCTGGCTACCAAGTTACGCTTTTCCGTAGAACAGATTTGTTGTAACGCGGACCGTCCGCGTTACAACAAATCGCGCTACAACTCCAAATAATGCCGCTTCTTAGCCGGGTCCAGACTGTAAATCGCGTTGCGCAATGCCGTGCGTGGTAGTTGCCGGATGTGGTCGTGCAAGAATTCTTCCAGCGCATCGGGGTTGCGCTTGCCGACTTCTCGGAGCATCCAGCCCACGGCTTTATCCACGAGGTCGTGCTGCTTGTGCTGTATGAACTGCTCGGCCAGGGCAAAGGTGTCGCTGAACTGGCCTTTGCGGATGAACGCCAGCGTGGCCACCATTGCGATGCGCTGCGTCCAGAGGTGATTCTCTTCGGCTAGTTCGTAAAGAATTGAGCGGTCGGTGTGCAGTAGATATTCGCCGAGAATAGCTGGGCTGGATGAGTCCACCAAGTCCCAGTTGTTAACGTAACGTCGGTTGGCTACGTAGCGGTCAGCCAGTTCTGCCCGGCCTGGATTAGCCTGGCTAGACATTCGGGTCCCTCCAGACCGGGTCCCTCCGGACCGGATCCCTCCAGACCGGATCCCTCCAGACCGGATCCCTCCAGACCGGATCCCTCCGGACCGGACCTGATATACCCAAATCAGCAAACCGGTCATGCGGCATTCGTGGTAGGGGTCGCGGACCAACTGCTCGGTTTCATCGGGCGACAGCCGCAGGAATTGTTTAGCGACAGCATGTTGCTGCGGCATGGACAGGCCCAGAAACTGGTCACCTTCACCGTAATGACCCGGCTTAACCTGAAAGAATTGGGCAGCAAACGATGCCCGTTCAGGCTGCTCCAAGGCTAGTAGAGTGTTCTTTACGTCAAGATGCGTCATAGTTAAAAAATCGCACAGCCCAGGTCGCGTAACACTAGGGCTTGCTCAAAAACCAACATAATCAGGTTTCGTTCGAGCTTTGTTTCTATGTATACTGATACGCCCACCAGATTAAAACACCTTGCAGGGGTAAACGAGCCCAGCGTAACCAGGCAGGCATTTTCTTGAAACGGCTCGACGTAGCCATGTAGATATTAGCCGGAAACACGGCAATCAACAATACGATAATTCCCCATGCCGAGATGGCACGCGTTGCCGGAAACAGTAAACCTAAGCCTAACACGACTTCAGCAATGCCGCTCAGCGTCACCATCAGGCTATGCGACGGAATATATGGCGGCATGATGGCCAGGTACATCTTGGGGTTGATGAAATGATTTATACCGGCCGCGACGTACACGAACGCTTGAATATAAAGGCTTAGGTTATTCATATAGATTAGTTGTCACGGACTTCGGTTACATAACCCGCTTTACGCTCAAAGGCTGTTTGAGCTAGTTTTTTAATCTGGTTAGCGTCCGGGTGGCCGGTGCTATCTGCGACCGGTCACAGACGGCGACGGCAGCCCGGCGGATAACGCCCGGGCAAAGTTTCAAACTTGGCTCAACATCGGACCACTTCGCGCCATACCGAATACAGTAAACCGAAAACTTACACGCATTGATTAAACCATAGCCAACATACGGCATCCAACCGACGAAACCAACAAGCACTATGAAAGCGAAAATGATGTTAGCGGCCGTGATGGCCTTGTTCCTATCAGTCGGAGCCTTTGCCCAGAACCAGACGCAAGTTTATAAGGTGAAACCGAAGCTAACACCCGAACAACGGGAAACACGGAGGGCTGAAATGAAAGCCAAGCTGGCGCAGATGACACCCGAAGAACGGAAAGCGTTCAGGAAAGCTCATCGTGAACAGTTGCAAGCCCGCCTGAACAACATGACGCCCGAACAACGCGAAAAATTTATGGAGCGCCACAAGCAACGTAAGGCATTAAAGCAGCAGGAAGGAAAGTAATTAGGTTGGTGTTTGCTATTATCCCACCGTAACTACCGGGTGGCCTGCTAAAACACAGGTCACCTTTTTTGGTAAGCTTGTTGTAATGCGGACGGTCCGCGTTACAACAAGTCTATTGAATTATATGCCCAACAAATCCGGCCGTATTATCCAATATGCGCCCTCCTCTCCGGAAGCCTAGCCCGCAGGCGTCTCCGGCATAGAAAACGCCCGCCTGATAGATGTTACCCGCCGAATCCTGCGGAAAATCGACGTATTCCTGATAGATTTTTGGATACTCACCGTACTCGCCATCCACCGCCTGACGTTCGCTCCCATCAGCATTCAGAATCCGGACATTGGCCCCCTCCCGCCCAAACAATACTTTCTCCACGCAGGGCTTACCCACCAAGGGCTTTACACCCGTTTCGAGCAATAGTGGGTGATTTGGGTATAGCTCCCACAGGATCTTCAGGATGTATTTTGATTGAAAGAGCAGTGTGTAGGCCGGATTCAGAATCACGGCCAGGCGCTTCTGAACAATCTCGGTTAAAATTTTTGTCAGTTCGGGTTCGTCCTCGGCGATGGCTTCCCAGGGGACGAGCTTAAACCAGAAATCTAATTTCTCGAACTGACCATTTTTCGGATTTTGCCAGAAGATGCCTTCCTCGGCCGAAAACTCTACGCTATCGATAAAGTCAAACTCAACCTCAAAGCCAGCTTCCCGGGCGGCTTCGCCCAATAAAGCTACGTTGGCGTCGTCTTCGGGGAAATCGCGCATGGCCGACAGGAGCAATGTTGGTTGTAGATCAGGATTCAGCGCCAGCAGCTCCTCGAACTGCCCCACCAGCGTTTCGAAAACGGCGTTGAACTGCTGGCTTTCGTCAAGACCATTGGCTCGGAGGTGAGCGTACTGCACGACAGCGGTTTCGGGCAGACAAGTAGCCGTATCGGCGTTAAACTCAATCAGTTTAATGCCGGAGTCGCTTCCGATACCTCCGCCGACGCCCCCCGCCAAATCAAAACGACCGTAGAGGTGAATGTGCCGGTCATCGTCCCACGACAATTTGATAAGGTCGATCAGGTTAGCTGGAATGCCCAATTCGGCAAAACGGTTCTCATCAATGACGTGCTGACCAGCGGCCACGAACATTTCGAATAGCTCATTAGCCGCTTCGTAGTAAGCATCAGCTTCGTCGGGCGTTAGAACAACAACCTCGTTCGCCAAGTAGGGTAATGTATCCTGGCCAAGCATCCAGTCCCAGCCAAGGTTTCGCAGTTGAGCGTCGGGCGAAGTGGTAAGGGGTTTGAGCGAAATCATAGTTTTTGTAAGTAGAGGGTAAGCCTTTGCTTTCTTTATACAAAACAACTCTTCTTATGACCCGTATCTTTCTTGTTTTGTTTGGACTGTTGCTGGCGCTGACAGCCGGTCAAACTCACGCACAATCGCCCCCAAAGCCAACACCTACTCCTGTCATTTTTGATACCGATATGGGTCCTGATTATGACGATGTTGGCGCCATTACGCTATTGCACGCTTTTGCCGACAGCGGTCAGGCGCAGATTCTGGCTACCATTGCCAGCACGAAATATCCGAAAGTTACACAGGTTTTAAGCGTACTGAACACGTACTTCGGTCGTCCGAATGTGCCCATTGGTGTCCCGAAAGGTAAAGCTATAACGGATAAAGACAACCAACACTGGTCCGATACGCTGGTGGCCCGATACCCACACAAGGTTCAATCGAATGACGAGGTGCCCGATGCGGTTGCGCTCTATCGGCAACTTCTGGCCAAGCAACCCGACCGTAGCGTAACCATCATTACGGTTGGTTTTATGACCAATCTGGCTAACTTGCTTGATTCTAAGCCTGATAAGTATTCAAATCTACCCGGAAAAGAGTTGGTAGCTCAGAAAGTAAAAAATCTTGTGAGTATGGCGGGGAAGTTCCCGAGTGGTCGGGAGTACAACGTACACATGGATACACCTGCTTCAAAGGTTGTCTTTGCGGACTGGCCGACGCCTGTGCTGTTGAGTGGCTTCGAGATTGGCGAAAAAATTCATAGCGGTTTGCCTCTCACGCAGAACGCGCAAATTAAAAACAGTCCAGTTAAAGATGTTTTCACGATCTGCCTTCCGAAAGCTAAAGAAGACAATGGCGGCCGCATGAGCTGGGACCAAACGGCCGTACTAGTTGGCATTAAAGGGTACTCACCGTATTATACCGTTAAATCAGGACGGCTGCTCATGAACGCTGACGGCTCAAATGGATGGGATGTTAACGGCAAAGGGCATCAATATTTAGTCGAGAAAATGCCCGTGCCACAGGTAGAAGCTTTAATCAATAAACTGATGCAACACCAGCCCAAGAAGCGATGAATCGCACCGATTACAGAGATTCGTTGTTTAGTAAGCAACTATGGATACATCCTCGTCTCAACCGCTGGTGCTCTTTGACGGTGTCTGTAACCTGTGCAATTCAGCCGTTACGTTCATCATTGAGCGCGATCCCAAGGCTCAATTTCGGTTTGCGTCTTTACAGTCTGATGTAGGTCAGGATATGCTACAGCGACTGGGTCGTTCGACAAACCAGTTTGACTCGTTTGTTTTGTGGGAGAACGGCCGTTTTTACGAACGCTCAACGGCAGCGTTACGTATCGCCAGGCAACTATCCGGCGTTTGGCCACTTCTGTATGGGTTCATCATTGTGCCTAAACCTATTCGGGATGGTGTATACCGTTTTGTGGCTCGTAACCGCTATCGTTGGTTTGGCAAACGCGATGCCTGTATGATGCCTACTCCCGCACTCAAGGCCCGGTTTATAGGCTAGAGGCTGTTGTTACCCGCTCGGCCACCAAACTCGCTTTATTCATAAACGACGCCAGTAAGTGCTGGTAGCTAGCCACCTGCTCACGACAGTATTCGTCACTCCAGCCTAACTCAGGGGCCATTAGTTCAGCTACCTGAGGCACAAGCTGAGCTGTCAGTCGCCAGTCCGACAGTTCAAGCCGCCAGCGACGGGCTAATACGTCGCGAAGGGTAACGGCCATCTCTTCACGTACTTGATAAACCACTTCAGCGTTGATGAATGGCTGACTAGCAGTTACTTTCTCGGTAAGATTTGGTTGCTTTTGTGCCAGCTGTGCTACGCGTTCAGCCCGGTTGCCATACGTGCGCACAAGATGCTGGCAAACATCAGTGGGTAGTCCGTAGCGGTTTTGAAGTACCAACCAATCTTCAAAACGATAATTTTCTCCACCTACCAGGTAATGGGTTTCGGTAAGGCTATCGACTGATTTATTGAGAAGTTCGCCTACCCGATCGATTGCATCTTGCGCCATGAGCCGATACGTCGTCCACTTGCCACCGAGCAAGCTTACCAGCCCCGACGCTGGATCGTGTTCAACTTCGTGGTCACGGAGCAGCGTTTTTGTGTCGGCGCGGCTACTTACAATCAGCGGGCGAAGCCCTCCAAAACCAGCCTGAACATCCGTGCGGCTAGGCGTTTTGGCCAGATAAGGCTGAAGCGTTTCGAGCAGATAATCTACCTCGGCGGGCTCCAGTACAGGCTCGTGCTTTAGATCGGAGTAATCATCATCGGTGGTACCAACAAAAACTTTATCACCGAACGGAATGGCGAATACGACGCGTCCATCAGCCGTTTTCGGGATCAGGATGGCACAATCGCTTTGCAGTGTTTCGCGGGGCAGCACGATGTGAACTCCCTTGCTGGGCCGAATGCGCCGGTCAAGATTGGGGTTTGCTAGTAAGCGAACAGCATCGGCATACGGGCCTGTGCAATTCAGAAAGATTTTAGCCCGAATCTGAATCGTCTCGCCCGTGAGTTGGTCCTGCGCAACGGCCGTACGTAACTGACCGTTTTCGTGCTCAAAACTTGTCACAGCGACGTAGTTAGCAACGGCCGCTCCGGCTTCATCGGCAGAATGGGCCAGAGCCAGAGCGTAACGAGCGTCGTTAAACTGCCCATCATAATACAGCACGGCACTGTTCATATTCGGCGTTAGCGTCGGCATTTTATCCAACGCCTGTGCTTTGTTGAGCCAACGGCCCTTCGGAAACGCATCGTGCCCGGCAAAAAAATCGTATAAAGTCAGGCCGATGGTGATGTACATCCCCTCAAACCAGCTAAACACCGGCGTTAGCAGCGCCAGCGGATGAGCCAAATGAGGGGCGTTACGCAGTACCGTCCGACGCTCGGCCAGCCCGTGGCGGACCTGACGAAGCTGGGCCAGATCAAGCTTTTTAATAGCCTGTTCCAGATACCGAACGCCACCGTGGATCAGCTTGGTTGACCGGGAAGACGTTTCACCGGCCACATCGCCCCGGTCGATTAGGGCCACGCGATAGCCACGTAAGGCTGCATCCAAGGCGGCACCTGCCCCGCTGGCACCAGCGCCAATTATGCATATATCAAATTCTTCCTGCCGCAGCCGCTCCTTGTTTCTTTCCCGATTCATATACGAAGTTAAGGGTATTTTGTGGAGTAAGTGCAGTTAGAATTAGAAGACTGGCTTGGCTTTAACAATTTGTTAATCAATGACATCATCTGGCTGATGTACGATTCGTTCTGCCAAACTAGCCCGAGAAGCTACGGCTACGACCACCAAAAAAGCCGCTACGGCCACCCGAAGGCCGGACTGTGCGGGTTACACGAGATGTTCGTACGTTTTCTCTGATTTGGTTCGAACGCTGATAGACACCAGGATTGGCGTATACCCCGGATCCGTAGCGACGTTCGTAATCGCGGTACTGGGGAGCCGTAGAGCGACCAAGCATATAGCCTAAACCACCCCATAGCAAGACATTCGCTAAACCGTTGTGGTGATAGGCTCCATAAGCCGATGGATTGTTGAAGTACGTACTGGTGGACTGATCGGTCTGGACAAGCCGTTTGGCCGCTTCTACGCTCAGCGTATCGCGGTGGCCATCGTAGTAGCTAACGATGGCACCAGCCTGATCAGGGTTAGCCTGTACTTCGTCGGTGATTTTGAAGTTCCCCGGAGAGGTTTCAGTGATATACGTCCGAACGCCTTTTCCGAAACGAGTCTCGGTCTGTTCGGTTTGTTCTTCACTAGAGTTATTACCACAACTTTGAAGTACAGCCGCGCCATTCAGCAGGGCCAAACTAAGTGTAGTGCTAAGCGTAATATCTTTCACACGCCGAAGTACGGCGTGTCGACGAAGCGGTGTCATAATGCCTGAATAGATGATAGTCAGACACTAAACTACCGCGTTAGCCCAAGGGTTGCAAATAGATACGGATGAGTTGTCGGGTAACCTCACTGAGCGGTCGTCAGAACGGACGATTGCCGTTGCCAAACAGGATAGACACCCCCGCCGATACGCTGACAACGCTAACAATTCGATCACTGCTGTAGCTAGAACTCTCCGAGCGTCCGTTGCTGCTCCAGGCCGTAGAGGTAAGGTTATCAAATTTGAATTGCGAACGAACATAGTCGCTGTTCATGTGGAGCGATAGGCTTCGCCCAAGCCGGTAACGAACAGTGACTCCTCCGCCATAAGCCGTAGCCGTGCTTTGCGCTCCCGTCGTTTTTACCGCCATTTCGACCTGCCCGAAGTTGCCGTTGATAGCTGTGTTCGGCAGCACAGCTGTAGCCTGACCAGCCAGCACGTTTGCATCTACGCTAAACCGCCCCATCGGAATACTTACATAAGGGCCACCCATGATTGTATTTACCGACCAATCGTCTGCTTTGGCAGTCCAGACGTCAGTTTCATTGCGGTATACGTTATTGAGCAAGGCGTGGGCTTGTAGCGCGTTACGGTACTGAGCTCCCCGGACCATGACGCCCACCGGACCAACCAGCCGATACCCCGCTGAGAGGCTAAAGGCCACCCCCCGGTCCGCCATACCTGCTTTTTCGTTGATAGGCGAACAGCTGGCAAACTGCCCGACGGGTAGGCTTGCTCCGGCCGACAAGGCGAAAAATCCTTTTTTATCCTGATGCGATAAAATAAATGTCTTCTGGCAAAATGAAGCGGTCGTCATACCGGCCGCTAGCACGGTTACGAAGAGCTTTTTCATGGCGTAATTGAGTTACTGCAAATGCTTTAGTGTATTGCAGACTCACTGGAACAAATTCAGTGCCATAATTGAAGAGTGAGAGAGCGAATGAGTGAAAGAGTGATAAGCCAACCATTCTTTCGCGCTCTCACTCTTTCGTTCTTTCACTAAATAGCGCCAAATAAACGCCATTCGTCCAGCCGAAACCATCCTGATTCGGGTACTTGCCGCCACCAGTAGTAAGAGCGGCATCGACTACATTGTATTTCTCCGTCATTTTACCAGTAGCCTTGAATACTTTATCGTTCAACGCCAACCAGCGGTCGCGGCCTTCGTGAGCCGTTTCGACAAAGCCGTAGTTCATTAGGCCTTTGTAAACGATCCATTGCAACGGTGCCCAACCGTTCGGCCAGTCCCATTGCTGGCCCGATTGTACGAGGGTTGTTACCCAGCCACCCGCCTGCAGAAAGTCGGCTTTGAGTCGCTCGTGAATACAACCAGCCTGCTCGGGCGTAGCAATGCCGAAGAACATCGGAAAGACGCTGGCTAGGGTTAGAGCAGAGGTCTTCTGATTAGTTATTGTATCGTAATCATGAAAAAAGCCGGTTTCATCGTTCCAGAACGTGTTCTGGATAGACTGCTTTCGGGCAGTGGCTAACTTGTTCAATGCTTCTGCCTTCTCTGGTTTATTAGCAAGTTCGTAGGCTTGTTGTAAGGTCGTTTCCAGAAAATACAGAACACAATTCAAATCGACGGGCACAATATCGGCCGCATGGCTAGTCACCAACGTATTGGTTTCTGTGAACCAGCGGCTGCTAAAATCCCAACCCGATTCGCAGGCCGCCCGCAGATGATGGTGTAACGCGTTAGTATCTACACCAATCCGTTTGGCTTCTTCGGCCAGCTGATATTCGGCCAGGTACGCTTCCGGCCGAGGGGTTGTCATATCGTCCCAATACCGGTTGAGTATGCTTCCATTGAGCAAACGAACAACCCGCTGGCGAATCGGCGTATCGGCCGACAGTTCCTCCTGGCAACTCATCCAAAATTCATGTTCGCGTTGCAGCTGAGGCAAATACGTTACCAGTGCATTTGACTCGTCGGGACTGGTCGAGTCGATTTTGGCCAGTAGCTGCACCATCAGCGCAAAAAACGGCGGTTGCGAACGAGTCAGGAAGTAAGACCGGTTGCCATTCGGAACAAAGCCAAACTCATCTACCAGATAAGCGAAATTGTTAATCATTGACCTGATCAGGTCTACCCGACCCGACTGCTTCAGGCCGAGCATCGTGAAGTAGCTGTCCCAGTAAAAAATCTCTCGAAATCGGCCGCCGGGCACAATATACGGGTAAGGCAATGGTACCCGTGAGCTGCCATCGACCGACGGGTCGGCTGGACGTGTTAAGTGGTCCCAAAGCTGATTTACGTGTTCGGTTGTGCTCAGCGACGTATCACTCACATAGTCGCTGGCGGGTCTGTGGGGCAAAATGAAATAGGTATCGACAAACGCTCTGAGGTCAAACTCCGGTTTGACTTTTTCGGCTTCATAAAGAGCAACCAGGTCGGCCGGTGCGAGTTTCGGAACGCAATCGACAAACGTTTTGGAGTCCGGAAAAATCTTACTCAACTGAACGTCAGGAAACAGATTACCGAAGAGTTCGTCGGGCGATTGAGGGCGAGTGAGCTGTGCCAAGTTAAGCGTATGCAGTTACAGGCTTTTTATAATATGGCGCCATTTATAGTCATTAGTGGCCATTCATAGTCACGATTCGTCCTTTACAACGAATGACTATAAATGACCACTAATGATTACCTATTTAATCACTGATTTTATGATTTGCAGCGGAACACGTACCCAATCGGGGCGGTGCTTTAGCTCATAATTTAAATCCGAAATAGCCTGTTCGAGCAAGTATGTTTCTACCATCATCTGCAAGTCGTCGGACTGGATCGGAATAAGCTCATTTTCCTGCACCGTTTGCAGATAAGCCTTCATAAAGAAACCACTAAGATAATGAGCCAGCACCTCGGCAAAAGGCAGAATAGGGGTTGTCTCCTCGCGGGTTACCTGATTATTTCTCAGAAACCCTTCGTATGATAAATAGTAAAACGAACGTACCATATCAGCCACATCACGCAAAGGTGAGCGCTTCAACCGACGTTCGCTATAGCTACGGCTAGGGTCCCCACCAAAATCCTGGATGACGAGATCTTTGCCCGTAAGCAGAATTTTATCGAGTTGCAGATTACCATGAATACGGATTTTCATAGCGTCTAGCTTTTGGGCATAAATCCGTTTGAGAATGGTCAGTACGTCTTCTTTACGACCCAAAATCTGCTCCACTTCATGCTGCACATCATCCGGTAGTCGTTTCAGATTCCGCTGTTGACTCTGGTAACTCTCCCGAACAAGGGATTGCAAGCCAGAAAATAGCGACCGCTGATAATGCAGCGAGAAGGGTTCGGGCGCGAAGTCTTTCAGGTTTGTTCCAGCGGCCAACGCCAGGTGCATTTCACCGATCCGAACACCCAGCAGCCGTATCGATTCAGACACCCGGTTGCCAAGCAACTCCTGCATAGGAGCAGATAGGTCTTCAAATCCGATGGGTCGACCCAGCGTGCCCCGTGGATTCGCCAGGGCCGTATCCAGCTGTTCTTTGTCGCGGGCCAGAATCCGCTCGATGTAATTGTTGATTCGTTCGAGCATAAACCGGTTGCCTTGCCCGTGATTGTCAACCATCTCCTGCAACATACCCAGCGTAACCGGCTCGCCCCCCGCCTTAAGTTCTATCGTTCCGACAAAAACGGGTACGTTAGGAAAGCTTGCCGTTTCGGATAGATAGCGGTTTACTTCGACATCCGGGTTGAGCGCCCGATCTACCTTACGATACATCTTCAACAAATAGGCATTGTCGTAACTAATGGAGGTGTAGGCAGCCTCAGCCGTAACCAGTTTGGGTTTGATTTCACTGTGCTCCTGGACGTAGGTGCCTACAGCCGCACTTCCCTCGAACGTGATTGGGCTTTCAGCCTCTGCCATAGACCCGTTAATGGCCATTTGATTGATCAGGGCGAGTTGCACCTCCGTTGCGTAGAGTCCATCGCAAAGCACACCGTCCTGATCGCCAACCTGCAAGTTCGCCAGCACCGATTGCGGACAACCTTCGGTCAGTTTAGTAGCTACGGCCTCTTTGGCGAAGGAAACCACCAACTGATAGGTTTCGGGCAGTCCTCGTTCATACGTCACTTCAATCAGCAGTACGTAAGCACTTCCCTCAACTAGTGGAATGGTGCTGTAGTCAGTAATACTAATACCGTACAGGTTTTCACCCTGACCGCCAAACCAATCCATTTTTTGCAGATAGTCCGGTAGAACTTTGGTTTCCAGCACCTCACGCGTCCGGCTGTTCAACAGCTTATTCCAGTCGCTGATTTGGATGGTTGGTAATGATTCAAGTTCAGCGGCTCCGGCAGAAACTTTCTCCAGTACAAACCACTGGTAATCGTGCGGGGCCAGCGTGAAGAAGTAGTTACCATCGTCGGAGATGACCGGAAAGTGGTTCTTACTAAACGCTTCAATAGGTAAGTAGCCTTTGTAATCGCTTAAATCGACCTGAGCGGGCTGCGAATACTTAGATAAATTCACCACAATGAGCAACGTTTCCTCTTCATAGTTCCGCGTAAAGGCCAGTACTTTAGGGTTTTCGACAGTCAGAAACTTCAGATCACCGCGGCCGAAGGCTTTATATTTCTTGCGCAGGTTGATCATCCGCTTCGTGAACCAGAACAGCGACGAGGTGTTGCTACGTTGGGTTTCGACGTTGACGGATTCGTAGTGGTATTCCGGGTCGAGAATCGTTGGCAGATACAGCTTCTGCGGGTTAGCGCTCGAGAAACCTGCGTTTCGGTCGGGTGACCACTGCATGGGCGTTCGTACGCCGTCCCGGTCACCGAGGTAAACGTTATCGCCCATGCCGATTTCGTCGCCGTAGTAAATCACTGGCGTACCAGGCAGCGAAAACAGCATACTGTTCAGCAGTTCGATCCGCTTTCGGTTGTTCCCCATTAGCGGAGCCAGCCGGTGCCTGATTCCGAGATTAATTTTAGCCTTTGGATCTTTGGCGTAGGTCTTATACATGTAATCCCGCTCTTCGTCGGTCACCATTTCGAGGGTCAGTTCGTCGTGGTTTCTCAGGAAAATCGCCCACTGACAAGTAGCCGGTATTTCGGGCGTCTGGTCGAAAATATCAGTAATTGGATACCGGTCTTCCATTTGTAGCGCCATGAACATCCGGGGCATTACCGGGAAGTGGTAGTTCATGTGACATTCGTCGCCGTCTCCAAAATAGGAAGCTGAATCTTCGGGCCACATATTAGCCTCGGCCAGAAATACGATGCCCGGATATTTATCGTCGACGTGCTTGCGCAGTTTTTTCAAAAAAGCGTGTGTTTCGGGCAAGTTCTCGCCATTGGTTCCCTCCCGCTCAAACAAATAAGGCACCGCATCCAGCCGGAACCCGTCTACGCCCATCTCACACCAGTAGTCCATCAGTTTAAACACTTCTTCCTGCACCAGTGGGCTGTCGTAGTTGAGATCAGGTTGATGATGAAAGAACCGGTGCCAGTAATACTGTTGAGCCTCATGGTCCCAGGTCCAGTTAGAGGCTTCAAAGTCCTGAAAAATAATCCGGACGTCTTTGTACTGAGTTGGGTCGTCGGTCCAAACGTAATACTCCCGCTCTGGCGACCCCTTAGGCGCTTTTCGGGCCCGTTGAAACCAGGGGTGCTGATCGGAAGAGTGGTTGATAACCAGTTCCGTAATCACTTTCAGATTACGCTGGTGGGCTTCATCCAGAAACTGTTTGAACTGCTTGATGGTACCATACGATGGATTGATGCTGTAGTAATCGGCAATGTCGTAGCCGTCATCCCGCAAGGGCGACGGGTAGAAGGGCAGTACCCAAATGGCCGTAACGCCCAGTTCCTGCAAGTAATCTAATTTTTCGAGCAGGCCCTGAAAGTCGCCGATGCCATCGCCATTCCCATCGCGAAACGCTTTGATGTGTAATTCATATATGATTGCATCCTTATACCAGTGCAGTGTATCGTCTAATTCAATGGTGCTTTTTGCCATAATCTCAGTTAATGCTAAAAACCTGCCAATTACATTTACCCTACCTAACTATAAGACTACCTCGACAGTTTATTGAAAACAGCGTCGACAAATTTGGTGGTGTCAACTTTTGGGGGCACGGTCGGGGTTGAGCCGCCCGGTAATTGGTTGTGCTTTATCACCAGAACCGGCATGAAGAACAGCCGGCGGCCCGGTATGACAGTAGGCGTCATTAGAACATGCAGCGCCATGAAGTGCCTATCAGGAAATGGTATCTGTCAATTACCTAACCAACGCCTGATACCTGCCAAAATCCCTGGGAATTCGGCTCGGTGTAGTTCACACCTAAACACTAGCATCGTAGAAATATTATGAAAATTCTAAAAGAGACCTACAACCGCTTATTGATTGTTGCTTATCGTTTGCCATTTACCATTAAACAGGCTAACGAGGGCGTTGAACTAGTTCAGAATTCAGGGGGGTTAGTTTCGGCCGTGCTTTCTATGGCCGAGCAAATGGGCCAGTCAGGAAGCAGTACTACGCCCAAAATTCATTGGATCGGGTATGGCGACCCAACCCTGAGACATGTTGAAGCCTCAACCCTGGAGAACGAGAATTTCATAGCCCATCCAGTTTTTCTAGAGGATCAAGTCAATAAAGGATTCTATGAGGGCTTTTCAAATGATTTGATCTGGCCGCTGTTTCACTATTTTCCTACTTATGCTTCTTTTCGGGATAGCGATTTCATGAACTACCAGCAAGCCAACATGCGGTTTCTGGAAGAGTTAACGGCGGTTATTGAGCCGGGCGATTTAGTCTGGATTCATGATTTTCAGTTGATGCTGCTGCCCGATATGCTACGCCAGGCTAAGCCGGAAACTAATATTGGCTACTTTTTCCACATTCCTTTTCCAACCTACGAGATCATAAAACTCCTGCCTCGCACCTGGCGGCAAGCACTCATTGGCGGTATCCTGGGCGCCGATGTTGTAGGCTTTCATACGGCAGATTACGCGCAGCATTTCATGAATAGCGTGTCGGAAGTGCTGGCGCTGCCTAGCATTGAGCAACGGGTCGTTCTGCCCGATCGGTCTGTAACGGTTGGCGCCTTTCCCATCGGTATTGATTTCAACAAGTTCGATTTGGGTGGGCAAACCGATGAGGTTCTTGATATAAAGAAACGGTATGAAAGCTTACTGGGCGATACCAGCGTCATCTTCTCGGTCGATCGACTCGACTACGCCAAAGGAATTACGTATCGGTTACAGGGTTATGAGCGATTTTTGAACCAAAACCCCGACTGGCACGATAAAATAACGTTTGTCATGACCGTTGTTCCGTCCCGAGACAAGATTGTCCAGTACCAGGAAATCAAGCGAGAGATTGAAGAAACTGTTGGCCGTATCAATGGGCTATTTGGTACGATTGGCTGGCGTCCGATCGTGTACTCGTACATGTCGTTGTCGTTTCCGGAATTGCTGGCCTTGTACACCCTTTGCGATGTCGCTCTGATTACACCTATCCGCGACGGCATGAATCTGGTTTGTAAAGAATTTGTCGCCAGCCGACACGATTGCCGGGGCGTTTTAATTCTTAGTGAGTTGGCGGGTGCCGCTCAGGAGATGACCGAAGCCTTAATTATAAATCCAACCGATACGCAGGAAGTAGCATCAGCCATCAAAAAAGCCTTGACCATGGACCCCGGCGAACAAGAACGACGAATGAAATTTATGCGTGACCACTTGCAAAACCACAATGTTTTTCGGTGGAGCTATAACTTTCTGAGCGCCTTCGACGATGCGGCTACCAATCATTCGCGTCTGGAAACCGACCTGCCCGTTCAACCCTTCATTACTGAATACGAAAATGCTCGTCAGCGCCTGTTGCTATTCGACTTCGATGGTACGTTAGCTCCTCTGGTTGATGATCCAGCCGACGCACACCCGTCCGACGCCATGCGGCAGGCCTTAAGTCGCCTGGCCACAAGCAGCGACCTGGTCGTCATCAGCGGCCGAAACCGGGCTTTCCTAGAAAAAACGTTCGCTGACATTCGCGTTCATCTGGTGGCCGAGCACGGAGCATTCATGAAGAAACCAGACCAAGATTGGCAACGGCTCGATCTGTCAACCGACGATTGGGTCGAACCCGTGCGTACCTTACTGAATCAATACGTCGACCGCTTCCCCGAGTCGTTCATCGAAGCCAAAGAAACCGCCATCGCCTGGCACTACCGGCGGGTTGAGGACGACGATGTCGAAAATCAGGCAACTGAGCTCGCTACCCAACTAAGGAGCATGTCGTCAGCGATTCCACTGTCGGTAATTCAAGGCAGTAAAGTAGTCGAAGTAAAGCCAGCTCATCACAGCAAGGGCACCGTAGCGAGCAGCATTTACGAACAGGCATCCTACGATTTCATCGTCAGCATTGGCGACGACACGACTGATGAAGACATGTTTCGTCAGCTACCAAACTGGGCGTACACCATTAAAGTTGGCACCGGCTCCTCATATGCCCGGTATCGACTAGCCCGGCAGCGCGACGTAGAAGCCCTGCTGCAACTCATGATTGAAGCTCCGGTCGAGTCGTAAACTGAACGTATTTTTCAGTGCCAGGGACTGATTGAGTAACTATTTACCTTTACCATTGGGCTGCACATCCACAGTTAGCCCTGGTTTGAGGGCAGCATACGTTATTCGGTCATCGTCGAGCAAAACAATACCGACCTGATATTTTCCAGTTGGTATATCCGGACTGAGGCCCAAGTGTAAAGGAATTTTACAGAAGACAGCCGGAATTTGATAATGGCCTTTCGAGAGTAAAGAATGCCAGCTTGTTGGATGTTGTCCTTTAAACAGCCATACTTTCTCGCGGGACACAAGGACCCCGTAAGGCTCTCCTTTTATTCGGGATGAGTTAGGGTAGTCTATAGTTAATTCTTCGTGCGTTGGGTATGAGCGGACAGTGGCTTGAATGGACGTATCATGAGCCTTATATCTCAATGCTGACGCAGATAGCGTGTGGATGTACATAGGGAAGCTATACCATTTGGCCGCATGTCGCTCTGCCCAGCCAGAGAGCGTGTCGGACACCGTGTTATAGTAACAACCTGTCCGATAAATCATCCAGTAACGATTATGAGTCCAGTTGTAAACACCTGCTTTGGCTTCGCGCTGCATCAGCTCCAGACGAGGAGTATAAATAACGTAGCTACTAATGCAGAATAGCAGAGCGACTGACGAGCTAATCCAGAATACCCTGGAGCGGTTTATGGGCGTGACCAGCAGGAGCAGTAACACGTAGCCTAACGCTAACAAAAACAGGGGAAAATTTCGATAACGACTTTCGGTAACAACAGCGCTCTCCACCGATCGTCCTACGGCAAAGGCCGCACAACTCAACAATAAATACGCCCCACACCCAATTAAAAAATCTGGTTGCCCGGCCCTATGAATATAACGTGACGCAGTCAGTAAAGGCGTTGTCTTTATTAATTGCCATAGGGCATACAATAGCTAGGCGGACAGTAATAAACCAACGGCGAGTTGTCTATAATCTGAAGCAACAAATGGATGGGTTCTATCGGCTTGGTTTACAAAAGCGCCTACCATCATGAAAAATGTCATTATGATCGACGGAAACTGGTCAATCAACTTATGCACCCTATCAGGTTGGTTGCTGTACTCAAATCCGTTGAGATAAAGCGCAAGCACAAGTAGGAACGTTACGCTCCACCCTATCAGCAGTTTAAAACGACGTTGTAGTATCAGAAGCATCATGCCAACTGGCCAAACCAGCATTCCGTTTCCCAAAGTCAACGTAGCAATCACGGCAGCAATGACAGATAAGCTGTTTGCCAGGCGATGCCTTATCCCGAGTAAAAGCATACTCCACATACCGAAGAAACACACCGGCATGTAATTGGTGGAAGCAATGGCCCAGAAATTGAGAAATTGCCTTCATAAGCAACAGGTTGAAACAGTATAAGCGCGACAGGAGGCCGTACCAGGCCGGTAGTTTAGTGGCCTTAAGCGGGTAGACCAGTATCCATAACACGCCAATGAGGCATAGATTTCCAAGTAACATCACCCCGCGGAAATCCAACTGCCCGACCAGCAAACGAACCGTCAACGCTGAAAACCGCGTATAGACAAGCCGATGTTCAATGAAGTTTTGGGTTAAGAGATACCATTTCTGAGCAAATGAACTGGCCCAATCCCACTCAATCAAGAATTTAAGGATAACAATAAAATCATCGCCTACTGGCACATTAAGGGCGTGAGCCAGGAAGAACAGGTAGTATATTACTGGAGGAATCAGTAAGAGGCCATTCCAATAACTTTTATACACTTTCAAAGTTGTAGTTACGATGTAAGATAGACCTGCATCAAATGTACTGAACTACACCCTCCCGGATAAGTCGTACCCCAATTGTCTACTGCAATATTTACTATTCGTAACTATTTATTTTGTGAACGGTGGTTTTTCACGAATGTTTATTGTTCACTTACTCCATCCCATTACGCGTTGATATTTCTTTGATTATCCACCTGCATTTAACCTTTTTCACTCATGACACTACGTATCTGGTTTGTGATAATGAGCTTTCACCAATGGTCAATTGCCTACGGTCAGAAACCTATATTCCCCGCGCCACTTAGTCCACGCTTGGCCAACTACCAGATCGACGTAACACTCGACCCGGTCACCAAAAAGCTGACCGGACGCGAGACGCTCACTTGGCGCAATCCATCAAACGACGTCATTCGCGAACTACAGTTTCACCTATACTTAAACGCCTTTCGCGACGAAAAATCGACGTTCATGCGCGAGTCGGGCGGGCAATTGCGCGGCACCCAAATTGACCGTAATGCAAAGGAAAGTCCCTACGGATCAATTGACGTCTTATCCATGAAAGTACGGGGCGGAAACGCGTTAGCTTACCAGTTTTTCCAACCCGACGACCGCAATCGAGACGACCGAACGGTTATCCGGGTACCACTCGACAAACCGGTTGGCCCCGGCGAGGTGATTGTGCTCGACATTGCGTTTCGGGCTAAGCTACCAAAGATCTTTGCCCGTACGGGTTACAGCCGCGACTATTTTCTGGTTGGCCAATGGTTTCCCAAAATCGGTGTGTATGAGCCAGCCGGAACCCGTTACCAACCCGCAGGTCCGGGCAAAACGGGGCAGTGGAACTGTCACCAGTTTCATGCCCATTCGGAGTTTTACGCTGATTATGGCGTGTATGACGTGAACATTACAGCCCCCAAAGACTATTGGGTAAGCGCCACGGGTCTTTTTCAATCCGAAAAACTGTATCCTAACGGCACCAAAACCATTCGCTACCATGCCGAAGATGTCGTTGATTTTGCCTGGACGGCTTCACCCCATTTCAAAGTGGTCGAAAGCCAATGGAAACGCCCATCAGGTGGCACGGTTGCTATTGAGTTGTTGATGCAACCCGAACATCTGCACCAGGCCGAGCGCCATTCGCACGCGGCCAAAGCAGCGCTGAGCTATTTTGACAAACACCTCGGCAAGTATCCGTTTCCAAACCTGACCATTGTCGATCCACCTTTCCATGCTGAAGGGTCGGCCGGTATGGAGTATCCGACGTTCATTACAGCCGGAACAGCCTGGTTTCTGCCCGATGGAGCGCGGTTTCCCGAAGCCGTAACCATTCACGAATTTGGCCATCAATATTTCATGCAACTGTTGGCCACTAACGAATTTGAAGAAGCCTGGCTTGATGAAGGTTTCAATCAATACTACGAAGGTCGAATCATGGACGAAACCTACGGCGTTCGCTCCTCGCAAATCGATTTGTTCGGCTATAGAATGGGCGATTTGGAAAGTTCACGCGACAGCTATGTGCATCAGGATAACCCAGCCCTTGGTACGTCGTTCGGTAATACCTGGCAGTTACCCGAAGATCAATACGGTGTGCTGACCTATTCGAAAACCGCCACCTGGATGCGGACGCTGGAAGGCCTGGTTGGTCGGCGGGTGATGGATGAGATTATGCAGACATACTTTATACGTTGGCGTTTTAAGCACCCAAACGCGGATAATTTCATTGCCATTGTGAATGAGATTGTCCCAAAACGGCTAGGCAACAAATACGGAGCCGATATGAACTGGTTTTTCGATCAGGTACTATACGGAGACAAAGTAATCGACTACGAGCTGCATAGCATCCGAAATCGCCAGCGTAATGGTAAGCCCCAGGCAACAGTAACCGTTCAGCGTAAGGGTGATGGACAGATGCCGGTTGAGGTATTAGTCCACTTCAAAAACGGAAAAGATGTCACACTCCTCTGGGATGGGAAGGCAAGACAACAAACATTTACGCTCACCGAAAAATCAGAAGCGGTATGGGCCACCATTGACCCACAGCAAAAGATTTATATGGATACTGACTTCAATAATAACAGTCTGACATTGGCACCGTCGTCGGCTCCAGCGGCCAAGTTTGCCGCCAAATTTTTATTCTGGATCGAAAACTGGATGCAGTGGCTGGCCTGGCTGGCGTAAGACTTAAACAACATTTACGTATCTTTAAGTGTGTAAATAGTAGGCTTATGAGTATTGAGGAAAGAAATTATGGCTCCATCGATTAGTAGACACAGTCGACGATGAGGTGATGCTGGAGGACGCTGGACGTATTCTGACCGGCCAAACGGCTACTTTATCTCAGCTTACAACTGAACAGCGCAGCCGGTTAGAACAAGCTGTTCAAGAACACAGAGAAGGCAAAACAGTATTGCACGAAAATATGAAGCAACGGAATCGTCAATGGCTAAACGAATAATCTGGTCTGAGACAACCGTTAGTGAATTTGATTCAATGAGAGATTATATTGCCAACAATTGATCTGTAGAAGCCGCTATCCGTTTTGTTCAAGAGTTCTTTCGGCAATTGGATATTATTGACAGCCAGCCCTGTATCGGTATGAGCCACGTCGAAAATCCTTTTCTTCGCAAGCAGTTAATTGCTAAAACTCACTACTTACATTATCTCATAGAAGACGATGACACCATACGTCTATTGAACATAATAGGTACTCGGTCGGGGCCAGCTAAAAATCCGTATGCATTCTGATGACTTTTTCCGAAATTGACTCCTTGCTAAATGCTCAGTTCGGCGCTGATACGTTCATAACCAACACGCAAAATCTCCAGCCATACATGACTGTCCCGGTGGATCGGCTAGTGGCTGTCTGTCAGTTTCTGCGCGACGACGAGCGGTTGTTCTTCGACCTACTGGCCTGCGTCACGGCCATTGATAATGGATTAGAAGCTAATACCGTGGAAGTGGTGTACAACCTGACGTCGATTCCGTATGAGCACAACCTGATGCTCAAAGTTATAGTGCCTCGTACCGATAGCCGATCCGATTTACCCTCGGTGCCCAGCGTAGCCCACATCTGGCGAACCGCCGACTGGCATGAGCGCGAAGCGTTCGACCTGGTTGGTGTTCGCTTTGACGGTCACCCCGATCTCCGCCGTATTTTGTTGCCCACCGATTGGGTCGGTCATCCGTTACGTATCGATTATAAAGAAGAAGAACAGTACCACGGCATTAAAACCAACTAAGTTCTATTGTTTGCAGTTAGCGGTTTTGTTGTTTCATTTGTTATGGCTTCAAGACCCAACTGCCGCTCGTTCATGCACCGTCTGCTACGTATTTGTTTATCAGTTTCCATCCATTTCCTAGTGCTTTCTAGGGTTATTGCGCAAACCGACTCTGTTATTGTAACCGGTCGCATCCGTAATCTGTCGGCCCGACTTTACCGTGAGTCGCCTACGGTGCTCGTTAGCCGCAACAACATTCTGCAGGCCAGCCGTGAGTTAGTACGTCCTGCCCCCCTGAACCTTGATGGTACGTTTCGGGTGGCATTACCGCTGATTTATCCGCAGGAGGAGATGTACTTTAACTACGGCCGAATCTCAACGGCCTTCCTGGCCGCACCGGGTTCATTAGAAATCGAATTAGACGCTGATTCGCTTTTTACGACGGCTGTACCGTTTAAGTTCAGTGGTGTCAATGCACAGGTTAATCAGCAATATGCCCGTTACAAAGCTTTTGAAGCGGCTTATCCCAACAAGCCAGATGCCGCTAAGCTCAGTCGTGAATCTCAAGGACTAAGCTTGAACGGTACGTTCGATTTGTTTTCGGGAACCTATAATGGCCTGTTGCAAGCCTTCTCGGGCAGAGAAAAACTATTTCCGCTGCTAAGTCAATGGATTCGCTCTGCGAACCGCTACAACGCGGCTTCGTTTGTATACGAAAAAGCAACGGTCGAAGGCGATCAGATCAATAAAGAATTGAATGACTCACTCCGTCTGGCTAACGATCGCCTATTGACAGCCGCCCGTGCCTCAGCTATGAACCGATTTGCCAATTACGCAATCCAGCAAAGCTCAACACCTGAAATTAATCAACGAAATAACAGCCTGTCAATTAAAACCCTATCATCGTTATTAATACGTTATGGCCGTAATCTGTCCGAAGCGGAGCGCACTCGTTTACAAGGGTATATGGACAACAACCAGGCTAAAGCGTCAGATATCCGGTTTTTCAGCGATCTGGTCAGGCGCAGCAATGATACCATTCAACGGTTAGTTGCTTTTGAGACCTTACTGCAACGGAGCCGGGCTAAATTTGACGATGCAACGACTAACTATTTAGCCGCTTATCAACTGGCCAATGCGCTTCCTAGCCTAACTCTCGATTTTGCCCGATTGCTCTATGATTATGCCCGGCCCCAGGTAAAAGATTCTTATTTGGCCCAATCGCTGGACGAGCTTTATCAACTGGAAACAAAGGATAGTATCCGTATACAGGCAGCGGTACAAACATTAAACAAAGCAGGCCGAAATGCATCTGTGCTGGAAATTTCGCCGGGGGTATTCGTTACCCGCGATGCACTGGCTGAAGGTCGGGCGTTGTTCGACAGGATTATTAATGCAAATCGAGGAAAAGTCATCTACGTTCTGATGACCTCACCCGATTCGGAAGGCGAGCGACAAGCTGCCCTGGATGCCCAGCGCTTACGTAACACATTTGGGAGCCGCAACTTTGCCCTTGTTTACCTGCCAAACATTGCAAACGACGCTCAACGGTGGGCAGAATTCTGCGTCAAAAATCGGCTGGAAGGTGATCATCTGATAACAACATTGGCCCAGCTAGGGGGTATTGTTGACTATCTCCGTCCTAACGGTGAAATTTCCGCAACGATCATTAACCGAGTGGGTAAAATTGCGAAACGTAACGCACCTTTACCTGACGCTTTGGAAGAGATAAAGAAGGTTGTCGATAAGAACTTATAATAAACCAGGTTAGCAGCATCTGCTGAAAAGACAAATTAGGTGGTTATAAAACAGACAGTTGGAGTACGGTGTATAAAACTATCTTGCTGATTTAAAAGCTATGAGCATGCCTAAAAAGTTGTATTAAGTATGCGACAGTTACACCACTGCTACCGTTCATTACAAGTTCTCTTTATATACCTATTGTTTAGCCAACTTCAACATAAAGCTCAGGCGCAGAGTTGGGTCCGGAGAGTTGCAGACAAGTTTTTGAATGATACAACCCCCGCGAATCGCCCCCGTTTCACACTGTATCCTACCATCAGTTATGCGCCCGAAACCAGCCTTGAAATAGGCTTATCGTCATTGTACTTGTATCATGCCCGCAACGACGTTCAGAACAACCGACTGAATGAGATTCAGGCATTTGGCTTTGTAACTATTCGAGGGCAGTATGGGCTCAATCTTGAACATACGATCTACGGCGACCGTGATCGGTGGTTCTTTTTAGGACGCGGGCGCCTGCAACGTTTCCCCCTGTTATATTACGGAGTTGGCCCAGACACCCGGCCAGATCGTCCCGCCACGGTTGATGCCTTGACGATACAACTTCGAGAACGGGCCATGCGCCGGGTAGCGCCCAACCTTTTTGCGGGCATAGAAGTCGATTTTCAACGGCTAAGTAGTGTACAGTTTAAACAACCCGAAGGTTCGCCTTATCCGTTACCACTTGGCAGCGATGGATCAACCAATATAGGTTTTGGGGGAGGGGTTATTTATGATACTCGTCCGAATGTTCTCAACGCTCGCCAGGGCCTTTTTGCTGAATTAGCTTATTTAAACTACAGCCGGTCGCGGGGCAGTACGTTCTCGTTCTCTAATATTCTAGCCGATGTCCGTCTGTACCGAACAGTACGGCCAGGACAGGTTTTAGCCTGGCAAACCTATGGTGTTCTGACAAATGGTAGTGTCCCGTTCAATCAGTTAGCCTTACTGGGCAACGAAATTATTATGCGGGGCTATTACTCGGGCCGTTATCGCGATAAGATGTATGCAGCTACGCAGCTTGAATATCGGTGGCTTCCTTTTCCGTTTAGCCGCCGATTTGGAGCAGCCGTTTTTGCCGCTGTCGGTACGGTAGCTCCCTCGCCAAGAGACCTTCGCTTTGATAATCTGCTCCCTACCGGAGGAGCCGGCATTCGCTATCTGTTTTTCAAGAAGAAAGATGTGTATATCCGCGCTGATGTCGGCGCCACCCGTGAAGGCTTAGGCTTTTATATTTTCACAGGTGAGGCTTTTTAACCCAAATAACGTAGCGTTGGTGTTCTTACTAGCCCGTCTAAGCATCTTACGAATCGGCCTCCTTGCATACTACTAGCAAGAAGGCCGATTGTATTTATAATCCGTACTGGTCCAACAAATACACCAAAGCCGCCATAGAGGCAGCTCCTAATTCGAGTTCGCGTTGGCTAACCGTCTCAAAACGGTCGACTGGCGTGTGGTGATAATCAAAGTAGCGTTGTGAGTCGGGTTTAAAACCAAACAGCACCGTGCCCAGCGTTGCCAATGGACCAATGTCGGCCCCGCCACTTCCAGCACCAATGTCAGTTAACCCATACGGAACCAGTAGAGGCTTCCAGGGATTTACCTTGGCGCGTTGCTCAGGCGTTCCAACAATTCCAAAGCCGCGTGGGGTAAAACCGCCTTCGTCTGATTCCACGGCCGCAATGTGCTTTTCGTTATTCTGTTTAGCCAGATCAGCGTACTTAACTCCACCACGAAGTCCATTTTCTTCGTTCATGAACATAACAGCCCGAATGGTACGCTTCGGTTTGATACCCAACGCCTTCATAATACGTAACACTTCAATGGATTGCACACAGCCCGATCCATCGTCGTGAGCGCCTTCGGCCAGATCCCAGGAGTCAAGATGGCCACCCACGACGATGATTTCGTCGGGCTTTTCACTACCTCGCAATTCACCCACCACGTTATATGACTTAGCATCGGGTAAAGACTCGCAGTTTTGCTTGAAATAGAAGGTCAAGCCTGGATTTTCAGTTAACGACTTACTGAGTAAATCGGCCCCGTTGGTGCTGATAGCTGCCGTCGGAATCAATGCGACTCCGGTTCCATAGCGCATCCCACCCGTGTGCGGGTTGTCGTCGTGAACATTAGTCATCGACCGAACAATTGCCCCAACGGCGCCCAGTTTAGCGGCTTCGGTAGCTCCATTAGCCCGCTGATCGACGGCCCCGCCATAAGCTTCGAACGTATTGATTTTGGTAGGGTCCATTGGGCGATTGAAAAAAACAATCTTACCTTTCACTTTGTCGGGTCCGAGGGCTCGAAGCTCTGGAAAGCTTTTCACTTCAATTACGCCAGCCTCTACGCCTTTGGGGCTTGTTGCCACCGAGCCACCTAGTGCAGCAATGGGTACGTTAATCTTTTGCTTTTCGACACGAATGAACGCTTCTTCTTTGGCACCGCGTACCCAATGCGGCACCATCACCTCCTGCAAGAATACCCGGTCGAAGCCTTGCTGTTCCATTACTTGTTTGGTCCAGTCGACGGCTTTTTGTGCACCGGCTGATCCACTTAATCGGGGACCGATCTGCTTGGTCAAGTAGCGAAGCCATTCGTATGATTTGCCATTACCGAGAGCCTCATTATAAATCTTTCGAATGGCAAGAGAATCAGTATTCTGAGCGTAACTACAGCCCATGACCAGGCTAAGGAGAAAGGTAATTACTTTTTTCATAGATGGTAGGTTGTATTAGTTAAACAGCAAGATACAGAAAAGCCCGGCTACCTTCCAGCAGACGGGCTTACTTATTGAGACCTTTTGGCAATTACATATTGATCGCCCGATTGTCGGTAGCAGCCAGACAAGCTTCTTTAAACGCTTCGGTGTAGGTGGGGTGTGCGTGCGACATACGGGATATGTCTTCAGCAGAAGCCCGGAACTCCATAGCGACAACGGCTTCGGCAATCATATCAGCTGCGCGGGGACCGATGATGTGAACGCCTAGAATTTCGTCAGTTTCTTTATGCGCCAACACTTTCACCAATCCATCAATGTCCATACTGGCCCGCGCCCGGCCTAGCGCCTTGAATGGAAATGATCCGGTTTTATAAGGAATACCTTCCTGCTTCACTTCCTCTTCCGTATACCCTACGGCGGCCACTTCAGGCCAGGTGTACACTACGTTCGGAATCAAACGGTAATGAATATGCGGCTTTTGCCCGGCAATCGTTTCGGCAATAAACGTGCCTTCTTCTTCGGCTTTGTGCGCTAGCATAGCACCACGAATTACGTCGCCGAGTGCGTAGATATGAGGTACGCTTGTGCGCAGATTAGCGTCTACTTCAATCTTGCCTCGATTATCAGCTTTCAGACCGGCCGCTTCAAGATTCAGGCCGTCGGTATAGGGCCGACGACCTACTGAAACCAGGCAGTAGTCGCCAGTAAGCGTGATTTGTTTCCCATCGGGCGTATCAACACTCACCTCTACTTCATCGCCTTTATTCTCAACTTTGGTAACTTTATGATTGAAGTAAAAATCGGCACCGAGTTTTTTAACGGCTCGCTGGAGTTCTTTACCCATCGTTTTATCCATTGTTGGAATCATTGAATCCGCAAACTCTACAAACGACACTTTCGCTCCCAATCGAGCGTATACCGAGCCAAGTTCGGCACCAATCACACCCGCTCCAATAATGATCAGATGTTTCGGTACTTGCTCCAGCGCGAGAGCTTCTGTTGACGTAATAACGCGTTTCTTGTCAATTGGCATCGACGGAAACGACATTGGTTTCGAGCCCGTGGCAATCACAATATTTTTGCCCGTAATGGTCTGCTCAGAGCCGTCAGCTTTGGTAATTTTTACGGTATGCGGATCAACGAACGAGCCGACGCCGTGGATTTCGTCGATCTTATTTTTCTTCATCAGAAAGGTTATACCCTTCGTCGTCTGATCCACTACGTTCTTCTTCCGCGAAATCATTTGCGGAAGGTCAACCTGCAAATCAGTCAGTTTAATACCGTGTTCGGCAAAGGTGTGAGCTGCATTATAAAAATGCTCCGACGAGTCGAGCAGCGCTTTCGACGGAATACAGCCGACGTTGAGGCAAGTGCCGCCTAATGCCGGATATTTCTCAATGATGGCCGTTTTCAGTCCAAGCTGGGCGCAGCGAATAGCACCGGTATAGCCACCTGGTCCTGAACCGATAATAATTACGTCGTATTCCATAGAGGTTATTTATTTGGGTGGTTATTGATAGACATTTTGTGGTCATTCCTCGTATTAGCCAACAGTAACGAGGAATGACCACAAAATGTCTACTAATGACCTAAATGAATAGCATTGTAACTGCAAATTTGGTTCAGAATTTGATTACCCAAACCGATTTCATAAAAATCGTGTTGGTGGTTCGGTACGGCCTTCCTCGTTTACGGCCATCTCGTTCTGATTTATGCGCTTTGTTTATTCTATCTGCCTTTTCTCTCTACTGATTTTTAGTGGTTGCACAAACCCTGCTCAGCAAAATCAACCTAACGTTTATTATGACGTAGCTGGCTTCATCAAACGACAGATAGCCGAGTTAACGGCCCAAAAGCCCGTTGTCACGAAAGCGGTTATGGTGAATGAGAAACGAAGTCAGCAGGCCACTAACGACGTGAACTGGAGCCGGGAGCTTGAGCTTTTTTCTCAAGCCGACATTAATAAGCCAGCGTTACGTAATAGCTATGAAATCGGCCGACCTGACTCGCTGACGTATAAATACACCCTGAAACAATCGGAGGAGCGGCTAACTGTACGGTCGCTATTGGTACAATTGGACCCAACCACCCGCCAGCCACGCCGTATTGAAGCGGTATTGCAGACCAGCAATCCCCTTTATTCATCAGAACGGCATTTGTTATTAGAAAGTGGGCCGGCGAACGGTAAGCACTGGCGCATAGCGCACTACAAGCTATCGGGCTTCCAGCAGCTTTCGTACTTCGACAAAAATGAATTTTTGGTAGACGGTAAAGTGAAGTAAAGCGCTAAGCAGTGGCCAAGTCTGATGAAGTCGGTAGAATAAAGATAAACGTCGTTCCCTCTCCAGCTTCAGAGTGGACCTCGTACCGTCCTTTGATCAGGTCCATGCGAGCCTGAATGTTACGTAGGCCCATGCCCGTAGCATCTGCCGGATTCATGCCCCGGCCATTATCCTTTACGATCATATTCAGTTCGTTACCAAACCGGCGAAATAGAATATCAGCCTGGGTAGCTTCTGAATGGCGAAGAATGTTACTGCATAACTCAATGCAGATTGAATAAAGATTGAATTCAGTAGTTTTATCTAAACGAGGCAATTCAGCATTGTCTAACCGAAACTCCGTCTTTTGGGTTAGGTTGAGTTTGTAGACCAACCGCGTCAGCGCTTCCGACAGTCCTTGCTTTTCGAGCTCATCAGGCTGTAAGTTATGCGATAGATAGCGTACCTCGGCAAACGCTTCTTTGGTCATACCGAGCAGATTCTGGTAGATAAGCTGCTCCCGTTCGGACAACCGTGCTGGGTTTAACGCTGATAAACTCGTTTTAATGGCCGCTAGCAGTCCGCCAAGGCTATCGTGCAGGTCAGCAGCCATCCGTTTTCGTTCGAGGGTCTGCCCTCGTAACAGAGCTTCTTCGATTTCCCGGTTCTTGGCCCGAAGCAGATCGTTGGCTAATTTAAGCTCAGCCGTTCGTTCGACTACTTTATCTTCCAAACCTCGATTAAGTCCTTCAATTTCCCGTTTTTGCCGATAAATTAACTGACTTTTTCGATAGTAAACGGCGGCAAAGACGAGTAACATTGCTAGCCCTCCTACCAGAAACGTACGCATCAGATATTGCTGCTCGATATCATGGCTGAGGGCATCAATACGCGCCCTGTGCTCTATCCGACTCTTTTCTGACTCTGCCCGCAAACGCTCCGTTTCTATGCGTTGCTGTAATTGGCTCATGCGGGTCTCACCGGCCAGCTGCTCACGCTCAGCCTCGGCCCGCAACCGGGCTAGTTCGGCTTGTCGGCGTACGTTAATTAATTGCTGTTGCTGAATCAGCCGTTCTTTCTCGGCTTCGGCTTTAACCTGACCAATGTCATACTTTTTTTGCATGGCAGATAACTCCTGAACACGTTTTAGTGCGTTCAAGCTGTCACGTACCACAATGTGCTCTTCGTACATCGCCAACGCCTGAGCAGGCTGATTAGCCAGCCGGTATGCTTTATAAAGGGATTGTGTTGCCATCTGACGTATGCGCAGATAACCTGCCTGCCTTGACAAGGCTAAGGCTTTTTCACCAAATTCAATAGCAAGCGAAGGACGATTGGTTAAGGCGTAGCACTCTGATAGCCTAGCCCATACAGACGCTTGCCCGGCCAAATCTTTAAGTTGTGTCCAGACGGCTAATCCTTCTTCAAAAAATTTGATTGCTTGTTCAGGATATCCCCTATTAATGAGAAAATCGCCTAGCCGGTCATCTGCATACGCTACGTTCATCTGCGAACGCGCGTCCAATGCTATTTGCCGACTGGCTTCATATTGCTGACGAGCCTGATCATATCGCCCTAAAATTTCGTAGACCTCTCCCATTTGGGCTGTTGCCTGCCCAGTTAGTAGCTTTCTGTTCTTAGGTGTTATTGAGGTGTTAAAACTTAGAAATGTTAGTGAATTATGATAGCTCTTTAGGGCGTTGTCGTATTCTTTCAATAGAACATAAATGTCGCCCATGTTCATTTGGACCTGCCAGCGGGGTGAACTTTCTCGGGGTAATTTCTTGCAGAGTTCAGATGCATTCTGATTAATATGCAACGCCTGTAAGTAATCGCCTTTTACGGTACGCATATAATGCTCTTCCAACATCATGGCCCGTACGGCGTATAAAGTATTCCGGTATAGTAACGCTCGTTCTTCTAGCTTCCTGGCATACAGATAGGTGCTATCGCGGTCGTGCCCGCGCATCTGCTTAAAAACGAGCGCCATATACCGTAGCCCTTCTAACTGCAAGGTATCGTTGCGCCGGTTGCGGGGCAGTCGTTCGGCTTGCTGTCGATACGTACGGCCGATCGTCAGTAAGCTATCCATATATACTTTATCGCTCCTCCGGTCGAAATTTAATTCCGGCAAAGTCAGTTGCATCTGCCCTAAACAGATGTTACCCCAAAAAAGTATAGAGATTGCGAACCAAACTGATTTCATAGGTTAAATATCGGCAAAACTCAAATCCGATATAAGGCCCTAAAGTAGCGATTATAGACAGACTGTCAATAATTTACGACCAAAAATATCTACTTATATCAACAACATGCGTAGAGTAATAATTACTAAGTACTCCCTAATCCTGTTTTTTACCATTTTTACAGTTCGTGAGCCTTTGACATCAGTATTGGCTGTGAAGCTTAAACGAACGAGAAAATTCTTAACAGTAAAATAATTTTTAAGGCGCTCATTTAAACGAATGGTAGCTAACTTGAATCTATAATAGGAAATCAAACGTAAGTACAATATTTTCCAAGAAAAAGCTATAAGTCATTAAAAAGTGCTTAATTTGGCTTTGTTTTATCCGCCAGGCTATATTTTTGATTATTTAATTAGTTTTTGGCAGATTTTTTGTAGCATTTAGTTGGAAAACAGCATACAATCTGCTTATTTTTAAGGCGGCATTGACCACGATTACAAAAAACTTAATCCCCACGTACACTATCGGAACACAGCTCTACGTTACCTAATTGTCTTACTGAAAATGGAAAAAGCCCAGGTAAACGACAGTGAGTTGATTTCCCTGTACATTCGTGGTAATGAAAAAGCCTTTGCTAAATTAGTGCAACGGCACAAGTCGAAGATTTACACCACCATCTATCTGATTGTTAAAGACCAGTATGTGGCGGAAGATTTAATGCAGGACACGTTCATAAAAGCCGTGGACACGCTTAAGTCAGGTAAATACAACGAGGAGGGCAAATTTCTACCGTGGATTATCCGAATCGCTCACAACTTGGCAATTGACTATTTCCGAAAAGATAAACGCTACCCCAGTGTGGTGTTTGAAGACGGAAGCAGTGTGTTTAATACGCTTGAGTTTGCAGAGGACTCGGTCGAGTCGCTTCAAATTCGCCAGGAAACACACGAGCATTTGCGCGAATTGATTCAGCGGTTGCCGGAACAACAGCGTCAGGTGCTCATTATGCGGCACTACGAGGAAATGAGTTTCCAGGAGATTGCCGATGCGACCGGCGTCAGCATCAACACGGCTTTGGGACGTATGCGTTATGCGTTGATTAATCTGCGCAAGCAACTGAGCAAACGTTCGCCGAGTTATGATAAAAACATTTACCCAAGATGATGTAATCCGGTATGTCTATGAGGAGACCTCGCCAGAGGAGAACCTGCTCATTGAAGACGCCATGATGTCGGAGCCGGAATTAATGACGTTCTTCCTTGAGGCTTTAGAGTTAAGAGCCTTGATGAACAAAATTGAGCGCCAGCCCCGCCAGAGTACAGTCCAAACGATCCTGAATTATTCCCAACACCATCCGGAAAACCCACCCAGGCGGCTACGGCATTCGTAGCAAGTAGGTGGGTTTCGCTGTTACGTTTATTGTAGCACAGACTTTGACCTGTGTAGTTATGAGTTCAGTTGAGCGCAAGCAATCGTTATAACTGACACAGCTACACAGGTCGAGGTCTGTGCTACACTTATATACCATGCAAAAAAAAGAACGTTTCAAACGGTTTATTGATTACTTTACCCAGCACTATCCAGAGCCAAAAACCGAACTCAACTTTGGAAATCCATACGAATTGCTGGTTGCAGTAATTTTATCAGCGCAGTGTACTGACAAGCGTATTAATCAAATCTCTCCTGCCCTGTTTGCCCGTTTTCCCGAAGCGGAGTCGTTGGCTGCTGCCTCGGTCGATGAAGTGTTTACCTACATTCGGAGTGTATCTTATCCGAATAACAAGGCAAAGCATTTGGTTGGTATGGCCAAAACGTTGATGGAGCGGTTCGGGGGAGAAATCCCGGCAACTGTCGAGGAGCTTCAGACATTACCGGGTGTAGGCCGAAAAACAGCCCATGTGATTTTGTCGGTCGTTTATAACGAACCAACCATGGCAGTAGACACCCACGTCTTTCGTGTGTCGCACCGGTTGGGATTAGCCCCTTTAACGGCGACAACTCCTTTAGCGGTCGAAAAAGCGCTGATGGCCCACGTGCCGAAGCAGTACGTCCCGAAGGCTCATCATTGGCTCATTTTACACGGCCGATACGTGTGTGTGGCCCGATTGCCCAAGTGCGATCAATGCGCCCTCCGGGACTTTTGCAAGTACTATGAAAAAGCCGTTAGTCAGCAGTTGTCAGTTACAAAGCAAAAAAGCGTTCGCAAACTTATAGACAACCATCAACTAACGGCTAGTAGTTAATTAGTACTGCTCAGTTGCTGAGAAGAAGAAGCTACCTTCGATGTCTGCGTTTTCGTCTGAGTCGGAGCCGTGAATAGCATTAGCCTCAATCGACTTGGCGTATAACTTACGGATCGTACCTTCTTCGGCTTGGGCTGGGTTAGTAGCACCGATTAGCTTCCGGAAGTCAGTTACTGCATTTTCTTTTTCTAAGATCATGGGGACAATGGCACCCGATGACATATAGGTCCGCAAGTCATTATAAAATGGCCGCTCACGGTGAACAGCATAAAACTGACCAGCTCGCTCAGGCGTTAGCTGCGTTTTTTTGATTGCTACGATGCGGAAACCCGCTTCTTCGATCATTTTAATAATTGATCCGGTATGCCCTGCCTCTACGGCATCGGGCTTAATCATGGTGAACGTTCGGTTCGTTGCCATTCTGGGTTGTTGAATCCAAATAATATTTGGCCGCAAAGGTAGTGACTTTCACCCGAATTGCCACGCGCTGTTCAAAGCCTGCTGGTATCCAAATTATTCGTACTTTTGAATTTCGATTGTGGCCTCGGCCGTTTGTGTATGCAAGACATTGAAGCAATTGGTGCGGTTATCGGGCAGCCGTCGGGCGGCCCAGCGCTAACCATACTGATTACAACCCATCAAAATCCTGATGCTGATGCCATGGGATCATCGCTGGGGCTGGCGGGCTACCTCCGTAAAAAGGGTCATCATGTGACAGTCGTCACACCAACCGATTACTCGCAAAACCTCCATTGGATGCCAGGTAATGACGACGTAATTGCGTTTGAGGAAAAAGTGAGGGTAAGAGTTAACCAGTTAATGGAAGAGGCTGATCTGATATTTTGCCTTGATTTCTCCAGCCTCGACCGCATACGTGATCTAGCTCCTATGGTTCGGCAGTCGCGTGCGCGCAAGGTCTTGATCGATCATCATCTCGAACCCGAATCATTTGCGGAATTGGCACTTTGGGACCCAAGTGCTGCTGCTACGGCCGAGTTAGTCTTCCGATTAATAGTGGAATTGGGCGATAAAGAGTTGATAGATGTCTCTATAGCAGAGTGCCTATATTCTGGCCTGATGACTGATACGGGCTCTTTTCGCCATTCGAACACCACGGGTAATGTTCACCGGATGGCTGCCGCTTTGGTAGACCTCAGGATTGACGTTAGTAGTATTCATCGGCGCATCTTCGACAATGTATCGCTCGACAAGTTTCGCTTGTTAGGTTACGTATTGAATGAAAAGTTGAAAGTACTACCCGAGTATAAGTTCGCGTATATCACCTTAACAGATGCTGAACTAAAGCGGTACCGTTCTAAAACCGGCGATACTGAAGGTATGGTTAACTATGCTCTGGCTGTAGAAGGCGTGGTGATGGCTGCCATCTTGATTGATCGCAATGAAGAGATCCGGCTATCGTTTCGTTCTATAGGTGACTTCTCCGTGCGCGAATTGGCGAATACACACTTCAATGGCGGTGGACACCGCAATGCTGCTGGAGGCCGAAGCAAACTTTCATTGGCTGAAACTGAGCAAAAACTTTTGACAGTACTACCTCAATATCAACAACAATTACTGGAAACGGTATAAAAAAGTTTACGGCTTTGATGTTTAGGTTTTCAGTTGTGCAAAATGCTCATACACATATTGATTGAAAACCGGAGATTGTAAAGCCGAAAACCGAAAACTATAAACTGAAAACCAATTTTTATGTCTCTTAAACATTTCGGGAAAGCCGCCCTAATCGTCGCTGTTGTAGCGGCTTGCGGTAAAAACCGCGTACAGGTGACGGACAACGGCCTGAAGTATCAAATTCACGATCAATCAGAAGGAACCCGTAAGGGTAAGGTTGGGGACATCCTGACAATGCACCTAACTTTAATGAACAATAAAGATTCGGTGCTGCGCGATACGCACAAAGAAGGGGCTCCCTTTCAAATGTTATTACAAGTACCGCCCTTTAAAGGATCTTACGAAGAAGGACTAACGATGCTCGGTAAAGGCGATAGCGCTACGTTCTACGTCAGCGCCGACTCACTCTTTACCCGCGCTATGCAGCCATTGCCCCCAGGGGTTCAGAAAGGCACTGACATTGGCATTGCGGTGAAAGTCCTGAATGTGCAGTCTAAAGAGGAGTACGAAAAAGCGCAGACTGCTGAGTTCGAAAAACAAAAAGGCGTTGATGCTAAAGTCATCGAAAGTTATGTCGCTAAAAATGGGCTAGCTGGCAAAGCGCAAAAGACGGAAGGGGGCGTTTACTACGTTGTAACTCAGGCAGGCAACGGTCCAACACCAAACCGGGGCGATGTTGTGTCGGTACATTACACAGGCAAATTGCTAACCGGTAAAGTATTCGACAGCTCGCGGATGAATCCACAGGCAGGGGGTAAACCGGTACAGTTTCCAATTGGAGTAGGGCAGGTAATTCCGGGCTGGGAAGAGGGCGTGATGAAAATGCATAAGGGCGAGAAAGCCACGCTTATCATTCCTTCGGTGTTGGCATACGGCCCGCGCGGTAATCAGGGTATTCCACCAAACTCGGTCCTGTTGTTCGACATTGAACTGCTTGACATTCAGAAAGGTCAGATGGGCCAGCCTGGTCAGCCAGGAATGCCTCAGCCAGGGCGTTAATTAAATGAGCTTAACTCAGAGAGCATTGCTTAAAGAAAACTTTCTGACATTGAACCAGCTCACAAGTACTCATAGTCCCGTGGAGATGGCATCTTAAACCGAGATGACGTTTCTGCGGGATTTTTACCTATTCAACGAAACATAGAGGGCAACATTTTACGTTCTACATACGGATCAGCTCTGACCAGCACCTAGAAATAAGCTATGAAATTTAGAATAAACCATTCGTTTTGGGCATACGGCCTGCTCAGTGTTTCGGCGCTGTTAGCTTCCTGCCAGGAACCCGGCGAAGCGTTGAATGACCGTAAACGGCGCGAAAATGAAGCCGAGATTGAACAGTATATTAAAACGAATAATATAGCGGCCACTAAGACTGATGAAGGTATTTATTTCTTCCAGACCAAGTCGGTACCAACAGGCCAGGCACCTGCTTTAGGCGATGAAGTCCGCTATCATTTTATTTCTCGCCGACTAGATGGCGTCTTTGTAGACAGTACCGACATGGCGGGTAACAATCCCGCTACGGTCATTTTAGCAGGCGAGCAAACAACGGGTATCACGCTGGGTAGATACGCAGGTATCTTGAAGCTACGCCAAGGTGAAGAGGGCGCAGTTCTGGTTCCTGCCTACGCGGATGGCGGTCGGGTTGGCTCGCTACTTCTGCCGCAATACACGCCCGTACGTTACGATCTTCGTATTGTCAGCGTTAGGACAGAAAACCAGCAGATAGAGGATTATATCAAAACCAACAATGTAGCTGTGACTACCAAAACCGATGATGGAGTCCGAGTTGCTTTGACTCAAGCTCGTCCGGATTCGGTAGCTATCGTAACAGGAAAGACAGTAACCTTAAATTATAAAGGCAAATTATTAAATGGAGGAATATTCGATGCTGGAGTGTCTCCTCTCACAGTTCGGATTGGTGACAAACAAGTTGTTTCTGGCTTTGAAACGGCTTTAACCAAGCTAAGAGCAGGAGAGAAAGCAACTATTATCTTTCCATCAGCCCTTGGATATGGTAACACTAGCAGACCGCAAAGCTCAGCAAGTACTGTAGCAATCCCCGCTTATAGTCCTTTAGTTTTTGACCTTGAAATAACTAAAGTCGAATAACTTTTTATACCCTTATACAGCCGTTTGTAGTTTATACCTGCAAACGGCTTTTTTGTATCTATGGAACTCTGCTTTGCCACAAATAATCAACATAAAATACAAGAGGTCAAAGCTGGCCTTGGCGATGCCTTCACGCTTAAGACACTTCAAGACATCGGATGTGAAGACGAACTCCCTGAAGCCTCGGGTACAATTCCGGGTAATTCGCGTCAGAAAGCAGATTATGTCTGGACGCACTATGGCATCTCCTGCTTCGCCGACGATTCGGGACTTGAAGTAGAAGCTCTCGATGGCGAACCGGGCGTAGATTCGGCTTTTTACTCGGGTAGCCGTGACGCTGGAAAAAACATTCAAAAGCTACTGACCAACCTGGAAGGAAAGCCAAGCAGAAAAGCCCGATTTATCACCGTCTTTACGCTCATTCTACACGGGGTTGAACACCAGTTTGAGGGAGTAGTGGAAGGGCAAATACTCCATGAGCCTCGTGGAGAAGGTGGGTTTGGTTACGACCCTGTATTTCTGCCGGATGGATACGACCAGACCTTCGCTGAAATGAGCATGACCCAAAAAGGTGCAATCAGCCACCGTTCACGTGCCTTGGCTAAAATGGTAGCTTATCTAGAAAAGCAACTTGTGTAGATTAGTTAAATCATGAAAAAGCCCAGCTCTGAGATCGGAGCTGGGCTTTTTCATGTTAGTCGTGAATCAGCTTAATAGAACTTAGCGCGACGGTCCTCTACTTTGGCGGCTTCTTTGATAGCCTCATTGATGTAAAAACCAACGCGCGATGTGCTGTTCTGTTGCAACTGCGTTTTGTAAAGCGCATAATCCGCAACGGCTGGAGCTGGTGTAATTCGGGTTGGCTCCACAATCAGAACGCCCCCATCGCCCGCAAACGGCTTCGAACGCTTACCTGGCTTCAGACCAAACGCTTTACCTAAAGCTACGGGGTCGACACCGGCACTACGCAGGAAACCCGTTGCCAGGTTAACGTCTTCAGCAGTTTCTACTAAAGCTCCTGCACCGTATTTCTGAGCGATAGCTTCTAAAGAACCGCTGGCGTTACCAAGCTTCTTCAAGATTTGCTCAGCCTTCAGTTCACTACGCACTTTGGCCGTCAACTCGTTCCGATAATCATCGACTTTTATGTCGTCTTTGTCCGTCTTGTTGGTCAAAACAGCAATTACGTACTGATCGCCAACTTCAAACGGTTCAGATACAGAATTGATGTCAGTTTTATCGTCAAACGCCCAACGAACAATTTGCCGTACTTCAGAGCCATTCAAGGCATTTATCTGGTTGGCGCCTTCTGGAATCCGCTCGGCCGTAGCTACCACCAGTGATTTGTCTTCTTTCACTTTAGCATCAAAAGCTTCCTTTGTCCGTACGTCTGATGCAAACTGGTCAGCTTTACGCAGCGCTTCGTCGCGGGTCGTTTGGCTCGGGGCAATCGTTTTGCCAATAGCTGCCACCCGGTAAAGTACGTTCGTTTTTGGCTCAGTTACTTTAATGATGTGATACCCAAAGTCGGTTTCAATGACCCGAGGAATCAAACCAGCCGACGTAGCACCAAACACAGCCGACTCAAACGGCTTCACCATCTGGCCATTGTCTTTAAAATAACCAAGGTCGCCACCATTCTGAGCTGACCCATCGGCGCTATTCGTTTGGGCAAGGGCTTCGAAGCTGGCACCTCCCTGAATTTGTTTCAGGATGCCTTCTGCCCGACGACGAGCATCCGCTTTAGCTGAATCCGTTTGTGCCGCTGGGCGAATCAGGATGTGACTGGCACGGGCCGTGAAGCTAGTGTCTTTCTTCGAACCACCGTACTTGTAGATGAAGTACGTGTTACCTTCACGGAAAGGTCCATAGATACCACCTGGTGAGAATGTCGGAATCGACGCCCGAAGTTGCTCTGGCATTTCACCAGCCGTCAGGTACAGCGGTACGCGAACGTCGCTGTTTTGCTGAGCAAAGGTTGAGTCGTTCGTAGCAGCCCCTAGTCCACGCGCCAGCGACTTAATTTCGTTGTACAACGTAGCGCTGTCTTCTTTCGACGGAGCGACCGAGAACGTTACGTATTGAATCGAGCGGCTATCCGTACCGGGGTATTCATCCTTATGCTTATCCAGGTACTCCTGCAACTGCGAATCGGTCACCTTCACCGTTGTGTCGTTGATGGTGTAATAAGGCACGAAAAGAAACTTAACGTTTGCTTTCGAGTTTTGCGCCTGATATTCTTTCTGCGCTTCAGCCGTTGTTGCGAACACCGACAGGCGCATCAGACCTTCATATTTGTTCCGTAACCGGTCGGAGCTGAGGTTCTTCTCGAAGCTAGCCCAAGCCTGCTGTTGCTGCGGTGGCAAGTTCTTTAGGCCTTTGAGATAATTAATAATCGAGCTCTTATCGAAGACACCGGTTTGCGGATTGGTAAATGCCTGCCGCACTTGTGGGCTAATATTGTTACCCTGCACCATGTCGACCAGTTCTTCAGGCGACACTTTCAGGCCCAGTTTGTCGAACTCTTTTTGATAGGCAATTTCAAACAGCAGTTGGTTCCAGGCTTGCTCGCGGATTTGGGCTAAATCCTGATCGGCAGGTGCCCGACCGGTTTGCTGTTCAAATTGTGCCCGAAGTTCATCTACCTTGGCGTTGAACTCTTGGTAGTCGATTGACTGACCGGCAATTTCGCCGACTTCCTGTTGGTTTCCGCCGAACAGCAAACTACGGCCGCCGAGCAAATCTCCCCCCACAATGAACAGAATCAAGCTAACGGCAATAATACCTACGGCCAGCCCTGAACGTTCCCTGATCTTGTTAATGACAGACATTTCGCTTTATACGTACAATTTAGCCCGCAAAATAACAATTTTCCCCGTTGGAATACAAGCAACGATGGTGCAGGAAATCCGCAAAAGTTATCTTTTTTGTTAACAAGATGTATTGTGGGCCAATTGGTTTGCCACTTTACTGAATAAAGGCCCATCGGCGTTAAGTACGCTGAAACGAGCAAATAACTCTTCGCTATACCAGCGCCGTTGCCGCGTTAGGCGAACAATCTCTTTGTGGCCACTTTGCCGATACGCATATCGGTCGATGGCTGCGGGGTCGCGCCAAACGCTGATTGTGCATTGTTGCACGACGGGCACCTCTCCTACCCCAATTCCAAATAGCAGATTATCGCGCTGGTCTTGAAGCCGTTGCCGAGCTTGCGGAACATGCCGCCAAAAATCGGGTAATGCCCGTGGCCGTATGGTTGCACGAGTGAGCACGGCAACAGGGCCGTTCGGTAGTTGTGTACCTGAGTATGTGGGTGGTTCATCCTGCGAAAATGGGTTTTGCCCATCCCAAAGGCCGTGCGCCCGTTCAGGTCGAAGAAGTAACGTACTAACCTCCCTAGCTCCTAATTGCAATCGGCGGTAGCCCGTAGTTTCGGTAAAGGCCTTTGCTTCTGTCTCATTACCCCAGACGCCTAGATGAACGTAAGTAGAGAAATCAGGAATTAAGCCGTAATCACGGCCACTCCCCATAAGTTTACTAAATCGCAACCCCTCAGCCTGGATTGGCTGCATCAGAAAACGGCCCATGTTGGCAAAGGCACGAAAGCGGGCGCTAGGCTGGTATTGAAAAGCAGTGACGGTGACTACGGGTGATGACATAGTACTGATAGAAACGAGCAAGTACGGCGCTTGTTTTAACGTATGCTCGTGGCCTTTACCTTATTTGCTACAGACAGTTTCAGATTACTTGTATACTTGTAAATCTACTTGCTCAGGTACATGATTCCTTGAGCAGCGATTGTCATTGCTAAAAACTAGTCCCGACTCGCAGCATTAATTTCATTTTTACACTGACCACACTTAGAATTACCCTTCGTGCTTATCAACAAAAGTGTAGAAATTAAGCCACACTGTTGTGTAAAACAAAAAGACGCCGACATCTGAATGGTCGGCGTCTTAGGTTTAAAAACCGGCAATGACTATTCGTCTTTACCGTCACGATCAACTTTGTCTTCGGCTTTGTCGAAGGCGTCGCCAATATTTTTACCAGCTTTTTTGAAGCCCGCTTTAATATCTTTCCAGGCGGCAGCTGTCGCATTCTGAGCCTTATCGATATCGTTGCCTAAATCTTTACGTTCGGCTTCAAGCTCGGCTAACTCTTCTTTCGACTCAGCTTTTGCATTGGCTCCTTTACGTTTGATATCCGCTTTTAATTCGTCGATTTTAGCGTCTAATTTATCTTTTTGAACGTTCATCTTGGCTACAGCCTCTTTACGCTCACGTTCAAAATCATTGCCTGCTTCATCGGCTTTCGCTTCTGCTTTATCACTTGCTTCTTTCAAGTCTTCGCGAGCCTCAGCCGTTGCTTCTTTGGTATCAGCTTCGATGGCATCACCCGTTTTTTCAAGCGCTTCTTCAGTGCGTGACTCATTCTTGTTGTCAGAACCACAAGCTTGTAGTAAAGCTAATGACGCCACCAGCATGGTTGTACCAAGGGCGCGTTTTACCTGGGTCACTATCAATGTTGTCTTTTTCATAACGTTTTATGTGTAGTTTAACCAGTAAGTGCCCCTAACAAACCTTGTGCCAACATAATACAACTACGAACAAAGACCTCTCCGCGACTAGCAGCTCCTATTAGTTTTTCCACTTGATGGCACAGCCAATGGGTTTGGAAATAGGTGATTGCACAGGTCGGCCAGCCAGCAGACTACTAACGGCATCATCGACGTAACGCCGTTGTACACCGGCACCGTCCTGCGGACTGTCGTCAATGGTACCGACGTATTCGAGAATGAACTGTCCATTTGTCTGTTTCAACACATATACTTGCGGAGTCCGGGTTGCACCGAAAGCTCGGGCTACTGTCTGTGTTTCATCCATAGCGTAGGCATAGGTATAACCTTTCTCACGAGCACGGGCCTTCATATTCTCGAACGAATCGTCTTCATAAGCGGTAGGGTCGTTCGGCATAATTGCCAGTACTGGATATCCCTGAGGAGCAAATTTGCGATCCAACGCAATAAGCCGGTCTTCGTATGCTTTCGAAAAAGGGCAGTGGTTGCTCGTAAAAACAACGACTAAGCCTTTTTGGGAGCGATAGTCAGCCAACGTAATTGTACGACCATCAACGTTCTTCACCCGGAAATCAGCCGCAGCATCTCCCAAAGTGTATCCTTTAGGCACTTGAGCACTCAGTGTTGACGAAAAACGTACGATAAATGCCAGAACCAATAATAGACTCTTTATTAATCTCATGTTCATACTATGACCTTTAGTAGCCATAGTGTTTGTTAGACAAGGATATAGACAAATAGTTAATTCACAACCAAAGTTTGTTACCGGTAAGTGGTAAATATGAAAATTTAATGCAGAGCCTGCACTCAACAGGTGAGCAACATTTTTGGTCCACTAATTATGCCGTTCAATCAATTAAGAATTAAAATTTACGATCACATTCAACTAACTAAACACTGTTCATTAAATTTGCATTGTTAATCTTTGATCATGGGCATTACAGAGCGGAAAGAACGAGAACGAGAAGAGATGCGCCAGCTTATCCTGAGCGCAGCCCAGAAATTATTTCTAGAGAACGGGTATGAGAAAGTTAGCATTCGGAATATAGCCGACGCGATTGAATACAGTCCGGCAACTATCTATCTGTATTACAAGGATAAGAACGAGTTGCTTTTTGCTTTACATCAGTTTGGCTTTGCCAAGATGGTGCAGGAATTCAGTCCGTTGTTCTCTATCACTGACCCCTTTGAGCGACTGGTGGAGATGGGACGATCTTACATTCGGTTTGCCGTAGAAAACCCAGAGCTGTTTGACCTTATGTTTATCATGACCGCTCCTATCGACAAGCTTGATAAAGAAAATTGGGTTGAAGGTGACCGGTCATTTGGCCTGTTAGTGCAGGTTGTGCAAGATTGTATGGACGCGGGGGTTTTCCAACCACGCGATACTCGGGTGGTTGCCATGATGATCTGGAGTGCCATTCACGGATACACAGCGCTGTACTTGCGAAAACGATTGGGCATGTTCGATGAATGCGATCGGCAGCCAATTATGGATGATGCCTTTAACCTTTTATGCGAAACACTACGAAAGGGCTTGTAGCACCCTTTTTTTTGCTCTATTGCTAAACACTGTTCACTAAATGATGAACGATCATGAACAAGAAAATATATCGACAACTGGCTTTACTTGGATTGTTCCTGTTCACTGTTGAGCAAGGATGGGCTCAGCAATCCACTCTATTGGAGAACTACATTCAAGAAGGCTTATCTAACAACCTTGCACTTCGGCAGGAGTCACTCGAAATTAGTCGTGTAACCGAATCGTTGAATCAGGCACGGTCTTTTTTCTACCCAAGAGTTGCTTTTAATCCAACCTACTCGCTCGCTGCTGGTGGACGACGGCTGGAGTTTCCGGTCGGGGATCTGCTTAACCCGGCCTATCGGACACTTAACCAATTAACAGGCTCTGATCGGTTTCCGACCAATGTTGAAAACGTCAATCAACTACTGGCTCCTAACAACTTTCACGACACGAAAATTAGTTTTCAGTACGCTATTTTCAACACAGACATTCAGTACAATTACCTTATTCAGAAAGAACTACTATCTGCTCAGCAGGCCCGCAAACGGGTCATTGAAAACGAACTACGGTATAACATTTCCACAGCCTACTACCAATACCTACAAACGCTCGATGCCATTCGTATCTATGAAAATTCGCGCAAAGTGTTCGCCGAGTTGGCTCGACTCAACGAGAAGCTGGTCAACAACAACGTAGCTACTAAAGAGGTGCTTACGTCGGCCCGTTACGAAATCAGTAAGATGGATCAGCAGTTGGCTGTAGCTGAAAAAAACCAGGTAACTGCTCGTGCCTACTTTAATTTCCTGCTCAACCGCGATCTGACAGCAGGCATTGACATTGATTCTTCACTCACGAAAATCTTGCCCGAATCAAAAGAGAGCCTGGATGAATTGCAGCAAACGGCGCTGCGTGGGCGGCAAGAGCTGGCACAATTGGGGGGATCATTAAAAGCCTCTCAGACAGCAGTAAAGCTGAATGAAGCCAACGCTAAAATCCCGAATCTGTACGTCGGCGGTAGCACAGGCTTTCAGGGCTTTGGCTACACATTTCAAAATCAGGCTTACGTAATAGGGCAGTTCGGACTGCAATGGGATTTGTTTCGTGGTTACGAAAAACGCTCCAAAATTCAACAGGCAAAGATTCAGTCGGAGGTGCTACGTACACGCCTGGCGGAAGTGCAACGGCAAATTCAGTTGCAAGTGTTGCAAGCGTACTATGACCTAAATGCAGCTAATGAAAGTCTGGCAGCCACGCAGAGCGGCCTTATCAACGCCGACCAAACGTTCCGGGTCATCGATAGTAAGTATCGTAATGGACAGGCCTTGCTAATTGAATTCCTGCGCTATCAGAATGATCGCTTAACGGCCCAGTTTCAGCATTCACTGGCTCGTATGGATGTCCTCATCAAGCGGGCAGCCCTCGACCGGGCCGTAGCAGTTCAATAAAATACTGATTAGTATAGCTTTCCACTCATACTTCCTCTTTACTCATATGCTGCCTGCGTTAGTCAACTTTCTGCTGCTATCAACCATTAGTGTTCTTCACGTTTACTGGGCTTTAGGAGGCCGCTGGGGGTTCGACGCTTCGTTGCCGGAGTTGAACGGCCAGAAGGTTTTGAAACCACGCTGGTTCGATACGCTTGTCGTTGCCGGAGCATTGGCTGCTATGGGGCTCTTTCATCTCTATAAGCTAGGCTGGTTACCCGGATTACGGGCCATTGTACCCACCTGGCTGGAGCGATACGGACTCTGGTTGATGGCCGTTCTGTTTTCTCTAAGGGCCATAGGTGAGTTTCGCTACGTTGGTTTCTTCAAGCGCGTACGTAACAGCCGCTTCGCCGAATTTGATACCCGCTATTACTCTCCATTGTGCCTACTACTGAGCATTAACACATTACTGCTAATCATCGCTATCTCATGAAAACACTTCAAATTTTATCCTCTCTGCTGCTTGCAGTAGCGCTCTGGTCATGCAGCAAGACAAACGACGACAAAGCCGACAAACAGGAAACCGCCAGTGCCGATGCCGTGGTGCCCATCAAACTTGCTCCAATCAGCTCCGTTGTTCGGGCTGAGCCAGTAGTGGCTTCCGGTTTGGTGTCATCGGCGGCTGAAGCCCGGCTATCATTCAAAGTCGGTGGCATTATTAACCAATTACTGGTTGAAGAAGGTCAATCGGTGCGGAAAGGGCAGTTGTTAGCCACATTGAATCTAACTGAGATTAATGCACAGGTTGCGCAGGCACAACTGGCCAACGAAAAAGCCGAGCGCGATCTCAACCGGGTGAAAAGCCTTTACGCTGACACCGCAGCGACACTTGAACAGCTTCAGAACGCAACAACAGGCATCAAGGTAGCTAAGCAAAACCTTGCCATTGCCCAGTTTAACCGCAGCTATGCGCAGATCCGCTCAACCGTCGATGGAACCGTAACGCGCAAGGTTGCCAATGCCGGTGAATACATCGCAGCGGGTGGGGCGGTCTACATCATTTCCTCGAATCGTCGCAGCGACTGGGTAGTGCGCATTGGTGTATCCGATAAAGACTGGGCTCGCCTACGGCTTGGCAATCGGGCCATAGTCAACCTGGATGCGTATCCAGACCGAACGTTTACGGGTGTCGTCAGCGAATTAGCGCAAGCCGCCGACCCGGTCAACAAGCTCTATGAAGTGGAAGTACGTGTTGATCCCGGAACGGCCCGCTTTGCGCCTGGTTTGTTTGCCAAAGTAGTGCTTACACCGGCCCAGAGTCGCAGTTATACCTTAGTCCCGGTTGAAGCAATCGTTGAGGGGAACGGGAAAGACGGGTTTGTGTACGTGGTAGCCGACGACGAGAAACATGTTAGAAAGTTACCCGTACAAATTGGCTTTCTGGAGGGCAGTAATGTCTTGTTGGCAAACGGTCTGTCAGGAATCAAAGAGGTTGTCACGGCAGGATCGGCGTTTCTAACGGAAGAATCGAGTGTGATTGTAAAATAATACCTCTCTGTTGGTATCTCCTGTAGCTCTTGTCTCGGTGTAATAGCTGTGACGCAGAGATGCACAGAGGTAGCACAGAGATTCGCAGAGAAACTATATGAACTTAGCCCAATTTTCCGTCAAAAACTGGCAGTTTATGCTGGTGCTGTTCCTCGGCGTGGCCGCGCTCGGCGTCAACTCACTGCTAAACATGCCACGGGGGGAAGACCCCGAGTTTACAGCCCCTCAGTTCGCGGTTGTAGTTGTGTATCCGGGTACCGACGCCCTCGATATGGAAGAGTTAGTGGTTGACCCGGCCGAAAAGCGCTTTAATGAACTCGATAACATTAAGCACGTAATCACTAACGTAGATGATGGATTAGCGGTCTTCCGGGTCGAGTACGAATACAGTCAGGACCCTGATGAAAAGTATCAGGAGATAGTACGCGAAGTCAACGCGCTGCGAAGCGAGCTGCCTGCTGACGTATTCAGCATCAACATTAATAAGTTTTCACCTTCCGATGTCAACATCGTGCAGGTTGCTCTTCAGTCTGAGGTAGCATCCGACAAAGAACTGGGTAACTACGCCGATGAACTAACCAAGCGCCTGGAGAAAATCACCAGCCTGAAAAACGTACAGGATTGGGGTTATCCGGCCGGTATCGTTCGTGTTTCGCTGAACATCGAGAAAATGGCGCAGGAAGGCATTCCGACCAATCGCGTTGTGGGTGCCCTACAAGCCGAAAATGCCAATATACCCGGCGGTAGTGTTCAGATAGGCACGCGTAAATTCAATGTAAAAACATCGGGCGACTACCAATCGCTGGATGAGATTAAAAACACCATCGTGTCCACCAACGGGCAGAAGATTATTCGTTTGGGCGACATTGCCGACGTCAGTTACAACCTCGAAGAAGAAACCCACATTACCCGGCTAGACGGTCATCGGGCGGTATTAGTAACAGCCAGTCAGAAAATTGGCGAGAACATCGACAAAGTGGGAAAGCAGATCAACCCGGTCATTGAAAACTTCGCCAAAACGTTGCCGCCCCACATTAAGCTGGTCAAGAATTTCGATCAGGCTGCGAGCGTAGGCAAACGATTATCACGCTTCGCTACCGACTTTGCCATTGCCATTCTGCTGGTCTCGCTGACGTTGTTACCGCTCGGTTTTCGGGCGGCCGTGGTTGTCATGATTTCCATTCCACTTTCGCTGTCCATTGGTCTATCACTACTTAATGCCTTTGGCTACAGCATTAATCAGCTGAGCATTGTTGGGCTAATTGTCGCATTAGGCATTCTGGTAGACGATAGCATTGTAGTTGTCGAAAACATTGAACGGTATCTACGTGAAGGCTATAGCAAACGGGAAGCCGCCATTAAAGCGACCAGCCAAATAACCCTGGCCGTGATTGGCTGTACCGTTACGTTGGTTCTGGCTTTTTTACCACTGTTATTTCTCCCCGAAGGTTCCGGCGATTTTATTCGTTCGCTACCCATGGCGGTTGTCACCACCGTACTGGCGTCGCTGCTGGTTTCGCTGACCATTGTCCCCTTTTTATCAAGCCGAATCCTGAAAGAAGAGCACAATCCAGACGGAAACATCTTCTTGCGGGCCTTGAAACGACTTATTAGCGGGTCATACAGCCGACTTCTGAACGTAGCGCTTGGTCGGCCGGTCGTTACGTTACTGGTGGCGTTGACCATCTTTGGTGGCGCTTTGTTACTATCGGGAAAAGTGGGATTCGGGCTGTTTCCTGCCTCCGAAAAGCCCCAGTTTCTGATTAACATAGAAACACCAGAAGGCAGCAGTTTACAGGAAACGAATCGAGTGGCCCGTTACGTCGAGAGTCAGCTCAAGCAGGAGCCCGCCGTTCGACACTTTACAACGAACGTTGGCAAGGGAAATCCACGTATTTACTACAACATCATTCAACGGAACGAATCGACTAATTTTTCGCAGTTTTTCGTTCAGTTGAACGACGTAGAGCCAGCCGAAAAGCAGGTACTCATTGATAAGTACCGGGAACGGTTCGCGCTGTATCCAAACGCTAAAATTGAAGTAAAAGACTTCGAGCAAGGACCCGCTCAGGAGGCTCCTGTAGCTATCCGGGTATTTGGTGAGAATCTGGATACTTTACGTAAAGTAGCCGCCCGCGTCGAAAAAGTGCTCAAGCAAACGTCAGGCACAATCTACGTCAACAACCCGCTGGCGAACCGCAAAACAGATTTACGCATCAAGATCAACAAAGAGAAAGCGGGCTTATTGGGCTTGTCAATCGCGGATATTAATCGGACAATTCGGTTGGCCGTAGCTGGGCTGAACGTTGGTACGTTTAAAGCGCCGGATGAGGGGCAAAGCGTCGGATCGGACGATTACTCGATCAACGTAACATTACCTAAAGGACGTACCACTGATCAGACTGTCCTGAATAACTTATACGTCAATACAGTAACCGGTGGCGCCGTCCCCCTTCGTCAGGTAGCCGATATTCAGTTTGAGACGGGTACAAACTTAATCCGGCATTACGATAAAGACCGCTTTGTAACGGTTACGGCTTTTGTTAAGACAGGCTATCTCGTCGATAACGTGTACTCTGACGTCTTGAAAAAGCTGGATAACATGAAGTTTCCGACCGGTTTTCGGTACGTGGCCGCTGGCGAGCTAGAAAGCCGTGAGCAGTCATTTGGTGGGCTTGGTACGATTATTCTGATTACGATTTTTGGGTTTATGGCCGTTTTGATTTTGGAATTCGGCACCATCAAAAGCACCCTAATTGTGTTGTCGGTTATTCCGTTAGGTATCATTGGCGCTATTGCAGCTCTATTGCTAACCGGCAATCCATTCTCTTTCGTGGCCATTATCGGCCTGATTGCCCTAATTGGCATTGAGGTTAAGAACTCGATTCTGCTGGTTGATTTTACAAACCAGCTGCGCGAACAGGGAATGCCGTTAGTCGAGGCCATTAAAGAAGCTGGTGAAGTACGTTTTGTACCTATTGTGCTGACCTCCTTAACGGCTATCGGCGGCCTAATGCCCCTGGCGCTGGAAGGAAATCCGCTCTATTCTCCGCTGGCCTGGGTGCTCATTGGGGGGCTTATTTCCAGTACGTTACTATCACGCATCGTCACGCCGGTGTTATACAAGTTACTACCACCGAGAGTAGACGTAAAAACCGTTTCGGCAGAGGAGCAGGAGATGGCAGTAACGATGTAGCTTGGCCGGGCTGGCGGACCAGCTACATGGTCAACGAACCAATAGTTTCGTCGTTTGCTTTTGTCCATTTGTTTGCACTTCCAGCCAATACAGGCCCGTTGGCAACGGATGGTCAAGTAATAAATCAGCCTCGCCCGACCGGCGTTCCAGCTTGCTGTTAATTGGCTGTCCAGCCTGGTTAAGCAACCGAACACTAGCTTCGTCCACATTCCATAATCGCACGTGTATTCGCTCGGTATCAACCGGGTTTGGGTACACCGATATAACTGACTGGTCCGTTTCGATGATGGCAAAGACTGGCTTAAACATATGTGCGGTACCGTCGTAATCAATCTGTTTCAGCCGGTAGTAGTTTATACCCCGTAACGGCTGCATGTCGGTTAAACCATAAAATTGGCGAACATCGGTGGTGCCTTTGGCCGCGACTTCACCTACCCTTGAGAACTCGCTCAGGTCAGCACTGCGTTCAATAACAAAGCGGTCGGCATCACGCTCAGAAGTTGTCGACCAGGCCAGTTGTACACGATCACCTTCGGGTTTGGCCGTGAAGGAAAGTAGCGATACCGGAAGCGAACCGCTGATGTCGCGCATGAGCAGGTTACCGATCTGCATAACGCCAACGCCATCCGCAAGCCTGAATTTAAAGTTGCTGATACTTTGCCCGGGTGTCAGCACAGGCTGGTCGTTAAAGATTTTACTCGTGCCAACCCAGACATCATACGTATCGTTGGGCAGCGGTTCCAGCGATCCGGTAGGCGACACATAATTGAAATTATCGAAGCCGGAATTATTCATAGCAAACGTAATCGTCTGACGCCCCGAAAACGAACTACTTGTGCTGCCTCCCCCTCCAGACGGGATGGTACGTACTTGAAATTGCCCCGAACCCGCCGGAGATAGCGCTAGCCCAATTCTGGCGTAAACGTCAGCATTCGGCGGGTTCTGAGGCCCAGAGTTAAACCCACTGCCTACGTAAAAAATGACGGCGCTGGTACCGGTTACACTTACATCACTAGAGGTAACCTCAAAGCTAAACTGAACATGCAGTGATGTCGGTGGCCCGGCAAAATCAGTCGAACGTGATATGTAGCCCGTTCCACTGTCAGTTGGTCGGGAAAACTGAACTGCGTTGTTTGTAATAGTAGCGCTAAGACCAGCTAATCCATTAACCTGTGTAATGTCGGGAGACGCACTGACATATGTAGCGGGTGTTCCTCCTGCTGAAAAGTCCTGTTGAAAATAAGTAGTTTGAGCGTTAGCCGCTAATAGAGTCAATGACCAAATTAGCGCACCAATAAGGTACACATGCTTCACTAGTGAGTATCGTTAAAGTGCAGTACAAATTACGCCCGCAAAATATCGATTCTACTTTGCTCATCAAACAGTTAATAAACAAATGTGCCTACTTCGCTTTGTATAGTTACTCGCTTACCTTCGTAGTTTTCAACACGACCGATGACCTGGGCCTCGATGCCAAACGACTTTGACATTTCAATCACTTGTTGCGCGTGATCTTCTGGTAAATATACCTCCAACCGGTGCCCCATGTTGAACACCTTGTACATCTCCTGCCAGCTTGTGCCGCTCTCCGCCTGAATCAGGCGAAACAAGGGAGGAATGGTGAAAAGGTTGTCTTTTATGATGTGCAAATCATCGACAAAGTGCAGCACTTTCGTTTGGGCCCCACCCGAGCAGTGCACCATGCCATGAATTTGCGCTCGCAGTTCATCGAGCAGTACCCTGGCGACGGGCGCATAAGTCCGCGTTGGCGATAAAATCAGCTCGCCAATTGTTATACCCGCTTCTGATGCGTCGGTTAACTGTTTCGAACCGCTGTAAATCAAACTACGATCAACGGCGGGATCGAAACTTTCAGGATACTTATCAGCGAGATAATTAGCCAGTACGTCATGGCGGGCCGACGTTAGTCCGTTGCTGCCCATACCACCATTATACCTGCTTTCGTAGGTCGCCTGGCCAAAAGAGGCTAGTCCGACGATCACGTCGCCCGCCTGAATTTTGTCATTGCTAATCACCTGGTTGCGTCGCATCCGGGCAATGACTGTACTATCCACGATTACCGTACGTACCAGATCGCCAACATCGGCCGTTTCACCACCGGTGCTATAGATTTCGATGCCATGATCGCGCAGCATCTGCAATACCTCTTCAGTGCCGTTAATGATCTCCGCAATGACTTCGCCGGGAATCAAATTTTTATTACGTCCAATGGTAGACGACAGCAGCATTGGTCCGGTTGCGCCCACGCAAATCAGATCGTCGGTATTCATTACGATTGCATCTTGTGCAATGCCCCGCCAAACGCTCAAATCGCCGGTTTCGCGCCAGTACAGATAAGCCAATGACGATTTTGTACCCGCCCCATCGGCGTGCATGATCGTACAAAAGTCCGGATCACCGGCTAAGGTATCAGGTACAATTTTGCAGAATGCTTTGGGGAATAAGCCCTTATCGAGCTGAGCAATGGCGTTGTGAACGTCTTCTTTGCTGGCGGAAACTCCGCGCTGGGCGTAGCGATCAGTCATGGTGCAAAGGTAAGTAAAAAGCGCGGGGCGAAGGGCATGGGGCACAGGGCGAAGAGCATAGGATAAAAGGTACAAGCTTAGGAAACGAGCCGATGCATCGACTCTACGCCCTATGCCTCGCGCCACTAATACACAATGCCAGCTTCTGTCCGAACTCCGTCCAACAATGCCATTAGATTAAGGCTATCGTCGAGCGACCAAAGTGGGCTTTCGGTACGTCCATCTGTCAAACACTGCATTACGTGCTGGGCTTCATAGTCATAGCCATGTGTTGACCGGTCAAATGTGAACACCTCGGGCTCGAGGTCGTTTCGTTCGAGTGTCAGCGAATGGCTTTCGTGCCAGCGCGAGTGTACCCGAATCTGGCCTTCTGTACCGTGAACAAACGCTTCGCAGGGCGTCTTCGACCGAAGCGTGCTATCGAGCAAGGCAAGTTCGCCACTCGGGTACGTTAATACCATGCCACACTGCTCATCGACGCCCGTTGTACCAAAAGCGGCACTAGCTTTAATGGTCTGTGGCATTCCAAGCAGGAAATACGACCAGAATAATGGATAAATGCCAATGTCGAGCAATGATCCACCCCCTAATTCTTTATTGAACAGCCTTTTGTCGGGCAGAAACGGCGCAACAAAACCAAAATCAGCCCGAACGCCAGTCACCGTTCCGATAGCGCCGTCGCTGACAAGTTGTTTGGCTTTTAATAAAGACGGCATAAAGCGGCTCCAGAGCGCTTCCATCAGGAAAACCTTCTTACTCCGGGCGGTCTCGACCATCTCCCTAACCTGCTCGCCGTTCATAGCAAACGGTTTTTCGCCCAAGACCGCTACGCCACCATTGAGCAGCATCAGTACGTTCTCATGATGCTTCACGTGAGGAGTGGCCACATACACTACATCGAGGTCTGGCAGGGTTAGTAACCCTTCGTAACTCCCGAAGGCATGAGGAATCTGATACTGTTGCGCAAATTCATCGGCCCGTTGCTGATCCGACGATGCAACAGCGTAGAGCTCCGCATTGGGCAGGGTAATTACGTCCTGCGCAAACTTATGGGCAATACGGCCCGGCCCTAAAATTCCCCAACGAGTCATCATAAATATTGTGAATAAGTAATGGGCTACTGGATAAGATGACCAGCCTGGGCATCGGCCAAATCTATAGTTTTTTCTAAGTTGCGGCTTCAGCATCCTGGCATCTTGTGAAAAAAATACAATTTTTATTCATTCTATTGAATCTTTTTGGCATTCTCTCGGTATCCCCCGCTCAGATTGTTGAGCAGCCTGACCCGCTACGTCCGTCCACGCCCGACAGCACCAAAGCGGATTCAAGCAAGGTGGTAAAAACTGATTCTGTCAAAGCCAAACCAGCTCCTGTAACCCCAGCGTTTCGTTATCGCTTAAGTGCAGATGGTACTATAACCGCCGGAAACGTCAGTCGGGCCCTGCTTCAGCTGGCGGGTGCTGTCGACTACCAACTCAGTGATTATTTCAAATTATCGACGAGTCCATCGTTTGTGTACGGCCAGCAGAACGGCTTTTTAGCAGAACGCGAGTGGTTCGACGATTTCAGGATGACCTACCGCCACGAGAAACGCTTGTACTACCTAGCTTTTGGGTCGTTTGAACGAAGTAATTTGCGGCAAATTGACCGGCGGTGGACTGTAGCGGGTGGAGCGGGTTATAAAGTAATTAATCGCAAACGAGCTTATTTATCCGTTACGAACGTCCTACTGCAGGAGTTTACCGACTTTGTTGAGCTTAATGACATCAACATCTTTCGAAATTCAACCCGTTTGTTCGGCGAGTATATCTTTGGGGGAGACCGCTATGTAGTTACGCATACCGCCTTTTACCAACCCGCTATTGGGCAATACAATGTCCGATGGAATGCAACCTTAAGCGTTCAAATTAAACTAACGCCGACCACCAGCCTGCGTTCGACGTTAGCCAATGCTTATGAAAGCTTGGTCGTGCCGGGGCGCAAAAACAACGACCTCCGTTTTACGATTGGCTTAGTGTATGAGAAAAAGTAAAAGGCGTCAGAATTTCTCCTGACGCCTTTTCCAGTCGGATTTTCTTATTTCTTATCCGGGTAGGGAATAATCAGCTTTTCGCCCCGGGTCGCTATATCCTTACTTTTTCTGTTAGCCCGCATGATGGCTTCTTTACTGACCCCGTATTTCTGAGCAACAACACGTAGTACGTCGCCCGGCCCTACCGTATGGACAGCCATGGCTTTGACGTTGAGTTTGGTAACGCCCGCCTTAACATCAGACTCCGATACGCCCGGATTCAGCTCTTTAAGTGTACTAAGCTTCATGTTATACCGATTGGCGACGCCGTAGAATGTTTCGCCCGTGCCAACGGTATACGTACTCGTTACGCCACCGGGTTTAATTTTTGGCTTCGTAACGACCACTTCCTCTTTCGGCTTGTCAACCTTGGGTTTTTCTTCCTTTGGTTTTTCCTCTTTTTTCTCCTCCCTTGATTTTTCGTCGGCTGGCTTCTCAGCCGATTTTTCAGCAGCCGGTTTTTCGTCTGGAGCCGGTTTACCATCGGTTGTTTCGCGGTTATCTTCGGCGACTTCTTCGGCGTTAGCATCGGCAACCGGTGCATCAGCTGGTGGCTCAGCCTGCGACAGGTCTACCGGTGCCGGTTGCGATGACGTATCCACCTCTTCGGGGGCCATCAGCATCTCGGGGTCGTTCTGTGCCAACGGCTGCTGCGATGTAGTGTCGAGCGCTACGTTCGTCAACTCATCTGAACCGTTGGTATTGTCGGTAATATAATCGTAGCCAACGTAAAGCAAAGCCGCAATTATGCCTACCAGCACCACCAGGGTGACGGCCGGTAAACTGGAATTGCCAGTTTGACGAGGGTTCGATGTGTGATTATCGGCTTCCATGTGGATGTGTGTTGAATTAAGGCCGTTCTTGCTCCGATATAGTGGTTAGCTGACGACTCATGTCGGCCACTTTTTCCTTCAGCTCTTCTTTAAACTGCGTTAAGTTATCGGCAATAGTAGTATCAAACGTACCGACGATTTGCGCAGCCAGGATACCCGCATTGCGAGCGCCATTGAGCGCCATTGTAGCAACGGGTACCCCACCCGGCATTTGCAAGATAGACAGAACAGAGTCCCAGCCGTCGATGGAGTTACTTGATTTGACAGGAACCCCTATAACGGGCAGGGTTGTGAGTGAGGCTACCATACCGGGCAAATGAGCCGCTCCGCCTGCACCGGCGACGATGACTTTCAACCCACGATTGCGGGCTGTTTTAGCGTACTCAACCATTTTTTCGGGCGTTCGGTGAGCCGATACAATGTCCATTTCCCACGCGACGCCCAGCGTGGTCAGGATGTCGGCAGCCTCTTGCATGACCTTGCGGTCGGAGAGGCTACCCATAATAATGCCTACCATTCGGAGGAATAAAAAAGACTATATGCGAATTAACGTAGAATAGGGCATAATCACGCAAGAAATAGCTGATTTTTATTTAGTAAGGAGGTCATATTTACTTGTCGGAACTCCAAGTTTACAGCTCCGACACCGCTCATTATTCCACTACGAAGCGCCCTTCAGACCAGCTCTTATTGCCGAACAGCACTCTATAGATATATACCCCCGGCCCTAACGTTTCGGTGCTACGTTGGATCTCACTGCCATTGAATTGGTCTTCGCTTACGATTCGACCGGCAGCGTCGAACAGTTGACATCTATACTGGCCGTATTCGCTGGTTCGAAGGGTTATGGATTGACCTTTTTTAACGGGATTTGGGTAAACAAAAACGGTGGGTTGCCGGCTAAATAGGGCGGTTATAGGGTCGCTATAGTGAACGGCTCCGGTGTGTAGTCGCAATTTGATGCGGTACGTGTTTCCGCCCAATCGGGGATTGGAATCCGTTACGGTTAACAAACGAGTGTCAGCTTCAACGGGCAACGAAACCCAGTCTTCGAAGCCTATGGCCGTCTGTCTCTGGAACGTAACAGCTTCGACAGCCTTCACATCCGAAAGTTGGCACTGTACATTAATCTGCGTTGACGTTGGCGTAGCGGTTATACCGGTATAATAGCAAAAAACGTGCTGCTGTAACCCATTGACCAGGTCGCCACGAAGACCAACAAACCCCATTGCGTGAAACGGCTCGATTGCAAATAAGTCGTTAGGACTGTTATTACTGAACACGACACGATTTCCGGAAACTGGGCCAAGCTTTTCCCAGGTAGATAGGCTCGTTTTAAAACGATACGCAGTGTAGCGCACACCTGCTGTATCGATGTTTAAAGGCGACCAGGTTATTCCTGTCGAGTCAGCGCACTGGAACAGTACAGAAGGTGTAATAAGGGGCGAAACGACAAAAGTGTCGGATGGAAATAACCGGTCGTTAATGACCATCCGAAGCTGGCACCGCGTCAGCAGTTTGGGGCTTCGCCATAGATAAAGCCCTTTGGCAAGATCAACCTGATCTTCTACGAGCGTCCACGTTACGCCCGCGTTGGTAGATTGCTCCAGTCGTCCGGTAGTGGTGGCCAGCGTATGTTTCCAGCGCACGATGTATACCGAATCGCTGAAAACGGGAGAGGTCGTGCTGGGAGCTGTCCAGACAAACGTTCCGGGCTCGTCCCATTGATACGCTACGTAGAACGGCTGTTGCTTACTTTTGATACGCTGACCTTTGACCCGAATTGTGTACGTTGCAGGCTTGACTAGGTTAAGAGAAACCTGCTCAGTTGTGTTCAACTTGTCGAGCCCTCGACGAGCTTGTTTACGTAATGAATCGACTTGAGGGTACGTGTTAAGCACCCAGGGTAACCAGGCTTTACCGGTAGCATCAACCACTTCTAAATCCAGATCATTTACTAAAGCCTGGCTACTGGACGGAACGGCTGCCGTATCGGCCCAGTTAAGCGTAATCTTCAACTGTTGAGCCGCCGGAACAGTAAGTTTGTACTCCCTTACTTCGTTAGCCGATAGAATACCAGCTATGTAATGCCCCTCCGCTAACGTTTGTATAGCCCTCACTGCGTTAAGATTTCCATAGCCTGTCTGGTGGTCGATGCCGGGTCTACCAACATCATCAGCGGAGTTTATGAGAATAGTTTTCAGCAAAGCAGCTGGGGCTGAAGTATAGTGCTTTTGCTGATATTGGTCCTGTAACAGCGCAGCCACCCCAGATATTAACGCTGCGGCTCCAGATGTACCCTCATCGCCAAAGGCTACTAACTCCGGTTTGATTCGCCCATCGTAGGCAGGTCCTCGTGAACTGGATGGCAGAAGCTCACCTAGTTCATTGACAGCCCCAACCGTTACTACGTTTTTAGCTTGCTTGAATTCGCCCGTCACATTAGCCGTGGCAGATAGACCAGCGTACATTCCTGAGTCACTGGTCGAATAGCCAATATTACCAGCCGAGAAAACATGTAAAAGCTCAGGAACACGCCAGGCGCTGGCATCATAAGCAGCGGCATTTGGCCCATAAAACGGTTTGGTCTCCGTACCATACGAATGGTTCATTACCGTAATTGCCTGCTGGCGATAAAAATCGTCGGGCTCGGGCGACAGCCTGCCAACGTTGACCGACAGGATTTTCGCCAGTGGGGCAACGCCCAGATTCAGTGGCGACGAGTATCCAGCTCCGGCCAATATAGTAGCTACCATGGTAGCATGGGCGGTAACTTCAGCGGCCGTTAATGAACTGAAAACGAGCCGACCTGTCAGATCAATATCCAGCGGATCAGGCGCACTCTCTTTTTGGCCAATGATGATCTGCTTCCCCTGCAGCTCAGGAAAGAGCTGCCGAGTCATGGCAATACCATTGACATCGAAATTTACTGCCTTGATATTCCCCTCTATAGTTGCCTTTGGTGCCCATTTACCAACCAACGTGCTAACTGGCTGAGCCCATACAGAGGCCACCCAACTAGTTAGGAGTAAGGTTAGTAAGCTCTTTCCCATCAGCGTACGCAGTTAGGAGCGGTTAACCACGAAAGCCAGACAGAACTATCGAGTAGTCTGTCTGGCCCCGTAGCAAATATTATGGAATTATAACTTGGCGTAGGCTACATTGAAGTACGAACTCAACGAGTATGACGTAGCGGTCGCGTTATTCTTCCAGGCTGGTGTCACCATGTTCATATTGCCTCCATCACCATTCCAGCACCAGGCCAATACCGTCCACCCTTTTGATTTAGCATAGTCAACCAACCCTGACCAGTTGGCGCCCGTGTAACCACCGCTATCGTTCCCGAATTCGCCCACAATGCATGAACGGCCAACCGATCCCATTTCATCCAGATCAGCGTTTATCATTGACCGATTGCGGCCCTGGTTGTAAGCTCCGGGATAAATATGCGTCGATAGAATGATATTCGTGTCATTTATTCTGGTGCCATTAGTCCCTTTTACCGCATCAGCGGCCGTACGAGTTTCTTGACCATAGCCGGGGATGTCAATGATGATTGAGCCGCTGTACACCTGTCGAACAATGCTGATCGCGTTGTTATAGGCCGATGCGTAGGCATTCGAGCTTATGGAGTGGCTTCCCCATTCATTCATTAGGTTAACAGTAAATGAACCCGACGCAGCTAGCGTTCCGTAATTTGACCGCCACCAGTTAGCCGCTGCGGTTAATTCACTGGCCGCGTCAGAACCTAATACACTCGCCTTATGATACGTGGCAATAACCGTGTAGCCATTGCTACGGGCGTCGCGAATCCAGGTTTTTGCCTGCGATACTTTGTCCGGCTCGATTTCAATGCGCACGGTTCTAATCTTGCTTTGCTGCCGCATCAACGACCAACCTATGTTTACGTTCCCATTATTATAATAGGAAGGCTGCAGGTTAACTCCATTCCCAAAAACACCTTCATCGACAGCTGACGGAGTGGGCGCAGTAGCGGGCATAACGTCGTCGGGTTTGCTACAGCTACTCAACAACATGGTAGCACAAATGGCCAGAAAACCTGAAACTTGCGCAAGCGAAGTCGAGTGACTAGAAGTCACTTTTTCTTTGGAGATGAACATAAGATTAAGGGTTTAGAATACCTCACAAAGGTATATTCACCCTATATTCTACATATAACCTTATTCAATATTTTTATAATACAAATACGAATCTTAAAAGTACTATATTTGAACGACTAGTACCATAAGCTTATCAACCATCTGTTTATCAACCTGTAATAGATCGGTAAGTTTTACGATGATCACCATTCAAGCCATCTTTTTTGACTAAATCACGTAATTATTGTACTTAAATATGACAAATTCTACAAATCAGCGGTCTAATCAGTGAATACAGCTTCACTAGTAAAATACTTTAAAGACATAAAGCAGCACCATTCGTTAGGGCTTATACGTTAAGCTGTCTCCTGTGTCGGAAGGTAGCCAGTTCTGCTATCAGACAATTTTCAGCGGGTCGAATTTACGGCCTAGAATGGCCACATCGTCGGCACCGAGGTAGTCGCGAAGCAGGGTAGCGTATATCTGCCGGAAATCTACGGAATAAGTCAAGTCTCCATCTGAGAGGTTCGTCAGGTTTGGCGCTTCGTTGAGTACTCGTTTGGCTGGCAGGCCTCCGCCAATCAGAAATACATTATTGGCCGTTCCGTGATCGGTTCCGTTGCTGGCATTCTGCTTTACCCGACGACCAAACTCGGAGAACGTCATGAGCAGGACATCGTTTTGCCGACCAGCCACTTTTAAATCGGTCATGAAAGCGCCAACCGCTTCCGCGTATTGTTTCAGCAAGCGCTCCTGCTGACCGGGTTGATTGATGTGCGTATCGAACCCGCTGATTGACACGTAATAAACACTCGTTCCGATACCCGATTGAATCAGTTGCGAAACAGACCGTAGCCGGTTCCCTAGTTCATGATTGGGGTAAGTGGTAAGCGAGTTGTAGGTCTTTGTTTTGCTGTACACATAATCAGCCGACGAGACTGTTTCGGCCAATGTTTTATAGAGGTAAGCCACTGTTTCAGGCTCATCATGATGGGCATGGCTCAAGCCGGTAACCAAGCCATTACGGGTCTGATTGTACAGTTTTTTCGGGTCCAGCACCGCCAAGCCATTCAAGGTATCCCCTTTTAGTGCGAGGCTTAACGTATCGTCTACTTCAATGGTACGAAACGGCTCCTGTTGCTTACCCGCGCAGGACGCATCGAGGTACCGGCCGACCCAACCCGTTTGCATGTATTGATTAGAATCGCTGGCCGTTTGCCAAATGTCCATCGAGCGGAAATGGGACCGGTCGGGGTTTGGATAGCCCACGTTGTTAATGACGGTCACCAGACCTTCGTCGTACAAGGCTTTAAGCGGTTCCATAGCCGGGTGCAGCCCGATCTCGTCGTTGAGCGTCAACACTTTATCGGGCTTAATGGCAATGGTTGGGCGTTCACGATAGTAGATGTCATTACGGTAGGGTACCACGGTATTTAACCCGTCGTTACCGCCCGATAATTGAACGACTACGAGAATTTTACCAGAAGGAGCCACCGGGTGCCCCATGGCTAAAGTCTCATAAGCTTTCAGGAAGTGCGGAATCAGCATGGTTCCGGCCGTTGTGAAAGCCGATTGCTTTATAAAATCACGTCGATTCATAGACAAAGAGTGAAAGAATGAATGAGCGAAAGAGTGACGAGCCAGCGCTCTTTCGCTCTCTAACTGAGTTGATATTCGGGTAAGCTCATCAAGGCGGCTGTTAAGGCATGAATCCGTTCCGGACGAGGCAGATCAGGTTTCACTTGTTTTTCAATTAACGCGCGTTGCTCCGGCCTGACTGGAAACGGAAGTAAGGCTGTGGCGATAGCATCCAGCAAGTCGGCATCCGCCGTTTTCGTAAAGGCCCGTTCGTAGTCTGACCAATTGACAAAGGTTTGAAACTGCTGACCACCTTTGCGGGCCAACGGCTGCGTATTGACGTCGCCATCCTCTTTAGGGCGAACCGTCACTTCGGCTGCCTTCAGCACATAATTGGGTAACTGCATCCGGAACAACAGGCTCGACGAGTCGATCCAGTTTCTGCCACCCGGCCAGCCCGCTACGTTTGGCGGATAGAACAGCAGTTGCCCAAGCGTCCGTTGCACAAATATTTGCGGCTGAGGTTTATCGAACGTAATACCGAGTGCGTGGCGCATACCGGCCAAGAGTTCAACCGGCGATTTAACATGAGCTCCCATATTTTTCGAGTCATAAAACCAGTCGGCGGTGAAAATGCTTTCCAGAAGCCCGGCAATATCATAGCCACTTTTATAGAACTGTTCAGCCAGTTCATCGACACGACTTTTGTCTTCAGTTTCATTCACAAAGAAGCGGTAGATCTTAGCCGTCACAAAACGGGCTGTGTGCTTGTTTTCGAGCAGCATGGCCACTACGTCCTCGCCTTTAAACGCACCCGTTTTCCCGAATACCGTTTTTTCACCTTCGTCATGAACCCGCTCACGAAAAACGAACTGACCTTCGGGCGTAAATTGCCAGCCCGTGAAGGCGCGAGCGACCTCTTTCACATCCTGCTCGGAATAGTTACCCCGTCCTAACGTGAACAATTCCATGACTTCCCGGGCGAAGTTTTCGTTGGGTGCGTTTTTTCGGTTCTGCTGATTGTTCAGGAATTGAAGCATCGCCGGTTCTTTCGAGACAGCCATCAGCAGATCGCCAAAACGCCCCAATGCATGTCGCCGGATGGTGTTCGCGTACTGCTGCATGAACAACGAATTTTGGCCCATGGTCCGGCAGGCGAAATGACCGTGCCAGAATAAGGCCATCTTCTCGCGCAACGCTCCTTTTCCGGTCGCCATCTGGTCGATCCACTGCAGGTTAAGGTCGCGGACTTTCTCGGCATTCATGCGAATACGCTCTTTCAGCATCTCCCGGTCGAGTTGCCCAATGCGCGCCATACCTTTCAGCGTTCGTTTCGTTACGTTTTCGTCGGGCTCAACTACCCGCAGTTCGACAAACGATTCGCTATCCTTAACCAGGTGCCGAATTACTTTTCGGAGGGATTTACGGGCGGCCTCATCAAGTTCAGCTGGGGTAGCGCCAAAGCCCGCCCGACTGAATAAAAACTGCAACTGGCGTACGTCGTTAGGTCGTTTCGTGAATGTATCCATGTTGGTGGAAGGCTGCTACTGGGGTATGACTCAAGCCAGACGTTAAGGTTTAACCGAACTGATTAAAAGTTCATTAACTCGTTTTCCGGTCAGCTTATATTGCAACGGTGAAGGTCACTTTTTCGTACCAAACATGTACCTTCGTTAATTAGCCAACTGTTGGCTTACTTCCTTCGTATGCTACGTTTTTTACTGTTTCGACTAAGCTGGTTTTTAGGCATTTTGCTTTTGTTTGCCGCCGTTCCTTTATTAACAGCTCAGCCGCTGCCGCAATACAACGCCCGGCAACGGAACCAGCAGCTACAATTACAAAAATCGGTTCAGAATCTTCAGGCGACAAACTACCAACAGGCTGTACGCGAAGCCCGTCGTTTGAACCGCCCAATCGAACTGCGGAGTGCTAACGGACGTATAACCGTACTCCGGGGAATTACCAGTACTGGCGAGCTGCTCTACGACGCGACAACGAGTACAACCCAAGCTGCACAAAGCACCCGAACAACGTCGCTCTACGCAGGTGGAAGCCTTGGGGTGTCGCTATCTGGTAGTACGCTGCGTGATAAGTTAGGCGTCTGGGATGAAGGCAAAGTACGCAATACCCACATCGAGTTTCAGAGCGCATCGGGCAGTCGCGTGGCACAGGCAGACAATGCCACTACGCTCAGTTCACACGCGACCCACGTTTCTGGTATCATGATGGCGGCCGGTGTAAACCCACAGGTGAAGGGCATGGCCTTCGGTACCAATTTACAAGCCTACGACTTTCGGAGCGACGTTTCCGAAATGAGCGCAGCAGCCGCCAACCTGCTTATCTCTAATCATTCGTATGGTGCTAAAGCGGGCTGGGTGTACAATGACGACCGAACGACGACTAACAAATGGGAATGGTGGGGCGATACGACTGTTAGTAAAACCGACGATTATAAATTTGGTATTTATAATAACGATACCCGCACATGGGATCAGATTGCGCAAAATGCCCCTTATTACCTGATTGTTAAATCAGCGGGCAACAACCATGGCTCGAATGGTCCTGGAGCGGGTCAACCTTATTATCTTGGCACAAGTAATACTACCAATACAGCGCCCCGCAAAGACCAGAACGGATACGACCAGATTCCTACGTATGGTACCGCTAAAAACATACTCTCGATTGGTGCCGTCAATAATCTGAATTATGGCTACAATCAAGCCAATGACGTAACGGTAAGCGGTTTCACGAGCTGGGGGCCAACGGACGACGGTCGAATTAAGCCAGACATTGTTGGTATTGGCGTTAATATACTTTCGACTGATTCACAGAATGATAGTGCTTACGTGGTATACAGCGGCACATCCATGTCGTCGCCTAATGTGGCGGGTTCCTTACTACTTTTACAGGAATTGTTTTCGCAACGTAACGGTGGGCGGTTCCTGCGCTCGTCAACGCTCAAAGGACTGGCCATTCACACGGCGGATGAAGCGGGCAATGCACCGGGGCCCGATTATCAGAACGGCTGGGGGCTATTAAACGCGGAACGAGCCGGGCGGGCAATCCTAAACACGGATCTGAATTACCTGATTGATGAGCGAACGCTGAATCAAAGCGAAACGTACACAATGCCCGTAGTAGCCTCAGGGCGCGGTCCGCTCATTGTTACTATCTGCTGGACAGACCCCGCCGGTATAGCCTCTGTATCGTCGTTAAACGACCGAACGCCGAAACTTGTCAACGACCTCGACCTGCGCATCAGTGACGGCACTGCAACGGTGCAACCCTGGATACTGGACCCCGAAAACCCAGCCAATGCCGCCACGCGGGGCGATAACATCCGCGATAACGTCGAACAGATCTTAATCGCCAATCCGATTCCCGGAAAAACCTATACGCTCACCGTTACGCATAAGGGTTCGTTGAATGGCAGCAAGCAGGATTACGCCCTGCTTGCGAGTGGCATCGGCGGCAAAGTGTATTGTGAGTCAAAAGCCACCTCAACCGCCGACACCAAGATTAGCCGTGTTCAGTTTGGTAGCATTAACCAGGCCGGAGCGGATGGCTGCACGAGTTACACCGACTTCTCGCAGGTTACAACTACGGTTCAGGCGGGTCAGCAGGTTCCCTTGAGCGTTTCGCTCGGCACTTGCGGGGCGGTTAGAAACGTGGTTGTTAAGGCCTTTATCGACTGGAATCAGAACGGCACTTTCGACGATGGTGAAACCGTAGCAACGTCGGATGTTTTACCGAACTCAGCCCAGTTCTCGGCCAACGTTAGTGTGCCAACGACGGTACAGAATACCCAGTTTTTACGGCTCCGTATTGTAGCTACTGAAACAGACAATGTGGCATCGGTAGCTGCTTGTGGCAACTACGGAAACGGCGAAACCCAGGATTATGTGTTGAATGTTGTGCAGACCTCTAACGACGTAGCCGCTACAGCCCTGGTTTCGCCCGAAGCTAATTTTTGCGGACAAACCAGTACAAACCCAACGGTGGCTGTACGGCTGCATAATTACGGGTCTGCCGATCAGCTTAACGTACCCGTTACGGTTGTAATCGTCGACGCGAATGACCAGAACTTGGCAACTCTTACAGGTACTTTACCAACCTTGAAGGCGTTTCGGGACGGTGTGTTAACGTTAAAAGCACCAACGAGCGTTTCGTTACTGGCGAACCAAACGTACCGGTTCATCATCACAACCAATCTTAACGCCGACCAAAACACGGCCAATAATACCATCACCGAAACCCGAACAGCGGCTCCGGCACCAACCAACGGCTTGTTTACAGCTACGCGTTGCGGCAGTGACACCGCCATTGCTCTACGTAATGCCGGAGGGGGTACGGCTTTCTGGTATGATGCACCAACAGGTGGCAATTTGCTTGCAGCCGGAAATCTGGTAGGCATAAAAGCGGTTCCCGCCAGCGGTCAGTTCTACGCTGTGCTCAATGATTTTGCCGGGACAATAGGCCCCGTAGATAAACGCGTGTACACTGGAGGGTCTTATGCAGGCAATTTTGGTCCAGCTCCGCTTGTATCAACGCAGGTACCACTGACTATAGAATCGGCTCGTCTTTACATAGGTAATGCAGGAAAACTAACTTTCACTGTACGCAAACTGGATAACACCGCCGTATCGAGCGTTACGCTGGATGTGCTTCCGACTCGTAACCAGAGCTTAACTACCGTCAACAGTCAGGGACAGTTGGGCGACGATCCGGACGATCAGGGAGCAGAATATCCACTAAATCTGCGGATTCCTCAGGCAGGCGACTACAAGATTACAATTGACTATGCCGAAGGAGCATCTATTTTTCGTAGTAACTCAGCAGTTACTGGTTTTCCGTATCAGTTGACATCGCAATCAGGCGCACCAGTCATAACCATAAAAGGAGCGCTATTCAACAACGGCACTACCAACGATACCTTAAAAACCGCCTGGTATTATTTTTATAACCTTAAAGTTAGATCGCTCGACTGCCCAGGCCTACAGCGGGTGCCTGTACAACCTACCACGGGTACAGCCGCCACGGCTACCGTCACGGCCAACGGATCGACTAGTATCTGTCAGGGAGCTAATGTAATTCTGCAAGCGAATACTGGGCCTGATTTAGTATATCAATGGCTACGTAATGGCCAGACAATTTCGGGAGCTACCAGTAGTACATTACAAGCAGCTACGTCCGGCACTTACGCCGTTCGGGTCGGGGGCAATTGCTTGCCTGTTACCTCAACGGGCGTAGCAGTAGCCGTTCGAACTACGGAGACACCCGTAGTCACCACAAATGGCTTCACGCTTTCGTCTAATGCAACCTTGAATATTCAATGGCTTCTCAATGGGGTGCCTATACCCGGCGCTACAGCATCGACATTTACAGTTGTAAAAACTGGCCGATATTCAGTAAAGGGCAGTGTCAATGGCTGCGGAGAGGCTATTTCTAATGATGTATACCTAACAATTCTGGATGCGGAGCCCACTACCACTGATAATTCGCTATCCGTTTACCCTAACCCGGCCACCCGGCAAGTCACGGTTTCTTTGTCGACGTCAACTCTGTATCAACAAGCGCCCACCGTCCGCTTAACAGACTTACGAGGGTTGACAATCAGAACAGCACCCCTACAACGGGACGGAAAAAATTATTCGACAATAATAGACGTAACAGACTTACCCGGCGGTACATTTTTTGTGGTGGTAGACGATGATCGAGCCCAAACTGTTCGGGTCAAGCGCATTCGCAAGCAGTAACTATCCATATCATCTGACGACCCCTGTTTGGCTTAGACATCTCAGCCAACATTGGGTATCGTGCGACTGTTGGCCCATTCTAAAGGCCACATGGTGGATTATTGGCTGTTTTGTATTGATAGTCCCTAGTCTGGTGCAGGCGCAATTTGTCCCTCAACAACCCTTGCCCAACTGGCAGGCGAAGCTAACACAGCGCTATGCGGCATGGCATGAGCAAACACTTCGTTTAGCCCAGCAACACGGCTGGTCACTCCACAAAAATTATTCCAATAGCCAAGTCATTCAACTGCAAGAGGTCGATCCGCTTGGCCAGCCAGTTTATTACACCCTGCATAATGCCGAAGCGGCTGAAGGCACCCGAACGCAGGCGTTGTATGGCGGAGGTTCGTTACCAGTTGCTTTGTCTGGCAATTCAGCCATCATGGCCGGTCGGCTGGGTTTGTGGGACGGTGGCCGAGTACGAACATCGCATCAGGAGTTCACGGAGCCAGTAACTAACCGCTCACGTATTGTTCAGAAAGACAACGCCATCCTTACTAACGACCATGCTACCCATCTGGCAGGCACTCTAGTAGCCAGAGGTGTTAACTCTCAAGCCAAAGGGATGGCATTTGGCACCAGGTTATCGGTTTGGGATTATACCGACGACATAATCGAATTAGCCGCAGCCGCCCCCACTCTGCTTATCTCTAACCATGCGTATGGCCCCTTAGTCGGCTGGGTATACAACCCGTCGCGGCCCGGTACCAACCCAAACCTTAAGTGGGAGTGGTGGGGAACACCAAGCATCAGCCCTATTGAAGAATATTTATTTGGCTTCTATACCGAGAAAGCTCAGGATCTGGACCAGATTGCCTATAATAACCCTTATTACTTGATGGTCAGGTCGGCCGATAATAAACGGAGCCAAAACGGACCGCCTGTAGGAACGGCTTATTATTTGAGAGATTCGAACGTAACAAGCACTGCTGTTCGCAGCCGCAATGACACCTACGACGTTATTCCTGCCGAAGCAACCGCTAAAAACGTCTTAACAGTAGGAGCCGCTGACATCACGTTTAATGGGCAGAACCAGCTAACAAGCCTCAGCACAACGTCGTTCAGCGGATGGGGGCCTACAGATGATGGCCGCATCAAACCCGATTTGTTAGGCATTGGCACCAATGTTTTCTCCAGCGTGTCAGGTAGTGATACAGCTTATAGTGCATACAGTGGAACATCAATGGCCTCGGCTAATGTAGCTGGGTCGCTGTTTCTGCTACAGGAATTGTATGCTCAAAAACAACTTGGTACCACCAGTACTCCTCAATTCATGCGGGCCGCTACACTACGTGGACTAGCCTTGCACACAGCCGACCGCCTGAACCCATCTGCTGGTCCTGACTATCGGCAAGGCTGGGGCTTGCTCAATACCGAAGCCGCGGCTCGTGTGCTCATTAATGAAAATTTTGCCCACTTGGTTTTAGAGCGGACGTTAACCTCAGGCAGCGTATATACACAACGAATTATAGCACAGGGGCAAGAGCCCCTGGTTGTTACGCTTTGCTGGACCGATCCAGCTGGCGAAGCAACTGATGTTACGGCCACTTCATTAAACAACCGGACGCCAAAACTCGTCAACGATCTCGACCTGCGCCTGAGTGATGGCAAAACGTCCAATTTACCGTTTGTACTTAATCCGGCTCAGCCTAACCTTGCGGCTACGCGGGGCGATAATTTCCGGGATAATGTTGAGCAGATTTACATTACGAATCCAACGCCGGGCCAAGCCTATTCATTGACGGTATCCCTGAAAGGCAAAACGACGGCCAGCAGCCAGCCATTTTCCATTATTGTGAGTGGCCTGCGCCGAACCCAATGTCAGCTAACGGCGAGCATCGCGCCAGCCAACACCACTACTATTTGCGCGGGTTCAACTGTGCCGTTACGCGCTGTAGCCCAATCGGCGGATGTAACGTATCAATGGCTTCGGAATAACGTGGCCATACCCAACGCCAATAAGGATGTTTATGTGGTTAACCAGGCTGGTTCATATGTTTTGCAACTAACCAATAACACCGGTTGCAAAGCCAGTTCCCAACCAGTAAATATTCAACTTAAAGCCCCGACTGTGACCATCACGCCAACCAGCGATCAATGGCTATGCCCGAATAAAAACCCAATTCGCTTAACCGTTGATGGGCCAGTTGATTCATCAGTAGAATGGTTACGAGATAGTGTCCTCATTACGAATGCCCGGGCAGCAAGTCTTACCGTAAATCAGCCGGGCCGTTATCAGGTGCGAATAACACAAGGAGGATGTCAAGGTGTTTCGACAGCAACTGTGGTTCGAGCCAGCACAGTCAATGCGATTGATTTACTACCTAAAGAAACTGAACTGTTGCTTCCTCAAAAAGCCACAATCACAATCAAAGCGCCCCTCGACCCAACCTATGATTATCAGTGGTTTAAGGATAATACTATCATAACGAAGGCTAATGCACACAACCTGGCCGTCGCACAACCTGGAACCTACAAACTTCGTGTTACTCAGCAAACCTGTATTGGCTGGTCGACGGAGCGATACGTAAAGACAGCTATTGTAACTGGCGTATCAACAGCCGGAGCAGATAATTTTACACTATATCCAAACCCAGTCGACAATGTACTCTCGGTTCGATATGCTGGTTCGGCAGTAAAGGAGGTCAACGTCAGTATTATCAATGCGGAAGGTAAATTACTCCATCAACCGCCACCGCTCAAAGCCATTAATGGACAGTTTGAGCTTGACTTTTCGGTTAATCAGCTACCACCCGGTCATTATTTTCTTCGGCTGAATACTGGTCAACACACGCAGGTAGGCCGGTTCCTGAAAAAATAACAAAGCCGACGATCGTTGATCATCGGCTTTGTTCTATGCCACTCTTTATGCTTATTTTCCTTTGGCAGAAGCGGCTCCCTCCTGGGCTAACGCTAACTTCACTGCCTCGTACAGGTTTACAACGCCACCCGTTTTCGACAGGCTGGCAAAATCAACCGTATCCGTCGACTCAGGCCGACGCACCTTCGTTTTGTAAGGCGTTGCTGACTGAACAATGATACGCTTAATATCGGCGTAGGTCAGCTTGGGAAAATACGACTTCAATACGGCGGCTACCCCTGCCACTACGGGCGAGGCCATGCTTGTACCACTATTGTTTTCGTATTTGCTGCCCGGCACGGTCGAATAAATGTCTTTACCCGGCGCGAATACGTCTACCGTCTGCTTGCCGTAGTTCGAGAAGCTGGCCACCAATTCACTATTGTTTGGCTCAGCGCTGGCTCCCACCGTGATTACGTTTGGAATATCCTTGCCATCCATGAATTTCGGTGCGGGGTAATTGGCCGCAGTGTCAATGTCCTTACCGTCGTTACCTGCCGCATGCACCATCAGAACTCCTTTTGATAGAGCATAGCGCTCAGCATCCTCAACAACCTTGCGCTGGGGCGAATAATCCTTACCGAAACTCATGTTGATAATCTGCGCTCCATTGTCAACAGCGTAACGAATGGCGTTGGCTACATCTTTATCGCGTTCGTCACCATCCGGAACGGCCCGAACGCCCATAATCTGAACGGCATCGGCCACACCCATTATGCCAAGGTTGTTGGTACGATCGGCACCAATGATACCCGCTACGTGTGTACCGTGGTCGGCGCGAGGCCCTGCAATGTCAGCGTTACCATAATTACGCTCAGTAAAGTCGTTAGGGTTATCGCCAACGATAGCTCGCGTATCGAAATCAGGATTGTAGTTATACTCGGCGCGGGCTTTGAGCTGCTCATTCGCTTTTTCGAGCTCGGCGGTAACTGCATCGGCATCGGCAGCTCCCTGCTGGCGCAATAAACGTAATATTCCAGTTGCTCGCCGTTTCGAGGTTGCATCCGTAAGCGTATCGGCGGCCTTACGTAGCGTAATAGTATCGAGCTTCGTAACGTTCAGTGCTTTCTTGATGGCGTCAACCGCCTGCGTGTATTGGGCCGCAAATTGGCTGATGCCCTGATATTGAGCCTTGTACTGCGCCTGATTTTTCTCGACTTCGGCCTTCGTCTTTACGTATAAATCATACTCTTTTTGCTGATCTGGTTTCAGCGACGAGCGAGTTTTCCCTTCGTACTTAGGCTTCAGCTGCGCGTAAAGCCGTGTTACTTCGGCGGTTTCATAGCTGACGTTACGGCCATCTTTGCCACCAATGAAATTCCAGCCGTGAACGTCGTCCACATAGCCGTTCTTGTCATCGTCCTGGCCATTACCGGCCACTTCTTTAGGATTACTCCAAAGCACCCGGCGTAGATCTTCATGGGTCGTATCAATACCGCCATCGATGACAGCCACGACTACCGGCGTTGGTTTGCGGTTTTTCAGGAGCTCGCGGTAGGTGCGATCGACACTAATGCCTGCTGTGCTATCGGTTTTATCGCGGAGGTACCACTGAGTTTGCTGGGCCCAGGCGGCCGTCGATAGCAAACTCACTGATGCACAAATAAGGAGTTTCTTCATAAACTATTAACGTGTACATAAGCTATAAGCTGTACAAGTTACGAAGAAACCATTTTAGGAGTAGCTTAAAAATTGTTAAACGGACCGATTATGGGGTTAAGGTCTGCTATGTTTACTGGTTTGATAATGCTCACGCAGCAGATCGTCGCCAAAATCATTCGTTAAATCCCGTACCACCGTGTGGATGTGATTGGCATTGTTCTGCGTGTTGTCGTACTCGATCAGGATAGTAGGTCCGTGAATTCGGTAGTACCAACCTTTACCCTCGCCCAGCTGTGGGGTCAAGTCACCCGCCCAGCCAAAACGCAGGTTATTCAATCCAACTTTTTCCAATTTATCGAGCTGCTGCTTAGCCAACGTAATGCGGTAATTCGACAAATACACCTGTAAAAGTTCGAGAAAGAGCTTTTGTTGATCAGCATTCATCTCTGAAAACTTCAGGCCATCCATTCGTTCCATAGCCACGTTACGCCGATTTGTACTAACAATGTCAGGGTAAGCAACGGCATCTAATACAACCTGTTTTCGCTGAGTATCAGTTAAGGCTTTCAATAATGCAAAGGCCCGCTCCGTTTCCTGCCGTAAAATTTGTTTGCCTTTCTGAGGCACATCAATCCGAACTTCGCCGGGATTGCTACCGAAAAATGTGGGAGTCTGCGCCAAAACCCGGCCCGTTAATGACAGGAATTGAAGAGATAAATGATGCCCGTCGATTCGCCAACTCCACGGATTAGCCGTACTAGGGTCGCCAAAAATGGTAAAGTAGTAGTTTTCCGGATCGCGGTAAGTATCCGTATCTGAGCGCTTCTCAATCACGCGGAGTACATTTTCCATGTCCATAATAGACATTGCTTTTTCGTAGCCCTGATCGCTCAAGCCCGTTTTAAGCATAACCAAGGCCGCCCGTTTTTGATCGGCCGTCATTTGCTTCAACGGCAATCCTTTGCGCGACCGGGGGACGTAGTACCAGTTAAACCGCTCCACATCTTCAAAAGGAAATGTAGCTTGTTGTCGTTGCTCTGCTGTTAAGCCTGCTAAAAACGCTTTAGACGCTTCGGCCATTTCGTCCTTAATGCGCTGCTCGGCCGCTTTAGGCTTAGCCGGGGTAGCATTTTGCGCCCTTACTTGACCTACTAATAAGCAACCGATAAGTATACGAATGATAGCTTTCATAACCACAGATCTTTATTTAACAAAGATCCGTATTAGCTGAATTTACTGGCTACTTGTTTATTAGTCAATGCTAATCGAAAAGTAGCTTCCCGCTTGAGTAACCCTTACCGATAGATCAATGCTTATCGATGAATTCTCTCATTCAAGCTAACAACCCTACCGGTTATGTAGTTGTAGAAATAAATCCACTGTCACGCCACGATCATGTCTACCCGGCCACCCAATAACAGCACTGGTCCACTCGACCATCTGGCTATGCGCTACCTGCGCCAGGCACTCGATACGTCGCACCCCACAGACGAGCCGTATGTACTAAACCCAACAGAGAGTCGTGTTATTCGCCGAACCAAAGTGATTACGCTGATTATGGCGGCTTTGCTTGGTATTTTAGGCGTGCTGCTCCTTTACTGGCCCCAATACAACTGGCCGGATCTGTTCGCCAACACAACCATTGTAGTTTTAGGCGAGGTGTATGAATTACCCCTTGTTACAACTTTGTATGGTATCTTGTTGATTTATCTGGAAGTGAATCTGCTCATTGCCCTTAACCTGCGTGGTGTAAAAGCCATCATGCAGGTCTGTCAGTTTCCTCGTGCTCACGATGCCCAGTATGAACGCCATTTACGATCATTAGCGGCAGCTGCTCTCGAAAAAACAGATCGTGGCATCCTACGATTCGGCGTAGATCCTTACCTAAACCTACCGCGTTGGGGGTTAATGCTCTTTTTCTTTCTCAACATAGCCAAAGCGGCTCTGAGCAACCTCGTCTTATCGCTTTTGCTAAAACAGGTGACAGGTCGTTACGTTATGCGCCAAATGACTGATATGGCAGGTCTACCCGTATATGCGCTATGGAATGCGTGGGCATCGTGGCAAGTGCTCCATGAAGCACAAGTTCGGGTCATGGCTCCTATGACGATCCGGGAATTTGTGAATGAATTACACGATCAGTGGGGCAAAAATGATCAATTCCGCCCCCTGATCCTGGAAGCCTTACAATACGTGGCTATTCTTAAGCGTCAATACAACTATGCTCACTTCTTGTTGACTGAGACGCTAGTTGATCGGTTTAATTTGCAAACGAATGCAACCTTAACCGGACACTTCAGCGAGCAGGTTGCTCAGGCCCCAGCAGAAGTACGTCGGAGTCTCGAACGGCTTATCGTATTCGGCGCTTTAGTAGATGGTAAACTATCTTGGGTAGAGAAACGACGGTTGCAGCAATTGCGCAAGAATGGGTTCTTAACCTATTCCGTCAGCGATATACAGCGTATTGGCGAAGAGTACAATCAAGGTCGTGGTCTTTGGGTGTAATAAAAGCGCTGCACTAATTATGTACACTTACGCTCTGCAATGGATCCTGTCTAACTATTAAGACTGATTCTGCTCAACTGGGTCGTTCTTGGTCACACGCACTTCATTTATTCGTTTATCATCGGCCGATATCACGTAAAAAGTAAAACCAGCGTATGTGGTATGATCACCTGGTTTAGGCAAACGGCTAAACAATTCTAGCAGTAAGCCACCCAGTGATTCACTATCCCCCTGTACCGATTCAAAAGTCGTAGCGTCTACATTTAGAATACGGCAAACATCTGTTAATGGAAATTTCCCTTCAAATACCACCGTTCGGTCATCTTCGCGTCGGTAACCAACCGGTGTTTCATCGTCAAACTCGTCGTTGATGTCACCAAAAATCTCTTCAATAATATCTTCCAAAGTAACAAGTCCCCTTGTTCCGCCGTACTCATCTACCACAATTGCCATGTGAACACGTCGCTTTTGAAAATCTTGTAGCAGATCATCCACTTTTTTATTCTCAGGAATAAAGAAAGCTGGTCTTAGCAGAGACTGCCATTGAAACGAGTCCTGCTCATGGATGTGAGGAAGCAGGTCTTTAATGTACAGTATTCCTTCAATCTGATCGAGCGACTCGTGGTAAACGGGTACCCGCGAATAACCAGACGCATTAATCTGGTCCATAAGCTCCGAGAAGGTCAGATCATCGTCTACAGCGGATATATCTAATCGGGCACGCATGACCTGCCGCGCCGTGAGATTACTGAAGTTTACGATACCTTTTAGAATCTCTTTTTCCTCAGTCGTAGCGTCAGAACCGGTTAGTTCCACAGCCTGGCTCAACTCTTCAACCGACAACTTGTAGCCTCGTCGCTGAATTCGCTTGTCGACCTGATTACTCAGGTTAACCAGCAACATAGCTAATGGCCGAAAAACAAGAAGTCCAACTTGAGCTAAAGGGGCCGTTCGGCGAGCCACGGCCAGGTTGTTCTGACTGGCGTACACTTTCGGAACAATCTCACCAAAGAGCACAATGGCTACCGTAGTTGCTAAGGTTATACTCGATAACACCCAGCCTGAGGCATGAGATGCCTGCGAGAGTTCCCACGTCAGATAGGTTACGATGACAACGATCGCAATATTGAGCAGATTATTAAATATGACCAGCGATGCCAACAGACGCTTAGGACGGTCCAGAAGCGTTGCGATCCGCTGGTAGTCAACCCGACTGCTATCCCGGCATTGAGCGCGATCATCAGGCGACAAAGAGAAAAACGCGGCTTCAGATGCTGACACTAACCCAGCCAGCACAATCAGCAATAGAATTAGAGCCACATACGGGCTATAAAAATCAAAATAGGTGCCCCAACCGTCTGTGGCCGGGAGCACCTGTCGAGGAAGCGGATCACCAGGGTCCATGTAGATTAAATCTCGTTCAACAATCGAGCACCAAGCGGTTTAGAACGGCAAGTCGTCGTCACCACTGTTGCTCTCAAAAGGCACCGGGTCTGGCTCTCTACGACGGTCCGACGTACCGGCAGGTTGCTGACGAAGTGCTGGGGCAGGTGCGGCCTGCGGTCGTGCTGCTGGCTGAGGAGTCGGAGCTGCCTGCTGACGAGGACGTTCAGCTGCAGCTGCCATAGCAGGTTGCGGAGCTGCCTGACGCGGAGCTTCGTAATAGCCATCGTCCTGACGATCACTGTTAGGACTACCCAACAATTGCATAGTATTCGCCCGAACGCGTAGCGACGTGCGTTCTTTTCCTTCTTTGTCGGTCCATATTTCAGTCCGTAACCGGCCTTCGACATACACTGAGTTTCCCTTCTTGAGGTACTTTTCAGCCACCTTTGCCTGTTCATTCCATAACTCAACCCGGAACCATTCGGTTTGCTCAACCTTCTCTCCATTCCGGTTTGTATATTTCTCAGTCGTTGCCACGTTGAAGGTAGCAACTACATTACCTCCATCTAAATAGCGTACTTCAGGATCGGCACCAAGATTGCCGATAATAGTCATTTTGTTAAGGCTAGCCATGGTTTTTAATTTTTATTGCGTATGAAAAACGGGTGGGTTTAAGAAGGTTAAAGATACTAAAATAAACGAACTTATCCAAACGCCTTTTCCAAATAGTTCGTGATCAGCACAGGCTTTGGCAAGCGTCCTGCTTGTAGTACAGAATACCACTGGAAATCAGCAGGCAGACGTCCAGTTAAGTCATCTGGCAAGTCGATTATGTAGAAAGTAGCATGAATTCGCTGATGCGACAGTAACTGCATAGACTCAGTCGGCAAGGCCATTAAAGTTCCTGATTCAACCAGTTCACTAATCGGTTCAGGAATTGGCAAATCACGCAGTTGTCCCTTGGGCTCATCCGTTTCCAGTAAATAAAATTCATGCAGGTTCTGCCAGATGTCACGAGCCGTTCGTTCATGCATGGCCACTCTTTCCTTACTCTGAAATACCAGATAATTGAAATAGCGGTTACGCACGGGAGCCTTCTTGGCTTTGACAGGCAATCGATGCTGCCGACCAGTCTGATAAGCCACGCATTGCTGTTGCAGAGGACACAACAAACAATCTGGAGACAAAGGCGTACACTGAATGGCTCCAAATTCCATAATAGCCTGATTGTAGGTTGCTGGATCGTCGGCTGATTGGATTAGCTCCCCCGCCAAAGCTGCAAACGTTTTTTTTGCCTTAGTGGTCGTAATGTCTTCCTCTATACCATAAACTCTGGCAAGTACCCGATACACGTTACCATCAACGACGGGCACGCGTTCTCCAAAAGCAAACGATGCTATTGCCGCTGCCGTATATTCGCCTATTCCCTTCATTTTCAACAAGTCGCGGAAACTATCAGGAAACTTTTCGGCCAGGTGGTCCGTTACGTAACGAGCAGTCTGATGCAGATTTCTAGCGCGTGAGTAATAGCCGAGCCCCTGCCAGAGCCGAAGTAGTTCGCGTTCGTCGGCACGAGCCATGTCGGCAACCGTTGGGTAGGCTTCGATGAAGCGTTCGTAATACGGTTTTCCTTGCGCTACACGGGTTTGCTGAAGAATTATTTCCGAGAGCCAAATGCGGTAAGGATCGCGCGTATGCCGCCATGGCAGGTCACGCTTATGATGCTCATACCAGCGTTCTAGTGTAACGGGAAACGCTGATTTAATTGCGTTAAGGTCTGATTGCCAATTCAAAATAAAAGTAAAAAAAGCGTCATTGGATGGAAAAACAGTAGCAGGTAGCTTTTATAATTTATTGGAAACCCCTACCTTTGTGCTCCCATTTTTGACACCCGAATTTTCAACAACACAGTAAACGTTAAAGTTTAAGAAGTCGTGACGAAAGCAGACGTAATTGCAGAGATCGCCGATAAGACCGGAATCGACAAGGCAGAGGTAACGAACACCCTGGAGACCTTCTTTTCGGTGGTTAAGGACTCGTTGGCCGAGGGAGAGAATATTTATGTGAGAGGGTTCGGCAGTTTCATTAACAAGAAAAGAGCCAAGAAAGTAGCCCGGAACATCTCGAAAAATACCGCTATGGTAATTGACGAGCACTACATCCCGAGCTTCAAACCCGCCAAGGTCTTTGTAGAGCAGGTGAAAACCAGTGACAAAGCCAAAGTAGCGGCTGAGTAAGTAATGTAGCCAGGACGGCGTTTGCGACGTGACGAATATCCACCATGAATAGATATGTTTTGCTTGTTGTTGTATTGGCTGCGGCCTTGACGGTGGGTTTGTATACCCTCCCTAAGGTAGTGGTGCGTAACGATAGTAAGCAGTTAAGCGAATCTAACTCAAGCGGCCGCACGACGCAAACGTCCGACTCGCTCAATGCCACCGCCGGCATGGGTGACGAAGCCTCAAATCGCCCTGATCGCTCAGCGATTCATGAGAAGCCTATAACGGCAGAGCAGCAAAAGCGCCTGGATGACCTTCGGGTACAGTTTGCCGCAACAACTCCTGCAGAAAAAGAAGCTGTCGGCGAAAAAATTATCGCTCTGTTTAGAGAGGCTACCCGCTATGACAGCGCAGCACATTACGCTGAGTTGCTAGCGATAGCACAGCCTTCCGAGCGGAATTTTTTAAAGGCTGGCGACGAATTTTTTGAAGCTTATACTTTTGCTGTTGACGAAAAAAAAACAGCGGCTTTAGGTGAAAAAACTCGTAACTATTACCAGAAAGCACTAGCTAAGAATCCAAATCTGCTGACGGCAAAGGCAAACATGGCTATGACCTATGTTAATACTGATACGCCTATGCAGGGAATCATGCTGCTGCGCGAGGTATTACAGCAGGAACCAACCAACGAGTTGGCCCTGTTCAACCTGGGGTTGCTTTCTATGCGGTCGAATCAGTATGACCGGGCTATTGATCGCTTCCGTCAGATTCTGGTCAACAATCCGGCAAATCGTAAAGCTCAGTTTTACCTTGGCATTAGCTTAGCCGAAGCTGGTCAGAAGGCAGAAGCAAAAAAAGTACTTGCTCAAGTAAAAGAGCAAGAGAAAGACCCACAAATCCTGGCTGCTATTCGTGAGTATGAAGAGCGGCTCAAATGAGTTATAAAGTTATAGAGTCTCTCAGCTGTCTGGCTACTTTGTAAGCTAACACACCTGTAAATTCTGGACGATACAACTTTTCTAATAAGGTCTGGCCGATTGGCTGGATTCAAACGTATTTTCAACCATTAAACATTATTTAAACTATGCCTTGCGGTAAGAAACGGAAACGGCACAAAATTGCTACCCACAAGCGGAAGAAACGGCTCAGAAAAAACCGGCATAAGAAAAAGTAGTGAGCAGTCGGCAGCCTGCCTAAGGGCAGTTCGGTTGACAGTTTGCATTCATCACTGAGTACCGCCTGCCGCATACTGCCAACTGCACACGTATACTTTGGAAGCCTCGTGCCGGTCTGTAAAGTCCGAACGTGGCTTCTTTCTTTTTATATAGCCATTCTAACCGTAATTCATCTTGTGAGTAATGAATTAGTTATCAGTTCGACTCAGAAAGGTGATCGGATTGCTCTCTTGCAGAACAAGAGATTGCTGGAGTATCACGAAGAAGAGTTAGACAGCAGCTTTACCGTTGGCGATCTTTACTTAGGAACAGTCAAAAAACTATCGTCGGGACTTAATGCGGCATTCGTGGACGTTGGCCACGAGAAAGATGGTTTTTTGCACTATCAGGATTTAGGGCCGAATATAAATTCGCTCAATAAATTTGTAAAAGATGTAATCGCCAAGCGCGTCACAACCGGTCGGCTCAACGGCACGAAGCTGGAGCCTACTATCGATAAAATTGGGAAAATCGATAAGGTACTGACGAAAAATGCTCCCATTCTGGTTCAGGTGGTTAAAGAACCCATCTCAACCAAAGGCCCACGCCTTTCCTGCGATATTTCGATAGCGGGTCGCTATTTGGTGCTTGTACCATTTTCAGATGGCGTTAATTTATCGAAGAAGATTACTGATCGCACCGAACGATCGCGCTTATTGCGACTGATGTCGTCACTTAAGCCACAGAATTTTGGGGTCATTGTGCGTACCGTAGCACAGGACAAAGATGTTGAAGAACTCGACCGCGACCTGCAAAATTCATTGGCCAAATGGGAACAAGCGGTCAAATCGTTAGCTGATGCTAAACCGCGCGACCGGGTGTTAGGTGAGATGAACCGAGCCTCGTCCATTCTGCGCGACATGCTCAACGAATCGTTCGAAACCATTACGGTCGACACAAAAGAGTCATTCGATGAGATCCGCAATTATATCCACACTATTGCACCCGACAAGGAGAAAATTGTCAAACTACATAGTGGAAAAACTAAGGTTTTTGAAGCATTAGGTTTAGAGAAACAACTTAAATCCTTGTTTGGGCGGTCGGTAAGTTTGCCAGGTGGTGGTTACCTTATTATTGAACATACCGAAGCGCTTCACGTAATCGACGTTAACAGCGGTAATAAATCCAATTCGGAGGAAGACCAGGAAGCGACCGCAATCAGCGTTAATCGCGAAGCAGCAAAAGAAATTGCCCGCCAGCTTCGACTACGTGATATGGGAGGTATCATTGTCGTTGATTTCATTGACATGAAGAAAGCAGAAAATAAAAAACTGCTACAGGATATCATGCGCGATGAAATGAAAGCCGACCGCTCGAAATTTACAATTCTGCCTCTGACAAAATTTGGCTTGATGCAGATTACACGGCAACGCGTTCGCCCAGAAATGAACATTGTCACCCGTGAAGTTTGTCCAACCTGTGGTGGCACAGGTACAATTCAAGCGAGTGTGTTAGTCACAGACGTTATCGAAAACAATCTTGATTACATGTTGACGAAGCAGAATGAGCGTGGTATCTCAATATCAATGCACCCATTTTTGTACGCTTACTACACCAAAGGCTTATATTCTAAACAGATGCAATGGTTTATGAAGTATAAAGTTTGGGTTAAGCTTGTAAAAGATAGTTCACTAGGCATTGTTAACTTCAAATTTTTTAACAAATCAGGTGAAGAGATTGAGGTAAGTAGTAGCGTGTAGTAATTTTTTACTACAAATAGTAAAGGCTCAAGAATCACATACCTACAGATATGTGATTCTTGAGCCTTTATGCATCTTTGGAAGATGTTAACAGATGACTTCCATCTCCATTAATTCACTATACATTTCGTGGCCTATTACCTCTTCAACTGAGTCAATCTCATTAAGACTTGTCAACAGGTCACGTAAATCGTCGGTAATTTCATAGGTTTGATACAAGCGTCGGTCAAACAAAATGGGGGCTTGTTCCAAATCGCATATCGAGTAACGATCTTCGTTAAAGATAGGCCTATCAGAACCTACCTTAAAAAATCCGTGCCTAGCTTTTTCCGGCTCCAAAAACGAATGTATGTAATTCCAACCTTCCCACTGTTCTGGATATCGGTTTAAAAATGGCCAAAAAGCATCGTATAGCTGTTGCATAGCCTCTTGGCAATACATATCCCGATCGCTGTTGCGAATTGGCCGTATTGGTTTCAGACAATGCAACACATTTGTCAAATCTGAATCCCGATAACTTACAATTGGCACAATTGGTACTCCAGCAGCATGCGATAAAAAGCCAACCCCTTTTCGGGTTAAGACCTGTCGATGGCCAAATCGCACCGACAAAAACTTATCTTCCTCCCCCGGCTCAGGTGCCGTTTCGGGGCTGCCATCTACGTAAACGATAAGCGACCGGCCAGCCTTCAATTCTCGCAAGACCGATAGACCAGCAGAAGGACTCCCTGCCTCAATAATACGAAAAACATTGGTCAACCCATGCTTCTCCCTCAATGCATCAATGTGTTCAGTCATATCACCGCCTTGACTGCGGTTCATATTAGAGCCGACCATTAATACGCAATCCACTCCCTTGCGAAACAGAACGCTTGTTAGCAAGCGATATGAGCCTAAATGATACGTACAATAAATTTTAGGCTCATTCGCTAGCTTAAGTATATCCTGCACACCTCGCAACTCTACTAAATCACCAGCAGTCAGACACCTCTGATCGAAAGTTGTGTATATCTGCTGCAACAGCAGCTTCTTAAACATCATCTCGTGTTCTCTACGAGGAATGCTAGGCAGAATATTTTCAACATTAGCAGAGAAGGTGGTAAACTTCATCAGATACCCCCGTTCCTTCTGCAAATCAACCCGCTCAAAATGCTCACGGCAGCGGATCAATTCTTGCTGGTAAAGTTGCCGTGCTGTTGGCATAGTATATGCTAATCAAAGCTTAAAGGGAGAAAACAGGCTTAGACAATCCCGTGAAATCGTAACCAGCGGTCTCACAGCAAGGAGGACCTGCAGCAAGCTTGATGGAGTCAGATGGCTGACCCTTAGTAACAGACTTAGTAATGGTCTTCAACACTTGGATTGATTTAATAGCGAATTGCTTTTTCATGATAATTCTTTGTTATAGATTGATTAGCCTGAGGGAGCGTTTACTATCCCTTTTTGTTGATACAAAGCTACTAGACAACTTAAGAGCACTCAATCACGAAAAAGTCACAATCACATATTGGAAATAGTTAAATATTACCAGTATCTTAGTCGAAGTTTTGAATAAGAGGACAGCATGAACGAGATTCGACTTACTCGGGCCTTTTTGCGTAAACCACTAAACAGTATATTTATACTGCTGAGTATATTCGCGCTCGTTGAAGCTATTGCATGGTCCATTGGTTACTCTATGAAAATAGCCAAGGTAAGCCAAGCTGGAGGTTTTATGCATTATATAGGCGTATTAGTCCGTGTAATGATCGTGCCAGAAATTTTCACAACGCTCATCACTGTGGCTTTAATAAATCACTTTCATAATTGGTTAAAGCTTAATTGCATTTCTAATAACTGGCGAGCTATTGGACGTTATGAATTAAGTCTCCTTCCAGTTTTCTTAGTCTCATTTTTAGCATTTAACCCAGTTACCCAAACAATTCGTTACGTGTTAGAACGGTATTCTCATAAGAGCTTTTCCTTTACAAATTATCTGAACGATTATATTTTAAACACCTACAGTTGGGGCACTTACTTTAAATATTTGTTTCCGTTAATATTGATAGGTTACATAGCGGTAAACATCTCGCTTCTATCCGACTATCTAAAACAACGTCGAGAAGCTCAAGAGGCTGCAGAGGCCCAAGCTGCCGAAGCTTCTCAGAAAGCTTTGGCTTTATCAACTGTTTTTACCGCTCCCAAACCCGCTCCGTCTTCAACTTATTTAAACTATCTGAAGGGTAAGAACACCTTTGGTGAGCTTGATTTCCCGGTTACTGATGTGTACTTCTTTACGATCGAAGACAGGTATTACTATGCTGAGCTAGCAAAAGGACGTTACTTGGTGGGAAAAACATTGAATGAACTCGATGCAGAGTTGGACCCTAGCTTATTTTTTAGGATCAAACGCGACTATATCGTTAACCGACATGCAGTGTTGAACTACGCATATTGGGAAAACGGTAAGTATATTGTCCGGCTCAATACACCAGAACGCCACGAGATAGTTGTACCCCGTGCTCGAATGCAAGAATTCAGAGAATGGTTACAAGGTAATCAGCGGCCCTATGCCGATTCAGACTCTGACATTATATTATCATCTCAGAGTTAGCCGTTTACAAGTAATTTTTAACTGCTATACCATATCGAGGTAGCTGTCGACAGCTGCTCAGCTCAAGCTTTTTCGCAATATGAGCTTTATGGTTTATGGCTGTTCGATAGCTTATTCCCAATTGATCAGCGATCTCATTGGCTGTATGTCCATTAGCGATCAACCGCAGCACTTCCCGCTCGCGATCCGTTAATCGATTCAACTCATCCCTGGTGCTATCCGCCAGCACTTCTACGCCATAGCTTTTCAACAGGTTCATAAACCCGGTACTATAGTAACAACCACCGGTACTAACTGTCTGAAAACACCGGTAAAGTTCCTCTAAACCATCACTAGCGTATAAAAATCCAAAAAAGCCCATCTGCATAGCACTAGCAACCATCCGAAGGTCGGGCTTGCTGGTATACAAGATGAATTTTGTATGATGATTTGACTGCTGCGTCTGTTGCACAATCTCAAAACTTCGCCGACCTGAAATTTCAGATTCTAAAATGACGCAGTTTGGTCGTTTTACTCTGATCTGTTGTAGGGTATCTTCTATCTCCACGGCACGACCAACGACATTGTATCCCTGCTCCTTCAATAGCTGGCTTAACACTTCGCAAGTGAAGACTTCAGACTGTGCAACTAGAATTGAGAAGTCCCGACGACGAAGCGCAAAGTTCTTGCTGTTCTCTTGGTCAGTAGATGATTGATTCATATCTCATGATACGTATGGGCGCTTGAATCTAACCTATATATTGCTATTTCGACAATCTCTCAAGAATGAAATCACCATTTCTCCGGACGAAATCACTAATAATTAGCTCCTCAATTGGGTGATTTCGTCCGGAGAAATGGTGATTTCACGCATAATGACTTGTTTTCGCGCATGTGAGGGGCCACTTTTGATCATCGGTTGCGGAATTTAAGTATTTGAGCATTGTACGATGAATCAAGAAGAATCAATGATACCAGCAGGCTACGAAGCATCTCCAGCAGAGATACAAAGCGTGATCATAGAGTGGGTGAGAGCGACTGAAGCGTTTCATCGTCGTTATGCAAAAATAACCGAAGTGATAAATACGTTGCAGGCCACTGCTCGCCGGCAGCCAGCTGCGGACAAGGCTCGCCTTCGTCGGCTGGTAACCCTTCGTCAGCACATGAGCGATGTGCTGATGACCCTGCTTATGGATATGACTGGCCAAAAGTCAGGGCGTTCTGCTCAACCTTCTAAACCTGGTCAACTTCGTTCGCACGCTTGCTTGCTAGACGAACTGAACCGGGAAATTGATGCCGAGTTGACTAGCGTCACTACGGTAGCTCAGGCCTAGTGTTCACCTTCCCTATTATAAAGGTAAGCCCCAACCCTATGTGTTGGGGCTTTTCATTTTTACCCGGAAATGACTGTCCCAAGCAACCGTGAGATTTCCATATCGATCCGTTTAAAGTGCATGAATTCTGTCAGTAAGCGGTCCCCTTCTTCGGGTGTTTTACTCCCCGGCTCTCTGAGTAATTGCTGAAGTGTAGCCATGCGCTGTTCGGCTAACATTTTTTTAATTCGGAGAATGTTTCGGTAAGCTGCATCGGCTAGTATGCCAATCTCTTCTTCCGATGGTACAAAGATTTCGTGCTTCTTCCACCCATCACTAATTTCATAACGCGGGGTTGTTAAATGGATAGCTTGGTGCTGCATCTCGATTTCATTACTTTGCTCTGGTCCTTCACTACGCCGATTAAGAAAATCGTTAGCGGTTAGGATTTCTCCCCGTACATAAGCCTCGCGGAATAGCGTTAGAATCAGGTTAAAGGGCGACGTCTGGAACTCAATCTCATGAAGCTCGCTCAGGACGTACTGGCATAGTGTGATTCCTGGCTCCAGCTCCCTTGTACCATGGTTCATCAACAACCGTATACATTCTTCCTCCTGATACGACAGTGGCGTTTTAACGGCCTTTGTCAATCCGTTGGCCGAAAGCTGATCAACAGGTAATGAATCGGCAGGAGGAAATTCATGGCCCTCAGCCACGCTAACGTTTAAACCATCAAGCAGTGCATTTATATCATCAACAGATGCTTCACTGGGTGCAGTGTTTTGCTGGCGTACTTGCCGGTCATGTTGTCTGTCACTCTCCTTCTTGCTTTGCTCCTGCTGTTTCCGGACCAGACGATTGATTTCCGAGATAACCGATTGTTCACTAACATGAAAAACTTGTGCTACTCGTTGTGAGAGTGTCTGACGTTTAAGTGGATCGGGGATTTTAGTGATACTTGCACAAACGTCTGATATACCTTCTGCACGCTTAAGTGGATTATCACCAGCTTCGGTCAACCACCGACTCGCTTTAAAGTCAATAAAATCCTGAGAATGCTCCTTGATGTGTGTTTTGAAAGCATCTGCTCCAACTTTATGAACGTAGCTATCAGGATCCTCGCCGTCAGGTAATAATAAAAGCTTAAGGTTAAGGCCTTCTTCGAGTACCATATCTAGGCCACGTAGTGCAGCTTTAATACCAGCAGCATCACCATCGTAGAGGATAGTAACATTAGGGGTAAAGCGAGCAATAAGCTTAATTTGCTCGGTCGTCAACGACGTTCCCGACGAAGCTACCACATTCTTAATACCTGCCTGATGCAGTGATATTACATCAGTGTAGCCTTCTGTCAGATAGCAGACATCCTCTTGTCGTATTGCCTGTTTTGCCTGGAAGATTCCGTAGAGGACCTGACTTTTATGGTAAACCGCTGTTTCCGGCGAATTGAGGTACTTAGGTTGATTTTTATCAGTTTTTAGTATCCGGGCGCCAAAGGCAATCACCCGACCCGATACATTGTGAATCGGAAACATGACTCGGCCGCGAAATCGGTCAAACACTTTTCCGCCTTCTTTACTCAAAATCAGTCCGGCTTTTTCGAGCAACTCCTGACTATAGCCTCGACGTTGTCCTTCTTTCAGAAGTGAATCCCACTGATCTAAGGTATAGCCTAGTTCGAACGCTTCAATCGTCGGATTTGTGAAGCCACGCTCGCGGAAATAACATAAGCCAATACTTTTGCCTTCGTCACTAGTTTGTAATGTCTCCTGAAAAAACGTCTTCGCAAAGTTTAGAACAATTAGTAAGCTTTCGCGTTCATTTTGCCGGAGTAAATCTTCAGGTGTTTGCTCTTGTTCTTCAATTTCAACGCCGTACTTCTTAGCCAGATACCGGAGTGCTTCGCCGTAGCCGATATTTTCAATATCCATAATGAACCGAACAGCGTCTCCAGCTTTCCCACAGCCAAAGCACTTATATATCTGGCGGGTTGGATTTACGTTAAACGACGGCGTTTTTTCATTGTGGAATGGGCAACAGGCAATGTAGTTACTCCCTCGCTTCTTCAACGAAACGAAGTCATTTATCACCTCCAAGATGTCGGCAGCTTGACGAATTCGATCGACGGTTTCTTCAGGAATGCGCATTGCAATAGCTCAACTTAATACGATTTATCAAAGTTACACCGAAAGTTGGCCATCGTCTACTCTACCGTCTAATCACTACATGCTGTAACATATGGATTTGGCAATAATTTTGCTAACCTATCTAACTAGTAATTCATTTTATGTGAGTTACTACTGACTTTGCCTATCCGTATATATCTATGAACCAAGATTTACCTCTTTTATCCGATAAAACATCAACTTCCCAACGTAACCAGCGTAGGTGGTGGGTTGCCCTAGTCTTTTTAGTTTTAGTACAAGCCTGTAACCCGCGGCAAGACGACCCAGTTGCTCCAACTACTCAAACAGGCAAGCCAGCTGACCAATATACGGCTGATCTTGCTTTGAAATGGTCGGATCTACACTTGAAATTAGTGCGGAATGGCACTGGTTTTACTCCCCCAGTTGCGGCTCGTACGTTTGGTTATGCAGGCGTAGCTATGTACGAAGCTGTTGTTCCTGGAATCAGTGATCATCGTTCACTGGTTGGCCAATTGCAGCAGCTAACCGAGTTACCTCAGATTGAAACTGCCAAGACTTACAATTGGGCCCTTAGTGCCAATGCAGCTCAAGCTACCATACTAAAGGGACTCTTTGCCAACGCCAGCGATGTCTATAAAGCTAAGATTGACTCTTTAGAAAATGCTTTATTCATAGAGTATCAAGAAGGCGACGACGCTGTTAACCAACGCTCAATAACTTTTGGTAAAGCAGTAGCCAACGCTATTTATGAATGGTCGAAAACCGACGGTGGACACGAAGGGTACACCCGAAACTTTCCGGCCGATTATGTCGTGCCTACTGGGCCCGGTCTGTGGCAGCCGACGGAGAACGGCCGGAAAATACCGATGCAGCCGTACTGGGGCAAGAATCGTACGTTTCTAGCTGCTATTTCATCCTTACCGATGCCGGCGCCACTCATGGTCTCAACTGATGTCAAATCGCAGTATTTTGCGCAGTACCTTGAGGTTTACACAAAGAACAAATCGCTTACTCAGGAGGAAAAAGAAATCTCGGTTTGGTGGGCTGATGATCCAAGCGAAACATTTACACCACCGGGCCACTCATACAGTTTAGCACGAATTTCTGTCCGAACAGCCAATGCGAATCTAGCTAAAGCAGTAGAAACATTTGCCCGTGTTGGCATTTCGGTCTCCGATGCCTTTGTGATGTGCTGGAAGTGTAAGTATACATTTAATAATGAGCGGCCTTATACTTACGTTCGCCGGGCCATTGACCCAAATTGGATTCCCTTTTGGCCAGCCCCACCTTTTCCAGGTTATTCATCAGGCCATGCGACACAATCTGGAGCAACAGCCATAGTCTTAACTGACTTGTACGGCAGCCAATTTAAGTTTACAGACGATTCGCACGTAGCACGTGTTCGTGACACCAAACGAAATGTAGACTTCAAAGCTCGTTCGTATCAATCGTTTTGGGAAACAGCCGAAGAGTCCGCTTTGTCACGTTTTCTGGGCGGCATTCATACCCGGCAAGATAACGAAATCGGCTTGCGGGAAGGCAGGAAGATAGGCCAGTTTGTTAATGGCCTAAACTGGAAAAAGTAATTAATTTAGAAAATGATTCGAGGTACGTATCAGTAAACAACTTACTGATACGTACCTCGAATCATTTATAATTATCTAGGTTAGTAAGCTCTTACCAACTTGCCTTCCATGAAATTGACAAACGCTTTGTTGACCACGTTGTTTCCACCAGGAGTTGGGTAGTTACCGGTGAAGTACCAATCACCCGAATGATTTGGGCAAGCCTTGTGGAGATTTTCAACGGTTTGATAAACAACCGCAACTTCAGCGTTTAAATCAGCTGGGGTAACAATTTGTGCCACTTTCCTGGATAGCTCTTCGTGCGTAAACGGATCAAACAAGGCCTTGACATAATTCTGGTTTGAGGCATTACCTGATTCAATCGCGGCTACGCATTGGGCGTAGATCTCATCGATGATATCTTCCTGGTTCCGTTCACGGAGTAGTTCCAAAGCGGCCCGGAAGCCCACAAATTCCTTAAACTTCGACATATCGATGCCGTAACAGTCAGGAAAGCGAATCTGAGGAGCCGACGAGACAATAATTATCTTCTTTGGGCCAAGCCGGTCTAACATTCGAAGAATGCTTTTTTCGAGCGTCGTGCCGCGGACAATGGAGTCGTCAACTACAACAACGTTATCCTTGCCCTTTTTTATAACCTCGAACGTAGTATCGTAGACATGCGACACCATATCGTCGCGCTGGGCATCGTCGGTGATAAACGTCCGCAACTTAACATCTTTGGATACAAGTTTCTCGATACGGGGCCGGAACGATAAAACCCGATCCAACTCCTGTTCAAAAAGGATTCCTTCCATGATCGCTTTCTTGCGCTGCTTGGCCAAATACTCTTCCAAGCCTTCGACCATACCGAAAAAGGCGGTTTCAGCCGTATTAGGAATATAGGAGAAGACGGTGTTTTCGAGATCGTAATCGATTTCTTCCAGTATCTGGGGGACCAACAATTTACCCAGCGTTTTGCGCTCGTTATAAATATCTGGATCCGTAGCCCGCGAAAAATAGATTCGTTCGAAACTACATGACCGTTTCTCGGTAGGCTTCACAAATTGCTGCTCGGCATACTCACCATATTTATCAATAATGAGGGCGTGGCCGGGCTGCACTTCCTGAATAGCACTGTATTCTACATTAAATGCGGTTTTGATGGCAGGCTTTTCGGAAGCGACTACAACCACTTCGTCATCAGCGTAGTAATAGGCGGGACGAATACCAGCAGGGTCACGGGCCACGAAAGCCGCGCCATAGCCAGTCATACCAACCATTGCATATCCGCCGTCGAAATCACGGCACGAGCGATGCAACACCCGCTGCATATCAAGATTATCCTCAATAATATCGGACAGGTCAGGGTTTTCGTAGATTCCCTTGAATCGGTCGAACACCCGCTGATTTTCTTCGTCGAGGAAGTGTCCGATTTTCTCCATCACCGTTACGGTGTCCACCTTTTCTTTAGGGTGCTGACCAAGCGAGACCAATTTATCGAACAGCGAGTCGACATTAGTCATGTTGAAGTTGCCCGCCATAACCAGATTCCGGCTTCGCCAGTTACTCTGACGAAGCATTGGATGGCAATTTTCAATCTCGTTGGCCCCGTGTGTGCCATAACGGAGATGCCCCATCCATACTTCACCCGTAAAAGCGATATTTTCCTGTAGCCATTGGGCATCTTTGGCCTTATCCCGGTTGCCTTTGAGCGCTTTACGAAACTTCTTGTTAACCTTTTCGAAAATGTCTGTTACAGGGCGCTGGTCTACAGAACGATAGCGGCTAATGTAACGGTGACCGGGGGGTACGTCGAGTTTGATGTTGGCGATACCGGCTCCATCCTGGCCCCGGTTCACCTGCTTTTCCATGAGCAGGTAGAGTTTATTGGCTCCATAAAGAGCCGTCCCGTACTTGTCAATGTAATATTGATACGGTTTGCGGAGCCGGATTAGGGCAATGCCGCACTCATGTTTGATGGCGTCGCTCATGAGGTGGTCGCCGAAGCGTGTTGTGTTTTAGTAAGTATCGAAGTAACGGCTCCGCCTTGGCAATGGTTCGGTAGGGAGCTAAACAAAGGTAGGAAACGTAAACCTATTCCTCAATGAAATCTTTGTTCATTACCCAACGTCGCAGCAACAAGTAGATAATGACAGATGAGATTGTACCAACAAGCGAACCAACGTACGTATCCTCCACGAAATGCTGAAACAGATACACGCGTGAATAGCCGGTTAAAACCCCGAGCAACAAAAAGAGCCAGCCCCGTTGCTTACGCGTGTCAATAAAAGCCAACAGACTAAAAACGGCAAAGGCTGAGGTTGTATGGCCAGAAGGAAAACTATTGTAGCTATAAATCTCCAGTTCTTTTATGATATGATACTCATACGTTGAGTGCTCAAAATATTTCAATGGCCTTGGAGAACCAGGAAAGACTATGGTCTTCAGAAACAAGGACGTCAACGAAGACAGGGCAAAACTGCCAAAAGCCATGAACCCCACCCGCCGGTTATAGATCAGCAGGATTACGCAGATAACGACAAAAAAGGCACCGTCTCCCAGATAGGTAGCGTAGGTAAAAAATAAATCAGCAGGTGGGCTATTTCTAAAATTAACCCATTGTATCAACTGCTCCTGAGTATATAATAATTGCAAAACACCAATAACTGCCAATACTACCGCATAAGGCACGAAAAAGTATCGGTTTCTACGTAACAAGTCAGACAGCATCATTAAAAATCGGCGGATCAATTAGTAGGAACGGCTTTTTCGACGGTAATACCGACACTCAAGATGTTTAGTAGCGGGTCTTGACGCATATATTGCCGAATCTGCATAGTGTATTTACCCGGCTTAGGAAAACGGTAATTACGCTTCATCAGAAATTTATGATCGAAAAGATCTCCTAAACCGTCGCCATTAGGCTTGCCTGTTTTAGGGTCCATCAAGATCAGCTCGTCTAATCGCGATTCAATCTCTTTTCCGTTAGCGTCCCGCAGATAACGGGTTAGATAAAGATTGTAGTAGCCGTACGATAGACTGTTACGTAAGTTGTAGTATATGTTATAAGGCACTGACGCATCTTCGATCTGGAACGTAAATGAAGGGGCGTTCTTAATATACCACTTTCCCTCTTCAATGTCGGTGTACTCTTTATAAACTGCGTTGGTATCGCAGCCGCTCACCAAGCATGCGAGGAAAAGTACTATTCCCAGTTGTTTCATAGCTGACTTAAACAAGACCACAAAGCTACGACGGGTGAGTTTGCTTTTCAAACGATAAAAAACTATATAAATAGTTTGTAAACGATACCAATAGTTATAAGTTTGCTCTATGGAAAAATTGACAGCCAAAGAAGAAGAAGTAATGCAGGTGCTCTGGAAAATGGAGCAGGGCTATGTAAAAGACATGGTTCCGCAGTTTACAAACCCACCGCTGCACTACAATACCGTTTCAACCATTGTTCGTAACCTCGAAGAAAAAGGCTACGTAGGACATCGAGCTTACGGTAATACGCACGAGTATTACCCAATTATTACAAAAGAGGATTATCAGAACCGCTTTGTTCTAAAGAAGGTAGTAGGCGACTACTTCGATAACTCGTACAAAAATCTGGTAAGCTACTTTGCTCAAAACGAGAAGATTTCGGCGGACGAATTGCGTGAGATATTAGCGATGATCGAACAAAAAAAATAGCAGCATGGAAACCCTGCGCTACGTCTTGTTGGCTAATGGTTTATTAGCCGTTGTGAGTATCGCCTATTACGTGCTCCTTCGGCGTGAAACGTTTTTTGAAGCCAATCGGCTAGCGCTGTGGCTCGGGCTGGCAGGAGCATTAGTATTACCGTTGTTACGGCTTCCTGACTGGCGTCCTCAGCCAGTCAGGAAGGTTATGCAGCGTACGGCGCAGGTTATCGTACCCAAAGTGTTACCAGCTTCGCCTGCATCTGAGCCTGACGTAATTATTACGTACCCCAATGGCAAGACGTACCGGGCCTTCCCGAACCAACAACGTACAGGATTTATGTGGTCTTGGCAAACGGGGTTGATACTCCTGTATATTGCTGGGGTCATTGCCTTACTTATTCGATTTGGTGTTCAATTAGGATCAATAAGGCGCATGATCAACCGCTCGACACACGAACAATACGACGATTTTACGCTTGTGCGCAACGAGAGTGTCGCTTCTCCTTTTTCCTTTTTTGACTGGGTAGTTTTGAATCCCAACTACCATGCCCCAGAGGAGCTGGAACAAATCTTACGGCATGAGCGCGTACATGTCCGGGAGCGCCACAGTCTCGATATGGTAGGAGCCGAGCTGGTATGTATATTCTTTTGGTTCAATCCGGCTGCTTATTTATTTCGAAACCTACTTCAACAAACCCTGGAGTTTAGTGCCGATCGAGCTGTATTGGCCGAGGGAGTGGATGCCCAAGCCTATCAATATAATTTGGTAAAAGTGAGCTTATCGACTGGCCAGCCAGTTATTATTAACCGTTTTAGCGGCCCTACCCTACGCCAGCGGATCAGGATGATGAATCAGCAGCCTTCCAAATCGATTGGCGGGCTACGTTATGGGCTTTGGTTAGGCCTGATGGGCATTATGGCATTAGCTTGCCGTCATACTTCTACTGAAGATGAGCCTGTTTTTATGCGTCAACATAATAAGCTTTCATTAACCAACGCCACGCGAAAGTTGGCTAATGAGTTGGATGGACCTGGTATGCCTTGGTTCAGAGAGGCATCTTTGTTAGGCGACGAACAAGCAAAGACTGTCAATGGTCGTAAAGTATTGATGACTTCCTTTGCCACATATCCGAAATTGCTGTGTCTGCGTAAAGATAAACTGGCAGTAAAGCGATCAGGAGATGAGCGAATCAGAATATTCATCAACGGTCAGGAGTCGTCCGAAAAAGCGTTGGCAGCCTTATCATTTGAGGAGGTAGAGGAGTTACTGGTTTATGAGAAATGGAATGATGTCGCAGGAGCTGACAAGTACCCAGAGATGTATCGCATTCTAATCAGTACAACCCACAAGACCCTTCCGTTAACTCAAGCCAGAACCAAATGGAAACAATATCTAAAAGCAGCTGCCATTTCTGACCATCCGTTTGGCGTGGCCAGTACGTTCAGTATGAATAAGCTACTCGAAGCAACATTCTTCAATAACAAACTTACGTTTGTAGAGCGCACTAAGGACGATTACCTAAAGCTGCTGGATGAGTATTCAAAAGATATTGAATTGTATATCAATGGTATACCAGTTACTGCGGACGATATAGCCAAGGTACATGTCCGGGAAGTAGACAAATTATACGCCAATGAACGACCGTTTGAAGAGTGGACGGGCGGGTCGAACCAGAAAAGCCGCTTCGTACTTTACATTCAGACATCCCCGAAACGAGCTAAACGCGATAGTAGTTATTACGTATTCAGCCCCTTCTACACGGGTGATTTTTAATTTAATTGATCAGGAAGCAATCAACTAAACGTATTGGCGCGTTTGTACTCTAAGTGTTGTGCTGTACACAGCAGCCTACAATAGCTTATGAAAAGTACATGTTTGCTTTTATTTACGTTGTCGTTGTTAAGTAGCCATCTGGCCGTCTCCGGTTGCGCCATGGCGTCAGACACATTACCCAATCAGCCACGCCGGTCACTAGGTTCGCAGTCTCGGCAGGCATCCACGCCTATGATCGTGCCCGGCACTCGGCTAGACACAAACTTCCGCACCTTACCTGCTCAAAGCCCCAACGTTAGAAGAGTAGCACCAGCCTGGCTTCGGGCTAAAGCCAGTAATTCATCATCACTGTATGTAGTAGATGGGAAAGTAGCCACTGCGGCACAGTTGCGAAAGCTTAAACAAGCTGATGCAGCGTCAGTTGAGGTGTTAGAGGGTACTAAAGCAATGAATCTTTACGGCAAAAATGCCCGAAACGGCATGGTAATTATAACCACTAAGGCAGCCTTACAGCCGAAGAACTAAAACAAATGGCCCCGACTACTCAGACGGGGCCATTTGTTTCATTGTGCTTTACCATTCGACGTTGGCTTTGCAGCAGTTGGTCCCGCTCCCTTCGCCTTCTTCTTTTTCTTTTTACTAATCTTCGTCGCGTATTTAGCGTCCAGCTTTTGTAGATCACTATTTAGGGCAGCGGCTGTTACTGGTTCTTTATCCCCAATTGGCGTTAGCACCTCAAACGACTCAGGGATGATGCCTCGTTTGTTTAGCTCAGTAATTTCCAGTACTCGGCTAATCGGCAGAGGATGCCAGGTACTTTCGGCCCCATAACCAAACCACATGAGCTTACGGAATATATCAGTCTTTTGTAAATAAGCTCGGCCCTTCTGCGTTTCGAGTGGCTTTTCTATGGTCGGAATATCACGTAGGGCGTCCATGTATGTATCCAACTCATAGTTTAGGCAACACTTCAAGCGTCCACATTGCCCTGATAACTTAGCCGGATTTAACGATAGGTTTTGATACCTGGCAGCCGACGTTGCTATATTCTTAAAGTCAGTTAACCAGGTCGAGCAGCAAAGTTCCCGACCGCAGGAGCCGATGCCTCCCAATCGTCCGGCTTCCTGCCTCAAGCTGATCTGGCGCATTTCGATACGAGCCTTAAATTCGCTGGCCAGCATCTTAATTAGCTCCCGGAAGTCAACGCGCTCTTCGGACGAGTAGTAAAACGTCGCTTTTGTATTGTCGGACTGAAACTCCACATCCGACAGTTTCATATTTAGCTTCAACTCGCGAACAATTTCCCGTGAGCGATACAGGGCCGGCAGATCACGCAAAACGGCCTGTTCATGCCGTTCCATATCTTTGGGAGTGGCAATCCGGTGGATAACCTTGGTATCGTCGTTTATTTTGACGTTACGCTTCTTTACCTGAAGCCGTACCAACTCACCTTGTAACGAAACGGCTCCAATATGAAAACCAGACTGCATTTCGACCACAACGTAGTCTCCAGTTGTTAAGTCAAGCTGATGAACATTCCGGTAGTATTCCTTTCGGCCACCCTTAAATTTTACTTCAACAACGTCGTATTGCTTTAGACCGGGCATAGCAACATCGCTCAGCCAGTCGAATGAATTCAATTTATTGCAACCCGCAGAGGATCCTGCTCCAGTGCTGCACCCTCCGCTTCCACAACCCGTAGTGGCCGTTTTCTCGCCACTAGCAGCTCCGCGTTGGGTTCCACACCCGCCGGTTGCACAGGATTTACAAGACATATTAATTTATAATTTACGATTTACGCTTTAGGATGTTTGAACTACAGTAAATAGTAAGTCTTGTACATCATAATTCGTAAATCTGTTAATCGGCGTACCGAATCAGGTCAAGCCCGATATCTTTACGGTACTGCTTCCCATCAAACTGCACTGTCCGTGCCGCTTCCTGCGACTTACGAACGGCGTTTTCGAGCGAGTTAGCCTGCGCGGTTAACGCCAGCACTCGCCCGCCATTGGTCAGGATATGACCGTTTTGGGCCAGCGTTCCTGAATGAAACGCTGTTACATCATCTAAACGATCAAGTTCCGAAATGATTTTACCCTTTTCGTATTCATTAGGGTAGCCACCCGACACAACAACGGTTGTTACTGCCGTTTGGGGCGACACCTGTACCGCAATTTTATCTAACTCACCCTCAGCAGTAGCAACCATCAACTCGACGAAGTCATTCTGTATTCTAGGTAAAACAACTTCTGTTTCCGGATCGCCCATTCGGGCGTTATACTCGATAACAAATGGTTCGCCATTTACTTTCATCAAGCCAACAAAAATAAACCCTTGATAACGGATGCCTTCCTGCTGAAGTCCAGCTAGTGTTGGTTTTACAACTTTCTCCTCAACTTTCTTCAAAAACGATTCGTTGGCAAAGACTACTGGCGAAACAGCTCCCATACCGCCCGTGTTAGGTCCGGTATCGGCTTCGCCAATACGTTTGTAATCCTTAGCTTCCGGCAAGATTTTATAGTTCTTACCATCCGTTAATACGAAAACCGATAACTCAATTCCTCGTAAAAACTGCTCTACAACCACCTTACTGCCTGCTTCGCCGAACTTTTGGCCGTCGAGCATGTCCCTGAGTACTGCCTGCGCATCAGAGAGTGTTTCAGCAATAATTACACCTTTACCAGCGGCTAGGCCATCCGCTTTTAAAACTACTGGTAATGAATGAGTTTCGAGATAGGCTAACCCCTTGCTTAATGTTGCAGCGGTAAACGTTTGTGATGAAGCTGTTGGGACACCGTAACGAAGCATAAACTGCTTAGAGAAATCTTTACTTCCCTCTAACTGTGCTCCCTGTGCATCTGGACCGACGATGCGCAAATGGCTTAAATCGGGCTGATTACGTAAAAAATCAACGATACCTTTTACGAGCGGTTCTTCTGGACCGACAATCAACAAATCTATTTTTTGTTCACGAATGGCCGCTGAAACGGCGTCAAAATCATTATAACCAATCGGTAAATTAGTTGCCACCTGGGCCGTACCCGCATTACCAGGCGCCACAAACAGCTTATCACATAACGGGCTTTGTGATAACTTCCACGCAAACGCGTGCTCACGCCCGCCAGAACCTAAAATTAGAATGTTCATGTACTGCTTTACGATGTACGACTTACGTTCTGATTTACTAACTCCTGATTAACAGCAATCGTAAATCGCACATCAGTTAGTTTGCTACTTCCGACAGGAACTTAATGCGCATTAATCGTAAATCCTGTTCGGTAAAATCGTCACCTCCGAATTCTCGCATGGCAACGGCAATATTATCGGTCTCAGCCCGCATGAAATACTCAAAAATTTCATCCTGACGGTCCGGGTCCATCACTTGGTTGATATAATAATCGAGGTTCAGTCGCGTACCTGAGTAGCAGATGTGCTCAATCTCCTCCATTAGGTCTTCCATTGACAGCGATTTTGCCTCCGCAATTTCGTCCAGATCAACCTTACGGTCTATTTGTTGAATAATGAAGATTTTGACCTTTGACTTATTGACCGTAGACTTGATAACTACGTCTTTAGCCGTCTCAATTTCATTATCCTCAACATATTTAGTAATCAGATCAATGAATGGCCGCCCAAACTTCTGCACCTTCCCCATTCCGACGCCATTGATTTGCGCCATTTCTTCGCGGGTGGTGGGATACGTCGTCGCCATTTCCTCCATAGAAGGGTCCTGGAAGATAACGTAAGGCGGCAGATTCTTCTCCTTTGCAATTTTTTTGCGCAGTGCTTTCAGCAAGCCGAGCAGTTCTTCATCGTAGGCTGCCCCGCCCGAAGATGGAGCCGCATCCTTATCCTCATCGTCTTTCTGGTCCGTTGCCTGCTGTTCGTAGTCGTGGTCTTTAGAAAGCGTTATAGGATACGGGTCCTCTATGTAGTTCATTCCCCGCTGTGTCAGCTTAAGGATACCATAGTTATCAACGTCTTTTTCGAGATAACCGTAAATTGTAATCTGCTTGATAAGCGAGCACCAGAACTCGGCCGTCTCGTTGAACTCCCGCCCCTTACCGTACACATCAAGCCGATCGTGCTCATAGCTGGTTACGTACTGGTTCCCCGTGGCAGTCAGCACATCGGCCAAATGGCTTACGTCGAAACGTTGGTCCGTTTGCAATACCGTTTGCAGCGCTAGTACGACTTCATGTTGTACCTTAAACTTCTCGGTAGGCTTCACGCAGTTGTCACAATAGCCACAGTCTTTTTCTAAATACTCACCAAAGTAGCCTAATAATTGCCGACGACGACAAACACCCAGGTTAGCATACGACACCATCTCGGCCAGTAAATGCTTAGCGTTGTCGCGTTCTGTAACGGGCTTATCCTTATTAAATTTCTCAAGCTTAACGATGTCATCGTAACTGTAGAACATTACGCAGTTGCCTTCTAGCCCATCACGGCCCGACCGGCCAGTTTCCTGGTAATAGCCTTCAAGCGATTTAGGCGCATCGTAGTGAATCACAAACCGAACGTCTGGCTTGTCGATACCCATCCCGAAGGCAATAGTGGCACAAATCACGTCTACATCTTCGTTCAGGAAGGCATCCTGGTTGTTCATCCGTGTTTGCGGGTCCAATCCGGCGTGGTACGGTAAGGCTTTTACATCATTCACATTCAGCAGCTCAGCAATTTCTTCGACGGTCTTGCGGCTTAGACAATACACAATCCCCGACTTGCCCTTGTTCTGCTTAACGTACTTGATGAGTTGCTTTTTAGCATCAACCTTCGGCTTGATTTCGTAGTAAAGGTTCTTCCGATTGAATGATGTTTTATAAAGGTCAGCCTCCTCCATCTGGAGGTTTTTCTGGATATCCTGCTGTACTTTAGGAGTTGCCGTAGCCGTTAAAGCAATAACAGGCAGGTTACCGATATTATCTACAATACCTCTGATTTTTCGGTACTCCGGACGAAAGTCGTGCCCCCATTCTGAGATACAGTGTGCCTCGTCAATAGCGACAAAGGAAATATTGGCCTTCTTCAAAAAGTCCAAATTTTCCTCTTTCGTTAAAGACTCCGGCGCAATATAAAGTAGCTTTAGCGATCCGTTTAGGGTGTCCTTTTTAACCTTATTCATCTCAGCTTTTGACAGCGTCGAGTTAAGGAATTGGGCATTTATTCCGAATGCATTTAACTGATCAACCTGATTTTTCATCAGAGCAATTAGGGGAGAGATTACAACAGCAGTGCCCTCACTTACAATGGCAGGCAGTTGATAGCACAAAGATTTGCCCGCCCCGGTAGGCATAATCACAAACGTATTGCGGCCCGCCAGAATACTATGAATAATAGCTTCCTGATCGCCCCGGAATTGACTGAATCCAAAAATCTCTTTTAGCCGCTCTTTGATGGTCGCGTGGACCGTCTGATCAACCTGCATCATTCTACAAATCGTACAAAAGTTACTTTACTCTATTAGCTTACCGTATCTTTGCTTTATAAAGTTAGCGAATATACGTAGCAAAGTGTTCTTCATTGCCAAATCTGACATTGAAAGTAGTAAAAAATACTAAAACCATCGCTCGCTCAGTGCTATTAGCTGAAGCTGATGCTATTCGTAATGCCATAGATCTTCTCGACGACCAATTTGATGCGGCCGTCGCTACAGTTCTAGCCGCTACTGGTCGCTTGGTCGTTACGGGTGTAGGCAAAAGTGCCTTAATTGGCCAGAAAATCGTGGCAACTATGAATTCGACGGGTACGCCCGCCTTATTTATGCACGCAGCTGATGCCATCCACGGTGACCTAGGCATGATTCAGACTGATGACGTTGTACTGGTCATTTCTAAAAGTGGCAATACGTCTGAAATTAAGGTCTTGCTACCCTTACTGAAGCGAACGGGGGTAAAACTGATTGCGCTCGTTTGCGACCGCGACTCGTATCTGGCCCGCCATGCCGACTATGTGCTTCATGCGTACGCCGAACGGGAAGCCGACCCCATGAATTTGGCTCCTACAACCAGCACAACCGTAGCGCTTGCTCTTGGCGATGCCTTGGCCGTAAGTTTATTGGAAGAGCGCGGGTTTACGCGGCAAGATTTTGCCCGCTACCATCCTGGCGGTTCGTTAGGCAAAAAACTGTATTTAAAAGTTGCTGATATATTCCCTCACAACCAGTGTCCGCAGGTATTGCTTAACACATCAATTAAGGATGTGATTTTCACTATTTCAGCTAATAGGCTGGGCGCTACGGCTGTTATAGACGAAAATGGCCTATTAGCAGGCATCGTTACTGACGGCGATATTCGGCGTGTAGCTCACGAACATGATTCGTTCTGGCAACTTAGCGCGAATGATGCAATGACGACTAAGCCGGTATGTGTAGCGCCCGACGAATACGCTGTGGCTGCCCTTCAGCTCATGCAGGAGCGTAATATCACCCAGGTTATTGTGGCTGAATCTGGCCGAGTAAAGGGTTTTGTCCATCTACACGACTTACTTAAAGAAGGCTTGGTCTAACAACTTTCCCTACCTTATGCAGCCTGACTAACCTTGCCTTTACGAATCGTTTCAGGTCATGAAATCCGTATCGGCTGATGATCGTATATACATTCAAATAAGCTAGCCATTGTGATATATTGTTTAACCTATTTTAATCATTGTTAAACATTATCCACACTCCAGATTCCACAAAGTGGGGGACATTTTCCACACTCCCCACATACTGTAGCTAACGTATAGTGATTGGCATAGTTTTTTTCGAACTTCTAAATTCCTGTTAATAAGCATCTTACAGTTACAAACTAATTCGTTCTTTGATTTTCGGTCAGACTGGTTGCTTTTTTGTTTAATAGCTGTGTAAATTCGATTCAACAGAAAAACTTAAACAACCATGACCGCGCTCGAATTCACTCATCATATTGGGAAAGTATCCAAGTCGTTGCGCCCGTTCGCACTCCGGCTAACGAAAGACGTAGAGGATGCTAATGACCTATTGCAGGATACATTGTTAAAGGCATTCACCAACCGTGATAAGTATACGGATGGTACGAATCTGAAGGCATGGTTATACACAATCATGAAGAACACGTTCATTACGAATTATCAGCGAATGGTGCGTAAGAACACCTTCATCGACACAACAGATAATTTGCATTACATAAATTCGATGGAAAGTAGCACTGATAACCTGGCCTATTCATCGTTTGCTCAGGATGACATTAACCGCGCCGTTAATAGTCTTGACGACACGTACCGGACACCGTTCATGATGCACTTCCGCGGTTTTAAATACCATGAGATCGCTGCTAAGCTCGATATCCCCATCGGTACAGTGAAAAACCGGATTCACATAGCTCGTAAAGAGCTGAAAGACCAGTTGAAAGTGTACGCACATTTTAACGCGTAAGCGATACTTATTCGACGGTTCACCGTCTAACATATATTGATTGAGTAGTTTTTGGTTAAAAAAGAGGAAGGTTCGAAAAAGTTGGATGGTTTCCGTCCAACTTTTTTTATTTGTACGCCCGCCGTGTATGTAATAAATGGTTGGTTTTAAAATATTTTTGATCGGCGCTAACCAATTCGTTCATCAAGCGGTTACCCAATCAATCATTATACCCACCAACCAATGCCTCAACGCATTATCGTGATCGGGGCCGGATTTGCCGGGCTGGCCGCAGCAACTAGCCTCGCCGAAAAAGGCTACGACGTTACAATTCTTGAAAAGAATGATATGCCTGGTGGCCGGGCCCGCGTTTTTCAGGCGGAAGGATTTACCTTCGATATGGGGCCAAGCTGGTACTGGATGCCCGATGTTTTTGAAACGTACTTTGCCCGCTTCGGTAAAAAGCCATCTGATTATTACAAGCTTGTCCGGCTTGATCCTTCTTACAGTGTTGTTTTTGGTCCCGACGATGTAGTTCATCTACCTGCTGGTCTGGAGAATCTGGAGACGCTTTTTGAGCAAATGGAGCCTGGTAGCGGCCCCAAGCTACGGGAGTTCTTAAAACAGGCGTCCTACAAATACAATGTTGGCATGAACAATTTTGTCTGGAAGCCCAGCCGTTCAGTCACTGAGTTTTTAAGCCTTAAGCTACTGTACGACGTAACGCGTTTAGACGTTTTCCAATCGTTTGCAACCCACGCCCGAAAGTTCTTCAAAAATCCACGTTTGCTGGAAATAATTGAATTTCCTGTACTCTTTCTCGGTGCAACACCAGAGAACACGCCCGCTATGTACAGCATGATGAACTATGCAGAAATGGCTATGGGCACATGGTATCCCATGGGCGGCATGCACGAAATCGTAAAGGCGATGGTTAGTCTGGCCGAAGAGAAGGGTGTGAAAATTTTACTCAACCAAACTGTTAAAAAGATTGATGTGCTTAAAAACAAAGCACAGCGTGTAGTAACGAACGAGGGAATTTTTGAGACAGATGTAGTAGTAGCTGGAGCAGATTATAATCACGTCGAAACGAATCTAGTAGAGACGGTTAATCGTAATTATGACGATGCCTATTGGCAAAAAAGGGTAATGGCACCCTCATCGTTGCTGTTTTACCTGGGAATTAGCAAGCGTATTCCTCGTTTGCAACACCATACTTTATTTTTCGACGAAGATTTTAAGGTTCACGCCCAGGAAATCTATGATACTCCACGCTGGCCTAGTAAACCGTTGTTCTACGCATCAACTCCATCAAAAACAGACCCGAGTGTAGCACCAGCTGGTTGCGAAAACCTATTTTTATTAATTCCTGTAGCTCCTGATCTGATCGACGATGACACAACCCGAGAACGTTACTTTGATCTAATCATGGATCGGTTGGAGGCTTACGTTGGCGAAGACATTCGTAACTACATACTGTATAAACGTAGTTACGCCCATAGTGATTTTAAACAAGACTACAACGCATTTCGAGGCAACGCCTACGGTCTGGCGAATACGTTAACTCAGACGGCTCTTCTAAAGCCATCGCTGAAGAACAAAAAGGTGAACAACCTGTTTTACACGGGTCAATTGACAGTGCCAGGTCCTGGAGTTCCGCCCTCGCTTATTTCAGGCCTGGTCGTTGCAGATGAAGTTGCTAAAGAATTTGCCTAACTTACTACCCCAACTTAACCCTCCCTTTGTTTAGCTATGATGTCGCTATTCAACAAAACCGCACTAGAATGTAGTAAACTCATCACTGAGCATTATAGCACATCATTTACGTTAGGTATTAAAACCCTCGACCGAAAATTTCATCTGCCAATTTATGCCATCTACGGCTTTGTTCGATACGCCGACGAGATCGTTGATACGTTCCACGACTACGATAAAAAAACTCTTCTTGACCGGTTCAGGCACGATACGTATCAGGCTATTGAAGAAGGCATTAGTCTAAATCCTGTTTTACAATCATTTCAGCTCGTTGTAAAGCAGTATACTATTGAGCACGATCTGATCGATGCTTTTCTGAAAAGTATGGAGATGGATCTTTATTTTCAGGATTACAACGCCGATGGTTATAACGAATATATCTACGGCTCAGCGGAGGTTGTTGGCTTAATGTGCCTGCGCGTATTCTGCGAGGGTAACTGCACCGAGTTTGACCGACTACGCGAACCGGCTCGTAAACTAGGCGCTGCTTTTCAGAAAGTAAACTTCTTACGCGACCTCAAAAGTGATTTTGTAGATCGAGGGCGCACATACTTCCCAGGAGTAGACTTCAATACATTTGGCCGTGATACCAAGCAGCTCATCGAAGAAGACATTCAACGAGATTTTGATGAGGCTTACATCGGCATCATGAACTTACCACGTGGGGCCAGAATGGGCGTTTATCTGGCGTACACCTATTATCAAACCTTGTTTAATAAAATTAAGCAGCTATCAGCCTCAACTATTCAGAATGAACGAATTCGGGTACCTAACCCGCAAAAAATTGCTCTTTTAGCACAGACTTATCTGAAATACCGGTTGAATGTGATTTAGTCTTTGCCTATCAGTTCCGTCTGTTACGAATCAAACTGTTACCCCGACCTTCTCAAAGGCCTTCAATACGTTCCCTGCCATTGAAAGGTATGACTGCACGGCTTTAGCTAATTGCGGTTTTCGCTGGCGTAAGTTCATATCTACTTCGCTCATAAAGTTTTTCCAGTTAGAGGCATTCAGACAATCCAGAGCGACAGAAATAGTAGGTGTTAATGAACGGGCTGTATGCCACCACCCACACGGGATAAACAATGTTTCGCCGGGTTCCACCACGAATGATACAGGTGTTGCTTTTGCAAACAGAGGAAATTTATCTAAATCGGGGCTTTTAACGTCGTTAACTTCCGACACCCAACTGTTTCCGGGTAATGGGTATACATAAGGCGTTTGATCAGGAGGTATCACCGTAAACTCTTTTTGTCCATACAATTGAGTTATGTAAGCGTGTAAACACATATAATCATAATGGACGTATGGAAACTGACCGCCAGGGCTGCCGAAAAAAACTTCGAGCGTATTTGCTCCTCCTAGAAACCGTTTGGGCAATAGTCTACTGTGGATACGGTCTGGTAGTGCGTATTTGAGCCGAGCGAGGTGTGACGTCTGCTATTAATTCGGGACACTCTTGGTTAATTTGAATCGTGCAGGGATACGGTGCTGGATTCTCTTTTGTAGCATTCATTATCCAGTCAATAACTTCACCAAGCTTATAAGACTTACCTTTGATTTGTACCTCGCGGGTACTGTACTTTTCTTTGAAGAACTGAGGAGTAAATTTACCTTTTGCTGGCCATGCTGCACAAGCATCCCCAATCACGACGGGATAGTTAGCAAAAAGATGTTTTTCGGCAAACTCCTGGTAGTCCATACCATACTTCATCTCGACTACTATATGGTCTTTCCGGGCTAGTTCAATGGTTTTAGCAGGCATAGGCAGTATAATCAATTAGTAAACACAAATGAAAAGTCGCCTTTCGTCCGCTCGTATTAAGCAAAATGATGTGGGCACCGTATTGATTTGTATTTGATGGTAGACTATTAGCTACATGCTGGAACAAGAATATCCAGTTGATATAGCGATTACAAGGAGCCCGCTCATTAAAGCGTCTGTTTATCAAAGTAATGCTACCAATATACTATCTTAAATCGGCATGTTTTTACTATCCGATAGTCTAACTGTAGTACTCTAAACCAGTCCAGATATCCGACTCTCTGGCCAATTTCTCTGTATCTTTGTATAAATCATTAGTTTCTGCCCATGGTAGCCGAAATACCTCTTTCGCCCGGGATACTGGCCCGCTACGAAGCCGTTGTAGGGCTGGAAGTGCACTGTCAGCTCCTAACTCACAGCAAAATCTTTGCGGCTGATACCAACGCGTTTGGCTCCGAGCCGAATACTAATATCAGCGTCATCACACTAGGGCATCCTGGAACACTCCCTAAGCTAAACCGGAAAGCCGTTGAATACGCTATTCGAATGGGGCTGGCATGTGGTAGTTCGATTACTCGCCATAACGTGTTTGCCCGTAAAAATTATTTTTATCCTGACCTACCTAAAGGCTACCAGCTTTCGCAGGATAAAGGCCCCATTTGCGTAGGAGGTGGTATTTTGGTTAAAGTAAAAGATCCACAAACCGGCCAGCCGTACCAAACAACGATTCAGCTTCATCACATTCACTTAGAAGAAGATGCTGGAAAGTCTATCCATGATGGTAGCGAATGGGTAACTCAATTAGACTATAACCGCGCCGGAACACCACTGATCGAAATGGTGACCGAGCCCTGCATCCGTACTGCTGATGAAGCCGGTCAGTACTTGACCGAAGTACGACGCTTGGTCCGTTATCTGGATATCTGCGATGGGAATATGGAAGAAGGATCGCTCCGTTGCGATGTTAATGTTTCCATACGGCCTAAAGGCGCGACTAACTTGGGCACGAAGGTTGAGGTAAAAAACCTGAACTCCATTCGGAATGTGATGCGTGCTGTAGACAGCGAATTTAAAAGGCAGGTAGAGTTAACCGAATCTGGCGGACGTATTATCCAAGAGACTCGCACCTTTGATGCAGCTACCGGTCGTAGCTACGCCATGCGTGAGAAGGAAACCATGAATGATTATCGCTACTTTCCTGATCCCGATCTTACTCCGGTAATCGTTTCGGATGAGTGGTTAGCAGATATTGAGGCAAAGATGCCAACGTTGCCAGCTGCCTTGTATCAGAGATTTACGGATCACTATGGATTACCTGACTACGACGCAGCTCTGCTAACCGATGCCAAAGAACTGGCTGACTATTACGAGTTGGTCTGTACGTATACCAGCAATTACAAAGCGGCATCAAACTGGATTATGGGTCCGGTTAAGGGGCAATTAAACGAAAAGACGTTACGTGACCGGCAGTTTCCGGTTTCGGCAGACCGCCTGGCTGCGCTTATTACGTTGGTAGACAACGGAACGGTAAGCCAAACGGCTGCTCAGCAGGTATTCAACTTAATGATTGAGCAGCCCGATGCCTTGCCAATTGATTTAGCCACTGCTCAAGGTTTAGTGCAGAATCGCAATACGGACGCCCTTAAAACGTTGGTAGAGGAGGTGCTGGCGGCCTGGCCAGATAAGGTAGAACAGTACCGTAAGGGAAAGAAAAACCTACTGGGCATGTTTGTCGGCGAAGTTATGAAAAAGTCGAAAGGCGCTGCCGACCCTAAACTGGTGAATGAGTTATTAGCGAAGACATTACAGGAAAAATGAAGAACTTATTTTTTTGTGTAGCCAGTTTGATGGCCATCAGTGTATCCACCTACGCGCAAGCGACAAAGTCGTTTACGGTAACCGGTAAAGTCAACAAAGCGACGCCTGGTAGCTACGTTTACTTAGAGACAAATGCGCAACCAACCCGTAAGCTTGATTCGACGAAGGTTGAAGCGGGTAATACCTTTACGTTAACGAGCAAAGTAGCCGACGGTGGCGAAGTGCTTGTCTTGAACGTAGGCGGAGGCCAAAAGCTGGCTTTGCTGGTTGAAGGGGGCGAAACCCTGAACGTTACGGCCGATGGCTATAAAATGGACGCTAAAACTGGGCAGGTTGGCAAGTCGACCGTGACGGGTTCTAAAAACATGGAGTACTACGAAAAGCTTATGGCGCTACGTACAGACATGGAAACTCGAGTAAACAACTGGAATAAGCAGGTAGCAACCGCCACTGAGAAAAAGGATAACAAACGTGTTACGCAGATTGAGCAAGAGTACCAAACGGCGGAGCAAGAGGTAGTTAATAAAGTAAAAGCTATGCTGCCCGAGATGGGCACCTCGCTCGTTTCGCTGTTTGCCCTGAATTTCATTGACATCAACAACGATTTTGCCACGTATGAAACCTTGGCACAACGTTTTGAAAAAGAGAATCCAAACAGCCCTCATGCCAAATCGCTGATCGGACGTGTTGCTCGTATCCGAGGAGTAATGGTTGGCTCGCAAGCACCGGAAATTTCTTTGAATGACACAACCGGCACACCGGTTCCGCTCTCGTCGTTGCGTGGTAAGTACGTGTTAGTTGACTTCTGGGCGTCGTGGTGCGGTCCTTGCCGAATGGAAAACCCAAATGTTGTGCGCATGTACAACAAGTATAAAGACAAAGGATTTGCCATTTACAGCGTTTCACTTGACCAAACAAAGGGAAATTGGACTAAGGCCATTCGGAATGATAACCTGACCTGGACCCACGTTTCAGATCTAAAGTATTGGCAATCGGCAGCTGCTCAGCAATACGGAGTGCAGGCTATCCCGGCTACCTTCCTGCTTGACAAGGAGGGTAAGATTATCGCCAAGAACTTACGAGGTGAAGCTCTGGAACAGAAATTGGAAGAAATATTAAAAAGTGGTCAGTAGTTGCTGACAAGTCATTAGTTTTGCGAGGTCAGGCTATAAAGCCTGACCTTTTTCGTTGCTGGCTTACGGTCAGCAACGTTACTTCTTCATCAGCCAGGCCTTACAATCACCAATTCATTTACTGACAGATGAAAATCGCTATCGTTGGCTGCGGCAACATGGGTATGGCCTTTGCCAAATCATTTTTGCAGTACGACCTCGTAAAAAAAGACGACTTATTACTGATCGAAAAAAGTATCGAACGATCCGAAGCGCTGAAAAACGAAAAAGCTGGGGTTGTAGTCGATACCATTGGACCGCGTGTTGGCCAAACCGATTTAATCATCCTGTCGGTGAAGCCTCAAGATTTTAACAGCGTTCATGAAGCCTTAAGGGCCGTAGTGCAGCCTAACCAAATCGTGCTATCGATCATGGCCGGTATCCCGATTGCACAGATTCAGGAAAAATTGAGTCATCCTTTGGTAGTTCGGGCTATGCCAAATACGCCCGCCATGCTGGGTATGGGCATCACGGGTTTCACGGCAGCCAAAGAAGTAGACTTAACTAATTTGCGCCGAATTGAAAATTTGATCAACGCCACAGGCCGATCAATTTTTTTAGAAGATGAGGCCATGCTCAATGCTGTAACGGCACTCAGCGGTAGCGGACCAGCTTACTTTTATTACGTGGTGAAAGCGATGATTGAAGCCGGAAAGCAAATGGGTTTCGACGATTCTGTTTCTGCGTTGTTAGTGAAGCAAACCATGCTTGGTGCTTATCACCTGATTAATACTGCCGACAAATCATTGGATGAGCTAATAAAAGCGGTGGCATCCAAGGGAGGAACAACTGAGGCTGCTTTACGCGAATTCGAAAGTGGTGCCTTGTCAAACACTTTAGTAGCAGGTATTAAAGCAGCCCAGGTCCGGGCCACTGAGCTTTCAAAAGAGTAACGCGGTCGGCCGTTGTAACGTGGCCGGCCGGCCACGTTACAACCTCGTCCCTCCTATATACCAGTATAATTAAATGGCGTGATTGCCAACAGCTCATTTTTGACCGAGTCGGCTACATCTAACTCTTTTATAAATTCCCGCATGGTGTCGGCCGTAATTTTTTGGTTGGTGCGCGTCAGGGCTTTCAAAGCCTCGTAAGGTTTAGGATACCCTTCCCGCCGGAGAACCGTCTGGATGGCTTCGGCGACCACAGCCCAGTTATCTTCCAGGTCGGCGTTGATCGCAGCCGTATTCAGCTCTAGCTTATTTAAACCTTTCAACAACGATTTTACGGCGATTACCGAATGAGCAAAAGGAACGCCAAGGGCTCGCAGTACGGTGGAGTCCGTTAAGTCGCGCTGCAAGCGAGAGATAGGTAACTTTCCAGCGAGGTGCTCAAACAAAGCATTCGCGATGCCAAGGTTACCTTCTGAGTTTTCAAAATCAATTGGGTTGACTTTATGAGGCATTGCTGACGACCCAACCTCACCTTCCTTTAATTTTTGCTTGAAGTAATTCATGGACACGTAGGTCCAGATATCGCGGTCGAGATCAATAAGAATGGTATTTAACCGCTTAAATGCATCGAGCGTGGCGGCCAGCATATCGTAGTGTTCAATCTGGGTTGTAAACTGACTACGTACCATACCCAGGCTTTCCACAAACTTGTTACCGAACTGTTTCCAATCTTCGCTGGGATAGGCTACAGCCTGGGCATTAAAATTTCCGGTTGCCCCACCAAATTTAGCCGCTGTCGGAATTTCAGAAAGTAGGTGCAGTTGTTTTTCAATACGCTCAACAAACACCGAGATTTCTTTACCTAACCGAGTCGGCGACGCCGGCTGGCCATGCGTTCGAGCCAGCATCGGTATGTTATTCCACTGTTCTGCCAGCTGCTGTAGGCGTATAAACACATCTCGATAGAGCGGTATAATTTCTGCCTCAAGAGCATCATTCAGAAGCAGCGGAATGGCTGTATTGTTAATGTCCTGTGAGGTTAGCCCAAAGTGAATAAATTCTAAATAGGGTTCAACAGCAGAGCCTTTCAGCTTTCCTTTAATAAAGTACTCAACTGCCTTAACGTCGTGATTAGTTGTTTTTTCAATGTCCTTAATTTGCAAGGCATCAGCCTCCGTAAACGTTTCGTATAAGGCGCGTAAAGCCGGAAACTGTGCAGAATCAACATCGGCTAATTGAGGCAATCCCCATTCATAAAGCGCGATGAAGTATTCAATTTCGATACGAACGCGATAACGAATTAATCCTAACTCCGAGAAGTAAGGAGCGATGGATTCAACTTGGCGTCGATAGCGGCCGTCGACGGGCGAAATGGCCGTTAGTTCTGATAAATTCATGTAGACGATATACGCTTTACGGTCTGTGGTGTTTGAAGTTGTACTTCGTAAATCAAAACGGATTCAAGTACAAGCCAATGCCTAGCCAATTGGTCTGCTGATCTTCAAACTGGCTGTATGGCCGGAAACCAGAGTAGCCTTCCAGCAGAAACGTTAAGTTATTTTGGGTACGGCCTAACTCCATACCAATACCGGCATGAATGCCCGGTCTAAAATCGGTTTGTTGCCAGAACTTAATATCTACTCCTCCCACCAAACGGGTTGCCTTATCCGAAGGTTTTTTGTAGAAAGTGCCTAGTTGTGCGCTCAGTAGCTTACGCTCTTCGGCTTTACGTAACACAAAACCCAGCCCCCCGTATAAACGCCAGTTGTTAACCGTTCGACTATAGGTTACGTCGAGAAGTTCATAGTTAACTGAATTAGGGGTTGGGGCCGTAATCCGGTTGCGATAGATGTAGTCGTCGCCCAAATGCGATGAGATATGGTAAACCCGGAACCGGTAATTGTTATCTCCGCGCCGGAGATTATAAATAATGCTGATTTTGTAGTCGTTATTAATAATCTGTCGACGGGCTTTGTTGGCCTTATCATCACGAAAGGCTTCAAACTGCGTGAAAGACGCTAAATCCAACACCCATTCTTCTGACCGGCCTGGTTCAGTGGTTCGGCGATAAAATGGCTTGGCGAAACCGAACGCAAACGGCACAATGCTCCCCTTATACTTTTCGCCTTCCGTGTAATACAGCGGCAAAATGCTTCCGTACGTTTGTGCTTCGAGCGGGTCTAACAATATAGGCTCAAACAAGTGCCCTTTAGGCAAAAACTCCCGACGCGGCCGACTCATAGATGGCTCTGCAACGGCTGATGAAGTTGCTGCAGAGTCAACTTGCTGTACCGGCTTCTTTTCTCGTTTTGGACGCTCAGGTTTAACGACCTGCTTAGAAGGCTCGCTTGCCGGGGCAGTCGGTTGAACTTCTGTAGCTGTAGGGGCAGCTGGGGTTGGCTCCGAAATAGTATCTTTCTTACGCCTGTCTCGTTTATCTTTTCGAGTAGGTTCTACAGCAGCAGGTGCTGGCTCTGCAGGGTTTGCTGGAGGAGTATTTACCGATGGAACGTCCGCTGGTTTTGGGGTTCCGGCTGCCCGTTCTTGCTGCTGTCTTTCTTTCTCAGCTTTTTTAGCTTGCTTTTGCCGTTCCTTCTCAGCCTGTCTGGCTTCGTACTCACGTTGTTTTTGTGCCCACTCGGCGCGGATTTGCCGCTCTCGCTGAACCTCACGGTCAATTTTTTCCTTTTGTCGTTGTTCAGCTGGAGTCAGTGTCCGAGCGGCAGGAGCCGTAGTCTTGGGTGGAGTTGTCGGCGTTTGCTGGGCCGAAGCGAATGTCCCTGCCAAGCAAATTAGCAGGAGAGCCGTCAGCATTCTGTTCATAGAGTAAGGGCAAGTTAGGTATGGAACTAGCTGTTGGCAGCTAGTCCCCAAGTATTATTTTTTGAGTATTGCGTAATGTTTATAGAAAAAAGGAATTGTCTCGATACCCTTATAGAAGTTAAATAAGCCGTAACTCTCATTGGGCGAATGGAGTGCGTCGCTGTCTAGCCCGAATCCCATCAGGATTGACTTAATGCCGAGCTCTTTTTCGAACAACGCCATAATTGGAATACTCCCTCCGCCCCGCGTTGGAATGGGCTTTTTACCCCAAGCTTCTTCAAACGCTTTACTGGCTGCTTCAAATTCTACCGAATCTACGGGTGTCACGTAAGGCATACCCCCGTGATGAGGCACCACTTTAACGGTTACGCCCGCCGGCGCGATCGAGGTGAAGTGTCTTGTAAAGAGTTCGGTGATTTCATCGGGTGTCTGATTTGGCACCAGTCGCATACTAATCTTAGCAGATGCCTTCGATGGCAGTACGGTTTTAGCCCCTTCGCCCGTGTAACCTCCCCAGATACCGTTTACGTCCAACGTTGGACGAATTGACGTACGCTCGTTTGTTGAATACCCTGCTTCACCCCAAACGTCGTTGATACCCAAATCGCGTTTGTATCCATCCAGGTCAAACGGTGCTTTAGCTAACTCGGCTCGTTCGGCATCGCTTAACTCAACGACGTTATCATAAAAACCCGGAATGGTTACGCGGCCATTTTCGTCGTGAAGCGACGTAATCATTTTAGCTAGCACGTTAATAGGATTAGCCACCCCCCCGCCATACACACCTGAATGCAAGTCGCGTTTTGGGCCAGTTACCTCCACTTCTACGTACGATAATCCACGCAAGCCCGTTTCTAATGAAGGGGTTTCATTGGATATAATGCTGGTATCCGACACTAGAATTACGTCGGCCTTGAGCATATCAACATGTTCAGCCACGAAGGTTCCGAGGTGGTCAGAGCCAACCTCTTCTTCGCCTTCAATCATCACCTTAACGTTACACGGCAGGCCATCCGTAGCCACCATAGTCTCAATGGCTTTAATGTGCATGTAGAATTGCCCCTTATCGTCGCAGGCTCCTCTGGCATATATCCGCTCATTTCGAATGGTGGGCTCGAAGGGGGGCGAATTCCAAAGTTCATAGGGGTCTGCTGGCTGTACATCATAGTGGCCGTAGACCAGCACGGTAGGTTTGGCGGGGTCGACTATCTTTTCGGCATAAACGACTGGATGGCCCGGCGTCTCGTACAGTTGGGCGTTATCTAAGCCCGCAGCCGCCAGTTTGTCTTTAACAAATTCGGCGGCCCGACGCACATCATTTTTGAAGGTAGAGTCTGCCGAAACGGATGGAATACGTAGTAGTTCAAGCAGTTCGTCTAAAAACCGTTGTTTGTTGGCTTCAAGGTACGTAGTCATAAAAGGACTTATGATTTACGAATTACGACAGCCTATATCGTAATCCGTAAATCGTATATTAATAAGTTCGCCCCGAAGTTACGCACTTTTCGCGCAACGTCGGGGCGTCAACTAATATCAACAAACAGGTTTCTTAGTCTTCGCGCTTTTTTCGTAATCGAATTAATACCGTACGATTTTCCTCCCCGCGAAGCAACCGGCTAATGTTTTTCTGGTGTGTTATAACTACTAACAGGAATATAACGAAGCCAAAAACAATCAATAATGGACTTTCTTTTTCTCCGAAAACACGTAGCAACAGCAGCACAGGAAAGGCCAGCGCTGCCATGATAGAACCAAGTGATACGTATTGAGAAGCAATAACAACCAGCAGAAAGATGCCGATGCAAAGCACCGCCATCTCGGGGTGAGTCGCCAAAATCATACCTAGTAGCGATGCAACACCTTTACCGCCTTTAAAATCGGCAAAGACGGGGTATAGGTGCCCGACCACGGCCACCAGTCCAAAAACAATCTTAAACGTTAGAATCTCGTTGGTAGTGATTACATCAGCGTACCAAAGAAGCGACGATAAAACAGTCGCTGTATAGCCTTTCAATACGTCGACCAGCATCACAATTGTACCAGCTCGCTTGCCCAGAACCCGGAAGGTATTCGTTGCTCCGGCGTTACCGCTACCGTACTTACGAATATCAACACCGAAGAAACCCTGTCCATACCAAACTGCCGTAGGAATCGATCCCAGCATGTAAGCCAGCACCGTAGTAATGCTAATCAGAAGGATATTCATCAATAGAAATTAAGTAAGCGGTTGTTGGATAAAGAGAGATACCGATCAGAACTACCGGTATGTGAAGGCAATGTGAACCCAAAATTAGGATATTGTTGCCAACTAGACAACTCTCATATTCTACAAAACAACTTGGTTAATAAATAAATTTCTAAATAAACCTATTTTCCACCAACAACTATCTCATGTAAAGTTTCGATAACTAAATAACGCGTAGCGGTTTCCAGAATATCTTCCGGGGTAATCGCTCTTAAGCGTTGAATGTAGTTTTTCAAAAAATCATCGGGCAGCCCGTCCAGCAAGATCACCTTATACCGATCGGCAATTTCGAAAGGAGTATTGAGAGAACCGACAAATTCACCAGCCATGTAGTTTTTCACGGTCTCTAACTCGCCCTCCGAAACTAGCTGACTTTGCAAAATGCGAATTTCCTTATGGATCTCATCTATCGTTTGCTGCGTATTTTCCTTGTTTACGTCGGTGCCGATTAAGAAATAACCGTCGCGTCGAAAAGATGGCATGTTAGATGAAATTCCATACGTGAACCCTTTCTCCTCCCGAATATTTTTCATTAGTCGAGAGCCAAAATAACCACCCAACACTTCGTTAGTGACAAGCATTTTAAAAAAATCAGGATGCGACCGAGTAAATAACCGACGCCCGATTCGAATCGACGACTGGATACTATCGGGTTTTTCAGCCAGAACCATTAATTCGTTGCTGGCAGTAGCCTCCCCGTTGACTATGACTAATTCACTGGTCTGAATAGGCAACTGACCCAGTTCGCGATTGAGAAGCAAAACCTCATTTTCGCCAACTGCCCCCGCTAGTATTACTTGAAATGGCCGATTGCGGATAACCCGTTCATAGAAATTAACCACCCCTTGGCGCGTAAGTTGTTCTATAATTTCCGGGCGCTGGCTACGGCCATACGGATGGTCATTACCAAACAGCTTTGCCCGAAAGAGCACACCGGCCAAATACGCGTTTTTTTCGTAGTTAACGCGCAGGTTTTGCAACGTAATGTTGCGTAGATCTTCCAGTTCCTTTTGCGGAAATGTTGGCTCAGTCAGAAGTTCACGTAGCAGCGGCAGGATATCAGGTAAGAACTTGGTCAGGCAGTAAATCACTACGCTAGCGCGGTCGGGCCCGCTGCTTAGTTCTACAAACGCACCATACCGATCGAAATACTCACTGATTTGAGCAGACGAACGCACAGACGTACCCTCTGTCAGCATTTTTACGGCAAAGAACGCCGTACTAGGCTCCTCAATTTGTTCGTACCAGGTTCCTGCCTCAAATATGCATTCTAGCCGAAGTACAGGCTGATGCGAAACCGCAATCAAATGAAGTGGGATTCCGTTGTCAAGACGGTGAGTTTGAACGGTAGGTAACCGTATTTCTTGGATAGCTTGGAAAGCTGGAGACTGTGTTCTGTCAAGTACCATTGAAATTGTTAAAACAAAATGGCATTCCTCTTCGAAATGCCATTTGAGTAGTTGAGATAATAAGCGTACAAGCCTTTGAGTATTAACCTCTCGAAATGCTTATAGTGCTGTAAATCGGAGCTTAGTTCGAGTCCGAATCGTCATTTGACGCTTCTTCGTCGCCTAATACTGGATTGCCTTTATTGAAGTTGATCAATAGTGATATTCTAAAGGTTTGTGCCAGTGGGTTACCTTGATTAATAGGTAGCAAATAGGAAAAGTCAACCCCAAATCTGTTTTGCAGACGTAAACCTAAACCGGTTGTAACGTATTTCCGGCCACCTTTTTCATTCGATTCGTTAAAATAACCAACACGAGCAGCAAATTGATCGTTGTACCAGTACTCAACGCCAGTTGAGATCGTAAACTCTTTCAATTCTTCGCTAAACCCACCTGGCGCATCAGCAAAAGAGCCAAATACTGCGCTAAAATAGTTACGATTAGTAGGCTGACCTGCTAAAATTACCGTTTGACCACCTACCACAGTTGTTGATGGCGGAGTAGGTACCATCAGCTTATTCACATCGATAACGAAGTTGAATTTGTTGTACTGATCCGTATAAAAGGTCAGGCCGGTTCCTAATCGCAAATTGGTTGGAATGTAATACTGTTCAAGACCACCGTAATTAATACGACCGCCAAGATTAGACAACATACCACCAAAAGCCCAGCCAAGGCCTTTACCGGTAGCATTGTCACGAGCTTCGTTACGATAGAAGGCACTGATATCAGCAGCAGCCGTAGCACCCGGCTTTAAGCCAGGGTTGGCACTTCCAGCCGCTAGGTTCGAGTTCAGATACTTCAGATCAACACCTAATGAAAAGTTTTGCGACAGCCGCTGAACAAATGAGGCCGTAACAGCATATTCCCGAGAGTTGAATGTTCCGGCAGCCACACCCGTAGCCGTCGTAAAATCAACCGTGCCGAGATCGAAATACATTAAAGAACCGCCAATGACCGAGTTTTTACCAACCTTCGAGTATCCGCTCAGGTATGTATAGTACATGTCGCCGATCAGTTCGCGTAACCAGGGCGTGTAGGAGATAGATGCCCCTTTATCCTGTTTAGCAAAAACGAGCTTCGATGGATTCCAGAAGATGGCATTGGCATCAGCATCACCCAAGGCTACACCAGCTTCACCTAATGCGCCAGAGCGGGCATCGGGTGTAAAATTCAGAAAAGGAACGGACGAAGTTGGAACCCGTAGTTGCTGGCCGCTTAAGGTGGTAACTGGATTTTGTTGTGCAGAAACGACGAGGGGAAGGAAACTACAAACGCCGAGAAGAACACGGAAAAAATTGCGCTTCATACAAAGAGTGTTGGTCAACGACAGCTATTGGTTATGTGAAAAGGCAGTCGTGTGCGGTCAAAATTACGATGAATCGTTGGATTAGAAAAAATGGGTTTAATTAAAACCCGATAAATCATTTTATTAATACTATCCTGCTACTACCACTAGTCGATGACCCGTCAGTAGCAGAATTAATCTTAAGCCGAACAAGGTACATACCGTTTGGTAGGCGCTGCCCACTACTAGAAGTACCATCCCAGCTTCCGACAGTTAGTGCAGCCGGGCAATCGGAGCACTGGCCAGTTTGCTGATTAAACAGCCGACCGTTGAGGTCATAAATGCTTATCGTCCAATCAAGCGGCTCACCCGAACGATTCAGCTCAGCTGTCAACACAGCTTGTGCAACTACCGGATTCGGAGTGACCCGAAGCGCCTGCAGTGACAAACCCGGCTTTTCGGAAACTACTATGGTCAACGCCCCCTCTGTTGAATTATTGTTGATATCCCAGGCTTTCACACGGATCACATAGGTTCCCGGCGAAACATCGCGGAAGGTATACCGAGCCTCTCCCTGCCTCCCATCTGTACTATTAGCAACATAGGTTTCATTCAGTACTACTGGCGTTTGCTCGTTAAGTTGAGCGGTTAACTCATGACCTAATCCAGACCTGGCTATGTTGATCCCCTGATTATCGTCTAGACTAACTTTCAACGTAAAATCTGGCCCAGCTATCCGTACCACCTTATTATCGGTAGCTTCTCCAACAATAGAAAGCGTCATCGAAGGTGGTTCTGTATCAACATTATCAGCAAAAACGCTGCCACCAATCAACAAACTATCGTTACTACCGGCAGCCTCTAGTGAACTATCAGCTTTTATGGCATAGGCGTATAACTTCCCACGACCAACAGTGTAATCTATATCTTTAGGCATGGTAAACCGCGCCGTGAACCGCCCTTGCTGAACGGGCACCTGCCCTGTAAAAATTGGGTTCGTAAACGATTGATAACTCATTTTAGGGCTGTCGGCCTCAGCTCCAATTGTCGTTTTTGTGACTGCTTTGTCGTATAGGGTCAGTTGGATCATACCCGAAAAATTAGACACTGGTTGGTCTGCTACCCTAATTTCTCCCGCAAGCTCGATTGACTGAAGCGCTCGCAACGTATCTGAACGACCAGGCGTTACAGCTTTACCATTTACTTGCGTAAGTTTTACTTCTGCTTTCGGGTATGCCAATTGCATAGATGGGTCACCTAACAGCGCAAAATTTCGGTTAGCCGGACCGCTTAAACTATTATTTTTAGTAGCCCGCATTACATCCCCCAAACGTGGCATTCGGCCATTGATAGGTGTAAACACTGCGTTATAAAAAGCGGTATTGAGCAATAAATTCGTGTTGGCGTATACCGGCCGTGTAGTGGTTAACAAACCAATGCCTCCACCGGATCGACTCAGCAGGGTTAGCTCGGCGCCCGAGTTAGTATTTGGATCATCGTAACGACCGAATTGACAGGTGGCGGTTACGAATAAAGGTAAACGCCGGTTTTTCCAGGAAAGAATGTCTTTTAGGGTTACAATTTGCTCATCAGCCAAGCCTAATACACCCCCGTGTCCACTGTAGTTGATAATTAACCGTCCGTCGGCAATGGCCTGGTTAATCAACTGATTGACAATGGGGGCTTTTTGACCACCCGATACCGTTTCTTGTGGATAATCATCGATGAACACACGTTCGGCTCGGTACTCTGGCGCGGTTTTTTCAACAATGGTAGCCATCTCATCGGCATCATGTTGATGGATAGGGTAAGACCCATTGTAATCACCATCGTCGCCAACCAGCATGACACGCGTTTGCCAATCGCCAATTAACGTTTTATCAGAACTGTATCGCACAAGCTTGTCTACGACTACTCGGGCTTCGTCTACTGACTTTACTGGCAATCTGCCTATTCCTACGTCTAGTTGATGATCACCCTTAAAGTTTTCCACCCATTCGCCTTCATTGGCGTCCATAAACCCAAAGTAGTCATCAGACGAATAACTCAGAACAGGATGGAGTGACTCGCGGCTTTCGTATACAGGCACCATGTTAGCGGACTGCGCCGGGTTAGAAAGCCCCGCAATATTTCGGTAGTCGTAAGTTGCATCGCCAAACAGCAGTACGTATTTGAGTTTATCAGGTTGCTTCTGGTAGAAATATCGAATCATGTCCCGCATTGCCGTTGGATCGGGTTGACCTGAGCCAAACTCGTTATAAACCTCTTGCGTAGTGACAACCAAAACAGATAGTTTATCGTGCTCACGGCGGAATGTTGCGAGCCTTTCGGCCTCTTCACGCCAGGCAGCAGGAGTTATAATTATCAACTCCGACGCGTCTTTCCCATGCACGTCCTGATTTGCTATTGTGACCAGCGAAGCAGGTGAAGCTATTTGTGCGTCAGTAAACAGGAAGTAGTCCCGAAGCTCGGGTGCCGACCAGCTGGCCTCTTGGGTAGCCAAAAATGAGTACGTTTGCGCTGCAGGAATAAGTGGCTTTGTTACGTCCCAAAGCCGCAGATTTGTCGTTGCTTGGCGTATGGTATACTGACCAGCCGCTAACCGACGCACCCAGGTAGGCTGGTCGTATTGGCGAAGTTCGCGCTGTGCCTGAACACCAATGAAATCTAGATATCCCTGCGCCGAAGCGTGTCCGTTTTTCCGAAACGTGAGCGCCAGCCGTAGCGGGTTCTCCGTTGAAGCAAGCCTAACAAGAGACGTATCCAACGAGCCTACAACGCCTTGATAGTCATATTCATAACCTGAGATAGGCGGCAAAGTCAGCGTTCCTGCATTCTGATTATTCACCTGCAACCGAAACTGCGTAGGTACAGCGGCCCCAGCCATTACCGACATTTTTAGTCGAACAGCCGTGTTAGGTACCAGACCTGGCATATCCATTACGGTAGTGTTGACTGTGTCATTGGTTAGATACTCACCAAGCCACTCTCGACCAGAGCGCACGGCGGGGATCTTGTACAAGTCTTTTTCGTGAAATTTGTAATCAGTAAATGTTGTAACGGTCGATGTAGCCGTAAGCGTACCTGTTGGCCGATCAGCGATACGACGGCCAGGCGCCGGGCCAATGGTCAAAAAGTAGAAGGTTGTATCAGAATAAGGGTTGATTTGATGCGTAAACCGCTTGGCAAGCGAGTCGTAAAGGATAGCGTGGGGACTTTGTCCAAAAAATAAAATCGCGTCGCCAGCATCCAGGCGACCATCAGTCTCACCGGTAACTTGGATGGCATTTTCGATTAAGTCACTTGGTCGAGGGATAGCATTCGATTGAGGCAACACAACTCCTCCGTTGCCGTAAAGCTGTAATCGACGTGGGTCGGCGGTGGCAAAGGCAGCGTTCAGGCCCACCAGTTGAGCCTGGTCAATTCGGTAAACGCCCGAAGACGTCACACCGATTTTCGCCCACACGCCTTCTTTAAGAACAGACGGTTTGGAACTTTGCGCTTGCAGATGAGGAAAACTGCAAGTCATGAGCCCCCAACTACAGATCAGTATTTTCCACCCATGCATGAGCCAGAATTGCGTATGACTTCCCCGATGATATTTCTTTACAAACGACACGTGTTCGACGTAACGTACCGCGCACAAACGTCTTTTTTGCCAACTGAAATGAATTTCCTTCTGGTACGTCTTTGAGTAACATACGATTACTAGTCGCAGATTGGCTCTGCCGTGCATCAGCCTGTCTTAATGCCAGCATAAGCGCCGGATTAGCGTACGTTGTAGCGGCCGGACTAGACATATAATTCATTAATGGATGCAGTATTTCCAGCGGAAACACATTTTCCGTTAGCAGTGGAGACATAAGCCGCTGAAAAGCCGTTTGCCACGCTTTCCCATGAGGTTGTGTCCGCCGTTTATGGTTACGGTGCACATCGGCATGAGCTACTTCATGAACGTAGGTAATTAAAAATGCGTATAGGTTCAAATCAGCGTTAATCGTTATTTGCGTCGTTCTGTCGGGCAGCACCCGAAAATCGCCCAGCCGCGTCCGGCGAGGTTTAACGATACGTAAATTAAATTGGTAATGCTGCCAAAGTTGTTGGCAATACGCTACGGTAGCAGCAGGAATGTGTTGAGCTAACGAATTTGTCAAAGTATATAAAGCAAAAAAGCCTTATAAAAATAAGGCTTTTTTGTAAATCAATAGCGTGATAAATCTTACTTGGCGCTGTCCGATGACATCGTCGAAGCAGAATCAGTCGACATGGTTGAAGCCGAGTCAGTTGCCATCGTTGTGGTATCGGTCGACATGGTTGCAGTCGAATCTGTACCAGCTTCTTCTGTTTTAGGCTTAGTTGTACAAGATGCGAACGTTAACACACTGCCAACAAATAATAGAGCGAATACTTTTTTCATTACTGTTTTAGTATAAATGGTTTGCCTTGCAAATATACTTTTTTTGCAAGCGATACAAACTGTATGCTCTTTATATTTGATTTAAGAAGCACTCTCCTCGAATAATCTAATCAATGATATAATTTATCAATGATTAACAACTAGATTATAGATGTTCTTGTTTTTCTCTGGCAGAGCGGGAAAGTAGCTTATCATACATGCCAGTACTACGGAAGGTTAGTAGTTTATGCCCAAAGTAGTTAGCTAAAAAGCTAGCCCCCATGCCCACTAAGTGAGAGCCTGTTTCTCGCCATAATTTAGGCGATGATGGAAATAATGGATTAGCTAACCATTCTAACGTATACTTAGCCACGTATACTTGTACAATCAGGGCAACCAGAGCAATAGCTAAAAACTTAACGGCCTCGCGACCAGTATTACCAGTTTTACCCGCCGAAAAAGCGTATCGTTTGGTTGGAAGGAACGTCAAAACGGTGGCGGTGAGATAACCACAAAAGACACTTGTATCGAAATCGAAATAATATCGATAAAATATTCGGCTAATAAAGTTGATGGAAGCCCCTAATAAAGCAGTCAAAAAGAACGTGAAGAAGCCCTTAAACTCTCTACTTTTAGGTTGTTGAATACTGCTCACGTTCACCGGCTCACTAAGATAATAGCGTTGAATATAGCTTCTGCTTACTTATTTCTGTCAATAAAAGTACAAAGTCATTGTTAAATGTGTGACCTTGTGAACTGTTTACTGAGAATACGGTACAGCAGTTGCACTATTCTTATTAAAAAAATCCTTGAAACAAACCGGGGGCAATACCAAGCCCAAGTGTCAGGATAGTAGCTGCCAGTAATACGTACCGATAAAACGGGGCCACCCGGATCTGTTCGGTAGCTCCGTCCCGAAAATACATGGCAATAATGACTCGGAAGTAGTAGTAAATACCAACCGCTGACATCAGAACAGCAATTACCAACAGCCATATCTGCCCCCGTTCTACCGCAGTCGAGAACATATAAAATTTACCCCAGAACCCTGCCGTTAACGGTATTCCTGCCAATGACAACATAGACACAGCCATGGCAAAGCCAAGCAAAGGATTTTGGCGGGCTAGTCCGTTGAACGCATCGAAGCTCTCGTTGGTTACCCCGTCACTCCCTAAAGTTTGCGTACTCCGCTGCTGAGCAACTAACAACAAGACACCAAAGGCAGATATAGTAGCAACCGAGTAGGCTAGTGAATAAAAAACAATAGCTTGTTTAGTTTGCGCCCCCAACGCTGCTAAGCCTATCAGCAAATAACCAGCATGCGAGATGCTGGAATATGCCATCATTCGTTTGAAGCTATTCTGGTACACAGCCGTGATGTTACCAGCTACAAGTGTAATAGCAGTAATGACCGCCAGGACCGTCCACCAAAACGTATAAACGCCACCAAATGAAACGGATAGTAATCGGAATAAGGCGGCAAAACCGGCTGTTTTAACAACCGTTGACATAAATGCCGTAAATATGGTTGGTGCACCGTCGTATACGTCGGGCGTCCAGAAATGAAAAGGCGCTGCCGATACTTTGAATAACAAGCCAATGAGCAGCATTAGGATTCCAACGTATAACAGCAGTGAAAGCCCTACCTGAGGGTTGGCTGCGTATGCACCAATACCAGCAATTGTAAATGAGCCGGTAGCACCATAAAGCAGAGCCATACCAAACAGCATGATCCCTGTTGTGAATGATCCCATCAAAAAGTACTTTAAGGCCGCTTCGTTTGAGCGTAAATTGCGCTTATCGCTTCCCGTCAAGACGTACATAGAGACGGACAAGATTTCAACCCCTACAAACAGCATGACTAGGTTCTCGAAGCCAATCATCATAACTGCCCCTACTAAGGAGAACATGATGATGCCGTAATATTCTGCAGGCTGAGCTGCTTCGTCTTCAACAAAGCTGTTTGATAGCGCGACAACCATAAATGCGGACCCCAGCACAATAGCTGTAAACACCATTGTGAGGTTGTTAGTCCGCAGCATGTCATTGAAATATAAGTACGTCTTATTCCAATCGAGGAAATTAACCGCTAGGGCTATTAACAAAAATAGTAGCGTTGCGGGCAGCAAAATTGCTTTCGATTTCAGAAACCCTAGAAATAATAAAACGATACCAAAAACCGACAATAGAACGATGGGAAGCATATTTTTTCAGTTTTCCGTTTTCGTTTTCGATTAGTTACTATGAGACCATTTAGCCAATCGAAAACAGAAAACTTCTTTACACTTTATTTCATAGATACTGCCGTAGTACCAATGTATTTCATTAGGCTGGCAACAGCCGGTTCGGTTACTTTCAAAAATGTGTGGGGATAAATACCCATCCAGAACACCATGACCACTAAAGGCACAAAAACCCAACTTTCTGAACTAGTTAAGTCAGAAAATGTGCCGGTGCGGAGCGATGTCGGTCCGAACATACTTTTCTGAAACATCCGGAGCATGTATACAGCGCCAAAAATAATGGTAAAGCCAGCAGCTAGCCCCAGGTAATGATTATAGGTAAAGACGCCGTGTAGCAGCAAGAATTCACCGACAAATCCATTCGTGAGAGGTAAAGCAACGCTGCCCAACAACATAATCATGAAATAGACTGTCAACTTCGGCGTCGTACGGGTGATGCCGCCGAGCTGATCGAGTTGACGCGTATTCGTGCGGGAGAAGATTATATCAGCTACGAAAAACATACCCACGACGTTAATACCGTGCGCCAGCATCTGCACAAGTGCGCCCTGCATACCGGTTTCGGTTTGCGAGAAAACACCGGCCGCCATTAAACCAACGTGTGAGAAGGATGAGTAAGCAATTAAGCGCTTCATATCACGCTGACGAATGGCGATAATTGAACCGTAAACAATACCGATTACAGACAACGTAATGGCCGTTTGGCCCCAAGTTTCTACACCAATCGGAACTATAGGTAAGATGAACCGAATCAGGCCATATACACCCATCTTCAGCATGATGCCAGCAAGTAACATCGTGGCGGGCGTTGGTGACTCAACGTACGTATCAGGCTGCCAAGTGTGAAAGGGAAATACGGGCATCTTGATAGCAAACGCAATAAAAAACGCCCAGAAAACCCATCCTTGTGCTGCGGGTGTCAGTTTCAGTTTATAAAAATCAGCGATGGCCGAGGAATGAGGAGCTGTTAGGCTGGCGGGTGTTTGATAATACAGGTACACCAACGCAATAAGCATGAACAAGCTGCCGAAAATGGTGTACACAAAGAACTTGAACGTAACAGCAACCCGGTTTTCGCCCCCCCACATAGCCGCCAAAAAATAGATGGGAATAAGAGCAGCCTCGAAAAATAGATAGAATAAGAAACCATCCCGAGCGGTGAAAACGCCCATTAACGCAGCCTGCATGAAAAGCATTAATGCATAGAATGTGCTGGGCCGTTCGTAATTACGGTTGAAGGTAGATAACACAATGAACGGAACCAGTAAGCCCGTTAACAGCACTAATAACAAGCTGATCCCATCCACGCCCGCGCTCAAGCGAATGCCTAATGCCCCAATCCAGGCGTAGTCGAAACCAAATTGCGAGGTTGCGTCAGGCGTAAACGCATTAAAAATGTAGACAGCCAAAGCTAATTCGATCAACGCAGCGCCAAAGGCCAGTTGTTTCACCGTTTCGCCTTTGACTACTAAGAGCAGCGTGGCGGCTAAGGCTGGAAAAAGTATTAACGCTAAAGTAAGCATATACTGATTTTACAATTTATAATGGGCGACGAAGCACCCCCTGGAGCATCGGTTAGAAACGAATAAAGAAACGTAGTGCAAAAATGGCTGCAATGCTAAGCACCATGGCAAAGACGTAAAAGCCAATCGACCCGTTTTGCAACAACCGCAACTGCGACGAACTCTGCCGAACAAGCCAGGCAACACCGTTAACAAGACCGTCCACCAGACCTTCGCCGAAGCTGTATAAAGCGTCGCCTAAACCGCGAATTGGTTCAACTATGATATTATCGTAGAGCTCGTCAATGTAGTATTTGTTGTAGATCACCTTCTCTGGCAATGACCGCTCGTCTGTTTCAGGAGCCGGAACCGCCCCGCGGCTGATGTACATCACGTAAGCCAGGATGAGTGCCAGCAAAGCAACACCTGCTGATACGGCCATCAGGATATACTCTGTGCTATGTTCAACCGTCGATTCGGCGAAAGCTTCGGGGTTTACCTGACGTGACCCTTCGAACAAGGGAGCCATAAAATCACCTAACCAACCCGATCCTGGTAGGTTGAGTATACCACCAACGGCCGACAGAATAGCTAAAAACACCAAAGGTGCTGTCATAGTAGCCGGTGACTCGTGGAGATGGTGACGCTGTTCTTCCGTTCCACGAAACTTACCGAAGAACGTCAGGAACAACAACCGGAACATATAAAAGGAGGTTAGACCCGAACCTAAAACGCCCAGTGCCCATAGCACTTTGTTGTGCTCAAAGACATGCGCGAGGATCTCATCTTTCGAGAAGAAACCCGCAAAAGGTGGCAAGCCAGAAATGGCAATAGTACCAATTAAGAAGGTGATGAACGTAACGGGCAACGCCTTACGCAAACCGCCCATCTTGCGAATATCCTGCTCGTCTGACATAGCGTGGATAACACTACCGGCGCCGAGGAAGAGCAACGCTTTGAAAAACGCGTGGGTAATGACGTGAAACATCCCCGCCGTGTATGCTGTTGCGCTCAACCCCAGGAACATATAGCCTAGCTGGGATACTGTCGAATAAGCGAGTACCTTTTTGATGTCGTTCTGCAACAGGCCAATCGAAGCTGCCAAGAGAGCCGTCGCGATGGCGATACCACCAATTATTTCTAATGTTAGTGGAGAGAGCGTGTACAATACGTTCGAGCGAACGACCATGTAAATGCCTGCCGTAACCATCGTAGCTGCGTGAATAAGGGCAGACACAGGCGTCGGGCCCGCCATGGCGTCAGGTAACCAGGTGTACAGCGGGATTTGGGCCGACTTACCCATTGCGCCAACAAACAGCAGGATTGTGATCAGGAAAACAGTTGAATCGCCAATTTCTAAGCTGGTAGCCTGTTTGAAAATATCAACATACTCAACCGTACCGAAGGTATTAATCAACATGAAGATACCCAGCAAAAAGCCCAAATCACCGATGCGGTTCATAACGAAGGCTTTGCGGGCGGCATTGTTATAGCTCGTGTTCGTGTTCCAGAAGCCAATGAGCAGATACGAACATAGCCCTACCCCTTCCCAGCCAATAAACATGATGACGTAGTTAGACCCCATCACCAGCAGCAGCATGAAAAACACAAACAGGTTCAGGAAAGCCATGAACTTGCCGAAACCCGAGTCGTGGCTCATATAGCCAATACTGTAGAGATGAATCAGCGAACCAACTCCCGTAACGACCAGCAGCATAATCAGGCTAAGCTGGTCAATCTGGAACGAGAAATTGATATGCAGGTCGCCTACGCTGATCCAGTCGAATAGCGTCGCTACGAGGGGTGCAGTACTACCCGTTTGGTGTTCGTTACCGATAAACGCGCCAAATAAAAATGCCGACGTAAGAAACGAAGCTAGTACGGCAATGGTGGCAATGGCTCCGGCTACCCCCTTTGGCACATGCCGAAAGCCGATGCCATTAATGAGAAAGCCAATCAGAGGAAAAAGCGGAATTAACGCACAGAGTAATTCTGGTTGCATTGATAATGAGTGAATGAGTGATTAAACGAATGAGTGAATAAGACAACAGCTAAAGCGCCGTTTCTTTACTACTCACTCTTACATTACCATTTCAATTTGTTAAGCAAGCCCACATCAATGGAGCGGGTATTTCGATAAATCATCACAATGATGGCCAATCCAACCGACACTTCGGCGGCAGCAACGGCCATAATGAAAAAGACGAATACTTGTCCAGCCGAATCAGAGCGATACGACGAAAACGCGATGAGCAACAAGTTAACCGCATTCAGCATCAACTCGATGGACATGAAGATGATAATGGCATTACGCCGTGTCAACACGCCAATGATGCCGATAACGAACAGTGCAGTACTAAGAATGAGGTAGTACGTAAGCGGTATTTGTTGAATGACTTCCGGAATCAGGACGTCCTGCGTGGGTTGCATGGTTTGCCGGTTAATAGAAAGTGCCGCAAATGTACAGATTATTCGGTATTGGTGGAAAGGGTTAATTGTGAAGTAAGCCGAGTAAGTGCGATGAATTAGGTTGTAACACTTGCTTGGTGACTTACACTACTTTCGTCCGTTCCCGTTGCTGAACATCCGCAACCGAATTTCGGTAAGGCGTCGTTTGGTATCGAGCGGAAACTCTCCTTTCAGCATCCAATCGTAGAAGGAAGGTTCTTTTTTCAGTACATCCAATACGGGCAGGCCTTTATGCTTACCAAAATTAAAGACTTCCTCGCCTTTATCGTTGATGATTATACGGCCGGCCAGATCCACGTTTTTGTTGGCAGTCAGGCTGTGAAGCATTTCTACATCGTTCTCAAAAACGACATCTTGGCCGCTATCGGTTTTGGCAACCATGCCTATGTAACGTTGCACTTGTGCATTGAGCACTTCCAATGAAGCTACAGTGTCGACCTCGGCTCCGTGAGCACCAATTAGCTCTTTGTTGCAGTAAAATTTATAGGCTGCCGATAAATTCCGGGGCTCCATCAAATGAAAGATCCGCTGTGCATCGACCAAGCGACGATTTTTCACCTCAAAATCAACGTTAGCTCGCAAAAATTCTTCTACCAAGAGGGGAACATCGAAGCGGTTACTATTGAAACCCGCCAGATCGCAGCCGTCCATGAACTGGGCCAGGGTTCTGGCAACCGTTTTAAAAGGAGGGGCGTCTTTAACGTCTTCGTCGTAAATGCCGTGAATCATACTTGATTCGAGCGGAATGGGCATACCGGGGTTGACACGTTGCGATTTACTGACGACCTCACCGCCGGGTAGCGCTTTGACGACACAAATGTCGATGATGCGGTCTTTAGCAACGTTAATGCCAGTCGTTTCAAGATCAAAAAACGCCAGCGGCTTTTTTAGTACAAGTTGATGCGTCATAGCCAAACCGGGGTTTCGCGCGGTCCGGTGACAAAGTTAAACAGGTTTTGGAGGAATCAGGATTTTTTCAGTTCCTGAACCCAATCAAAGCCCTCTCTAATGCTTTCCGCTGCTGGCATTCGTCCCTCCTGCATTAGCTCTCGGATGGCGATGATATCCTGATCACGTTTCAGACCAGCGGCTGCTTTAATTATACCACCCCGTACGTAGAGAGCCAGGAAAGCTTCGTCTTTCTCAGGGTCTCCATCGTAAATGATATCATCAAACTTATCTGCATGACCTACATAATTGATTCGCTTACCTTGTTGATTAGTCCAGAAAAAAGGTGCCATGCGGTAAGGCTCTGGTTCAGCTTTTTGTGAAGGCTCTCCTGATCCAAGCCGGGCCATATTCAATCCGGCCACGTGGCCTTGCTGACCAGCTACTTTCCAGTGTTCGATACGTTGTGGACCGTCTGGCATTGGGTGACGCGCAACGTCGCCAGCGGCAAACAAGCCGTCTGTTACTTGCAAAAATTCGTTGGTATTCACTCCTCCGTCTTTGTCAAGGGTAACACCTTTTAAGAAATCTGTCTGCGGCTTAACCCCTAAGCCTAGCAGCACAAAATCGGCCAGAATCCGTTCACCATTGTCGAGTATAACCGCATTGACGACACCGTCACCGTCAAAGCGTTGGACTTGGCGGCCAAGGTGAAAGCGAATTCCCTCCTTCTCGTGCCAACTCTGCATGAGTCGCCCGATTTTTTCACCTAGATTTTTTTCAAAAGGCACCTCTTCCCGACCAACTATATGTACTTCGCTGCCCAGCTTTCGCAAACTCATAGCGCCTTCCACGCCGATAAACGAACTGCCAACAACCACTACGCGCTTGCCCGCCTGGCCCAGTTCGCGCAGTATCTGACTGTCATGCAGACTGCGAAGCGTATAAATTCCCCTAAGTTCAACTCCGGGCACTGAAAGTTCATTAGGCTTTCCTCCGGGGCAAATCAGCGCCTGATCATATTGGATAGTTTCACCAGAGGCTAGTTCAATTCGCTTGTTAGCTGGATCGAGCGACACGACACGTTGGCTGGTGCGAACCTCTATTCCATAGTCCTGATAAAAATCGGCCGGTCGTAACGGCATCCATTCGTCAGGTGCTTTTCCTTGCAGGTAATCTTTAGAACAATTCGGACGATCATAAGGGCCTTCCTGGCTTTCGGTCAACATGATGATTTTACCCGTAAAGCTTGCTTCGCGCATACCTTCGGCGGCAAACGCCCCAGCCCCGCCCCCTCCTACAATGACGTATGTTTGGGTGTTTTCGTCATCCAGTGCCGCCAGTGGATTTTCTAAACTGTCCTTGTCGGTAGTCAGACGTACAAACACCTGGTTATTTTCAATACGTACCTCATGCGTGGGTAACCCATTCAAGGCTGGCGCTTCAAGCCTGTGACCCGTACGGACATCAAAACAGGCATTATGCCAGGGACAAACGAGTCGGTTACCATGCAGTAGCCCTTTGACTAGCGGCCCCTGATAATGCGAACATTTTGGGTATAATGCATAGTATTGACCGTCGGCACGAGCAAGTAATACATCAGTATCGCCAACGCGAACTTCTTTTAATTCACCATCCACCATATCGTCTACATGGCAAACAGCGGCTTCAGTATAATCAGCAATCATGAATGGTCAGGTAAGTTTTTCATGTAACTCAAAAGTTAAGACTATTGATTACTGAACCAATCAATCAACTTAATAAAAAAGCCGCCACACATGCTGTGCAGCGGCTGAAAACCTTATCCTTGGCATTAAAATCAGAGCTTTACTTCGAAGTAGCCATCACCATTTTAATGTTCAACTTGGCGCCAGTCTGTAATACGTCAACCAGATCTTGCACCGTCAACGATTTATCAAAACGCACAACAACCGTTGGCTCGGCAATACCAGCCATGATCGTTTTTAATTCAGTTTCCAGATTAGCCGATTCAACAGGTTTCTTATCAATAAAATACTGCTTCTTGTCGTCTACGGACAAAGTTACCTGCTTCTTGCTCAACTGCTGCGAGGAGGCCGCTTTAGGCAGCATCAGCTTGATAACGTTTGGGTTAGCCACCGTCGAAATAATCAAAAAGAACAACAGCAGGAAAAACATGATGTCGTTCAAGGATGACGTAGCAACCTCAGCAGCAAACTTATTTTTTCTTCGGAGCTTCATAAAAAGTCATTCGTAGCCATTGACTGTCATTAGTGATCATTCATTGTGGAACTCATTAGAGATAATTAATGACTACGAATGACCACTTAGTAACCAGATTTACCGCATTCGAGCCGTTTCGGCGGTTGGTTTCTGTAAGACTTCGATGAATTCAAACGCGTTCATTTCTAATGAGAGCGTGAATTTCTCAATCATCATATTCAGCAGGTGATAGCCTGTGTAAGCAATTACGCCCACAATCAAACCAGCTCCTGAGGTGATCATTTTTTCGTACAGACCACCAGCAATGATGCCGACACTAATGTTGTCGGACAGCGAAATGTCATAAAATATTCGAATGATCCCTGAGATAGTACCAATGAAACCAAGCATAGGCGCTATACCAGCGATAATACCCAGATAGCCCATATTGCGCTCCAGGCGCGACAACTCAATTTGACCAACGGTTTCGACTGTGCTTTCGATTTCCTTAATGGGTGATCCGATTCGGCCGATGGCTTTTTCGAATACGCGCCCCATGGCGGTACGCTGATTTTTAGCAAATGATTCGGCCGACTTAATGTTGCCCTGGGCAACCATGTCGCGAATATTATCGATAAAATTAGGATCTGCTTTTGTTTGAGAACGGATAACAAAGAAGCGCTCAAAAATCAGGTAAAGCGCCGAAAAGAACAGAAAAGCGATGGGAATCATTACCCATCCCCCTTTTGCTACCAGATCAAACAGTTGCAAACTTTGAGGTTGAGCAGCCGCCGAAGTGGCAGACAATGATGCGGCCGTGGTGTCGGTAGCCGGAACCTGGAGCAAGAGCATACGAACGAATCGGGTAAGTGGTAAATTAGACCAGCGGTCGTCTTGAAACAAACGCGCCAGTTTCCTTGGATATTGTTGTCAAAGATAATCAAGCCGTCATAAAACGAAAGAGAAACTTACGTAGTTGACCTTGACCAGACTAGGGCTTTACCAGAATCTTACCCCATCGGCCAGGGCGGTCAGCGTGTTCAACGGCTTCGGTAATCTGATCGAGCGAGTACGACGCTTCAACCGGTAGTTGAATTTTACCGGACGACAGCAGACTAATGACGTTCTGAGCAACATCTTGCCGAGTCTGGCTGTCTACCCGACGCATCCAGTCCGTTAGCCAGAAGCCTTTAACGGTCAGCTCTCTAAAAATAAGTAAGCCAGCGTTTATAGCAGGGTCCTGTAGGCTAAGCAAACCATAAATGATCATGGTACCGCCCTTCGCAAGGCATTTAAGCGCTTCGGTAGCTGTATGCCCACCAACCGCATCCAGCACGCAGGCAACGCCATTGCCATCGGTAATTTGCTTTACCCTAGCGGGTAAGTTCTCCGATTCTGTGTTGATAACTTCCGTCAATCCAAGCGATTTCAACTCATCAGTCTGATCGTCGCGCCGAACGGTACCAATGGTGTTGATGCCGCGCATCTTGCACAACTGAATCACCAGCTTTCCAAAGGCTGAACCAGCGGCAGTCACCATTAGCCAACCACCTTCGGGTACGCCAGCATCCTGCACCATAGCATAAGCGGTAAAAGGGTTCACGAAAAGCTGAGCCGCCATATCGTCAGACATGTTATCTGGTACGGGAATCAAGCTTCGTTGGTGTGCTATAGCATATTCTGACCAGGTTCCTATGCTAGTAAACCCAACCCGAGCGCCAACATCCATCTGGACACCTTCTCCCACTGCATCAATAAGACCTACTCCCTCGAAACCTGCACCAGATGGTAACTGAGGCCGGATACCATACAGGTTCTGGACGAACATAATGTCTGACGGGTTAATTGGGCTGGCGATTACCTTTACGCGTACCTCGTTTAGCCCTGGTTCAGGCATAGGTACGTCGGTTGGTTTAAGTATTTCAGCAGGTTTACCAGTCTGCTCAAAAACAATGCTTTTCATAAACAATGAGTAAGTATGGTTGTAGAAGTGCCAAAAATATGGTTTAATTCGCACAAACTATTCCTAAACTCATACACTACTCGTGCAAACTTCTCCCTTTCTTGGCGAACTCATTGGAACTATGGTCCTTCTCTTTTTAGGCGATGGCGTCGTAGCCAACGTCGTATTACGACAAACGAAGGGAGAAGCTTCGGGCTGGATCGTTATCACAACGGGTTGGGCATTTGCCGTTACGATGGGAGTTTTTGTAGCTAAAGCCTTCGGCAGTATTGATGCGCATTTGAATCCGGCGGTTACAATTGCTTTTGCCGTAGCAAAGAATGAGTACGGTCAGGTCATTCCCTACATCACAGCGCAGTTAATCGGAGCTCTTTTAGGAGCAGGGTTGGTATGGCTGCACTACTTACCTCACTGGGCCGTTACGGAAGACAAAGCGTCTAAACTAGCTGCATTCTGTAATACGCCCGCTATCCGTAGCACAGGTTCTAACCTGATTAGCGAGGCACTGGCCACCATGGTTTTGATTCTAGGTCTGGCTGGTATTTCGTCCAAAAATTTAGGCGAACTAGCTATTGGCATAGGGCCGTACTTAGTTGGTGTACTCGTCTGGAGCGTCGGGCTATCGTTGGGGGGACCAACGGGCTATGCCATTAATCCAGCGCGCGATTTAAGTCCGCGCTTAGCCCATGCCTTGCTTCCTATTCCTAACAAGGGCTCATCCGGCTGGAATTACGCCTGGATACCGGTACTAGGCCCCTTAATTGGTGCCGTTATTGGCGGGGTGCTGATTCGGTGGTTTGCGCTGTAAGTTTTTTAGCCTGAATATGGGCCAGTACATCGTCTAAACGGTCAAGTTTAGGGTCGATTTCTGCTTCAATCTGTTGAGCGAGCTGGGCGAGAAATAGTTCTGAAGTCTTACGTGCTATTTTCTGATCAGATTCCGAAAGTTGATCATAATATTGTTGTCGGGCCTGCTTGATAGCTAAGCGTTCCTGTTCTGATTGCACTTCTTCCATTTGCTTATAAAACATGGAGATGCGTGTCTGAACTGAATTCATAAGTCGTCTTGGCTTAGTTGATTATTAATTTTCAATAAGGAATCCCTGAACTGAATAGCTTTTTTTATAAGAAACGCATGCTTTTCATTATCATCGTCGGGCTTATAATAAATTAGTTGCTCATCAATTAACCGGAGATACTTTTTCAGATCCGCTTTCATATTTAGCAGAAGCTGGCGTTCAACTTCATTCATTATGAAATTACGGTGAATAGTTTAAAACTGCGCCAACAAAGAAGAGAAAACACCTTAATGTACCCAAACTTTTAACTTATGCCCACCTACGTAGCCGCCATTGATCAGGGAACGACCAGCACTCGCTGCATTGTGTTCGACCGGCAAGGGCAGATTGTTTCACTGGCTCAGAAAGAACATAAACAGATTTATCCACAACCGGGCTGGGTCGAGCATGATCCCGAAGAAATCTGGCGGAATACCCTCGAAGTGGTTGCTCTGGCTCGCATCAAAGCCAAGTTATCGGCGCAGGACATTGCAGCCGTTGGCATAACTAACCAGCGTGAAACCACGGTTGTCTGGAATCGTCGAACCGGCAAGCCGTATTACAACGCCATCGTCTGGCAGGACATGCGCACGGCTGATTTAGTCACTGAGTTCTCGGCGAATGGGCATGGTCAGGATCGGTTTCGTGAGCAAACTGGCCTGCCATTAGCCACCTATTTTAGCGGCCTAAAACTCAAATGGTTATTGGACAACGTAGCAGGTCTCCGGGCTGACGCCGAACGGGGTGATGCCCTCTTTGGTAACATGGATACGTTCGTGGTCTGGAACCTGACGGGCGGTCCGAACGCCGGGCCGTCGCACGGAGGTCTGCACCTCACCGACGTTACAAATGCCAGCCGCACCCAGTTGATGAACCTGCAAACACTCGACTGGGATGACCAACTCCTTGATGATTTTACGGTTCCCCGTGCTATGCTGCCCCAAATCCGGCCGAGCAGCGAGGTTTATGGGACTGTATCATCCGAAGTCTTGCCAGGCGTTCCTATCGCGGGTATTTTAGGCGATCAGCAGGCCGCTCTTGTGGGGCAAACGTGCTACGAGCCAGGGCAAGCCAAAAATACATATGGCACGGGCTGCTTCCTGCTCATGAACACGGGCACGGAGCTACGTCCTTCCACCTGTGGTTTGCTAACGACGGTAGCCTACCAATTTCAAAATGAGCCTGTTCATTATGCCCTCGAAGGCAGTGTCGCCATTACGGGTGCTCTTGTTCAATGGCTGCGTGATAACCTGGGCATTATTAAGAAAAGCACTGACATCGAACCTCTTGCTCGCTCTGTTGAAGACAATGGCGGGGCCTACTTTGTGCCAGCCTTTTCGGGCCTGTACGCTCCCCACTGGAAAGCCGATGCACGGGGCGTCATTGCGGGGCTAACGCGGTTTGTCAATAAAGGCCACTTAGCCCGAGCGGTGCTAGAAGCCACCGCCTACCAAACCGTTGACGTTGTTCGGGCGATGGAGCAGGATGCGGGTGTATCGCTCAAATCACTGCGGGTAGACGGTGGCATGGTTGTCAATTCACTGCTCATGCAGTTTCAGTCAGATATGCTAAACGGACCAGTAGTATGCCCGCAAATGACCGAAACAACAGCCCTCGGCGCAGCTTATGCCGCTGGCCTGGCCGTTGGTTACTGGCAAAACTTAGATGACCTCCGCCAAAATTGGGGAGTGGCTCGTACGTATGAACCGAATATGGATGAAGCCCAGCGAGCACGGCTGATGCGAGGTTGGCAGAAAGCCATTGAACGATCGTTTGGGTGGGAAGAGTAAAAAGGATGTACGATTTGTGACGTACAAGTTACGATTCCATAAAGCGCTAGCCCAAATCTTAATTCGTACGTCACAAATCGTAAATTGTTATGCTTCTTTAGGTCGTAGTTCCTCCGCCAGCATCAGGCGAGTTTGCGGTAAGGCCTGCGGATATTCATCGCGAATGAAGGCGATAATTTGTTCGCGGATATGGCAACGGAGATCGAAGGTTGATGGTGAGTCCCTCGCCGAAACCAGTATTCGAACCACAATGCACGTTGGCTGTGTATCTGTCACCTGAACTGTAAATACATCTCCATTCCAAAGAGGGTCGTTTTCGGCCAGTTCGCGGGCTTTTTCCCGGATTTTATCAACAGGAACTGTGTAGTCCAGGTACAAAAAAACGGTGCCGGTTATCGACGCGTCGGAGCGAGTCCAGTTTTCAAAAGGTGTTTCGACAAAGTACGTAATGGGCACAATTAGCCGACGCCGGTCCCATAAACGAACGACTACATTGGTAAGGTTAATTTCCTCAACTCGTCCCCACTCCTTCTCTACGACGACGGCATCGTCTAAGCGTATTTGCTGATTAAAGGCGATCTGAATACCAGCCAGCAGGTTAGCCAGCGTTTTTTGGGCGGCAAAACCGATTACTACCGAAACTACCCCCGCGGACGTCAACACGCTAAGACCAACTTTGCGGCTCCCTTGAAAGCTTATCAACAGCAACGAAGCGCCAATCAGTACTACCCCAAAAGCGAGTAACCGACGCACGAACCGCACTTGAGTTACAAACTTACGCTGCGACAGGTTGATGTCTTGTGTAGTGTCGTAACTGCGAATGAGTAACAGCTCACCAACTTGCAGTAGCTGAACAACCAGCCAGGTACTCGAAATAAGGAAAATAACTTCGGCCGCTTTGTCGGCAACCGGGTGCCGTCGTGTAAATCGCTCGGATTGTATGTTTGTGGCCAGTAGAAAGAACAAAGAGGGTACAAATACCCAAAATGCCCACCGGGCGTGCCTCTTAAGCAACGTCAAACTCTGAAACGGTCGTCGGCGAACCACAAACCGAATGATCTGCGTGACTACTAAGTTCACGGCAAAACCAAGCACAACAGCCGTTATGAGCAGTACCCATCCCGACAAGTCGCGGTTCGGTACGTAGCCGGCCCAACGAATCAGGGCGCGTATCCAGGTGTCGAGTTGTTGCTGCATTGTGATAACAGACCGCCGACGCAGCCGAAATTTATTCGATTAAGGCAATTTTCTTGATTTTGTTTGTTGTTCTCAAATAGAGAAGGCTGTTCATTACCTCGCAAAAGTAAAAGCCGACTTATAAGCCGGCTTTGTTGAATGAGAATATTTATAGAAACTATTCTGATTCTATCATCCTGCCTCAAATCAACAACGGTTTCATAACTTTTCCATGCACATCCGTCAGGCGATAGCGTCGGCCCTGGCTTTTGAAGGTTAATCTTTCGTGATCAACGCCCAGCAGGTGCAGAACCGTCGCTTGAAAATCGTGGACATGCACCGGATCTTTAACAACATTATAGCCAAAGTCATCCGTTTCCCCGTAGACCATACCTTTCTTGACACCGGCTCCGGCCATCCAGATAGAGAAAGCTCGTGGATGGTGATCCCGTCCGTAGTTATCTCGGGTAAGTTTGCCCTGCGAGTAAGCGCCCCGACCAAACTCGCCACCCCAAATTACGAGTGTGTCGTCTAAGAGTCCGCGCTGTTTTAAATCCATAATCAACGCGGCTGACGGCTGATCTACGCTCTTCGTCTGAATTTTGATGTCGTTGGGCAGATTACCGTGCTGGTCCCATCCCTGGTGGTACAGCTGCACGAATTTGACGTCTTTCTCAACCAGCTTACGAGCCAGCAGGCAGTTAGCGGCAAACGTACCCGGCTTGCGGCTTTCAGGGCCGTACATATCGAAGATGTAGTCAGGCTCTTTCGATATATCGAGCGTTTCGGGTACTGAAGCCTGCATTCGATAAGCCATTTCGTACTGGGCCATGCGGTTGTTGATTTCCGGGTCCAATACGTGCTTATATTGCTCCTGATGCAACTTAGTCAGGTAGTCAAGCATTCGTCGCCGACTCGTCCTATCAATACCCGGTGGGTTGTTCAGGTAATACACCGGATCGGGCCCTGACCGAAATACAACGCCCTGATGCACCGACGGCAGGAAGCCATTACTCCAGAGTTTAGCGTACAGAGGTTGATCTCCCTCACGACCTTTCGAAAGCAAGACGACGAAAGCCGGTAAGTTCTGGTTGTCGGACCCTAAGCCGTAGCTAATCCAGGAGCCGAAACTTGGACGCCCGGCCTGCTGGCTTCCGGTCTGAAAAAATGTTACGGCTGGATCGTGATTAATCGCTTCGGTATGCATCGAACGGATAAATGTCAGATCGCTCGCAATGCGTGAAGTATGCGGCAGGAGTTCGCTGATCCACATGCGCCCAGGCCCGTATTGGGCAAATTTGTATTTGGACGCAGCCAGCGGAAAACGGCTTTGCCCGGCTGTCATACCGGTCAGTCGTTGGCCTTTCCGCACTGACTCGGGTAAATCCTGCCCCCACATGGCTTCAAGCCTCGGCTTGTAGTCGAATAACTCCAGTTGTGAGGGCGCTCCGCTTTGAAAGAGGTAGATTACGCGCTTCACCTTAGGCGGGAAATGCGGCTTACCTAAAGCTGGATTCTCTGAAGCTGTCCCCCCGAAGAGACTACCCGGATTCAGTAGCGAAGCTAGGGCAATGGTTCCTAAGCCCGCGCTGGTTTGCCCCAGAAAGGTCCGGCGACTGAGTTGGTCATGGACATTGTCGAAGATTTGATCCTGAATATCAGACATAATCTATCGCTTAATAATCGCTTCGTCAAAATTCATAATGGTACTCGTTACTACTGTCCAGGCGGCTAACTCAGCCCTGTTCAGCTTTTTGTCAACGGGATATTCTCCTACCGAGAGCAGCTCGGTGGCTCGCTTTGGATTCTTGTTAAAATCAGCTAATTCTTCTACGTATAATTGCTTCATCAAGCCAAGCTCCTGTGGCCGTGCCGGACGGCTAATAACCGCTTTGAATGTAGCCTGGATAGTTTCGTCCGGTCGTTTTGCTTCTGCCAACCCAGACGTAGCCGTCCAGGCTACTTGCGCCAGCACACGAGCCGCTTCTACAAATTGTGGATCGTTAAGCGTAACAAGCGCCTGCAAGGGCGTACTCGTTTTTTGCCGTTTAACAATACAAGTATGCCGCTCGGCTGCGTCGAAGTTGAGCATCATTGGCGCCGGAGACGACCGCTTCCAGATTGTGTAAAGAGATCGTCGATACAAACTGTCGCCCTGGCTTTGCACGTACTTAACGGCATTTCGCGTGGCCAAAGCCTCCCAAATACCGGCGGGTTGATAAGGCTTTACGCTGGGACCGCCAATGTGCTGATTCAGTAAGCCACTAGCCGCTAATGCAATATCCCGCACCTGTTCGGCCGACATACGATAGCTGGCACCTCGCGTCAGGAACGTGTTGTCAAAATCAGCTTCGCGTGACGTTTCCGAAACTGTGGACGATTGCCGATACGTCGCCGACATGACAATCAGTTTGTGTATGGCCTTAGCATTCCATGATTCCCGAAACGTTACGGCCAGATAATCCAGCAATTCGGGATGGCTTGGCAATGCTCCCTGGTTACCGAAATCATCGCTGTTCTTTGCTAATCCCTGGCCAAAGTATTGCTGCCAGAACCGGTTGACCATCACTCGGCTAAACAACGGGTTATCTGCATTAAGTAGCCATTTAGAAAGCCCTAACCGATTTTTCGGGTATTCGGCCGGGAATGGAGTCAGTTTCTCAGGTGTAGCAGGTTCTACCGCATCACCATAAGCGTCATAAGCTCCGCGTTTTAGAATGTGGGTCGTGCGTGGGGTTGACCGTTCGTGCATGACCATCACCTGGTCGGCATTTGTGTACAGCATAACCTGCTCACCGCGTAGTTTCATAGCTTCGGCATAAGCAGTACGGTAAGCAGAATCAACGGTTCTAACGTAGTAATTATAAAGTCCTGTTCGCTGAGCGGGTGTCCGTTTCGTAGCCGGGGTGCGTAAAGCAGCCAGTAAGGCATTAGGTCGTCCGGCCAGAGCTGGCATTTCCAGGCTAGTCAGACAACGATTGTAAATACGCAACTCATCGACCGCGAAATCTTTATAGAAATAATCATGCATCCGGCCAACGTAGAACGCATGCTGCGCCCAGTGTGTGCGGTCTTTACCATACACTGTACTATGGATCAGATTATCCGTAATGACCTTTGTCTGAATCGGGTTGCCGTTTATATACAAGGTTAGACCATTGGCCCGAGCCATGCCGTCGTACGTAAAAGCCACCTGAAACCATTGCTTGGCGGGGACTTTACCGACAGACTCAATGTCGATGGCATTAGCTGGCCATACGTGACTGAATGTTAGTTTCAGCCGCCCGTCTGCCAATAGATCGAGCTGATAGCCACGCTGTCCGTCCATTGGGCCCGTGGTACGGCCCATCAACGTGGCTGCCATTCCCGACTTTGCCAGATTAAACCAGCCACTAACCGTAAACGGCTGATTCTGCTCAAAAGCTGCGAAGTTACCGGGCAGTTCAATATAGCTATCTCCAGGTAGGAACCGCGCTTTTCCAAAGCGACCAGCTACCTGGTAAGGCAATTTATCGGGGTCACCACCTAATCGCGCCGGAAGCGTATCGTTCACCAGATTGGCAAACGCATTGCGGGGATCTTTCCAGAGCTCAGCCTTAGACTTGGGCTTTTCAGCCGCTTTCTTTTCCGGCTTTTTAGCTTCTTTTTTCGATTGAGCTTCTTCCTTTTTGCGTTTTTCGTCTTCGCGTTTCCGTTTCTCGTTCGCAGCCTTCACATACGCACTAATGTCGGTACGATCTGCCTCATCAAAGGTGTAGTGTCCAATCAGACCTAGTTCAATTGATGGCGTCCCTGTGTTACTGTGTTCTAACTGTGACAACCACCGCCCATACTGTTGTTGATACTCAGCGCGGTTTGGGTTAAGACGTTGTTGGAGGGGAGTTAATTTTTCGCGAATGAACTTCAGCTTTGCCTCCGTTTCTGGCTTGGTCAACGTAATGGTTGGGGCAGCCTCACCATTATAGGGAATCTGTCCCCGGTCGTTGTTACTATTAAAGAAAGCGAACAGAGAGTAATAGTCTTTTTGCGAGATGGGATCGTATTTATGGTCGTGGCATCGAGCGCACTCTACCGTAAGTCCTAACATTGCCTTACCAAACGTATTGGCCCGATCGGCAACGTATTCGACACGATATTCCTCGTCGACAATGCCTCCCTCCTGACTTTGTTGATGATTCCGGTTGAAGGCCGTTGCCAGCAACATATCTTTATTCGGCTTTGGCAGCAAGTCACCAGCCAGTTGCCAGGTAATGAATCGGTCGAACGACAGGTTTCGATTGAAGGCCCGAATGACCCAATCGCGATAAGGCCACATCGTCCGCAAGCCATCGTCCTGATAGCCGTGTGTATCAGCATACCGAGCCACATCGAGCCACTCAACGGCCTGCCGTTCGCCATAATGCGGACTGGCTAGTAGCCGATTCACCACTTTCTCATAGGCATTGGGCGATGAATCGGCCAGAAAAGCATCTACTTCGGCGGGCGTTGGCGGCAAGCCCGTCAGATCTAGTGTTACGCGCCGAATCAGCGTTGTTTTATCTGCTTCGGGAGCATGTCTGAGTTTTTTGGCTTCCTGTTTAGCCAGCACAAACCGATCAATATCGTTTTTTACCCATTTCTCATCCTTAACCGCCGGAATTTCGGGCATTGTCGGCGTCACAAGCGACCAGTGCTCTTTATACTTAGCTCCCTGCTCGATCCAGCGAATCAACATTGCCTTTTCTTCGGCGTTCAAAGCGAGATTCGACTTTGGCGTCGGCATCATCTCATCGGGATCAGTGCTGACGATGCGATGAAATAGTTCGCTACCCGCTAAATCTCCCGGTGTGATAGCCGTGTGTCCACTTTTGGCTAAGGCTTCGTAAGCACCTTCGGGCGTATCTAATCGAAGACCTGCCTGCTGCTTCGCCTTATCGGGTCCATGACAAGCAAAACAGCGATCCGATAAAATCGGCTTTATGTGTAGATTATAGTCAACTTCTTTGGGCAAATTGGCTTCGGCAGCCGCTACGTCGGCAGGTTTCTCGACCGAACTCCGACAGGCCGTTAGCCATACGGATGCGCCGAACAAAACAGCTGATGCGCTAAATACTAGATACCGAAACCGTATTTTGAACCCGACAGACATATCTTACGGAGCGCTTGATAATGAATCACTTTAGCAAATGTAAAAAAGAAAACGACGAACTATAATACAATCTTATCCTGACAACGGACAATAAAGTATTATGCGCACAACCTAAAACTTGTTATTACGTTTCAGTTCTTGTTATTGTCAGCTTTGGTCTCGTCGGTTGTGGCTTTTGCAAATTCAGCGATGGCTTGCTCGTTGATACCGCCAATAACCTCAAGTTTGGGGAGAGCTTCCTTGAGGCTCACTACGCCCTGCTCAGTAGTTTTAGTTTGCCAGAGGTAAAGTGTCTTCAGGTTTTTCAGGCTTACCAGCTCAGCCAGTCCTGCGTCAGTTACGGCGGTACCGTATAAGTTCAGGTACTCCAGATGCTGAAGTCCTTTCAATTGCTTTAGCCCGGCATTCGTAACTTTTGTTTGCTCCAAATGTAGCTTCTGCAAATTTTTGAGCTTGGCGATTTGCGACAGGGCGGCATCTGACACCTCAGTATTACCTAGTTTTAGCCAGACAATCTGATTGTTAAGCTTAGGTAGTAAGGCCGCCTGCGCGTCTGAGAACGTTTTTACGTTGACGGCACTGACCTCTAGCTGGTTCTGTTCTTTAGAAATGGGTAATACTAGCAAGCCTGTCTTCTTCAGTTCATCGATAATTTTCTCATCAGCAACAGGTACGTTCATAGTCAATACTGGCGACTCAGGCATCGGACCTGATGCCACACTGGGTTTACCATCGGTTTCAATGGGTCCCCCACCCAGCGAGGCCAGCACTGGCCGAATGGCATCGTTAACCTTTAGCTCAGAAACCTTTTTATCGAATGAAGCGCCCTGATCAATCCACCAGGTCAACAGCGCAATCTGGCCCTCCGTTAGTTGGTTTTTCCCCTTAGGAGGCATATGGTGGTCATCCTCTTCGGGCAATAGACAAACCTTAACTAATTCACTATTGCTGCTCTTTCCCGCCACGATCACCGGACCATCCTCATAGCCTTTTTTTATCATCTCTGGTGTATCCAAGCGCAATTTTGCTTTCGATTTATCGGCGTTGTGACATTGTACGCACCGACTTTGCAGAATCGGATTCACAATTTGCTGGTAAACCATTGCCTGATTTACGTCTGTAATAGGCTTAAATTTAATTTCGGATTGCTTAGGGGGTAGACCAGCCAGCGTCCGAAACGGTTCAGGCGTGTATTGGGTCAGATAGTCGGAACCATGCGTCAAATTTCCACCATGATGCCCGGCGGCTAGCAATAGCAACAACGCTACCGCCAGCGAAGGCACATACATGAGCTGGGCAAAAGGAATAACTCGGCCAAGATTCTCTGATTTGACAGCCCAGGCAATCCAGGCAAACACTGCGACACCAATTCCCTGCCATTGGTGCTCTTCGAGCGTCTCGGCCTCGTAGCCCCCGCCTAGCGAGAGCAGATATCCAAACACACACGCCATGGTGGCGCTTACTGCCGACCAAAATAAGATCAGCGTGATCGTATGCGAACTAACCGAGTTGCGACGAGTCAGGCGGTCGATCTCCAAAAGCCCGGCAATAAGCAAAAAACCAATAGGCAGGTGAACAATGAGCGGATGGAAATGACCAAAAAACAACGCCCAGTCGGAAGCCTGCGTAGTGGCGGCCTGCAAGAGAATCAGCACATTCATAGTCTGTTAATACTGTGCCACGTGCTCCAATTTGATAAAACGAAGCCGGGCCTCACGTGTCGACAGAAAAGACGACTATCGGTAAACTTTACTGCATGCCTACTGAGCAGAGGGGAGTAATCAATGCGGCAACTTGCTCAAGCCCGTTAACATCAGCCTCACTAAAATCATTAAGTTGATCGCTATCCACATCCAGCACCATAGCTACCTGACCAGCTTGGTCAAAAATGGGCACAACGACTTCAGATCTCGACGCCGAACTACAGGCAATATGGCCCGGAAACTGCTGTACGTCTGGTACCAAAACGGTTTCCCGACGCGTGTAAGCGGCTCCACAAACGCCTTTGTTAAAGGCAATCCGTGTGCAGGCAATTGGGCCTTGAAAAGGCCCGAGAACCAGCTGGTTCTCTTTTGTGAGATAGAAACCCACCCAGAAAAACCCAAAGGCTTCTTTAAGTGCAGCAGCAATGTTAGCCAAATTGGCCACTAAATCGGGCTCACCATCGACAAGGGCTGCAATTTGTGGTACTAAGCTATCATAAATAGCCTGCCGATCTTTGGTCTGGGGTAAGATAAGCGTTTCAGCCATTTTAGTTTCTCGTGAAAAATTGGATCAATACTATGCTCACCGTTGTGAACACGGTGCTGGCTCCTACCCGAATCAACGTCGGAATGAGTAGTTCAATACTGCTAGCTTCAATAAAAAACAGGGCGGCATGATGAATTAGTGCCATAGCGAACACATATCTAAAAAAGGCGCCCGTACCTAATTGCTGCAACGAAAACTCAATCCGTGATTCCATACCAGGTACATCAATCTGCGCCCGAACGATCAATGGCCGACAATACGCCATGAGTACAGTAGCGGCCGCGTGCATTCCTAAAGTATTATAAAATGTATCGACAATTATGCCCGTTGCAAATGCAATCAGCAGCAACCAGGTCAAACTTATCTCATTGGGCATCAACAAAACACAGGCTATGTAGACAAAGCAAAAGGCATAATCAAACAACACCAGATTCCGCGCTAATAGAATTTGCAGTGCCAGATAGAGCACAAAAAGAAGTATTGTAGATACGATTTCGCGGAAGGTCATTTTTTATCCATATTCTCGTTTAAGGCTACTAACTATAATTAGGCTTAACCCACAAACGATACCTTATTTCTCGTTTTCAACCTGTTTCTCCAACTGCTCCTGCTCATCTTGTAGGCGGTTTTCAACAACATACACAAATGCCAGGCTACTAAAATTTGTGGACAGGTCGAGCGTAATATCGTGAAATACCTGATTCTGCTGAACACCAACTGACCGGACCCGACCTACCAGAATACCGGGCGGAAACGTAGAATTGCGATTAGAAGTCACAACCGAATCGCCTTTGCTAACCGGCTTGGTGAGAGAAATATCATTTAACTTAATTAAGTGGGGATCTACACCATCCCACTTAGCAGTGCCAATTTCTTCTGCCTTTGTCAGCGCCGACGACACCAGGAAACTAGAATGGAGAATGGAGGTAACTACAGAAAAATGTCGGTTACAAACCCTAACTCTACCTACTACACCCGTCGGCGAAATAACCCCCATGCCAGGCCGGATACCATCGTCGGTACCCTTATCGATTGTGATGTAGTTATTAGCAAATTGGGTTGTGTTGTTAACGACCTTGGCCACCGTAAATGTAAAGCGGTTAGCAAATGCAGAATCAGCCTTGTACTCGTCGGGAGCTAATGGCTTACTCTGGAGCAGCTTAGTTAACTGATCGTTAAGTCGCTGGTTCTCCCTAGCCAGATCGGCGTTGACATTCCGGAGGTTAGCGTACTCGTTGGCCGCGTTCGACCACGCCAATACCTGAGCTGCGTATCGGTTTGAGGTGTTGAAGAACGTTACGCTCCAGTAGTTGCTTGTGTTAATAATGAAGTAAAAGCAAAGTACTTCCAGCAACACAAACAAAATGAAGTTACGGCTTCGAATAAAAAAGTCGACTAACTCTCCCATAGAAACAAGTAACGCGGGAAGAAGCCCGCGCTCTGTAGTAGCCAACGTTACTTACAAAGCGCGGGCTTCTTCCCGCGTTACATAACCCTAGCTAATCAGTACCGACCGGTACATATCCAAATTCTTGATGACTTCGCCCGTGCCCTTCACAACCGCCTTGAGCGGATCATCAGCTACGTGAATAGGCAGTTTGGTTTTAGCCGCTAAGCGCTTATCTAAACCGTGGAGAAGCGCCCCACCGCCGGTTAGGTGAATACCGTTGGTGTAAATATCGGCCGACAGCTCCGGAGGTGAAATCTCGAGGGCCTTCATGGTAGCCTCTTCAATCTTTGAGATAGATTTGTCGAGCGCATACGCAATTTCGCTGTACGTAACTTTAATTTCTTTCGGGATACCCGTCATCAAGTCACGGCCCCGGATTTCGTAATCGGATGGTGGATTATCGAGTTCAGGTAAGGCTGAACCAACTTCCATTTTGATTTGCTCTGCCGAGCGCTCTCCAATAAGCAGATTGTGCTCCCGACGCATATAATCGACAATATCACGGGTGAAAACGTCACCCGCAATGCGGATTGACTGTTCGCAGACGATGCCGGAAAGGGCAATGACCGCAATTTCGGTCGTGCCTCCGCCGATGTCGACGATCATGGTTCCGTTCGGTTGTGTAATATCGATACCGATGCCAATGGCAGCGGCAATCGGCTCATGAACCATGTATACTTCTTTAGCTCCAGCGTGTTCGGCAGAGTCCTTGACGGCCCGCTTTTCTACTTCGGTAATTCCGGAGGGAATACAGATGACCATCCGGTGCGAAGGCGAAAACAGCTTGCTCCCGGTATCAATCATCTTGATCATGCCCCGAATCATTAATTCAGCAGCTGTAAAGTCAGCAATTACGCCGTCTTTAAGCGGACGTATCGTCTTGATATTTTCATTGGTCTTTTCGTGCATCTGCATGGCCTTATGGCCAATGGCCAGCACCTTGCCGCTGGCTTTGTCCATTGCAATAATCGAAGGCTCATCCACCACAATCCGATCCTTGTGAATAATCAAGGTATTCGCCGTGCCCAGGTCAATCGCAATGTCGCTGGTTAAAAAATTGAAAAGTCCCATTTCAGGTTGGCCGTTAAGCCGAATTACGAGTACAGTTTTTTGAAAGGTTTGCAAAAATATAGATTATTCAAGACAAACCATGCCCGCCCTATGAATAGAGTACTGTTATTTTAGAATGACAATCAAGGTGGTAAGCCGTTAACCGTACAAATCAGGTTGTGAACGGCACCGTGCACTACTTACTGTACACTGCCAACTGTTTTTGTACCTTTGCGCCGTTATGGGAATTCGTTCGGTAGTAAGTAAACCATTGGCCAAGTGGGTCGTAGAGCGGCAACGGGAGTGGATGTATCAGCCAGCCGATGCTCAACAACGCTGGTTTAAGCGATTGGTCGATGGTGGCCGGACTACAATCTTTGGCCGGGACCACCACTTCAAAGACGTAGAGACGGTTAGCGATTTTCAGCAGGCAGTACCCGTCCGCGACTACGAAGACCTCAAACCCTATATTGAACAAATCTTAGCGGGTGGTACCGATGTACTCTGGAAAGGCAAGCCGCTTTATTTTGCAAAAACCTCTGGAACAACTTCTGGGACCAAGTATATCCCCATAACCAGCGACTCTATACCCAACCACATCAACTCAGCCCGCGATGCGCTGCTGAATTATATTAATGAAACCGGTAACGGGGCTTTTCTTGACAAAAAACTTATTTTTCTGTCGGGTAGCCCCGAACTCGACCAAAAAGCGGGTATCAATATTGGGCGGCTATCTGGCATTGCGAATCACCACGTTCCGGCTTATCTGCGCACAAATCAGCTTCCTAGCTACGAAACCAATATTATTGACGATTGGGAAGCCAAGTTAGAGCGTATCATTGACGAGACGCTGACGCAACCCATGTCGCTGATTTCGGGAATTCCTCCCTGGGTGCAGATGTATTTCGACCGAATTCAGGAACGGACGGGTAAACTTATTAAAGACGTGTTTCCGGACTTCTCCGTATTTGTGTACGGAGGAGTAAACTTTGAACCTTATCGTGCTAAGCTGTACGAGAGCATTGGCAAGCGCATTGACTCGATTGAAACATACCCTGCTTCGGAGGGCTTCATCGCCTTTCAGGACACCCAAACTGAAGAGGGCTTACTGATGCTACTGGACAGCGGTATCTTTTTCGAGTTCATTGCTGCCGACGAGTATTTCACCGAAAATCCGCGCCGACTCACTATTAGTGAAGTTGAGCTTGGGAAGAATTACGCCGTCATTATTAATAATAACGCTGGCCTTTGGGGCTACTCAATTGGCGATACCGTAAAATTTGTATCACGTGATCCGTATCGGCTACTTGTAACGGGTCGAATAAAGCATTTTATCTCGGCATTCGGCGAGCATGTGATCGGCGAAGAAGTTGAAAAAGCCTTGCAACACGCTATGCAGCAACATCCCGAGACAGAAGTTGTCGAATTCACCGTTGCACCGATGGTTAGCCCGAAAGACGGCTTGCCTTACCATGAGTGGCTAATTGAGTTTGCTACGCCCCCGCACGACTCAGCTGCCTTTGCTCGGGATCTAGACAATCGTCTAACGAAACTGAACGTATATTACGAAGACCTCATCACGGGCGCCATCTTACAACCGCTCAAACTAACCAATCTGCCACGAGGTGCTTTTCAACGCTATATGAAGTCACAAGGTAAGTTAGGCGGGCAGAACAAAGTACCACGATTAGCCAATGACCGTAAGATTGCGGATGGGCTGTTAGCCACTTCTTTATAGTTAAGTATGAATCAAAAACGCCACGTCGCCATACTCGGCTCAACGGGTTCCATCGGGACTCAGGCTGTTGAGGTGATAAAAGCCCACCCTGACCAGTTTCGGGTGGAAGTGCTGACGACCAATAATAACGCTGAATTACTCATTCAACAAGCTACCGAGCTAAAGCCGAACGTGGTTGTCATCTGCAATGAAGACTATTACAACCGAGTGTTCTCCGCGCTGGACCCGCTCGGCATAAAGGTGTATGCAGGCATAAAAGCCATTGCATCAGTGGTGCAGATGGATGCCGTGGACATTGTGCTTACGGCGATGGTTGGCTATGCGGGTTTGCTACCCACCATAAAAGCGATTGAGGCTGGTAAGGCCATCGCCTTAGCTAACAAAGAAACGTTGGTGGTAGCAGGCGAGCTCATTACGCAGTTAGCCGCGCAGAAAGGCGTTAACATTTACCCCGTAGACTCAGAACATTCGGCTATTTTCCAGTGCCTGGTCGGCGAATTTCATAATCCGATTGAAAAGATTATTTTGACTGCCTCCGGGGGGCCGTTTCGGGGTAAATCAAGAGATTTTCTGGCAACCGTTACCAAGGCACAGGCGTTGAAGCACCCGAACTGGACAATGGGTGCCAAGATCACAATCGACTCGGCTACGCTTATGAACAAGGGGCTGGAGGTCATTGAGGCCAAGTGGCTTTTTGGCCTTCGTTCGAATCAGATCGACGTAGTGGTTCACCCACAAAGCATCATTCATTCACTGGTGCAGTTCGAAGATGGGAGCTTAAAAGCACAGATGGGGCTACCTGATATGCGACTGCCAATTCAGTTTGCGCTAGGTTATCCTAACCGCTTAAAGTCCGATTTCCCACGGTTCAACTTCATAGATTATCCGTTGCTCACATTTGAGCAGCCGGATTTAGAAACGTTTCGTAACTTACAGTTAGCATTTGATGCACTCGGCCGCGGTGGTAATGCGCCTTGTATCATCAATGCCGCTAATGAAGTAGCCGTTGATGCCTTCCTGCACGATCGGATTGGCTTCCTGGAAATATCCGATATCATTGAGTCCTGTTTAGGGAAGGCAACATTTGTTCAAAGCCCTGTTTATGATGACTATGTCAGCACAGATGCAGAGGCCCGCCGATTAGCTACAGAGCGAATTAAAAGTTTAGTTTAAGTGTTTTGTTTGTACAGTATTTATCACCCTCAACGTTTTCCCTCCAATGGAATATTGGATTTGGTTTATTATTGGTATCGTGCTTGGCGTTATTCTACTTCGTGCGCTGGGACGCCGTTCTAAATAGTCCAGGGAGATTTGTGCACGTATCAAACCCGTATTATCTTAGTCTGAATACATGGAAGTTTTAGTTATGGCAGGGCAGCTCCTTCTGGGCTTGTCCATTTTAGTAGGCTTACACGAATTAGGCCACCTGCTGGCGGCAAAAGCCTTCGGCATGCGGGTAGAACAATACTTCATTGGCTTTCCGCCTAAAGTCTGGAGTATCAAGCGAGGTGAAACCGAATACGGTGTTGGCGCCATTCCACTGGGAGGCTTTGTTAAAATCTCCGGAATGATTGATGAGTCGCTCGATACCTCTCATACACATACTGAACCACAACCTTATGAGTTCCGGGCCAAGCCAGCCTGGCAGCGACTGATTGTAATGCTGGGTGGCATTATAGTCAATGTTATTGTTGGCATTCTCATTTTTGTGGTTCTGTCTTACAAAAATGGCCATACATATCTGGCAGCTAAAGATGCTAAGTATGGTATTGTAGCCTACGACCTGGCTAAAAGCATTGGCTTACAAACCGGCGACAAGATTGTTAAAGTAAATGGTAAACCTATAAACAATTTTGAGGAGGCTCTCGACGTGTCAAATGTCTTTCTTGGAACGAACAGTTCGTACACTGTTGAACGTAACGGCCAACTCATTGACATTGATATTCCCGACGACTTTGTTGATAAACTAGTTGACAAGAAAAAAGCGTTGCAGTTTATCGAGCCTATTCAGCCTTTCAAGGTGGGTACCATTGCTAGTGGTATGCCAGCCTCAAAAGCAGGTCTCAAGGAAGGCGATTTTATCACGGCTGTCAATGGTCAACCGACGCAGTTTTATCATCAGTTCCAACAAGTTATTAAAGCAAACCCAGGTAAGATGGTTACCCTGTCGGTTCAACGTAACGGCCAGCCTCTCACACTAAAATCGGGCGTTACCCCGGAAGGTCTGATAGGAATTGGCGTGGAGCCGCTTCTTCCGCTTACTAAAGAAGAATACACATTTGGCGAAGCTCTTTCGGTTGGCACTGAGCGGGCGTTTCAGGTAGTATTTGATAACATCAAAGGATTTGGCAAGATTTTCCGGGGCGAAGTGTCAGCTTCTAAAGCATTAAGTGGCCCAATCGGCATTGCCCAGAATTTATTCGGTGGCATCTGGGACTGGAACCGTTTCTGGGCCGTTACGGGTCTGTTGTCAATGGCGCTAGCTTTCATGAACGCATTACCCATTCCGGCTCTCGATGGTGGCCATGCTACAATTCTAAGCTATGAAATTATCTCCGGCCGCAAACCTTCTGACCGCTTTCTCGAAGCAGCTCAGCGCGTTGGTATGGTTATTCTGCTTAGCCTGATGGCCTTTGCAATCTTCAACGATGTATTCAAAGCCGTTTTTTAAGCCTTGAAAACACGTAGATCGCCTTTTATCCTGATTTTATGTATGGCCGGTTGCCTATTGGGCAGTCGGCCACTAACGCTTCATGACTTTCATGCCAGCGTTACACAAATGCAATACAATGCCAAGGAACGGGTTTTTGAGATTAGTGTTCGGGTCTTTACAGATGACTTTGAGAAGGCGCTATCTGAAGACTCTAATACCAAAGTACAGTTAGCCGTAAACGATAAGAACGACTCCTTAATAGAAAAATACATCCGTCCACGCTTTGCTTACGTAAACCCACAAAAACAAGCTAAACCTATTAACTATGTGGGGCATGAAATAGAAGCAGATGCTAATTGGCTATACTTAGAAATGCCCTACACTGAGCCGTTCCGGGGCGGTTTGCTGAAGCAAGTAGTGTTGATGGAAATGTTCGATGACCAGGTCAATATGGTCAATATTACGTATCAAGGTCAGAAAAAGACGTTTGTTTTTCGTAAAAATCAGCCCATTCAGGATGTTTCATTCTGAATAATAAATTTATTGACATACTAATTGTCTAGTTTAGTTAATTTGTGTTAGTAACGAATTAGCCGCCATCTCGTCATAGTAAGAGAGCTGGCACGCCCCTTGCGACTAGTTCACCTCCTTGCCTTTCTACGAGTTTCAGACACCTAATACTTATTGAATGCTGCCAGACTGGCAGTGTACTTATGATTTCAAATAAAGAATTAGCTACCCGTTTGCTGCTAGCCGATTTTGACTCGGACAATCTGGAGATTGTGCCGCTTGGATCGCCAGAAGGCCTAGACGATGATTATGAACTACCGGCCAACCTTCCAATTTTGCCGGTTCGCAATACTGTGCTGTTTCCAGGTATGGTCATCCCTGTTACAGTTGGGCGGTCGAAATCAATTCGGCTGGTCAAGAAAGCCTACAAAGGAAACCGTATCATTGGAGTAACTGCGCAATTAAATCAGCAGAAAGACGAACCGACCGTTGACGACCTTTACCGTTTTGGAACGGTAGCCTACATTATAAAGATGATTACGTTGCCTGATGGCAACATTACCATCATTATACAGGGTAAAAAGCGTTTTGAGATTACGCAGATTACGCAGGAAGACCCGTATATGACGGCTCAGGTGCGCCAGATCGACGACGTATTTCCGAACGTAAACAAGAAAGAGGGTAAAGCGCTTCTTCAGTCCCTGAAAGACGCTGCTTATAAGATCCTTCGGCTTAACCCTGAGATTCCGCAAGAGGCTCGTATTGCCCTTGATAATATAGAAAGCCCAACATTTCTGCTCCACTTTCTATCATCAAACATTAATGCCGAAGTCGCTGATAAGCAACGGCTTTTAGAAACTCTTGATGGAGGTCAGCAAGCCAATCTCTTGCTTGAATACATGCTGCGCGAAGTGCAGTTGCTTGAGTTAAAACGCGAAATTCAGTCGAAAGCCTCGTCGGATCTCGATCAGCAGCAACGTGACTATTATCTACGTCAACAGATGAAAGTCCTTCAGGATGAGCTGGGTATGGATAACCCAGATCGTGAAATAGATGAGTTACGAGTAAAAGCCGATGGTAAAAAATGGTCTACTGAAGTTCGTGGTCATTTTGATAAAGAGCTTAATAAGTTGCAACGTATTAACCCCATGGCACCGGAGTATCCGGTAACCATGAATTACGTTGAGTTGATGGTCGATCTTCCCTGGAACGAGTATACCAAGGATAATTTTGACCTGAAACGGGCGCAAAAAATTCTGGACACGGACCATTTTGGCCTTGAAAAAGTAAAGGAAAGAATCATTGAATACCTGGCCGTTCTGAAGTTAAAGAACGACATGAAAGCGCCTATTCTTTGTCTCTATGGCCCTCCAGGTGTTGGTAAAACATCGTTAGGTAAGTCTGTAGCGAAAGCGTTAGGGCGTAAATACAGCCGTATGGCGCTGGGCGGGGTTCACGACGAAGCTGAAATTCGTGGACATCGCAAAACGTACATTGGCGCCATGCCGGGCAAAATTATTCAAAACATTCGTAAGTGCGGTACGGCGAACCCTGTGTTTATCCTCGACGAGATTGACAAGGTAAGCTCTGATTTCCGGGGCGATCCATCGTCGGCTTTGCTTGAGGTGTTAGACCCAGAGCAGAACTCTACATTCATGGATAATTATCTGGAAACTGAGTTCGACCTTTCGCGGGTGCTGTTTATCGCTACAGCAAACTCGTTAGATACTATTCACCCGGCCCTCCGCGACCGGATGGAAATTATCGATATTGCGGGGTATACCGTTGAGGAGAAAGTACAGATCGCTAAGAAGTACCTCATACCAAAACAGCGCAAAGATCACGGCCTTAAGCCCAAAGATCTGACCATTGAGGATAGAGCCGTTCTGCGCATTATTGAAGGGTATACGCGCGAATCAGGGGTTCGTAACCTCGAACAAAAAATAGGCGCTTTAGTACGGAAAGTAGCCAAATCCATTGCTATGGAGGAGGAATACAACCACATTGTTAAAGCTGCTGATATTCCAAAGATGCTGGGAGCCGAGATCTTCGACAAAGAGTTATATGCCGACGATGACATCGCTGGCGTTGTTACGGGTCTGGCCTGGACGCAGGTCGGTGGCGAAATCTTGCTCATTGAATCGAGCTTAAGCCGGGGCAAGGGAGTGTTGACGCTATCGGGGCAGCTTGGCGACGTCATGAAAGAATCGGCGATTACAGCGCTTTCTTACTTAAAAGCACATGCCGATACGCTAGGCATCGACTACCGAATCTTCAACCATTACGACCTTCATATCCACATTCCAGCTGGTGCTGTTCCCAAAGATGGCCCTTCGGCAGGTATTACGATGTTGACGTCGATGACGTCTATTTATACGCAGCGTAAGGTTCGTCCATATCTGGCTATGACTGGCGAGGTGACATTACGCGGTAAAGTGTTACCCGTAGGTGGTATAAAGGAGAAAATATTGGCAGCTAACCGGGCGGGCATTAAAGAGATTATCCTCTGCTCGAAAAACCGCAAGGATATTGAGGAGATCAACCAGACGTACATTAAAGATTTAACCTTCCATTACGTTGACACGGTTGATCAGGTGCTGGAGATCGCTTTGCTACCTGGTCAGGTTGGCAAACCCATGAAGTTTATTCTTCCTGAAGAAGATTCAGCCCAGCGTAAGGAGCAACGGGAAGTAGAACGGGTATATTGATTTATGAAATACAAAGTACGAATTATGATTTATAAGACTAAAAAATCGTAATTCGTACTTTGTATTTCAACTGTTAGTACGTGCTCGATTTTCTAAAACTTTCTGCCGATTACCAGCAAGCACTGCTACGTCAAGTCGTACCGTTTTGGCTTAAAAACGGCCGAGATAATCAATGCGGAGGCTACTTCGATTTGCTGTCAGCGACAGGACAGGCCATTGATGGCGACAAGTTTGTGGCCTTGCAGGCTCAGCAAGTATACGCCTTCGCCTGGCTCTACAATACATTAGATGGGCAAGCCACCTGGTTGAATCACGCCCAACACGGTGCTACGTTCTTAAGCCAGTACGTTTTCGACGAAACACACAGCTGCTATGCTCAACTCGATCGTCGAGGGCGACGGGTTGCTAAAGCGTTAGATACAATTCCCGATAGTTTCTTAGTAATGGCATACGCCCATCTTCACCGGGCGACTGGCGAAGATGAATGGGCGATGCTGGCCAAACAAACGTTCTCAAACTTATGGCATCAATGGGAAAGCACGCGTTTGGTAGAAAGCCAGGAAATTGACACCCTCCGCAAGCTCCAGCATTTGAGAGAACCAACCACGCTACTCAAAGCAGCACTGGAAATTCAATCGTTACTGCCCGAAGAAACTTGGAAAGAAACGATAGAGGCTATTCTTCACGTTATTCTACGCGAGTTTTTAGACCGGCGTACTGATACACTACGTGAATATATTTTGTCCGAAGGCAGTTTCATCAATACCCCCGAAGGGCGTCGGCTCAACGTTGGCCTGACGTTTCAAACAGCTGGGTATTTATTAGATCTATGCGCCGAGAGCGGTAATCGCAAGCTCGCTATGCAGGCTATTTCCTGGTGCCTGCGTCTTTGCGAACAGGCCTGGGACGAAGCAACAGACGGTCTGAATCAGTTTGTCGACATGAAAAACCAGCCCGCTATTTATGCCGACTGGCAACAGAAATGGGCCTGGGTGCACGTAGAAGCGGTAACTACTTTAATAAAAGGATATTTTTACACCCATCACCCAGATTGCCCAAAGTGGTTTAAACGCATTCACGATTACACGTTTGAGCACTTCCCCGATTCGCAGCACATAGGGTGGCATCTGGCAATTGGCAAGGATAAACAGCCGCTGATGCCTGCTAAGTCAGTACCAACCGTAGGCTGTTATTCGCTTATACGTGGCTTAGCCGAAACAGCGCAGATCTTGTCTAAATGTGGACAGCTTCAACCTACCGGCCGGACTACCATGCGGAGTCTTTATCCGTCAAGCTAAGTACTCGCTTAAACAGTATAGCCGTATTCCTTAAAGATAGGACGCCAGAAGTCAAGGTCATACACATCCCAGGCATGGCAACCCATTGGTAATTTATTGCCGTTTAGCTGAAGGCTCAACCGAGGCTGCATCTCAACAGCAAACTTCAGCGCTTCGTGGGGTGAGGGCAAATGCATTAACGGGCGAAACGGTGAAAAGCGTGGATAGTGTAATGAAAAAAAGCTATCCTCATTACCATGCCACGTCCCGAAGAAAGTATGGTAAATTCTCAACAGACGCAGGCAACCCTTAACCCGACGTAAAGACATTCCGCCATTTAACAGGGGCTTCTGAAAAGGTAATGAGACCTTTTCACGCAACGTCTTGGGTTCCATGCGATCTGGAGCGCGAATATTAGAAAATTGGGGAGCGCCCACGTAATCATATCCGCGTTGGCACCAGTCCAGTAAGTCATCGCGGAAGATGAACACATCCAGCTGAGAGATCAGTATATATTCGTAAGCCAGGAACCGTTCATAGAAGAGCTCGGAGCATAAAAGTTTGTTGTAGCCGCTAATACTCTGGAAATACAGGTCATCAAACGACTCGACCTGCAACTGAGAGTGCGTAGCAAGAAGCGAATTAAGGTTGAGGCTGTGCGGCTTAACCAAGAAAATAGGATGGCTCCTTAACGCTTTTAAACACTGCTGAAACGAGATCAGCTCGTGAGCGCTCATACTAGCTTTATAAATCGGTATAATGACAGCTACGGGTTTCATTAATGGCAGGGTAAACCGCTGTTTCTTACGAATACGTGTGTAACTAAGCTTCCAGCAAATCGCCCATTATGGTCTTCCACCAATGGCCACCGAACAGCTGATAATTACCTCGTCCAAACTCGCGTAGCACAGGCACAACTCTAAATACTCGCCCTGTTGGAAGCTCTGTTCGTTGAGCCAGATGGTCCTTCATTCGTTTCAGGAGCACAATCCTACTTTTATCAATATCAGTACGGCTGCTAAGAAGTGTATACAGCTGGCGGTAGCGATCAGCTTGCTTACGTACATAAACCATCTTGCCTTCTCGGCCACGAGTAAATCGATCACGCAGCGTTACTTTCGGCCGCGCGGGTTTAAAACCAACCTGCTGGTGCGTATGCTGACGGTAAAAAATCAGGCATTCGTCTATAAATCCGATTTTATCCTTAAGCGCTAGAACAAGAGCGATCCAGGCATCATGAATTAAAACCGGTACGTGAGTAGGGAACGGAGTAATCGTCGGTAAAACCGATCGCCGAATGGCTAGTGTTGCCCCGGTTACGACATAACTGAAATACAGCATCTGGTAAGCTTCTCCCTGTTTCCATCGCGCCTGGGCTTCAGGCGTAAATTGTACTTCCTCCCAGATGCGTCGACCTCGCGGCATGGAATCATCGTCAATTATTTCGGCATCCGAGAAAACGGCATCCATCTGAGGATTATTAAGTAAATACTCCTCTGTCTTCGACAATCGGTCTTCGCGCCAGGCGTCGTCCTGGTCAGCAAAAGCGATTATATCGCCCGTGCAGGCAGTTGCCGCCCGTTCAAAACTCTTGGTGGAACCTAAATTTTTCTCATTCTCGTATAGCTTAACCGGAAACGGAACGGATACCGCAAATTCTCGAACAATGCTCACGGTGGTGTCGCGTGATCCATCATCGACTATGATTAACTCATCTGGTAACCGATCTTGCTTGGCAATACTGGCCAGTTGTTCAAGTACGTAACGTTCACCGTTGTACGTGCACATGGCCACAGAAATAGAAAAACTGTTCTTCATAAACTCACTACAGGTACAATCTTAGACCGACTAGGCCTAATAAAGTCTCTGCAAAATAAGTTGCTTTTACTTGAAGTTCAGCTATTCTGATAGCGATCCATCCTACATTATGAATCTGTTTTTAACCAGTTAACTGATTTTTGAGCGCTGTTAACAACACAGATTAGTTTGCTGTCTGGTAGGCCCGTTAATGGGTTCAACGTTTTGTAAAACCGTTACCTGTTAGTTCGTTTGATTATAATTTTCAATCGCTCCTCGTACATTACCATACTTTTCTAACAGCGCTTCGGCCTCTTGTCGGCTGACTCCGATTTCGCTCATGACCATTTTAGCGGCCCGATCCTGCAATTTGATATTAGTCAGCTGCATGTCAACCATTTTATTACCTTTTACCCGGCCCAGCTGAATCATAACTGACGTAGAAATCATGTTCAGCACAAGCTTTTGAGCGGTTCCAGCCTTCATGCGCGTACTGCCTGTAACAAACTCTGGCCCAACAACAACCTCGATCGGAAACTCAGCCGCCCGCGCAACCGCCGAACCTGCATTACAAACAATGCATCCCGTTAGTAATCCAGCCGCACGAGCCTGCTGTAAGCCACCGATTACGTAAGGTGTCCGACCAGAGGCTGCAATTCCGATTACTGTATCATTAGCATTAGGTTCATATGGCGCAATGTCTTTCCAGGCTTGCTCGGCATCATCTTCGGCGAACTCAACAGCTTTACGAATAGCCCCGTCGCCCCCTGCCATTAAGCCAATAACTAGGTCAAAAGGAACACCATAAGTAGGAGGGCACTCTGATGCATCTACCACACCTAGTCGACCGCTTGTACCAGCTCCTATATATATTAAACGGCCTCCCAACTTCATCCGCTTAACAATTTCGTTCACCAGTGCTTCAATCTGAGGAATAGCCTTTTCTACGGCAAAAGGAACAGTATGATCTTCTTGGTTAATATTAACGAGCAAATCGTGCACCGACATTTGCTCTAAATGATCGTAGTGAGATGCGTTTTCTGTTGTCATAGTTCAAAAGTAAAGGCTATACTTTTTATCTGATAATTAATTAAACTTTTCTTGCCTTTTTGGACGAGATGATTTTCCTTTACGGCGTTATTACACTTACAGCGAAATTTCGCTAACGGTAGAGAATGGTAGCTGAAGACCCTACAACTGACTTAAATCGTTTTAGCCGCACGTTAACTCAGGAAGTTAGCAATCCGGCAGCCCAGGCAATGCTTTATGGTATTGGTTTAACTGAAGAGGACATGCAAAAGCCTCAAATAGGAATCGCCAGTACAGGGTATGAAGGCAACACCTGTAATATGCATTTAAACGGCCTATCGGTTTATGTAAAGCAGGGAATACAAGCGAATGGGTTAGTTGGGTTAATATTTAATACCATCGGTGTTTCCGACGGTATGACAAACGGGAATGATGGCATGCGCTATTCATTACCTAGCCGTGATCTTATTGCCGATTCTATTGAGTCAGTCGTTTCAGCTCAATGGTACGATGGTGTAGTAACCGTTGTAGGATGCGATAAAAACATGCCTGGGGCTGTCATGGCTATGGCACGACTCGACCGACCCGGTATTATGGTGTACGGCGGCACAATTCGTTCAGGACACTACAAAGGACAAAAGTTAGACATTGTTTCTGCTTTTGAAGCCCTGGGAAAAAAATACGCCAACAACATTTCTGACGAAGATTTCAAAGGCGTTGTCCAGAACGCCATTCCTGGGGCTGGTGCCTGTGGTGGTATGTATACAGCCAATACTATGGCTAGCAGCATCGAAGCAATGGGCTTAAGCTTGCCGTTTAGTAGTAGCTACCCGGCCACGCACGAAGGCAAGCAGGAAGAGTGCAAAAAAATTGGAGCCGCTATGCGGATTTTGTTGGAGCGTAATATTACTCCTCGGGATATTATCAACCGCAAATCGCTTGAGAACGCCTTTACGGTGGTGATGGCTCTCGGTGGTTCAACCAATGCGGTATTGCACTATTTGGCCATTGCCCGAGCCGTAGACATTCCCCTAACTCTTGATGAGATTCAAGCCATTAGCGACCGAGTACCTTTGTTAGCGGATCTTAAGCCAAGTGGCAAGTACTACATGGAAGATCTGCTGGCAATTGGTGGTGTTCCGGCTGTTACTAAGTACTTGTACCAACAAGGCATGATTCATGGCGATTGCATGACTGTTACAGGCAAAACAGTTGCCGAAAATCTGGCCGAAGCGCCTGACCTTGATTTTGACAGTCAGAAAATTGTGTTTCCTCTATCGCAGCCAATCAAGGCTACGGGTCATATCCAGGTTCTACGGGGTAACCTTGCCCCTACTGGGTCAGTAGCCAAAATTACCGGCAAAGAAGGCGAACGGTTTGAAGGAACGGCTAAAGTGTGCGAGCACGAAGGCGAAGTTATTGATGCCTTACAAAAAGGAGAGATTATACCTGGTCAGGTGATCGTTATCAGAAATGCAGGTCCGAAAGGTGGACCGGGCATGAGCGAGATGCTGAAGCCAACCTCTGCTATAATCGGAGCAGGATTGGGCGACAAAGTGGCGTTGATAACAGACGGCCGTTTTTCGGGTGGTACGCACGGATTCGTAGTGGGACACGTTACCCCTGAAGCCTATGAAGGTGGGCCGATTGCTTTAGTACAAAATGGCGACAGAATCACGATTGATGCGATCGGCCGACAGTTGACATTACACATTACCGACGAAGAACTAGCCGATCGTCGCAGTCGTTGGGTTCAACCAGCTCCGCGTTTTACAAAGGGCGTATTAGGCAAATACATACGTAGCGTAAAGTCAGCGAGCGAAGGTTGCGTAACCGACGAAGATTAAGCATTGCAATAGAACAACAAACTAAACGAACGTAAAAAACCAGCGTCATGGAAGCAATAGCCAGCGTTATGCCGCAAGCTCAGGAGACGGCTTCAGCTCCTACTTATATCAATGGCTCCCAGGCACTGATGAGAGCCCTGGTAGCCGAAGGTGTTGACACTATTTTTGGCTATCCCGGCGGAGCAATCATGCCCGTTTATGACGCCTTGTATGACTTTCAGGACGAACTGAACCACATTCTGGTACGTCATGAACAAGGTGCCGCCCATGCCGCTGAAGGGTACGCTCGGGTTACTGGTAGAGCCGGTGTTTGTTTAGTTACGTCGGGACCGGGGGCGACAAACCTCGTCACAGGAATCGCTGATGCGTTGATTGATTCTACCCCTATGGTCTGCATTGTGGGCCAGGTAGCCAAGAAACTCCTGGGGACTGATGCTTTTCAGGAAGCCGACGTAATGGGCGTTACCATGCCAATTACCAAGTGGAACTATCAGATCACCAGCGCCGACGAAGTGCCTGACGTCTTATCGAAAGCGTTTTATATTGCTCAATCGGGCCGCCCAGGACCAGTGTTGATTGATATTACCAAGAGCGCTCAACTGGAATTGATGACGAAGCCGTTTGTGTATGAGCGGTGTCAATCAATCGTTAGCTATCGCCCTCGTCGCATACCCAAACAAGACCAGATTGAAGCGGCTGCCAAGTTAATCAACAGCGCTAAACGGCCTTATCTGCTCGTCGGTCATGGTGTTCAAATTGCGAAGGCCGAAGATGAATTAAAAGCATTCATCGAAAAAACGGGAATTCCAGTCGCTACAACCCTTTTAGGCCAGTCGACTATCCCTACGAACCATCCGCTTTACGTTGGCTGGCTGGGCATGCACGGTAACTATGGCCCTAACGTAATGACCGATGAAGCTGATGTGATCATTGCCATTGGCATGCGCTTCGACGACCGTGTAACCGGCGATGCCAGCAAATACATTAAGCAGGCCAAGGTTGTTCACATAGAGATTGATCCGTCTGAGATTGATAAAATTATTCGGGCCAACGCTCCGGTTGTTGGTGATGCTAAAGAAGCCTTGAAAGCTCTTCTACCACTTGTTAATGCAAATGACCATACGATTTGGCGTAACGAGTTCCGCAAATACGACGCCATTGAGAATGAAGCCATCACAGTTCCAGAGTTAACCAGCATCGATGGAAAAATCCGTATGGCAGAGGTCATTGATATGCTTTCAAAAAAGACGAATGGTGAAGCCGTACTTGTCACCGATGTAGGACAGCATCAGATGATGGCTTCCCGGTACTATCAATTCCGCCGACCAAACAGCCTGGTTACTTCGGGTGGTATGGGCACAATGGGCTTTGCTTTACCGGCTGCGTTTGGAGCTCAGGTTGGTGCGCCAGATCGTCAGATCGTAGCCATCATCGGTGACGGCTGCTTTCAGATGACGTTGCAGGAACTGGGCACCATTGTACAGAATAAGCAACCCGTCAAAGCCATCATCTTGAATAATAACTTTTTAGGAATGGTACGTCAATGGCAACAGTTGTTCCACGAACGCCGGTACTCTTTTGTTGAGTTGCAAAACCCTGACTTCATTACGATTGCTAAAGGATTCGGCATGGATGGTCATACCTGTAACGAACGGTGCGATCTCTCAGCCTCGCTCGACAAGATGCTGGCACACGATGGCCCCTACCTGCTGGAAGTCATTGTAGAGAAAGAAGAGAATGTATTCCCGATGGTACCAGCCGGAGCCAGCGTATCACAAATTCGACTGAAATAAAACACCCATTACGGGTTGGGGGCCATGACGACCTACACCATCTGCATATTCACCGAAAACACGATCGGGCTGCTTAACCGCATTACGATCATTTTCACGCGCCGTCGCATCAATATTGAAAGCCTCACGGTATCAGAAACCGAACGGAAAGGTATTTCGCGCTTCACGATTGTGATTAAGCATGAGTCACGTGAGGAGGTAGAGAAGCTAGTACGGCAAATTCGCAAGATCGTCGAGGTATTGGCGGTGTTCGGCTATCTCAACGATGAGATTGTCTATAACGAAATCGCCCTGTTCAAAATCTCAACCCCCTTGGGCGGTAAGTCGCTCGATGTAGAGACAATCAACAAGCAGTATAAAGCCTGGGTTGTGTATTGGGGACTGGATTATGTCGTCATCGAAAAAACAGGTAACGACACCGAGATTTTTGACTTTTTCGCTTACCTCAAGCAGTATGAGATTCTGGAGTTTGTGCGGTCAGGACGTGTAGCGGTTGGCAAAACCGAAAAAGGGTTGGTCGAGTACCTACCCGAGGCTGAATGGGCTTATTACCTGTAACTAATTAACCTGAAAATACGAGTACAAAAATCAATTAAATATGGCAACGATTAATTTCGGAGGAGTTGAAGAACAAGTTGTTACCCGGGAAGAATTCCCGCTAGAGAAAGCCCGTGAGGTGCTGGCTAGTGAAGTTATTGCCGTTATTGGCTATGGCGTACAAGGTCCCGGTCAATCGCTCAACATGCGTGATAATGGCTTCAATGTCATTGTCGGTCAACGCAAAGGTAAAACCTACGATAAAGCGGTTGCCGACGGCTGGGTACCCGGCGAAACACTCTTCGAGATTGAAGAAGCTCTCGAGCGCGGCACCATCATCTGTTTCTTACTCTCCGACGCTGCCCAGATTGAGCTTTGGCCAACCGTAAAAGCCGCGCTTAAGCCTGGTAAATCGCTTTACTTCTCGCATGGCTTCGGCGTAACCTACAAAGATCAAACCGGCATCGTTCCTCCTGCCGATGTTGATGTGTTCTTAGTAGCTCCCAAAGGTTCTGGCACCTCATTACGCCGGTTATTTGTGGAAGGCAAAGGCTTGAACTCCAGCTTTGCCATTTATCAGGATGCATCGGGCCACGCCCGCGAAAAGTGTATCGCTATGGGCATTGGCGTTGGTTCAGGCTACCTATTCGAAACTGATTTCTATAAAGAAGTAACCTCTGACCTGACCGGTGAGCGTGGCACATTAATGGGTGCCATTCAAGGCATTTTCGCGGCTCAATACGAAGTGCTACGTGCCAATGGCCACAGCCCTTCTGAGGCTTTCAACGAAACGGTTGAAGAGTTGACACAATCGCTTATGCCGCTGGTAGCCGAGAACGGTATGGATTGGATGTACGCTAACTGCTCTACTACGGCTCAACGTGGCGCCCTCGACTGGTGGAAGCCCTTCCGCGACGCCACCAAACCTGTTTTTGAAAAACTGTACAACTCAGTGAAAGCGGGGGAACAGGCCAACATCTCAATCACGCGCAACTCACAACCTGATTACCGCGAGAAACTTGAAGGCGAATTAGCCGAACTGCGCGAGTCAGAAATGTGGCAGGCAGGCACTGCTGTTCGTAGTCTGCGTCCAGAACGTAGTTAATCCTTCTCTATTATGTTGTCGGGGCAGCCTTGTCCCGACAACACAGTTTTACATAGATTCATGTTCGATCACGTCGCCGAGGTTGTTGGCTCTCACAAAGAAATTGCATCAGCTTCGGCTGACTTAGGCTTTTCCATGAGTGTGGATGTGCAGGCAGCCTCACTACTCCGAACGTTAGCAAGGTTAAAGCCAGGCGGCAAGTTCTTGGAGCTAGGCACCGGAACGGGCTTATCAACAGCCTGGCTCCTCGACGGCATGGATGAACAGTCAACGCTTATTTCGGTGGATAATGACCTGGCTTGTCAGGCTATTGCTGAGAAATTTCTCGGCGTGGACAACCGACTACAATTGATTTGCCAGGACGGTGAAGAATGGCTTAACGCCAATACGGAATCGTTTGACTTCATTTTCGCCGACACTTGGGCCGGAAAGTACCTACAGCTTAATAAAGCCTTGTCGATACTTAAGCCTAATGGTATCTATGTGATCGACGACATGCTTCCGCAACCCAATTGGCCGGAAGGCCATCAGGCAAAAGCGGATCGCTTGATAGCCCAGCTAGACTCGAGAGACGATTTAATACTGACAAAGTTGGCCTGGTCTACCGGCTTAGTTATAGCGACAAAAAAGGGCTGACGAAGTTTTCGTATTTTTGTAGAATACGGAATAAGCAACTAATGAGCACTGGAACCGACGTCGACAAGCTAATCGCCTTTCCTGACCTTGATAATATCTACCTCGCGGCCGACCGGCTCAGGGGCATAGCTACGCATACCCCTTTACAGGAAAATATCAACCTATCGGACCGTTATGGAGCTAACATCTTCCTGAAACGGGAAGACCTGCAAGTCGTACGGTCTTACAAGATTAGAGGAGCCTACAATAAAATGGCCAGCCTACCGGCCGAAGCGTTGGCAAAAGGCGTAGTTTGTGCCAGTGCAGGCAACCACGCGCAAGGCTTAGCCTACGCCTGTCGGAAAATGGGTGTGCATGGCCGTATTTTCATGCCTACCACTACCCCAAATCAGAAGGTAAAGCAGGTAAAACTTTTTGGAAAAGAATTCGTAGAGGTAGTCTTGACGGGCGACACTTATGACGACGCGTATTACGCAGCCGTTGACTATGTAAATACTCATGACAGCACCTTTGTGCACCCTTTTGACGATATCCAGGTTATGGAAGGACAAGGCACAGTTGGGCTGGAAATTTTTAAGGACTCTAACTTCAAGATTGACTACTTACTGATGGCCATTGGCGGAGGTGGACTAGCGTCGGGTGTATCGACGGTTTTTAAGCAACTGAGCCCTAAGACCAAGCTTATTGGCGTAGAACCGCTGGGTTCACCGTCCATGAAAGTAGCCATAGATGAAGGACATGTAGTGACGCTTACCGAGATTGATAAGTTTGTTGATGGGGCGGCCGTCAAACGCGTTGGTGAAACAACGTTTGAAGTCTGCCGCAAATACCTCGACCGAATTATCTTGGTCCCCGAGGGAAAAGTGTGCACGACAATCCTTCAACTCTACAATGAGGAAGCCATCGTTGCCGAACCAGCCGGTGCATTGACCATTGCAGCCCTCGATTTCCTGAAAGATGAAATCCGTGGCAAGAATGTCGTGTGTTTAGTCGGTGGCGGCAATAATGATATTACCCGAACGGAAGAAATCAAAGAGCGCTCTTTATTATACGAGGGTCTCAAGCATTACTTTATCATTCGCTTTCCACAACGAGCCGGTGCTTTCCGGGATTTTCTAAATGTGCTAGGCCCTAATGACGACATTAGCCGCTTTGAGTATGTCAAGAAAACAAACCGAGAAACCGGCCCCGCGGTGGTAGGTATTGAGCTAAAGCATCGCGAAGACTTCGAGCCCCTCATTCAGCGCATGCAGGAGCAAAATATTGCCTTTGAGTACCTGAATAATCAGCCCGATCTATTCCAGTTTTTGGTATAAACAAGTTGCCTTATGAAAAGCCCAATCACAATTGACCCGGATATTCAATTTGGCACGCCCGTTTTTACAGGGACACGGGTACCCGTTGAATCTTTGTTTTGGCATTTAGAAAGTGGCATTTCATTGGATACCTTTTTAGAAGAATTCCCTTCAGTAACTCGTGAACAAGCTGTAGCAGTGTTAGATATGGCAGCGAAAGCGTTTAGCTCTGACAAATTGCTCTCTCTGATTTATGAAATTGCTGATTGACGAAAACTTACCCAAACTTCTAAAACAGCATTTGACGGACCATGAAGCATATACAGTGCGGGATATGGGTTGGCAAAGCAAGAAAAACGGCGAGCTGTTGAAATTGATGCTGGCTGAGAGCTTTGATGTACTGATTACGTTTGACAAGAATATGCGATATCAGCAAAACTTTGCGAAGTATCCGATAGCCGTATTGGTACTGAACGCATCTGGGAATGCACTGCCTTTTCTGGAACCTCTGATTCCCGCAATGCAAGAAACACTAAGCCAACCTTTGCCTACTGGAGCAACCGTCATTTCTGCTCCTTAAGTATAGTAAATTTAGAAAAGCCTAATCTGATCTTCTTTATAAACGAATCTAACAGTCAGGAACACATTAGAATGCTTATAGTGAGTTTTTGCATCTGTATCCATGCTACGCGTTCCTTCATCCATACAAGCGGATCAGTTCCAGTCCTTAAGCATTCGGCGACCCGACGCGTCGGAGATGACGTTTGTGGCATACCGCAGTGATGTTTACCCTGAACGTAATGAGGTTTTTTTCGAAGAACACGCTGTTATTGTTGTCCTGGAAGGAGAGAAAAAGTTCAGCTCGCCAACGCAGGAGTTACATGTCCGCAAAGGTCAGATTCTGTTTTTCCAGCGGGGTTGCTACTCCATGAATGAATCCATAGATTCCAGTTACCGGAGTCTGGTATTCTTCGTCAATGAAAAACTGCTGAAAGAATTTGTCGGTCAACACTTAACCCTGTTTCAATCTGTACCCGCCCCGCTCCCGGCCGACTCGATTCTTTCACTGGCTTCGTCACCTACGTTTGCTACGTTCATTGATTCATTGCTGCCTTATTTTGGAGCCAAGACACCTTTTTTGAATGAATTACTACACCTGAAGTTTCAGGAATTGCTATTGCATTTGCTGGAACTTGATACATCGGGGCAGCTAAGAGCCATTTTGCTGCATATTTATCAAGGCCAGAAGCCGGACCTCGATTACCTCATGCACACTTACCTATTGAAACCGCTGTCGATGAACGAGTTATCGCGGCTTTCTGGCCGGAGCCTCTCTGCTTTCAAACGTGATTTTGAGGAGCATTTCCGTACGTCACCGGGACAATGGATTCGGCACAAGCGTCTTGAGCATGCTCATTTTTTACTCCGTAATACCGATAAAAACGTATCAGAAGTTAGCCTGGAAATCGGCTACGAAAGCGTATCACACTTTATAAAGGCTTACAAGCAACAATACGGTTTTACACCCAAACATATCAACTGAGCTAAAATCGCTATTTACTGGACGAATGCCGTGATGAGCGATTCAGAAAGACCAAGCAATTTTGCATTTAAGTTTCTCTGCCATAGCGATACCAGAGAACCATACCAGAAATAATATCCTCTACAGCTATGAGTACCCCAACAACCCTGTTCGATAAAGTATGGGATGCGCACGTCGTCCGGCAGATTGAAGATGGACCTGATGTGCTTTTTATAGACCGGCACTTTATTCATGAAGTAACAAGTCCGGTAGCCTTTTTGGGCCTTGAAGGCCGGGGCGCGTCTGTATTTTTTTCGGAGCGTACCTTCGCAACAGCCGACCACAATACCCCTACCATCAACCAACACTTACCCGTCGCTGACCCATTGTCAGCGAACCAGTTAGCAGCGCTGGAGCGTAATGCGACCAATCACGGTATTTCATACTGGGGTTTAGGTCATGAGAAAAACGGTATTGTACACGTAATAGGACCTGAAAACGGCATCACCCTGCCCGGTATGACCATTGTTTGTGGCGACTCGCACACATCCACTCACGGTGCCTTCGGTGCAATTGCCTTCGGTATTGGCACGTCAGAAGTCGAAATGGTGCTGGCATCTCAGTGCATTATGCAGCCTAAGCCTAAAAAAATGCGCATCAGCGTTAACGGCACTTTAGGCAAAGCTGTGCTGCCCAAAGACGTTATCTTGTACATTATTTCGCAGATTTCGGCCAGCGGAGCCACCGGCTACTTTGTCGAATATGCTGGTGATGTTTTCGAGAACATGAGCATGGAAGGCCGGATGACGGTCTGCAACATGAGTATTGAAATGGGCGCACGAGGTGGCATGATTGCTCCGGATCAGCAAACCTTCAGCTATCTGAAGGGCCGTGAATTATCGCCCAAAGGCGAACAATGGGATAAACTGGTTCCTTACTGGCAAACACTCAAAACCGACGAAGGCGCTACCTTCGACGTTGACCTGACGTTTGACGCAGCTGACATTGAGCCGCAGATTACATACGGCACAAATCCTGGTATGGGCACGGGTGTAACGCGCCAAATTCCGTTAGCTGAAGCGGTCAAGGATGGTGTTGCCAGCTACAAAAAATCATTGCAGTACATGGGCTTTGCCGAAAATGAATCAATGATTGGCAAGCCAGTTGATTTTGTATTTCTTGGTAGCTGCACCAATGGCCGTATTGAAGATTTCCGGGCTTTTGCTTCAATCGTGAAGGGTCGTCAGAAAGCTGATCACGTAACGGCCTGGTTAGTACCAGGGTCGCACATTGTTGAAAAGCAGATTCACGACGAAGGTATTTTGGATATTCTGAAACAGGCTGGATTCGAATTACGTCAGCCGGGCTGTTCTGCTTGTCTGGCTATGAATGAAGACAAGATTCCAGCCGGAAAATACGCCGTTTCGACGTCAAACCGCAATTTCGAGGGTCGTCAGGGACCCGGTGCGCGCACGTTGCTGGCCAGCCCATTAGTTGCGGCTGCCGCTGCAGTAACGGGTGTAGTAACAGACCCACGTCAATTAATCTAACCACCGTTATCTAGCCAATCGCTTTGCTGCATCGGGTAGCCCTTTATGCTACTTAAGTATATAGCTAATGGCAGGAAAGCGAGCGACTATGACCGACAATGATCGACCTCAAAACATGGCTTACGATAAATTCACTATACTCCGTAGCAGTGCCGTTCCGATGCCAATCGAGAACGTAGATACAGACCAAATTATTCCCGCCCGCTTCCTGAAAGCCACCGAGCGCAAGGGATTCGGCGACAATTTGTTTCGCGACTGGCGTTACAACAGCGATGACACGCCCAAGGCTGACTTTGTGCTGAATAATCCTACGTATTCGGGGGCGACCCGTAAGATTCTGGTTGGCGGCAAGAATTTCGGGAGTGGTTCAAGCCGCGAACACGCAGCCTGGGCAATTTACGATTATGGCTTTCGCTGTGTGGTATCGAGCTTCTTCGCCGACATTTTCCGGAACAACTCAATAAACGTCGGCATTCTGCCCGTACAGGTTAGCCCGGAGTTTCTGGCGAAGATCTTCGCAGCCATTGAAGCCGACCCTGATACTGAGCTGGAAGTAAACTTGCCCGAGCAGACGATCACTCTTTTGGCTACGGGTGAAAGCGAAACGTTTGACATTAACGGTTATAAAAAGCATAACCTCACCAACGGCTACGACGACATCGACTACCTCCTGTCGATGAAAAACGAAATTGCCGCCTTCGCTGAAACGCGACCATTTTAAAGAGTGAAAGAGTGAATGTATGAAAGAGTGGACTGCCACATCCTCTTTCGCTCTTTCACTCTTTCATTCATTCACTCTTTAAATTATGAAACGTCGATACATTGAAATCATGGATACGACGCTTCGTGATGGCGAACAGACCAGCGGAGTGTCGTTTTCAGCGTCAGAAAAATTAGCCTTAGCCCAACTATTACTTACAGAAGTTAAAGTAGATCGGGTGGAGGTGGCCTCGGCTCGGGTATCGGCGGGTGAGTTAGAAGCCGTTCAGCAAATCACCCAATGGGCAGCCAAAGTTGGCTTATTGGATAAGGTTGAGGTACTGACATTTGTAGATGGTCAGGCTTCCCTGGATTGGATGCAGACATCGGGTGCAAAAGTCATGAACCTGCTTACGAAGGGTTCGCTTAACCACCTAACCCACCAGTTAAGGAAAACGCCCCAGGAACACTTTTCGGAGATCCAGCAGGTCATTGATGAAGGCCAGAAGCAAGGCATACAGGCGAATGTCTATCTTGAGGACTGGAGCAATGGCATGCGCAATTCGCCTGACTACGTATTTCATTATCTTGACTTCCTCCAAACACAGCCTGTCAAACGGGTACTTTTGCCGGATACGCTGGGCGTATTGATCCCATCGGAATCATATCAGTTCGTCCAACAGCTAGTAACCCGGTATCCGACACTGCACTTCGACTTCCATGCCCATAATGATTACGACCTGAGTATAGCCAACGTCATGGAAGCGATTAGGGCGGGGGCCCACGGCATTCATCTGACCGTGAACGGGCTGGGTGAACGGGCAGGCAATGCCCCAATGGCTAGTGCTATCGCTGTATTGCGCGACTTCATGCCGGAAGTCAAACTGGGTGTGGTTGAGAAATCACTTTACCAGGTTAGCAAGATTGTCGAGACGTTTTCGGGGCTTCGAATTCCTGACAACAAACCCGTTGTGGGCGATAATGTATTTACCCAAACAGCTGGTATCCACGCCGATGGCGACAAAAAAAACAACCTGTATTTCAACACGCTTCTCCCCGAACGCTTTGGTCGGAAACGGAGCTACGCCTTAGGAAAAACCTCAGGAAAATCAAACATTGAGAATAATCTTCGCGAACTGGGGATTCAACTCTCCGAAGCCGACCTCAAAAAAGTAACGCAACGAGTTATCGAGCTGGGTGATCAGAAGGAGGTCGTCACGCGCGAAGATTTGCCCTACGTCATTTCCGACGTACTGAACACGAATGCCATTGCCTCACGAGTCGAGATACTCAACTATGTCTTGACGCATTCTAAAGACCTCAAACCATCCGCAACCCTGCGGATGCGTATTGTGGAAGAGCAGTTTGAGGAGAATGCACAGGGAGATGGGCAGTACGATGCGTTCATGAACGCGTTGAAAAAAATATACGCCAGAATGAAGCTCACGTTGCCCGAGTTAACAGACTATGCGGTACGTATTCCAACTGGAGGACGTACTGATGCTCTTTGCGAGACAATCATTACCTGGAAGTACAAAAACCGTGAATTTAAAACCCGGGGCCTCGATTCCGACCAGACCGTTTCGGCGATCAAGGCAACCCAAAAAATGCTGAATACACTCGATTAAAATGGCAAAAAAACACATTCTTGTTGTCCCCGGCGATGGTATTGGGGCCGAAGTAACCACCGTAGGCAAGCAGGTTCTGGAAATTATTGCTCAAAAATTTGGGCACGAATTCACATACGACGAAGCACTCATTGGCCACGTTGCCATTGAGGCCACAGGCTCTCCCCTTCCCGACGAAACGTTAACCAAAATGCGCGCTGCCGACGCCGTTCTGTTCGGAGCAGTAGGCCATCCCAAATACGACAATGATCCTTCGGCAAAAGTCCGGCCCGAACAGGGATTGCTGAAAATGCGTAAGGAGTTGGGGTTATACGCCAATTTACGCCCAATCAAGCTATTCGACGAGTTGCTTGATGCGTCAAGTATTAAACCAGAGATTCTGCGCGGAGCCGATATTCTGTTTTTCCGTGAATTGACGGGTGACGTATATTTTGGCAAACGGGAACGACTTGATGAAGGTAATACGGCCTACGATACTATGATTTACAGCAAATACGAGGTAGAACGTATCACCCGTAAGGCATTCGAAGCGGCACGGACTCGTAGCAAGAGACTGTGTTCGGTCGATAAAGCGAATGTTCTGGAAAGTAGCCGCTTATGGCGTGAAGTGGTTCAGGCAATTGCACCTGAGTACCCCGACGTTACAGTCGAACATCAGTTTATTGATGCCGCTGCCATGTTGCTGATTAAAGACCCAAAACGTTTCGACGTGGTGGTTACGGGTAATCTTTTCGGGGACATACTCACTGACGAAGCTAGTCAGATAGCCGGTTCGATGGGTATGCTGGCGTCGGCTTCAGTTGGCGATAACACCGGTGTATATGAACCTATTCACGGTTCAGCACATGACATTACGGGCAAGGGTGTCGCTAATCCTTTGGCTTCGGTATTATCAGTTGCCTTGATGCTCGACATTTCATTTGGTTTAAAGGCGGAAGCAGAATCGGTTGTTAAAGCGGTTGATAATGTATTAAAGGCGGGCTACCGCACTCGTGATATTGCTAATTTAACTACGCCTTCAGACAAGGTTCTGGGAACTGAAGCGATGGGTAATCAATTATTGTCTCAACTAAGAGCTTAAGCCTAAGTTTAATACCAATCAAAAAATTAGGTGTTTGCTTGCATATTTTTTCAAAACATATACTTTTGTAGCGTATTTACGCATTCAGCGAAATTTCGCAGAGTAGTATATGAGCCTATATCTCCTTAACCATTTACAGCGACTGCTTAGCTCATTTTGAGAGATGGAGACTTTATATTTTAATATAAGCCCTCTCTCGCGATAGGGCTTTTTTTTCGCATTAATTAGTTACCTCTATATCAATCAATCCCATGAGCCAACGAGTATTTATATTTGACACCACTCTACGAGACGGCGAACAAGTTCCGGGTTGCCAGTTGACTACTGAAGAGAAGATCATAGTGGCCAAAGAACTGGAGCGATTGGGCGTTGATATTATTGAAGCAGGCTTTCCCATTTCAAGTCCCGGTGATTTCCGATCAGTTGTTGAAATATCCAAAGCTGTATCTGAACCCACAGTCTGTGCTTTGAGCCGAGCTGTCAAAGGCGATATAGATGCCGCTGGTGAAGCCCTGAAATGGGCAAAAAAGGGTCGAATTCATACCGGTATTGGTTCATCAGATATACACATCCGTAATAAGTTTGGCAGTACTCGGGAAAAAATTCTGGAGCAGGCGGTTGCAGCGGTTAAACACGCCAAAACCTATGTGGAAGATGTCGAATTTTACGCCGAAGACGCTGGACGAGCTGATCTAGCATTTCTCTCTCAGCTTACCGAAGCGGTCATTAATGCTGGTGCCACCGTTGTCAATATTCCTGACACAACGGGCTATTGCCTCCCCGACGAATACGGCAAGAAGATCGCTTACATCTACGAGCATGTATCGAATGTTCATCAGGCTACCATCTCCATTCATTGCCATAACGACCTAGGGTTAGCGACTGCCAATACCCTGGCAGGCGTTATGAATGGGGCTCGTCAGGTAGAAGTTACCATGAACGGCATTGGCGAACGGGCGGGTAACACCTCGCTTGAAGAAGTAGTAATGGCACTGAAAGTGCGGAAAGAGCTTGGATTCTTTACAAACGTTGATTCAACCCGTCTTTTTCCGGTGAGCAATTTAGTGGCTGAAATGATGCATATGCCCGTTCAGGCCAACAAAGCGATTGTCGGCCGAAATGCGTTTGCTCACTCGTCAGGTATCCATCAGGATGGTTTTCTAAAGCATTCGGAGAATTACGAGATCATGAATCCACAAGATGTGGGCGTTGATAAATCATTGATTGTATTAACGGCTCGTAGTGGTCGTCATGCGTTGAAGCACCGGTTAGAACTGCTCGGATTTCGCTACGATAAACCTACCCTCGACGGTATTTACACACGTTTCCTGGATATGGCTGATATTCGTAAAGAAGTCAATGATAAAGATTTGATGGAGTTAGTACGTTAGATTTCACAATCCATTATCCATCGAACAAAACAGCTAAACATGCTGTTCAAGTCAAGTAATAGTTGTTTATAAGTAACTCGAAATTAACTACAGCTATGGCAAGACCCACTCCCGAGCTTATCGACGCCTTACGACGAACTGCCCGTAACCTCAAAAATGGTGCCCCTTACCAGTGGGGACATATGGGAGGTTGCAACTGCGGTAACCTGGCGCAGGAACTGACAAAACTGAGCAAAGACCAAATTCACCAATATGCCATGCAGCGTTACGGCGATTGGAACGAGCAAGTCGACGATTACTGCTCAACCAGTCAAATGTCAATCGATATTGTCATCAACGAGATGCTCAATGCTGGCTTGATGCTTGAGGATATTAAGCACCTTGAAAAGCTTGATGACCGGCAGGTTCTCGTGCGGTTTCCGTTGGAAAAGCGCTTTTTGAAGCACAACGTTCGTGATGACGTAGTAGTGTATATGAACGAATGGGCTAACTTATTGGAAGAGCAATTATTGGCAAAGATAACTTTACCCAATTTTCAAGCTCTTGAGCGCGCAGAATTCGAAGCTGTCTAACTAGATTATCTGCTTTATTGATAGGGGCTGGCTTGTAAGTCAGCCCTTCTGTTTTGCTTTGAAGCCTCCTGAAACGCAAAGAGCTCGTCCCTTATGAGGACGAGCTCTGGCTTGCAATACATCAGGTGGCACCTTCCTACTCTCCCACTTGTGACAGCAGTACCATCGGCAGTACGGGGCTTAACGGCTCTGTTCGGAATGGTAGAGGTGTCCACCCGCCTTACCAGCACCAACCTGGATGTCTCTTCTATGACCAGCACAACGCCAGTCAACCTATATCCTTTCGTCTTAGGCCCCACAGAGAAAGACCTGGTGATAAACCTATAACTCCTTGCTACTACTCATTCACTCTTCGTAAGAACCAGCTCACGCTCCCGGGCTCATTAGTACGGCTCAGCTCTAGACATCTCTGCCCCTACACCTGCCGCCTATCCACGTGCTCGTCTCGCACAACCCTTTCGTAGATGACTCATCTTGGGGCCAGTTTCGCACTTAGAT
>NZ_JBHULN010000010.1:0-246164 GCF_042684525.1 Spirosoma soli | reverse complement strand
CGGACTGGCCTCTGAATCGGCCCATGGGTCTGCAGCCCAGCCGAGCGATAGGATGTGCCAGTCCGTTTTACTTGCTGGCAAGCTACTCCATTCTTGGAATAATCTCACCCCACAAACCTAAAGGCCGATGCGGGCGCACCACCCCGATTGAGATTGAGCAGAGCTAACGTTGATCAAATTGGTAGAGGTTCGGCAACCATCGCTTAAAACGGGCGATTGGCGAGACCGGTAGGCTATTTTAATTCAAGCTTCGATACTCGGCGGGAGAAACTCCCACTTTTTGCTTAAAAAAGCGCGTAAAATGCTGGGGGTATTTGAAACCTAATTCATACGCAATCTCACCGACCGACTTGCTAGTATCAAAAATCCGCTCTTTCGCCAGATCAATCAAATGAAGCTGGATGTATTCCAGGGCCGATTTACCCGTTTCTTTTTTGATTAAATCGCCGAAGTAATTGGGGGATAAGTGCAACTCCTGGGCAAAGTAGGCAACCGTCGGCACGCCATCGTTTCGGAGTTTTTCGCCCAATAAATACTCATTTAGTTTTTGCTCAAACTGTTCAATCAGGCCATGATTGACATGTCCACGGGTCATAAACTGGCGGTCATAAAAGCGAGAACAATATTTCAGCAGCAATTCCAGATTGGCAGTAATCAGTTCTTTACTATGACGGTCAATATTCTGGCTCACCTCGGAAGCAATGTTGCCAAAACAAGTCATCACCACCTCTCTTTCTTTATCGGAAAGATGTAACGCTTCATTCGACTGATAACTGAAAAAGGAATACTCGTGGATCTGCTTGCCTAAGCTGGTGCCTTTGATGAGGTCAGGATGAAAGATGAGCGCCTTTCCGTAGGGTTGGTGCATCTCCCCTTCCGGCTCGTTCCCAATGATCTGCCCAGGCCCAAAAAACACCAACGTTCCTTCGGCATAATCATAGTACTGGTTGCCGTATCGCAAATCACCACAACGGGTTTCTTTCAGGATCACCGCATAAAAATTCAGCGTGAATTTTTCCCGTTCTAATGGCTTGGACTGATTCAAATCGACCAAACTGATCAGCGGATGTTGTGTCTTATTGTTAAAGGTATCCGCGTATTTTTTTATCGAATCGTATACTTTCATCGGCTTGTTTTTAGTCAAATCTACCACCTTAAACCCTACTGCCCTGAGGGGTCAGTAAAAGTGGTATGCAAAACCGTAAAATATATAAAAGCAATCCCATGCCTACCCGGTAATTTTGCCTTGTGATACTTAAAGGACGGACTAAATAGCTGTCCATGAAGCTGCTAAATTTCACCAACGATGAAAAGGACTCACCTACTACTTGTTTTAATCGTATTGGTTGCAATGGGTGGCATGGCTTGCAAAACAGATAACTCGATGCCTCAACCTACTCAGTCCGACTCAACGAAGTCGGCCAACCGGCTCCGCATCCGGGTTGGCTCTCATAGCTTTACCGCGACGCTGTTAAACAATGCCACGGTGACCGCATTCAAAGCCAAATTGCCGATCACGCTTTCGATGAAAGAGCTGAACCGAAATGAAAAGTTTGCGGATCTACCAACTAGTTTACCCACGAACGCCGTGAATCCTAGAACCATTCAAGCAGGTGATTTGATGCTGTACGGGGCCAATACGTTGGTGCTGTTCTATGAAACCTTTCAAACTTCCTACAGCTATACCAAGCTAGGCCATATTGAGAATTCACAGGGACTGGCTACCGCCTTAGGTTCGGGGAATGTCTCCGTCACCTTTGAGTTGGAGTAAATCGGTATTAATCCAAATGAACAACAACATAAAACGACTAACCATAGCATTCGTTGCATCTGTCCTGCTCCTTGGGCAGACTTTCAGCCAGGGTCAACCAGCCCAAAAGGGCCAAAATCCGGGCAAGGCTGAGTATCTAACCTTTACGCTGAGCGATCAGGTTACCAAGCAAAATGTGCAGTACAAAAATCGGTACGGCATAACCGTGGCATCCCACTTGTATATGCCGAAAAATAGGGATGCTTCTAAAAAGTATCCGGCTGTTGTCATTGGTACGCCTTACGGGGGTGTAAAGGAGCAGGGAGCAGGCATTTATGCCCAAAATATGGCCCAACGGGGCTTTATTGCCCTAGCCATTGATGAATCGTACAACGGGGAAAGTGGCGGGGAAGTCAGACACGTTTCTTCGCCCGATGTGTTCGTCGAAGACTTTAGTGCCGGCGTGGATTTTTTAGGCACTCGCCCTTTTATCGATCGAACTAAAATAGGGGCTATCGGTATTTGTGGCAGCGGTGGGTTTGCCTTGAAAGCGGCCCAGGTCGATCATCGAATTAAAGCAGTGGCTACCACGAGCATGTACGATATGAGCGGAGTCATGCGCAACGGCTGGAAGAACAGTATGACTGCCGATGAGCGAAATAAGACGCTTGACCAATTAGGGGAACAGCGGTGGAAAGATTTTAAAGCCGGAAAGCCCGAATTGACTCCCTCGTTTCCTAGCCAGCCGGTTACCACCATACCGGCAGGATTAGATCCAATCGCCAGCGAATTCTTTGAATACTATGCCATGAAACGCGGGTTTCATCCAAATTCCATTGGTGCCTTTACCAAGACGAGCAGCCTGGCGTTTATGAATTTTCCCTTGCTGAACTATATCGAAACGATTTCCCCCCGGCCTATTTTGTTCATTATGGGCGAAAATGCCCATTCTCGCTACTTTAGTGAAGATGCCTTCAAACAGGCAGCTGAGCCCAAAGAACTCTATATCGTGCCGAAAGCCCGCCATATTGACTTATACGACCGGGTGGACATGATTCCCTTCGATAAACTCACCTCATTCTTTACCCACTATCTGACGGACGCAAAACAATGAAAGACCAAGTTGTATTTGTAACTGGGGGAGCAATGGGCATGGGCGAAGCCGTTGCCCTCCTGACTGCCGAGCGCGGTGCTAAAGTTGTCGTAGCCGACGTGAACGAAGTGGCTGCTCAGGCAGTAGTTGATAAAATTAAATCGTCAGGTGGAGAAGCGATCGCTGTCAACTGTGATGTAAGTGCTGCCAATGATGTAAAAGCCGCCATTGATCGCACGGTGGCAGCATATGGCCGACTGGATGCTGCCTTCAATAATGCCGGTATCATGGTGCCTATGACTGATACAGCGGATATAGAAGAAGCTGTTTATGACCGGGTCATGGCCATCAACCTGAAAGGGGTATGGCTGAGCATGAAATATGAGCTGCAACAAATGAGAAAACAAGGCAGCGGTGCCATCGTCAATAATTCGTCGATTGGCGGACTGGTCGGCGGTTTTGGGCGATCAGCTTATCATGCGGCTAAGCACGGTGTATTAGGGCTTACCAAAAGTGCAGCTATGGAATATGCCCCCCAAGGCATCCGCATCAATGCCGTTTGTCCCGGCACAATTGAAACGCCGATGGTCGATACCATGTTCCGAACCGGCGATCTGTCGCAGCAAGCGACTACAGAAGGGGCACCCATCAAACGATTGGGTAAGGCGACCGAAGTAGCCGAAGCCGTATTATGGTTATTTAGCCCAGCATCCAGTTTTGTCATTGGCCAACCCATTTCGGTCGATGGCGGACTGAGTATCCAATAATTATCACTAAAATTCTTTTGCCTAACTGAGGGGTAGCCATACCCCCAACGGGCGTTTCATCGTATGTCAACTATCCAAGATAAAGTCGTCATTATTACGGGTGCTTCCTCGGGTATTGGAGAAGCAACGGCTAAACTGTTAGCCGAGAAAGGGGCAAAAGTGGTACTGGGCGCCAGGCGTGAAGATCGTCTCAACCAATTGGCTGAAGCTATTAGAGCGAATGGCGGACAAGCGGTTTACCGCGTCACCGACGTAGTGAATCCAGCGGATAGCAAGGCCCTTGTTCAATTGGCTAAAGACACTTTTGGCGGTGTCGATGTAATCTTTCTGAATGCGGGACTCATGCCGAACTCCCCCCTTTCCGCCCTAAAAACGGAGGATTGGAGCCGTATGGTGGATGTGAATATCAAAGGTGTATTGAATGGCATTGCCGCCGTATTGCCAACCTTCACGGCACAAAAATCGGGTCACATCATTACCACTTCGTCCGTAGCCGGGTTGAAAGCTTACCCCGGAGGTGCAGTGTATGGCGCCACCAAATGGGCGGTACGTGATTTGATGGAAGTGTTGCGGATGGAGTCGGCTCAGGAACGCACCAACATCCGCACGGCAACCATTTATCCAGCCGCGATTAATACCGAACTGTTGAGCACGATTTCTGATCCACGTATGGAAGAGGGTATGACTGCTTTGTATGAACAATATGGTATTGCCCCTGAACGAGTAGCCAATGTGGTTGCCTTTGCCATTGAGCAACCAGCCGATACGAACATCAATGAATTTACTATTGGGCCAACAGCTCAGCCCTGGTAAAACGAAAGGCACCAACATGGCTCGAAAACAATCAAAAGAATGAAAACTATACTCCTTAAGTTGCTCTATTCAGGGCTTTTATTTCTTGGTTTAACGGATTCAATCATGGCTCAGAACATAAACAGGGCACCGGCAGCGAGCCCAGGTCCAGCCTCAAACTTTAGTGGACGTGTTCAGGTAACCATGCTGGTTGCCGCCAATCCCGAAACGGACTGTATGGTCAGTAGTGTTACGTTTGAGCCAAAAGCCAGAACTTTCTGGCATACTCATCCCAATGGGCAGCTCCTGGTAGTGACTAAGGGTACTGGCTATTATCAGGAGAAGGGCAAACCGGTTCAAATCATCCGCGAAGGGTATTCCGTTACGATACCTCCCCAAGTAACGCACTGGCACGGTGCAGATCCTTCCGGCCAATTCACCCATATTGCTATTAATCCGAATGTCAGTAAGGGGGGAGCCGTTATCTGGCTGCAAGCCGTTACGGATGAAGAATATAGTAAAGTCCCCTAACAGGTACGAACAACCGACTACTTACAACTAGTCGGTTTGTTTTTTTACTAGCTGTTCAATTATAAACGTCCATTCATAGTTGAACAGTTCTTTTTTGGGACGTTGACCTTGCCTCAGGAAACGCTTTTTTCGTGCGATTGCCGTTTAACTACCTGGAACACACAGCGATTACAAAGATCTTTTCAAGGTGTCGCAGCAGTGATCCGCTTTCGATACCGCTTTACACTGGACATACTGATTCCGGTTAGACTCACGGTTTCAGCCACCGATAAGCCGCGTTCCAACGCTTTCTTAACCTTGGCAAACTTCTCAGCATCCAACCCAGCCGGGCGGCCAATGTGTTTACCCTTTGCCTTAGCCAGCAGTTGACCCGCTCGCGTCTTCTCCAGTAGGCTTTCCCGGTCATACTCGGCCAAAGCCGCAAAAATCTGCAAGACTAGTTTTCCGGATGGCGTGCTGCTGTCAACGCCTAGATCTAAGGCCTTGAAGTGGATACCCTTATGGGCGAACTCGCCTAACAGATTAATCAAATGGTCCCGGCTCCGTCCCAGTCGAAAGAATCGGGCGACCAGCACCGTATCACCCGGACGCAACTTTTCGAGTAAGGTGTCTAAAGCCGGGCGGCTGGTGCTGATGCCGGTGATCTTATCTTCCACAATCTCATCACAACCTGCCCGGCTGAGTGCATCGAGTTGGGTATCTAAGTTCTGATCGAAGGTGGAGACCCGGGCGTAGCCAAAAATCTTATTCATTAGGTCAACAAGTTAGTGTCACAAAGATAGATAGCTATTTATTTTAGGCCCTACTTTCTGACCCCTGTTTCTGGTTGATGTACGCCGGGCGATCGTCAAGTTAAGCACGGGTTCAGAAAGGTATGACTTGTTGACCCTCAAACGATCCCTGACTTTCCATGGCCCGCCGGAACTACCTTTCTTCCGAGGAGCGCACCCGTTTCGACTCGCCCCCACAACTGAGCAGCACCGAGCGGCTGATCTTGACCGATTGGCCCCTGTGGGCGGAGGAGTATCTGGAGCAAATCCATACCCCAACCAATAAAGTTGGGTTTCTGCTTCAACTAGGGTACTTCCGGGTCGTCACCCGCTTTTTTGTGCCGGACACCTATCCGGCCACTGATGTCGAGTGGGTGGCCCGTTGCCTGCAACTTTCGCCCGACTTGATTCGACTCAAAGACTATACGCACAACCGAAGTCTGTACCGCCATCGGGCAACAATCTTAACGCACCTAGGCTACCAGGCTTTCGACGAAGGGCATCGCCGGGGACTGGCTGACGAAGCCCAGCGACTCACGCATCTGCAAACCCGACCGGCTCTGATGCTCGATGCATTGGTGAGTTACCTGCGCGAACGGCGGGTCGAGGTACCCGTCTACAACACCCTACGCGATATCGTTACCGGGGCGCTTCAAGCCTGGGATGCGCACCTGCAGGCGATCATTGAAGCGCATCTAACGCCGACGGATCAGGCGCTATTGGACGAATTGCTTGACAATTCGGGCGAACCGACTCGCGCCGGGGGCGGCCATCGGTATCCGCTGACTGAGCTTAAGCGCATCAGTCAGTCCATGCAGCCCAAGCAGATCGCCGAGCGACTGGCCCTGTTCCGGCACCTGCAAGCCTTGTTCACCCAACTGCGGCCCCTGATTCTACGACTTGACCTGGCCGATGATACCATTCGCTACTACGCCCAGTACGTTCTCGACAACCGCAGCGTCCGAATGGCCGAGCGGGTACACGAGCGCTACCTGCGGCTGGTCGCCTTTATCATTCACCAGTACTTAAGCGTGGGGGATGCCCTGATTCTGACCCTCAACAAGGCCGTTGTCGCCGTCTTCAATGACTGCCAGGAGCAGCTTAAAGAACAGTATTACCAAAGTCGCCACGTAACGGCAAGCCTGGTTGGGCAGGTGAGTCGCCGATCCCGGGTGCATATCGATGCGCTGACCGAGATCGACCAGACGCTGGATATACCCGACTGGACCAGCGACCAGAAGATCGATCATATTCGTCAGGTGCTGGGTAAGAAACAACTCATGGCTGAGCAGCTTGCTGCTGACCAGCAACGGGTAGACGAGCTGCGCGCCATCAACCAGCCGGTGCAGGAACGAACCGACTACTACCTGGCGCTGGAAAAAGCATCGCATCGACTGCAACTGCGCGTGTCGGGTATCGTGCAGGCCTTGGCCTTCGACGCTGACACGTCGCATCCTGACTTGCTGGCAGCCCTTCTGTACTATCAGGAACGCGGTGGTGAACTCACTTCCCCTGGGGTACCGGTGAACTTTCTGGACATGGCCGAGCGTCAGCACGTCTTCACGGCCACGGGCAAACTGCGGGTATCGCTCTATAAAGTGCTTTTGTTTCGGGCCGTGCGGGATGGCTTGCGCGACGGCAGTCTGACGGTACTTTCCTCGTACGAGTATCGGTCGGTGGAAGAGTATCAGATTCCCCTCCAGCAATGGCAACAGTTTCGGGCCGAGTACCTGCACCGGGCTAACTTAACGCAGCATCAGAACTTGGCGCTGACACTGGTGGCGCTCAATGAGCGGCTCAACGCTCAATTTCAACGTACTAATGAAGGACTGGTAACGAACCCCCAAGTATTTTTTGATGCCCGTGGTGGCTGGCACCTGCACCGCTATCAGGCTCAAGACGATGAAGCCGATGCGGCCGTGGGACTGCTCTACCCCGCCAGCCGGGTTATTGCCTTGCGGGATGTGCTGCTTCAGGTCGAGCGTTTGACCGGCTTTCTGAGCAAATTCCAGCACCAGGGCTTTGTCCACAAGCCTGGCCGACCCGATACCCGATTATTGTTGGCGGCCCTGATTGGCTACGGCGAGAACATCGGTATTCGCAAGATGGCCCTGATCTCCAAGAACATCTCGTCCCATGCCTTGGAAACGGTGGCGACCCACTACTTTTCGCCTGAGATGACCTTAGACGCCAGCGATTGCATCGTGGCCCACAGCAATGCACTGCCGTTAACGGATTTGTTCCGGCGACAGGAGGGCCTCATCATGACCGGCAGCGATGGCCAGAAGTACGACGTGTCGGCTCCGTCGCTGCGGGCCTCGGCTTCGTTTAAGTACTTTGGCAATGGCGAAGGCATGAGTGTCTATTCGGGTCTGGACGAAGCCGGCCAGCTCATCTATACCGTGGTGATTAATGCCGCCGAACGCGAATCGCCCTATGTGCTGGATGTGATTCTGCATAACCCGGTGATTCAAACCGACGCCCACGCCACCGACATGCACGGCTTTTCGGAGGTTAATTTCGCCCTGACGGGTCTGCTGGGCGTTGAGTTTCGACCCCGCTTTGCCACCATCCACCGCCAACAGCTCTACAGCATCGACGCGGTCGGAACCTACAAAGGCAAAGGCTATCGCATCGTGCCCAGCGCCCGCATTGATTACGAAAACTTGATCGAGCAAAGTGATAACCTGCTGCGTTTTCTGACGACCATGCGGCTGGGTTACACCCAGCCCTCGACGCTACTTAAACGACTTAACTCCTATGCCCGTCAGCATCCGTTATATAGAGCGTTGAAAGATTTGGGCCGACTCTACAAAACGGATTATATTCTGCGCTACGTCGATGATCCTGATCTGCGAGCCAGCGTGGAAGGTATGCTGACGCGCGTCGAGCATAGCAACAAATTTGGCTCGGCCGTCACGCTGGGGAACAACCAAGCCCTTGGGTGGGCCACCCAACGGGAGCGAACGATTGCGGCTGGCTGTAAGATGCTAATTATGAATGCCATCAACTATCATAATCTGCTGTACCTGTCGGAAAAGTTGCGCCAATGCGCCAGCGAAGCCGATCGGCAGGAACTGCTGGCCACGATTCTAAAGTCATCCACCCACACCTGGCATCACATCAACTTAAGTGGAGAATATGATTTTTCTGATCCAGCTCAACTGGCGGATCTCTTCGATCTACAGGCGCTAATGAGCTTACCGCTCTCGCGAGCGATGCGTCCGCCACGCCCGGCCAAATGACGAATTATGTACCAAACGGCAAAACTACCCTAAGTAGGGTAGGAGGCCAGAAAGTCGGGTTGGAACGACGCTAACGTTATAAGCGGAATCATCAACGCCAGCAGCAGAGCATATAAAGCTAAGCCCTTGCGCTTGGGAGCCATACCGTAGAAACTGGATGGCTGTCGGTCGATGAAGCGGTAAAAGAGATATAGCGGTAACACAATCGTCAACACCGATTGCAGATTGTGCAGGCAGTAGTAGGCGAAAACATAAATCTGCCCGTCGAACAATTGACGACTCCATTCACTATGAGCGTAAAAACCAGAATAGATAGAATAACAAATCAGGGCACAGCCACTACGCAGCCAGAATTCGCTATTACGCCAGATGTCAGGTCGCTGGTGGAAATACGTCCATAACCAAACGCTGACGTAATAAGCCGTTGCATACAAGCTAAAGTATAAGAATGGCCATTGAGGGTGCCCCTGATACCGGTCAATATACGAATCCTCGAGATCGAGGTGATAATTGATCGCAAGTAGCAGCCCTACCCAGAGAGTCGTTGCTACGTAAAGATCGGGCCTGAAATCATTGCGCAGGTGGTCGCGCAGGTCTCGCCAAAGAGCTTTCACGGACTGTTACGGTATTTTTGTCATTCCACTGACAAATGGAATGACAAAAAACGTTAAAATCCTTCTCTCTCCTCTTCCTTGTCTTTTTTCTTTTCGACAGGTTTGGGTGTTTCTTTGGCTACTTTGGGCGCAGGTTTAGTCGCTGTCGGTAACGTGCCGACTTTTGTTTTCTTAGCGCCTTTCGCTTTTGGATCTGCCTTAGCCGCGTCGGTGGCTGTTGAGGACTCAGCGGCTGGTTCGGTTGGCTCTACCGTTTCGTCGTTAGGATCAGTCGTTGTGGTGGCAACCGTTGGTTTCGGCTGTGATTTGGGTCTTGGTGCCGATTTTGCTTTTGTTTTATACTGGTCCAGGTACCGATCCACAAACTGCTCTTTTTCGTCGGCCGTGGCCGGAACTACTTCCAGCGTTGCTTTGCCGCTGTTTTTCGAGCCGGCTAATAATCGGTCGTTAATGTCCTGCTCCGACGTTATGATGGCCAGCTGCCCAAGCGACGTTGGCGTGCTGCCGGGCTTGTAGTCGTAAAATACCCAAACGTCGGGTGAGGCCTCCAGATAGATACTGGCTTCGTCGCCGTTTGCGGCCTTACGGATCTCGACAAATCCATCCATCTGGGCGTTGATGTCAGCGGTCGTTATATTCGATACACCTAGTCGTCCGATACTGTAAAAGGCGTTGTACTTATCAGACCAGCGTAGGTTCGCATTCGCCAACACCAGCATAGCGTTCAACTTTGGCGATGCCTGGTTGAGGGATACGTGCTGATTCTGCGCTTTTGTACGATACGCGTCCACTGCTTGCTGGCCAATCAGGGGCAACAATTTATCCGATAGCCGGTTTAGGTCGTCGTCAGCGGCTTCGTCGTTCTTCTCGTCCTGATTGGTTGTAATGATCTTGCTGGCGATGGCGGTGTTAATGGCCTCGGGAACTGGAAAGCCAAAAGCCAGGAGTGTGTTCATACGGTAGAGGCTGCTGTCGATATTAATCCGCGCTGATCCGCCCGCGAGCAGGTACTGGTTTGGGCCCGAGTTCATCAGGTTTAACCTGCCCTTGTACGTCATGATACCCCGAGCATCGTTGAAGGTGAAGGCATTCTCAACGTTGTCTGCAGTACTGTCGGCCTGAGCGGTACTGTCAATCTGGGCTGCCTGGTCGGCTGGGGCATCGTTACCAGACGTAATACGATACACTTTATCTTTATCGTCGTACCGCATGATACCCGTTGCCGTGAAGAGGTCATCATCTTTGGTATCTTCCTTGGGCGACAGAAAAGAAGGATACATGCCCGCGTTGCCAACCCGGAAATGAATACCCGCTACCAAGGGCTGTCCACCTTCATTTTTCAGGTTCTTATCGACTTTAATCTCCAGGCGTTCGGCAATCTTTTCTTTAAACGGTATCCAGCCGCCTTCCAGATCCCGCCGTTTTTTCAACGCCGGTCGAATAGAACCGTCCAATGCCAAATCCTTATCGGGTGCCTGCATAACAATCGCCCCTTTGTACTGCATTTTAGGCGCTAGCTGTAAGTTGTCATTTTCGTCGACTTCCGCACGAGCTACCGTAAAATACGTCGTCAATGGTTTCTGATTAGCGTTCCGCTTGCCACGAGCCGGTTTCTTCGTGTCGGCTGTCAACGTCGCTGGGGCTGTTACGGGAGCTTCTTTCAATTCAAAGCTACCCATTTTGATGCTGGCTGTATCACCCTTTGCCGTAGCAAACTGGTAAGTGGCATCACCGGCGAAGCGGGTTCTCGAAAGAATCTGAATGTTGCCATTCTTTAGCTTGTGGAACAGGCTAACGGTGTCTAACTCTAGCTTGGCATTCTTCAACGCTAACATCTCGCCGTTGCGCCGAATCGTGACAGCACCTTTATCTGGATAGATACGAGCGTCGGCCGATGTCACGTAAGGAACACCGCTGATGTTTAGCACCATTTTATCGACATCGTAGAGCGCTGATGACCCGTTGAAAGTTAAGCCTTCCTGCTCTTCGGCGGTAGCGGTGAAGGTAGACGATTTCACGTCGCCTTTCATGGCAATCGTTTTGGCGTTTATGTTCCACTGCGCCCGGTTGATACTGGTTTTATAAGCCGCAAACGGAAACTCCATACTTGACCCCAGCGTATCGTCAATGCTCTGCTCTTTATTGATCGCCAGGTTTACAATACCTTTTGTCTGATTAAAGTCTACGTCAATGTCATTACCCAGCAGAATAGGCTTGTTGGCTTCCTTATCAGAGACAATTTTAAACTGAGCGTTGTCAGCAATAAACCCTTCTTTGTTGAACTTAATGCTTTTCGAGATGGCTTCTGAGTCTTTCCGACGTAGCGTACCATTACCAAATAAGCCCGACGAACGCATGACTAAGCCACCTTCGAGGTTGGTCGTCGCGTTGTAGAAATTAAAGTTGTTCTTCTGCGTCGTGATCACCATGCTATCCGCTTTAGGCCACCATTTCAGGCTGAAGTTGTTTAGCTGAACCTGCGGAAAGTAGGCCTTGCCAACCAGTCCTTCCTTAATTTCGCCTTTTTCTCCCGATGCCAGCAGCGAATCCGTCAAGAACAACATGCCCTGGGTATTCAGGCTGGCAGTCAGGTGATTTAAAACGCCTTCAGCCCTTAAGCCACTCTTGTCCATGACCAGATCGCCGGTAAACTTCACGTTTGACTTACTGCCGTAAACCGGGTAGCCCGTCGGTGGGGCCTTATGCACAAAGCCCAGCGTATTATCGGGCATGGTTTTAAGCTCCGCTTTGAAGGGTGGCAAAATACCATCGGAATAAAAGGTGCCCACGAACGAGATGTCTCCTTTGCCGAGGCTATCATTATCAATCGCCGGAATCTTGAAGTACACCTTCTGATTGTAGGCGAGGTTTCCCCGAACTGGCTGGTTGAAGTACACGGTCATCCCTTGCGGCATAACCAAACGCTGCGTTGTCTTCTTGCCCGCAATCCGGCCCGATTTGTTATCGGCGCTGCCGAAATAAACCGTTCCGGGATTTTCGTATTTAATGTCGCCCCCAATCTCACCTTCCTTACCTTCTTTACCCTGTGCGGCCAGCTTCTGCGACGAGAAGGTGATGGAGTCAATCTTGTTGAGGCTCATCGCAAACTTATCGTAGTCGAACTTAAGGTCGCGGCCCGCGTAGCGGAGCGTACCGGCTTTCAGCTGGCCATTCAGCGTAAAGGCTCGCCCTTTGCCAACCCGCAACGTTTTATCCGATGGAATCCCAAACACTTTCAATGAATCGGACAGGGTGAACTGCTCAACTCCGCGAATCGTCAGGATTTTGTCGTCCAGGTTGATTGTCGCGTTCTTCGTGCTATCGTTAGAAGGAAATACCGATTGCACCTGAAAATTGTCGTAATCCTTTTTCTGGGCATACGCCAGCACGTACAGATAGCCTTTACGACTCAGGCGCATCAACTCGGTTTTGGGATCACGGTCAATGTATCCCTCCAGTATCATTCGGTTCAGCGAACCCCGCAAAGCGGTTGCATTAACCTTGGGGACAAATTGCGTGATGTCATCGATCAGGAATGTCTGCTGTTTTTTTGTCGATACGTAGTTGGCGACGATCTGGAGCGGGTGAAAACCGTAGTCGACGGTTAAATCTGAATAACGCTGCGGATGAAAGTAGTCGAATGACTCAAAGCGAACCGGCACTTCCCGTTTGGCCCCCACCTGATAGAAATCTACTTTCCGCCGGGGTAAATCCCAGCGCGTTACTTCGGGCAAGATGTAAAACTTGTGGTAAGAGTCGGCATAGGGCAGACGAGCATATTCGGTTCGCTCAAAACGGTTGAGCCAGGCAATGCGCTGCGTTTTATCGAACTTAAACTGAACGGCTGGATGGGTGATTGAATCGGTATCGACATAACCGACAAAAGCAGCCGATTGGGCAGAAATTGTAGAATCTTTGAAGTCGAACCGGCGGCTGGCGGCTTTAAACGCTGGCTTACCATTGTGTTTAACTGTGATCTGAGCGGGCTGGCCACTGGCCGACGAGCCCACCATTTGCGTTCCGGACAGGGCCAGGCCTCCCTGGTAGTCAACATCGGCCCCCAGTCCGGGCAGTTTTACGTCGTTTTGCCACGACATAAAGCGGGGATACGTAACGGGGCCGTTTCGTTTCTTGCTTACGTACTCGAATACGCCTTTAACGGGTTTAGCCGACCCATAGGTCAGCGTAACGTCATCGGCCGATAGGCGAGGGTTCATAGCGGTAAATGAGTAATCGCTCAGGGTCACGAAAATGTCTGGCCGTCCAGCCAGCTCCCAGGTGAACTTTCCTCCCTTGCCAACAAAGATGCCGTCTTTAAGCATCAGATCACCGGTCGTATTAGAAAGTACAGCTGAGTCGCCGTTCGCAACCATGGCCAGCGAAGCATCTTTAACGGTGATGACTGCCCCCGCAACACTCGGAATGGGCCGACGCTGGGGCACAAATTGAACACCCAACGGACGTGCCTGACCCGAATCGGCCGGACTTGGATCATCCCAGCCATCGAAGCGCGAGCGCTCGTTTGCTGCTTTAATGGCTGCGAGCGAATCGGCCGGATTCAGCGGTCCTGCCGCCCCTGGCTGAACAGTAGGAGCACCATCTACGTAGCGAAATTGAACCGTACCACCCAGGGCGTAGAGCTTGTTGTAATTACTGGCGTAGAGCTGTTGGCGTTCGAGAAATCGCCGGGCTGTTTCGAGCGTGCGAGCGAATGTCTTGGTATCCGTTGTCTCAAACAGTTTCTCGCTGACCGTCAGTAAGCCGTCAATATCGGCTAGCTTTTGCGTGTTAACGGCATGATAAAGCGCTTCATAAAAAGGCACGAAGTGAGTGGCTGCCTGATAGCGCTTCTGATTCATTTTACGGCTCAGGGCAATCACCCGCTCCTGCTGCGGAGCCGATAGCCGGTTCTCTGACCACAGCGATTGCAAATCCGTACCTGCGCGCACGGCCACCGGTCCACCTGTCGCCATTAGCTTCTGCATGTCAGCGATGAACTGCTCAGGCTTATCCGAAAGCTTAACCGCCTGACCAAAGCTTGCGGACAAGGTGAACAAGGTCATCAACGTGATGGGGAATGCCTTGGCCAAACCCGTATAGGTTAATCGTGAGCCGGTTGGTATGCCTGACCAATAATATGAAGCCCGGTATAGCGCGTACAATCGTTGCATGTTCTTTGTTGTCAATCACATAAATAAAAGCGACATCGCTGCGAACGGGTATTCATTTGTGTTTGTAAACAGAAGCGATGTCCATTCGTTATTCGCCATTCCTCGTACAGAGGTAAGACCTGACTCAACTGCCTTTTGTTGAATATCTGATGCATCGTGCTCATAGAAACCACTGACGATAAGATACCCGTTTGCATTCAATAAAGTTACGTACGTTGGAATTTCGGCCAGCAACACGTTTCGGTTAATATTAGCCAGTATTATATCGTAGCGGCTAGCTGGATCAACATCCGCAATGGTGCCCTGAAAGACCTCAACTTGAGGGCATTCGTTCAAGTCAGCGTTTTCGCGGGCGTTTTCTACGGCCCACTCTTCAATGTCGAAAGCCAGCACCCGTTCAGCGCCCATCTTGGCAGCCAGAATAGCTAGGATACCCGTTCCACTACCTACATCTAAAACAGCTTTACCCATAAAATCGAGATTAAGCTGTTGCTCGAGCATCATTGCCGTTGTTTCGTGGTGCCCCGTGCCAAACGACATCTTGGGATTAATGACGACGTCATAACGAAACCGGGCGTCCGATGGATGAAAGGACGCCCGGACCCGGACCTGGTTCGCCACTTCAATCGGCTCGTAATCTCGCTCCCACTCAGCATTCCAGTTTCGTTTCTCTAACGAACTGACTTCGTAGGCTATTGCAGTTTGATTCGCGTATTTAGCGACTAATTCCATGAGGGCCTCCACGTTGAAATCGGGTTCGGTGATATACGCGTTTAAGCCCTCGTCGGTCTCTATAAATGATTCATATCCAAGCTCGCCTAATTCGGCGGTAAGGATGTCGGTATAGTCGGGCGATAAGCGCAGTTGCAGTTCAATGTAATTCATACCTCAAAGTAACGAAAAACAGCAGGGCTATGCTCTTTTTAACAGGTGCTAACTGTCTTGAATTACCTGATTAATTCTAAACCCGCCCATTAAGGGAACGAAGTAAAACTTCTGTATTATTTTTCACTTCGTTCCAACCTTTGGGTTTGCTCGTTGCCCTTTAGTCCGAAGCATTAGCAAACCTCATGTTCCGCTTGGCAACACCACCCGACATATCCGAACGCGACCTGGTCGAACGCTGTCAGCAAAACGACCAACCAGCGCTCAAGCGGCAATCGCAGCGGTTGTTATATGAGCGCTATAAACGGGCCATGTTTTCGACTGCGTTTCGGATTCTCAATGATTACGACAACGCTAACGATGCCCTGCAGGATGCCTTTGTAGAAGTATTCCGACATCTGGATCAGTTTGCCTTTCGATCTACGCTCGGCGCCTGGATCAAAACAATTGTGGTTCGACAGGCAGTGCGTAAACAACAATTGGAAGGACGCTTCCAGACGCTCGATGAGGCTGTGCACGATCAACCCGCGCCGTTACGCGATACGGTAACTGGAGCTGAACTGGATGCTGCCATTCGCACACTGCCCGACGGCGCCCGAACCATTTTTCTGCTGGTTGAAGTGGAAGGGTATATGCACAGAGAGGTTGCCGAGATGCTTGGTATCTCCGAGGGTACCTCAAAGTCACAGGTGAGCTATGCCAAAAAATTACTAAGACAGCGACTATCATGACTCCTCTTTTTTCGAAACTACCCGAGTATGACCCTCACCCGGACCTTTGGAACCGGATTGAAGCCGATTTGGACGCTGATGAGCATATCGGCCGGGTGGTTGGTGACCTCCCTCAGCATGAACCTAAAGCTGATTTATGGACCTTCATCGAGGCTGAGTTAAATAACCTGGCTGGTAATCTGAAACAGGGGGAAGAACCCACCATTGTTCGGCCGCTCTGGTCACAACCAGCAGTGCGCCGAATGTGGGCAGGAGTAGCCGCGGCTGCCATTGTCGTGCTAGTCGCCACTTGGTTGATGTTGAAACCGACAGCTACGGAACAGGTACGGGTGGAATATGCCGTTGAAACAGCACCAATTGATAAGCAAAAAACAAGTGCGGGCTCGTCAACCGCTGACCAACGTGCTGAAGATTTCATTATTCGTCAGTGCGCCGAACAGCAACTGGCTTGCCAGCGCCCCGAAGTGCACGAACTACGTAATCAATTAACCGAACTGAACCTTGAAAAAGCTCGCATCGAACAAGAGCTTAACACCTTCGGTAACGATCCAAATCTGGTGCGGGCGCAGGTGAAGGTTGAAAACCAGCGCGCCGATATAACGAAAGAACTTATTACGCTGCTGCGGTCATGAAACGCAATACTTTACAACCGGAGCAACATAGGAGAGTTAGACTTTCTTGGTCCATTTTGTGGACAGCTCTACTGATTCTGTGTTCAAACGTCTTCTCGCTGGCTCAAACGCCCCTGCAAGTTGTTACGAAAGTTGTCGAAAAAGACCTTACTTATACGGATGGTCAGCCTATTCGGATAAATGCCCAAAAAGCAGACGTAACGCTCAGGGGCTGGAGTCGATCTACCGTTGCCGTTACACTTCGGCTCATCGCCAAACACCCAGATCGTGTGGTTGCCGAACGCGAAGTGGGGTATCACCAATACGTATTGCAAGCCAACGGGGGCCAACTTGACTTATCGAATCGGTTTGTGATTCCGCAACGAGCGGGGAAACTGCAAAGTCAACTGAAGGCGATCTATGAAGTAAATGTGCCAGCGAAAGCGCTAATAAACCTTACTAATTCATTCGGCGACGTTCGGCTCAGCGGTTTATCGGGCGACGTAACACTTAAGTTTGAGTTTGGGAAGCTGTCACTCGATGACATCAGCGGTAAACTAGCCATCACGTCTGACTACGGCGATATCGACGGGCGTAATATCGATGCTACGCTCACCTGCAAGGCCGAGAAAGCCGATATCATGCTGCGCGACCTGGGGGGAAAGGTAAATCTGCAAAGCCGCTACGGTAAACTAACCTTATTACCCTCTTCAACGCTCGACGGCTTGAAAGTAGAAGCTGCTCGCACCGAAATCGTGGTAGCGACCAAACGTCTTTCTGATTTCAGCTTTGATGTCATCGCGTCGTTCGCCGAGATCCGTGTGCCCGATGCGGTCGCCAGCCAGTTGGGGCGATACGGCAGTAAACAAACCTTTACGTATCAGTCTGCTGCCCGTAAGCCCGAAATATCCATCCAAAACAGCTACAGCAACATCATCATCCAGGGCGAAAAGCCGCTGGTTGATCGGTAAAGACTCTAATTCCATGAAAAATCTATCTAAGAGTAACCTGCTTGCATGTTGCATCCTCATTATGGCTAGCTACGCTCAAGCACAGGAATGGTCGTTCGGGCCAAAAGCGTACTTAGGGTTGAGTGCCCGTCGCGGCCTGGCCGAAACCAGTATTGGAGCTGTTAACGTATTCAGTTCTGTAATGGGTGACGTTAGCGGTGGAGGTATAGGTGCCTTCGCACGTTACGACCGCCCACGTTGGTATGGACAGATCGAAGTCGCACAGGGTAAGTACAACCTGGGGGGCGCTTCTGTGAGTACAACAGGACAAGCTAGTAGCCTCTTTATTAACCGGCGCCGATATGACCTTCGATTAATTGGAGGATATAAACCCTTACCCTGGCTTCGGCTTCATGGTGGTTTAGTAGGGGTAGCTAATACTAGTTTGCCAGTAAGTGGTTATGAAAGCACAATTGCTTTTTTAAAAGAGCGCGTTGCGAATGAAACTAACCCCGATTTTTTAAATCGATACCAACAGGACCTAGCGTTTAATCAGGTTAGTCAGGCTGTAACCCAAGCCTACGAGAAGTACAATCTGGAAGGCCAACTCGGTTTAGGTGTTGACATTGGTGGGCTAACGGTGGATCTGGTGTTTTCGCAAAGCCTGACGCCTAATGTGAATGGGATTCAGTTAGACGGCATAACCTATCCTTTTCGACAAAGCTACAGCTACACAGCGCTGAACCTTGGCTATAAGTTGTTCCCCTTAAAGAGTTATCTACTGGCTCTAGGTAAGAATAATCGGGCTTATCAGCGTATCAAACAGGATATCCCGTTTTACCGTAATGAAGTACAGGTAGCCGCGGGGCTCTTAACCGAAGACATTGGTAGCGCATCTGTTTACGAAAATAGGTATACCCGCTACGTCAGTCGGCGGGTTGGTTTAACCGCTAGCGTTGGTCTGATGCGGTCCTTTCAAGGCCCTGGTCGTTACTTACCTGAAGCTACTAACATAATTATGGCTTCAGCTTCCTTTCGGCTGCTGGCTCTGTACAGCCGACGCCACACGATTGGCTTATCGCCCGGCTTAAATTTTATGTCTTATCAGGGCTTTCGGACCAATAGCGGCCGGGTCGATGGGCAAAACGTTACTTCTGTCAGCATCAACCCGCAAAATTACCGTAACGAAAATGGGGTTGGCTGGCAGGTGACGGGTGACTATACCTTCGCCCTTACCGATCGTATTCCGATTGGCGTCTGGTTACGTATCGCCGATAATTCGGCCCATGGTTCATTTGGGCAAGCTGGCTTACAGCTTGGGTACCGCTTTTAATTGCTACGCATCATGAAAAGTCATCTCTTTTATATCGCTTTAATTGTAGCGGGTAGTTCCTGCACACTACACGCACAAACACCCGAATCAAGGCGTTTCGAGGTTGAAACAGGCGCCTATACGCTTCGGCTCCCCTCACCAGACAACAATGGTTGGACCATTCGCCAGCAGGTTACGGGGTACCTTGGCCCTCGCTTGGGTATTGCTTTTGGGTTAGCCTGGGGAGCATCAGCCAATGCTGACCCGCTTAAGTCTGGTCAGAATCCTTCTTACTTTGCCGACCCCAATCGATTAACAGAATTTTACCGCCGTAATCAGCAGATGGTTGATTTGTCGTTGGTTGCGCTGCCGATTCTGAGCCGTAGGCATCAACTAAAGGTGCAAGCCGGACTATCCATCTTTCGGCGTCGTGAAATTGGGATCGATAGCCTTGTTGAATACGCGCCCGGTAATATTTATGCTGTACTTCGTTACACAGATACACGGCGTGTTGTTCCGATGGCGGGTGCAGGCTATGACTTCCGGCTGTCTCCTCGTTGGGCCGTGGGCGTTAACGGAACAGCCTACTTCTCCGACGAGGGCAAGCCCACAACAACGCTGGGCGTCCGGGCGACGTATCGGTTTGGCCTGTCGGCTGATTCACTCGGTATGAAGCCAATTCCCTGGGACGACTTACGCGTAGGTGTCCGACTTGGTGCTAATGTGATCGGTAGAAATGGTCGTGGGCCGGGTGATCGCTATCGGACAAAGCTTGTTGGGGGCTTGTGGGCCGAAATGCCTCTTTCACTCACATGGGCCGTACGGGGTGAGATAAACTACGCCCAGCGTGGTTACCGTATTGACGAAGTCAAACAAGGGAATACCCGTTACTTGGCGGCCTCGGCTAATCTAAACTATTTGGAAACACCTTTATTATTCCGGCACGAAGTTGCTTATCGCTGGTATTTATACGGTGGGCCGTACCTGGCGTTTTTCCTTAACGGAAGCTCCGAAACAGAAGGAAAGCCTAACCCCGCTGTGCAGCCTCACACAACCAGTGGACTTATGCTAGGGGCTAGTTACAACCTAACCAGTAAACTAGTTGCCGATATACGGTACCAGCGAGATCTGATCCAGATTTCAACTACGCCTTATGGCGGCTTTCACTCATTTCAAGCGACCCTGGGATGGGCGTTTCGTTAGGTCTTAACTTTTCTACTCCCATGAAATCAATTCACTTTTACCTGTTCCTTGGTTATCTTTCTATTAGCCTCATTAATGCAGAGGCTCAGACAGATTCTGTCAGGACCGAATACAGAACCGAAGACGAGAAAGTATCAAAAGAGGAAATCAAACGGCTAATACGCTATATCACCCGTGCCAATGTTGAGGAGAAAACGCTTATTAAATTTGGTGGAATACTTACTTCGGCTACGTTTTCGCGAATAGGCGGAAAATTCTCGGCAGGTCTTAATACAGAGTTAACTATTGAGCGAAAATTGAGTCCATCAACTAGGACTTGATAATCAAACGGATATCTTGTTACTTGATCCCCAGACGGTACCAAGTAGTGGCCCGTCAGCCTCTACATTCTGGGGCGTAGAACGTAGTTTGATTTTATCAACGTCCGCTAAGGCTGCGGTTCGTTATTACTACGCTATGTCTCGCCGAATTAAAAACGGTAAATCAGCTAATAATTTTTCTGGGTCTTACGTAGCTATACAAGCCCGCCGTTCTGTATATTATTACATCCGCAATAAAGAATACAACTTATCAACACTGGATACCCGGTATACTACTCAGACCTCTAAGCTAGGTCTTCTTAATACACCTTCGTTAGCCATCCAATGGGGAGTCCAGCAACGCTTAGGTCGAAGGGGATATATAGATATCAATGGAGGACCAGAAGCGACATTATATGACAGGAGCAATGTATACAGCTATTATTATAGTTCGAGGTTAGATTTATCACTACGGATTAGCGTGATCATTGGTCTGGGATGGTGAAGCCACCTTTTGCTTTTTGTTAGACGCACTATGCGGAATTGCGTGTTTCTTCAAAATACGTTCCTGCTCTTTCTTGCCTGTTTCGGTTTGGCGGGGCTGGTGGAGCTTAATCCGGGCTTCCCGCGCCGTTAACGTAATGTCAACAATAGGGGTGGGGTAGTCAGTGCCGACGTGGAAGTTCAACATGTCCTGTTCCAACGGTGGCATTGTCCAGGGTTCATGAATGTAAGCTGTCGGGCAGTTGACTAGTTCGGGAACCCATTGTCTAATAAAAACGCCCTCTGGGTCGTGGTCCTGCGATTGCTTCACAGGATTATAAATACGTACGGTATTGGTGCCGGTCATACCGGATTGCATTTGAATTTGAGCGTAGTGAATGCCCGGTTCAAAATCAGTATATATGCGAGCCATGTGCAATGCGCCCTCTTTCCAGTGCTGGAGCAAATGATGACTCAAAAACGACATAAGCATTGCCCGCATTCGAAAGTTGATGTAGCCTGTAGCCGTTAAGCAGCGCATGCAGGCATCGACCATCGGGTAACCCGTGTTTCCATCGCGCCAGGCGACGTATTGGGCATTGTTAATGTTCTTTTGCAGCTCGTCGAAAGCACGGTTGATATTCTCAAATTCCATCCGGTCTTCATTCTCAAACTTCTGAATGAAATGGCAGTGCCAACGCAGCCGCGATGCAAACGCACTAAACTGCTGCCCTAAGCCAGGTAAGGGTGGGTGCTTGGCCGCCTGCATCTGCGCCTGATACACCTGGCGTATGCTTAAGCAGCCCCACGCTATATACGGTGATAAGCGACTGCAGCCACGTCGACTTTCGAGCGGTTTAGAGATTGATTTGGCATAGAGTGCAATGCGCTCAGTCAGAAAGCTGTGCATGTACCGGTGGGCGTTATGCTCACCACCTGGCTGAAATTGAGGATTCGGAGTTGACCATTCAATGGGCAATGCTTCGCCTTTGTGGTGTTTATACCAGTCAGTATCGAGAGCAGCCGGTTGCCAGCGGGCCAGATCGGGGTGTTCCTGCGAAGCCCGCATCGTACGTTGCCAATCGTCGGGCCAGGTGTCCCGGTTCTTTAATCGTCGAATCACGCCATTTGTCTGAAACTCCTGCCACTTAATGCTGTTTTTCTGACAGAAAGCGGTAACGGCTTTGTCGCGGTCATACGTAACGCGCAGGCCCGTTTCTTCGTACGAGAAAATGGTATCGATAGCAAAATACTCATGCAAGGCGCTAAATATATCAATAACTTCTCGATGGAATACCCAAACCGCTGGCTGGCCGCCAGAATCGAGTAGTGCAGGTTCGTCATCAAAAGTAAATGGAAGCCACTCATAGATAAAAGAATTTGGCTGAACTACTTTAGCTTGTTCTTTAAAAGCTGGTAATTGCTGGTTTAGGTCGGCCAGGCATTCGGTTACAAACCGCCAGTGGCGTAGGTCGTAGTTTGGATCAGCTAAAACAGATGGTTCAAAGCAATACAGTAACAATAGTGGCTTGCCTGAGTCAATGGCGGCTCGTAAGGGCGCATGATCGCGAAGGCGCAGGTCCCGCTTAAACCAAAGAATGTTGATGGCCGTTCGCGATTTCATCTATGAATTATTAAGACTGGATAAGAGAAAGCCCTTGTGCCTTACATTTGTTTTTTAATTTTCAACCCGCTATTTCTAGTGCCGTTGACCGTCTATTTAAGAACGAACAACTCGTGAAAAACGCTTTTCTGATCATTGACACCCAATACGATTTTTGCGATCCCGATGGTGCCCTGTTTGTGCCGGGTGCTGAGCAGGACGTCGAACGAATGGCTGGTCTGATCCGTCATCATGCCGATCAGATTGATCATATTGTCGTGACGCTCGATACGCACCATATGCTCGATATAGCTCATCCGTTATTCTGGCAGGATGCCGATGGCGACCACCCGGCTCCCTTCACCCAAATTACGGCCGAAGACGTAACCACTGGCCGCTGGACAGCCCGCTTTGAGACTGAAAAAGCACAGCAATACGTTCGTGATCTGGAAGCCGATGGGCAATTTCAGCATTTCATTTGGCCCGAGCACTGCCTGATCGGCTCGCGGGGGGCGGCTCTGCACGATACCTTGCTTGATGCGCTCAAAGACTGGTCGCGGCAGCGCGAACTGGATTATGTAGCTGTGCCTAAAGGCTTGCACCCCTTGTCGGAGCACTTCGGTATCTTTCGGGCACAGGTGGCAGACCCAGATGTATCGGAGACGCAACTTAATACCTCACTAATTGCTGACTTAGAGCGCTTCGATACCGTTTATCTGATGGGCGAAGCTAAGTCGCATTGCGTGGCAAACAGTTTAAAACAGATCCTGGACTTTGCACCCGGGTTGGTGCCCAAGGTAGTTGTCGTAACGGATTGTACGTCGGATGTAACGGGCCTAGGTCATCTCGCAGACTCAATTTATGCCGAAGCACGAGCGAAAAATGTGCGTTTCATGGAATCAAAGGCGGTTTTCAGCTAAAAAGCTGTACCTTTTCAGCCGTATGGAAAAGACGCTACCCCTATTCCCGCTAAACCTTATAGTCTATCCTGGCGAGGATCTGAACCTACATATTTTTGAACCCCGATATCGTCAGCTCATTAGTGAATGCATCGAAGAGGAAAGAACCTTTGGCATCCCGGCGTTCATCAATAACAAACTGCCCGGCTACGGTACCGAAATGCACGTAACAACGCTGCATAAACGCTACGACGACGGGCGAATGGACATTAAATCGAAAGGGCTGACTGTTTTTAGGCTGGTTAATTTCGAGAATCCGGTGCCGGGTAAGCTCTATGCGGGTGGCGAGGTCGAGCTGGTCGAACCAGGTGATAGCTTTAGCGCACACGCAGCCGCACTGGTTGAACGACTGGAGCGGCTTTACGATCTGCTGCAAATTGAAACCGATTATGAACCATCGGCCGAGAATTTTTCATATCGAGTGGCGCACAAAGTTGGCTTATCGGTCGAGCAGGAGTACGAACTACTGACACTAGATACTGAAGCGGAACGACAGCTTTTCCTAATTCAACATCTTAACAACGTACTGCCGGTTGTGTCGGACATGGAGCGCACGAAGCAACGCATTCGAATGAATGGTCACTTCAAAAACCTTGACCCGCTAAATTTCTAACCACAAAGAAGGCTGTTCAATTAACAGCACGCCTTCTAACTTTTTTCGTCTACATCACCGATCTTCTTAGCCCGTTTTGGCAACTGTTCGGCTAGCTCATGCAGATTTTTAATTGGTGGGCGGGGCTTTTCGGCTTCACCAAGCAGAAAGCCGTAAGGTTTTAACGAGTCTACCGAGTCAAAAATCACCTTAATAATAGCCGTCATAGGTAGTGCCAGTACTAGCCCGGCCAGCCCCCATACGTTTTCCCATAGAATTAAGACAATGATAGCCGCAAGCGGGTTAATACTAACTTTTGATCCGACAATGTAGGGGGTAATGAAATTGCCTTCCAGAGTTTGCACAAACAGAAAAACCCCAATTACGCCCAGCGCTTTGAGTGGGTTGTCTTCGGTAACAAGCGCATAAGCGGCTGGCAATAACGATCCCATTGAGATACCGAAGTACGGAATCAGAACCAGGCACGCGCCAAAAAAACCAAAGAATACGGCGTAATCAATGCCTAGAATAAGCAGGCCAACCGTCATCAGAGTGCCAATGATCAGAATGACCAGAAACAATCCTGCCAGGTAATCCTTCACCACCATATAAATACCCTGTAGGACGGTATCTATTTTAGATCGACGCGTATCGTTGAAAACTCGGTAGAAGAAAGACCGGAAAAAATCGCGGTAGAGTAAAAAAAAGAAGATAAATAATAAGACCAGAAAAACGTCAGTTAATGTGCTGGTTGTGGCTAATAAGGTAGATGTAAGAATGGCCCCGCCTTCCGATAAAGCCTGATTAAGGTACTTTCGGACCTCCGCTACTTGCCTTTTCCGATCGATGTTTAAGTGCTCATCGGCATAAGTTTGTATTTGGTTGAGATAATCATTGCCCCGCTCAACTAATTGAGGAAGTACCTGAGCGAAGCTGCTGATCTGCATGGAAACGGCATAGAGAATTCCAACAATAACCGTTAGGGTTAGAATCAGACAAATGATGATGGCTAGAATGCGGGGTACATGCCACTTTTCGAGCCGACTGGCTAGTGGGAAGAGCAATACAGCAAACAAAATAGCAAAAACAAGTGGAATAAGTAATCCCTGAAGTGTATGTAAGCCATACACGATTATTACTATAGAAAGCAGTATGCAAACAAGCTTAGCGTAGGGGGGGAGTTGAATCTCCGGTGAGCGAGTGTCCATGATACGTGGTAAACATCATTAATGACCATATCGTTATCTGAGTGAACGGTCAAAGCAAATGTACCCTAGATGCACCGGATGTTTGTCGCCCAGCTAATCATTTTTTAATAGACCCTAATTAAACAGAGAATAGGCAACATTACAATGTCAAATGACTTGTAATGAGTACCAAAGCAGCGAACAAAATAGCCCCGTTGCTGTTAAATTTTTGTTAAGGATGCAATACTTTATCGTAACGTTGCGGATAAGCCGCGTAACTTCGGGCAACCTGTCGAAATGGCAGACTGTTCTCACCAATCTTGCTTCGTATGAGTGCTGCCAAAGCCGCTCAACCTCTGCACCGCATCTTAGTCGTGGATGACGACGCTGACATCGTCGAGATGCTCGAATACAATCTCACTAAAGAAGGCTACGACGTTCGTACGGCCACCGACGGTCGTAAAGCGATTGAAGTAGCTCGAACGTATCTGCCCGAGCTGGTCGTGCTGGATATCATGATGCCGCATCTGGACGGCATTGAGGCCGGCCGACAGCTGCGCGATATTCCTGAGCTGCGCCAGACGTATATCTTATACCTGACTGCTCGTTCGGAAGAATACTCTGAAGTAGCCGCCTTTGACGTTGGGGCTGACGATTACATCACTAAGCCAATTAAGCCCCGTGCGTTGATGAGCCGGATTAATGCACTGTTTCGTCGTGAAGCGCAAAAAGCTGATCCCGGCGAACAGATCACGATTGCCGATCTTAGCATAAACCGTAAAAACTACTCCGTAAGTCAGGGCGACAAGTCGGTAATTTTACCCAAAAAAGAATTTGAACTGCTGTTCTTCCTCGCTCAGCATCCCAACAAAGTGTTTAGTCGCGAAGAGTTGCTTCAGAAAATTTGGGGAGCCGACATCTACGTTCTCGAACGAACGGTTGACGTCCACATTCGTAAACTGCGCGAAAAAATTGGCGATACCCACATCCGTACGCTGAAAGGCGTCGGCTATATGTTTACTGATCAGCCGGAATAAGTAGAAGAGCGAAAGAGTGAAAGAGCGAAAGTAGCCCAAGTGGTAAAACTTTCGCTCTTTCACTCTTTCGCTCTTTTTATCTTTGTCTTATGTCCTTAAGTCCCCGCTTCATTGCGCTGTTGCTGGCCTGTCTGATCTCAGCCCTGACACTGGCGTTTTTAACGTTTGTGGATGGTGTCACGAACAATATGTTGTTCGTGGTGGGTGTTTCGTCGTTTGTCATCTCATTTTTCCTGGTCTTGTACGCTATCGAACTGCTCGTATTTCGGGAAGTCAATAAAATGTACAAGACTATTCATAAGCTTAAGATTCGTGATTTCACGATCTCCCGTAAGTCGATCATCAAGAATACCAATCCGTTTAAAAAGCTCAATGATGAGATATTCGTGTATGTCGCCAAGAAGCAAAAGGAAATCGACGAATTGAAGCGGCTGGAACAGTTTCGGAGGGAGTTTCTGGCCGACGTATCGCATGAATTGAAAACGCCCATCTTTGCGGCTCAGGGCTTTATTCATACCCTCATTGATGGGGCAATTGACGACGAACACGTGCGGGACAAATTCTTGTCTAAAGCGGCTAAAAGCTTGGATGGTCTCGATGCACTCGTAAAAGACCTGGTGGCGCTTTCGCAACTGGAAACGGGCGAAGTCAAAATGAATTTTGGTCGCGTTGATCTAGCCCAGGTAACGCACGAGATTTTTGAGCAACTAGAAAAAATTACCCATGCCAAACACACCTCGCTCCGAATGAAAACACCACACCCAGGTCCAGTCTGGGTAAAGGCAGATCCTCAGCGCATTATGCAGGTGATGACTAACCTGATTGAGAACGCCGTGAAATATGGCAATGAGAACGGCCGGGTACTTGTCAGTTTGGAGGAAGAAAAGAAGCACATCTTGGTGTCAGTTAAGGACGATGGTCCCGGAATTCCTCCTGAACACTTAAGCCGTATTTTCGAGCGGTTTTACCGAATCGAAAAAAGCCGCTCTAAAGATCGGGGGGGGACTGGCCTAGGACTCGCCATTGTGAAGCACATTCTGAAGTCTCATAACACCAAGATTACTGTGATGAGTAAGCTTGAAAAAGGCACCACTTTTCGCTTTAAGCTCGATAAGATGGACTAAGTGTAGCCTGATTAGCTACATTAGATGAGTCGCTTCAGCACAAAGGCGGTTATGATGATCTGGCCGTTCCGCCGAACTAGTACCGAAACTTCTTTGCCTTCACCTTTCTGCAGGATTTTATAGATATCACTGATACTTAGTTCGTTGGTAGAACTATTATTTACAAACAAGACTTCGTCGCCCTCTTGCAGGCCTGCCATGTCGGCTGGAGAGCCCTCCACGATCTTATCTACGTAATAATTACGGAAGCGTTCCCCTCGGGCTTTGAGCTCTAATCCGCTCATATCGTGCTCAAACGTTTCGCGCATGAGCCGTTTAATCGGCTTCAGGACGACATACCGATCGGGATAGTTGAACGTAACGTTAAACCGACGTAGTAATTCGCAGCCAACATTACCCTGCCGCTCAGGCATGTCTATTAACTTCATGCCAAATGCCATACTATCAGGAAAAGAAGCCAGGATGTTATCCAACTCGTACCGGCCGAACCGTATCTTTTGAATCCGTCCCATACTGCCGTGAATAATGCCATTCAGCCCTCGGCCCAGCTGCGCCCGAATGCTTTTTTCGGGAAGTGGCATAGTGGCCGTACTTCGCGATCGGTCAAGTAGTAGCGCATGTCCGGCACCAGTATCTAACACTACGCGTAATGGCAGCGACTTTTCACCGTCGAACACCGATAGGGCGTCGGTGTAGGCTTTCGTATCCTGAATGGTAATGGGGTAGCGATCGCCTTTCCGCTTGCGATAATGATACTTTTTCGGCTGCATCAAGGTAATCTCGCGACGCTGAAAGTCGACATTCACAACGAAATTGGCAAAGATCTCATAGCCGAAAATGCCGTGTACTGGAGTGCCAACGTATTCAGAGAGGTGTAAAATATCTTCGTCCAGAATAACAAGGTTGTGGTGCGATGCCCGCAGCCCCCCCATGGTTAAATGATTGTCGATGGCAACCGAGGCCGTTAAACTTCCGCCCTCACCGGCACCCGTGAGCTTAACTTTGCGAGTCAAGGTTAAGGGGCGCTTTTTAAAAGCACTAGGGTCGGTAATGATGGTATTGCTAACACCCGTATCGAGAATGAAGTGTAACGTGTCGGAATCGTTAACCTTTACCGGCACAATGATAAGATTGGAGTGAAGCTGAAATGGAATGCGGGTCCATGTACGGTTGCCAGCAATGAAAAAGCCATAGCGATCCTTGTCAGGCGTACGCTTGTGGTCGTCCCCTCGCGCAGCCAAACAGATGCCTATCAGCCCAATTACCAACACCAGCGTTTTCATGTAGAGTGTTTATGACATTGAAATTACGTATTTTTTACTAGAATAACACAAAAATTAAACAATCGGTTTAGCCCATAAATAAACGGTTTCTCGAACTGATCATCAGCCAGTTAAAATTTAGCATTACGTCGGTTAAGCTGTTCAGCCGAAAAGCTCTAATTTCGCCCGTGATTGACCAACAAGTAGTTCGCTTGTTTGATTCAAAGAAACTGGTTCTGAACACATTATTAATTTATTATGCGTAAAAAAATCGTTGCCGGAAACTGGAAAATGAATAAAACTGCCGAAGAAGCAAAAGCGTTGCTGTCTGAAGTGGTAAATATGATTAAGGATGAGATCACCGGAGAGGTTGAGGTTGTACTCTGCCCACCGGCTCTGTACCTGACTACGTTCCGGCAGTATGTGCCAACGGGAGGCAAGATTTCGCTTGGTGCTCAGAACTGCCATGAGAAAGCATCGGGTGCGTATACGGGCGAGATTTCAGCTCCGATGCTCCAGTCCATTGGCGTCGAGTATGTTATTCTGGGCCATAGCGAACGGCGCCAATATTTCGGCGAAACCAACGCGCAACTGGCTGAGAAAGTCAATATCGTTTTAGAACATGGACTTAAGCCGATCTTTTGCTGCGGAGAGTCGCGTGATCTCCGCGAAAACGGCGATTACCTGGGCTTTGTAAAAGACCAAATTACGGAGAGCTTATTTCATTTATCGGCCGAGCAGTTTGCCAACGTCGTGATTGCTTACGAACCTATCTGGGCAATCGGTACAGGGCTGACGGCTACCTCAGGTCAGGCGCAGGACATGCACTTTGAGCTACGGCAGCACATTGCGGGTCAATACGGTGATACGGTGGCGCAGGATACTACCATCCTCTACGGCGGGAGCGCTAATGAGAAGAACGCAGCTGAACTCTTTGCGCAACCCGACGTTGACGGTGGATTGATCGGTGGCGCTTCACTAAAGTCGCGGGAGTTTACGAACGTAGTAAAAGCCCGTCAGTAAAGACATATTGTAATTGAGTGAATACGTGATGGAGAAACTCTGATTAATCCACTCCATCACGTATTCACTCAGCCAGGCCATGAAAGATGCCGCTTATTATGTAAAGACCCTCAACATGCAGCCTCATCCGGAGGGAGGGTATTTTGCCGAGATGTACCGGTCCGCCGAAATGATACCTGCTGAGGCCCTACCTGACCGTTTTACTGGAGACCGCTCGTTTGGAACGGCCATCTATTTTTTGCTCGAAAGCCATCACATCTCAGCCTTACACCGTATCCAATCCGACGAGGTCTGGCATTTTTACGCTGGCAAACCACTGGATGTGTTTGTAATCAAGCCTGACGCGACACTATCAGTAATCCGATTAGGCAATAATCTTGATCGGGGCGAGGTATTTCAGGCTGTTGTTCCGGCGGGCTGTTGGTTTGGATCTAAGCCCGCCGAAGTTACTGACGGGCCGGCCTTTGCGCTCGTTGGTTGTACGGTTGCCCCTGGGTTCGACTTTGCTGATTTCGAGTTGGCCGATCGAACCACACTACTCCCTGAATTTCCTCAACATCAGGCAGTGATAGAACTATTGACTACCTAAAATTCACACTGCCAAAAGATGATACAACCCGAATTTTGGGTCCAGTGCCGTCGCCAAACTTACCCGAATACTGTTTTTTGGTACGTACCTTAACTGGGTCGTTATTGTTGTCGGGTTGCGATCTAAACTGGAGCGTATTTGACCGCGGATAGTTGAATCCGCCGTAACTGACCGTTACGTTAAAGTCGCAGTCACTCGCTTCAGCGATCGGCAAAGCTACTGACGAATAGGAAGCGATAATATCTACCGCATCGGCGGTCTTGGCTAGCTGATCAATACGAAACCCGCCTGAAAAGTCGAGGTTTACCCGTGCTGATTCTCGTAGGGTGCCAATTTTGGCACCTGAGTAGTTGATGTCGGCATTAAGCTTACCAACATCGCCGATGTTCATTTTACCAAATTTATTGCTCAGTGTGAGCATATTCGCCTTTTCTAGCTCAAGGGTGGCATAGGCAATGTCCAGCTTTCCCTGGTTGAGGCTGCGGATGGTAGCTTTGCCATAGGCAACATCAATATCGTTTTGTGCGCCCGTCAGCTCATCGGCGTTGAAGTTTCCATAGCGGTTGTGAACCGTTAAGGCAGCATGAAACGTAGGAATGCTGATGTTACCAAGTTTATTCCGCACACTCAAGGCGTTTTGCTTGGGCATTGTGACCTCATAATTGATTTTGACGAAGTTACGCTCACTGTCATTCTTCCAGCTGTTGACGTTCCAGTTTGATGAGGTGCTCTGGCTAAAGTGTGTACGGATAAGAATTTGATTGCCGGTACGCTTCTCTTCGATCGAAACGGCGTCTAAAAACCGTTGTACCCGCTCATCAGAATCAGAATTGGCCGCAATCGTTATTTTAACACGTATTTCGTTTTTATCCCACAAGTTTACTAGTACTTGCCCAAACTGATTATCCACGACCAGATTGTCTTTAGCGTCTACGTCGAACATCTTGATAATCGTCTTCTTTCGTTCAATCATGCCGAATTCAGTCGGCTCCTCTGCCCATGCGAACATAGGCAACAGGCAGAGCAAAAAGCTACACAGGGTTTTCATTAGTTTGTTGTTTAATGCGCTGAATAACGCGCAACTGTTCATTGAGCAGGTTAATCTGAATTTGCAGATTTTGAATCATAGCTTGAATCAACATCTCCTGATTCGGATTTTTAGGCAGGTCAGCTTTCAAGGATTGATAAGAGCGCTCAAGTCGATTTAAGTCCGTCGCAAACTCCTGATAGAGCTCTGGGTTGTCTTCAGTCATTTGCTTCAACTCGGCCCGCTTATCGTCAATGAGCCGGGTGTACTGCACGACCTCCTTAGCATAGCTCGGACTTGCTGCCACAACTTCGGGCTGACGCGTGACGCCATATTGGTAGTTCGTATACAGAAAGCCTCCGGCTAGCAGTAGTACAGCAATGGAAGCGGCTACTCGCCAGTCGAGTGCTGGCCAGCCAATTTGCCTACTGCGTTGAGAAGGATTTTTATAAACTTGCTTAAACGGCGATGCTTTGTCCAGTCCATTCTGGTCAGGCTGCTGTTTATCAAGTCCGGCTTCTATTCTCTGCCACAAGTTGCCGGGTGGCTCTTTGTCGTCAAAGTCTTCGCGATTGTCTCGTACGAAGCGTTCTAAATTATCTTTTCTCATTGGTTTTGTTGTTTATTTAAGTAATTCCATCAATCGTTTCTTTCCCCTCAAATACTGCGTCCTTGATGTGGTTTCACTAATATTTAAAACGTTACCAATTTCTTCATGATCATATCCTTCAAACAAATACAGCGATAGCACTACCCGATAGCCTTCTGGTAACTGCTGCATCGCTTGTCGGACCCGCGCTACTTCCAGCTGAACACTTTCTTCGTCGTAAGGCTCGGGATCGGCAAAGTCGGGGCCGTCGTCTTCCCCCAAGCGGTGCGAGTCTATATCGACCAGCTCCAGCCGTCGACTACGCAGGTGATTGATGGCTCGGTTAACAACAATCTGCTTCAACCACGCACCAAACGTGCTTTGCCCCCGGAACGAGTTGATGTGATTGAAGGCGTCCATAAAAGCCTCTTGCAATACGTCTTCAGCTTCGGCCTCGTGATTTAAAATCCGTAGGCAGACGTTATACATGGCTTTCACGTACTGCTGATAAAGTTCATACTGCGCCCGTCGCTCGCCCTGTTGGCAGCGTTTGACCAATTCAGCATGACGGTCTGGATAAGGCGGTCCGACCGGCCGGAAGGACGTACCCTCGCCGTCCTGTCCCGGACGGGTGCTATTTCGGTTCGAGTCCAACAGGTTCAGCGGTCCAGTGGTTTAGGTTGTAATCAGGAGAAAGACAGACCCCAAATAAGAACGTTGCATTAACAACGAAAAAAATCTGTTTTATTCGGCTCACATTTATACAAGTGTATGAAATAAATTCGTTGTCAATGGTTTAGACACTATCTTAGGGTGTAATGATAGGGCTTTATCATGTATGATTTGAGCTATAATGCGCCGTTTCAGGTGCAGGACGATGGTACGAACTCACCTTTTGATCATCAACGTGTGATTAGTAAGCTCACTATGGAGCTAGGAATATTATACTATCGTGAAAAATCAATAACGGTAGAGCCGCTCCCTGAAACCCCATTAAACGAAGGGCCTGGTCATGCTGTGCCGGACTTATTATTATACGATAAAATAGCTGAGGAAACGAAGATTATTATTGAGATATGCCAGACAAACGGGCAACGAAATGATCTGAGAAAAGCAATCTATCTTATTGAAGAGAATGACTACGGCATCCTCGAAGGCTTCGTCTATAATTACAAAACCCGCGAGTGGCTGCGTTACCGGAAAGGCGATGGGGGCGTAGCAACAGCCTCGTCGTTTTCGGAGGTGATGGGCGTTGATATGGGGCTGATGCTGTAATGCAATTATGCAAACAAATTACCCACGGTAAACTGGAAATCCGGTACGACCGGCGCGGCTGAAATAACGTCGGTTCCTTTATAAGCTTTCGACTCGTCGGGTGAGGTATACACGTAAATCTTTTTGCTTTCTGGAATTACATACCAAACCAGCTCGGCTCCTCCGTCGAAGTAGTCCTGAACTTTATCAATTACATCTTGATACGACTCAGAGTCGGACAGGATTTCAATAGCAAAGCGGGTTCTCTGGCGAATACCTTTGCCTGTCTCCTGAATTTGAGACAACGAAAAGTAAGCTAAATCGGGTCGGCGTTTTCGTGTCTCATCCACGTAAGAGTCCATTTCTGGTGTTAATTCATCCCCTCTTTCATAAGCAGCTGTCTTAGCAAATAAGCGTGTCAGGAACTTTAAAATCAGATATTCAGCTTGCTTCATTTCCTTCTTCTCGATGATTCGCCCCCTAACAAACTCGTAGCTACCCTCATGGATGTGCTGCCGCTGCCACTGCTCAAATTCATCCACATTCTGCAGATTAGCCGGTAACGGTAAGGACGGTGTTGATGTGGCAATCATAGAGTTAAACAGACTGGTTTCTGTTCAAAGATACCCTTTTTTAGGACGACCCCGACCAAATTTTTTCGTAGTTTTGGTTGTTATAGAGGGATAGAAGCGAGCTAATGGTTGATTACATTTCTGGATTGAATGAACCCCAGCGGGAGGCCGTTATGCACGGCGATGGACCGCTGATGATTATAGCGGGAGCCGGTTCGGGCAAAACCCGTGTGCTGACCTACCGCATTGCCTACTTGATCGAAAACGGCGTTGATCCTTTCCGGATTCTGTCGCTGACGTTTACCAATAAGGCCGCCGGTGAAATGCGCCACCGGATCGAAAAAGTTGTGGGTACTGAGGCCCGTAATATCTGGATGGGTACCTTCCACTCGGTATTTGCGAAGATTTTGCGTATTGAAGCGAAAGCGATTGGCTACACAAGTAACTTCTCGATTTACGACACTGACGATTCAAAGTCACTGCTCCGAAGCATCATTAAGGAGATGGGACTGGACGATAAAGTGTACCGCGCTAACAACGTGTTCGGTCGGATTTCGGGGGCAAAGAACCGGCTTATCGGCCCGGATGATTACATTAATAATTCGGTTATTCAGGCCGATGATGATGCCGCCCGAATGCCCCACATTGGCCGGATTTATAAGCAGTACGCGTTACGGTGCTTCGCGGCCAACGCCATGGACTTCGACGATCTGCTATTCAATACCAACGTGTTATTCCGCGATCATCTGGACATCTTACACAAATACCAGCATAAGTTTCAGCATGTTATGGTCGATGAGTTTCAGGATACCAACGTATCACAGTACCTCATCACCCGCAAATTGGCCGCAGTTCATCAGAATATTTGCGTCGTGGGCGACGATGCGCAGAGTATTTACGCCTTCCGTGGCGCTGACATCACCAACATTCTGAATTTTCAGCGTGACTACGGCAAAGAGAACGTTAAGATTGTGAAGCTGGAGCAGAACTACCGCTCCACTGATACCATCGTACAGGCAGCTAACTCGATTATTGCTCGTAACAAGAACCAACTTGAGAAGCACGTCTTTACGGCCAACGAAGCAGGCCCGTTGATTGACGTAATCAAAGCGTCATCCGATAATGAAGAGGGCCGTTTGGTTGCTTCAGCCATCTTTGAAACGAAGATGAACGAGTCGCTGACAAACAACGACTTTGCGATTCTTTATCGGACTAACGCGCAGTCGCGGGCCTTTGAAGAAGCCCTGCGTAAGATGAGCATCAAATACCGTATCATTGGCGGTTTATCATTCTATCAGCGAAAAGAAATCAAAGACCTGATTGCGTACCTGCGCTTTACGGTCAACCAGCAGGATGAAGAAGCGTTCAAACGGATCATCAACCTGCCTAAGCGTGGTATTGGTGATACTACGGTAGCTAAAATCAGTGTCATTGCGGCCGAGAAAGAGGATTCTGTTTGGGAGATAGTTGCTGAAATTAGCAAGCACGTAGCTGGACGGGCGGCCATTGCTATTGAGGGTTTTGCTGACCTGATTAAAAGCTTTAAACTACTGCTCGATCAGAAAGACGCTTTTGAAGTGGCTTCGCACATTGCCAAAGCATCGGGTTTGTTAAAGGAACTCTACGACGATAAAACCGTTGAAGGCCTTGCCCGCTACGAGAACGTACAGGAATTGCTCAACGCTATTAAGGAGTACGTCGATAACCCTGATAACGAAGACAAAAGTCTTGGCTCATTCCTGCAATCGGTATCGCTGCTGACTACGGCCGACGAAAAGGAGGACGATGGAGATAACGACAAGGTAACCCTAATGACTATCCACGCGGCAAAAGGGCTGGAGTTTAAGAATGTTCATATTGTTGGCTTGGAAGAAGACTTATTTCCAAGTCAGATGATGCTCGAAAGCCGGAATGACCTGGAAGAAGAGCGCCGTCTGTTCTATGTGGCCATCACCCGCGCCGAGAAACGCCTGACTATGTCGTATGCTGAGACGCGCTATCATTACGGCCGTCTGAAAATGTGCGAGCCAAGCCGGTTTTTGATGGAAATTGATCAGCGCTACCTGAAAATGTCGAAGCTACGCTCTGCTCCAAGCCGAATGGATTTCGATCGACCCGAGCGCGACCGTAGCGAAACAACATCAACTGGGTCAATGGCCTTTGTACGATCGTTGGCACAGAAAACGGCACAACGGCAGGCACCTCAACCGACCGTTACGCATACGCCCTCGGCAGATTTTGCACCAACCAGCACTGCCGACTTAGCTGCTGGTCAGCGCGTTGAGCACGCTAAGTTTGGCTTTGGAACGGTTAAAAGTGTAGATGTGAACGGCACCGAGCGCAAAGCAACGATTCAGTTCGAGAAAGCAGGAGAGAAGGTGTTGTTGCTGAGTTTTGCGAAGCTGCGGGTGGTTACTTAATGAGATCACGAAGGCATAAACCTTATACAAAACTCGCTGTATCTGTCGTTTAGACACCGAGTACCCCACTATCCCTTTGCCTAACATCATGAATGCTAACGGTACCATTACCGCCAGCTTGCTCTTTCTACTATTGTCTGTCTGCAGCTACGGCCAGACAGGTAAGGATTCGTCTAGAGTCGAGAATCTAGGGAATCAGGTCAATTCGGAATACAACGAAATCAATCCGATGATTACGCCCGATGGCCGAACGCTTTACTTTGCCCGCATTAGTCATCCTAATAACACGCACGGCGCCAAGGGAAGCCAGGACATCTGGTACTCCGAACTCGATGCCGCCAGCGGTAAATGGGGCCCGGCCCGACGGATGGGCTTTCCGCTGAATAAAGATGAGTACAACTGCGCCTACAGCATTACGCCTGACGGCAATACGATGCTCGTGAAAGGGTCGTATACAAACGGCAATTATGAAACACGTGGCTTTTCGATCAGCAAACGGACGGCAAACGGCTGGTCCCCCCCGCAAAAAATGGACATTCCCGGCTATGTAAACATGAGTAAAGGGCAGTTCGACTGCGGGTTTATGTCGGCGGATGGAAAGGTGCTGTTGATGGCGTTCAGCGAGAAGAAAAATAGCAAGGAGGATGATATTTATGTGAGCTTCCGTCAGAAAGATGGCTCCTGGTCAAAACCAATGGATTTAGGACCGGAAGTAAACACGAAGTTCACGGAGACAACTCCATTTCTAGCTCCCGATGGCGCTACACTCTACTTCTCCAGTGACCGGGATGGCGGCCTGGGCAATAATGATATCTATGTTTGCAAGCGTGTTGACAAAACCTGGAAGCACTGGTCAAAACCAGTAAATCTTGGGCCGAACGTAAATACTGATGGGTATGACGCCTATTACACCCTCGCAGCTTCGGGCGATTACGCATACCTGACAACGTTCAAGAATACCCTCGGTAAAGGGGATATTGTGCGTGTTAAGCTCACGGACGACCGGCCCGGTAATCAACCTGGTAAAGTGGGTGGTGGAGGTGATTTGGCGAGCGCTCCGAGTACTCGTCCAGATCCTGTTGCTTTGATAAGCGGGAAAGTGATTGACCAAACCACCGGTAAACCTGTTGAGGCTCGCATCGTTTACCAGACCTTGTCAGACGGCGCTGAAGTAGGCGAGGCAACATCCGATCCAATTACGGGTGAATACAAAATTGTGCTTCCTTACGGTCAAAAATACAGCATGCGCGCTATTGCTAAAGATTTTATTGCAGAAGGTGATAACGTAGACCTAACCCAAGCAAAAGGCTTTCAGGAGATTAAAGGCAAAGAATTAAAGATGGTGCCGATTAAAGAAGGGGGCGTAGTACGCTTAAACAATATTTTCTTTGACACGGGTAAATCGGAGCTACGTCCGGAATCGGGCCCTGAACTCGACCGGTTAGTGACGACGCTAAATGAAGCGCCAAAAATGGTTATCGAAGTACGTGGTCATACGGATAACACGGGCTCCAACGAAATCAATGCCAAGCTTTCGCAGGACCGTGCCGATGCCGTTCGCGAGTATTTTATCAGCAAAGGCATCGAACCCGATCGAGTGGGCAGTAAAGGGTTTGGCGAATCAAAACCGGTCGCTACAAATGATACCGACGAAGGACGCCAGCAAAACCGGCGTGTAGAATTCGTTATTGTGAAGAAGTAGTTTCGGTTTACGCTTTACAGTATTCGGCTTACGGCAGTCCGTCGCTATAGTGATCCACAGACAAACTTAGATGTACGCGTCAGCCACCATAGCGACAGACCGACGAAACCGAATATCATAAAGCACAAACCGAATTAATCTAATCCCGGCCGTTGGAAGGCTCGGGCTTCTGGAAATAACGCTTCAAGCTCACGACGAAGGCGACTCAGTAAGGATAGCATGTCGAGGAGGTCATCTGTTTTCTCTGGGTAATGCTGTATCATCGTTTGCCAGGCCATAAACGAGCGGTCTATGCTTACAAGTACCAGCTTGGCTTTGCCAAGGTGATAATTCATCAGATGGACATCAGCGCTGGGCTCCGACAACGCGCGTAAGGCTGACTGCGTCTTAACGGGGATCAGCGTCCGGTACCATCGAATCATTTCCCAGGCATCTTTCAACGCGTTGAGCAACGGCATTGCTTCTTCCTGAGTTTTCAGGCCAAGCTCAACTTCACGAAGTTGCTGTTGGCCCGCTTGCTCGAGCAGGCCTTTCTCTTCTTTCGACCAGATGCCGCTCAGGCGCATGTATTCGTTCGCTAGCTCCGAGATCAGGTGCCGTCGAGCCGACTCTCGCCGAATGGCTTTTTCTTCGAGCGCCTGGGTTTGCTGCTCGGTTAATTCATTAAGTCCGGAATTTTCCTGAGACCGAGTTAAGTTCTCAATGTATTGCTTGGTGAGATTTAACGCTTCGGTCAACTGCTGAACTAAATTTCCTTCTGTATCCAGCGCTTTAGTTAAACCCGTTTCAGACTGAATCTGAAAGCTACGGCAGCGGCTGGTAAACAGACAACGCTCACACCAGGTGTCACAATAATTATAAATGCCAGTAATCAAGTCAGGTTGTGTATTCATTGCCTTAATAGGCTTAACTTATGTAGTATGTTCTGTAAATATAAATAAAAACAAAATAAAATGTAGGTAAGTGCCTCGTATGTTGTTAGTGTAAATGTTAAAATGTAAATGGTTACAATAACGGGCCTAGTTAAAACCATTTATCTGGCTGATAAGCCGCTAAAAAAGATATATAGCAAGCCTTCCTATTTAAATGCTAGGTTAAAGCAAAGAATTTACCTTTGGCTGAACCAACCTCATACCAAAATTATATGAAACGCCTTACGCTTGTTGTTACCTGTGTTCTGGTTTCGCTACTGGCTTCAGCACAGACAACATCTGATTCTAGCTCTGTAAATACTGCCAAGCTGGATTCGTTGGCTAAGCTGGCTCAACGCTTTATCAATAACAATCAGCCTGATTCACTATACGCCTTAATGGGCACTGCCTTTAAAGAACAGATTTCGTTGGACAAGACCAAGGAAATAACGGGGCAGTTTGCTGGTCAGCTTGGCAAATGGGTATCTATCGAATCGCGCGGCATTAAAGAGGGGGTAGCTCGCTACAAAGCTACGTTTGCGCTATCAGCATTGGACTTTTATATAAGTCAGGATAAGCAAGGTAAGATTGAAACATTTTTGTTTAAGCCGCTTGAATAACCCTGACAATATTATGGTACGTTTATTAGCGGTGATGTGCTGGTTGGTTTCATGTGCCACCTTAGCACAGAAGCCGCCCATAGATCGGTCGTTAGATTCGACCGAAACGCTTGTTCGGAACGCTTACAACGCCAACCAGCCCGAGACGCTGTATGCTTTGACGAATGACCTGTTTCAAAAACAGATTTCAGAAGCTCAGTTCCGGTCGTTTATTTCAGGAGCAGTCGCCAGTTTAGGCAAATGGAAATCGTCTGACAGACCTGTGCTGATTGGGGGTACGTTTCATTTTAAAGCGTTGTTTGAGAAGGCGACCATGGACTTTTTGTTAAACCTGGATCAGCAAAAGAAGATCGCTTTGTTTGCCCTTCAGCCATTTCGCGAAACAGCCGTTGCTCGGTCAGCGAAGGTGTTAACGAACAACCCGCTTAAGACCAGCCTCGACCGTCAAGTTGACGAAGCCCTACAGAATTACGTAACCAATGCTACCACCGTTGGAATAAGTGTGGGTATTCTACGAAATGATAGCTTGTTCACGTACGGTTACGGGGAAACAGCTAAGGGAACCGGACGTATTCCGGATAGAACAACGGTATTTGAGATTGGCTCAGTTAGTAAAACCTTTACGGCGACTTTATTAGCTGATGCCGTCCGACGCGGCCTTGTAAAGCTTGAGGATCCGGTTAGTAAGTACTTACCTGATTCTATTCCGCTTCTAAAACATGAAGGCGTTGTTGTTACGTTGAAAATGCTGGCTAATCATACGTCGGGTTTGCCACGAATGGCAGGAAACTGGAGCGCAGGAAACGGATTTGATAGCCAAAATCCATATGCTGTTTATACTGAGCCACTTCTGTTCACCTACCTACAAAAGCCCAAATTCAACTATCGTCCTGGCACAACTTACGAGTATTCGAACTTAGCCATGGGCGTGTTAGGGACCATTATAGCCCGCAAATCTGGTCAGTCGTATGAGCAGTTGTTGAATCAAGTGATCAATAAGCCACTTGGCTTACAACAAACGAATATTACGCTAGCCCCGGACGATACCACTAACTTAGCTACGGGCTATAACGAAAGTGGTTTAGTAGCCCCTAGTTGGGCATTCCAGGCTTTAGCGGGTGCGGGGGCCATTCGGTCAACAACCGCTGATTTGCTACGCTACCTTCAGGCTAACTTAGGAGCAGCACCACCTGAGCTGGCAAAAGATTTTGAATTTACGCACCGGCAGACGTTCAGCGGTGCCAACCCGGTCGAGACAGTCGGGTTAGGATGGCATATCATCAACCGAACGGGCTGGCTGTGGCATAACGGTGGAACAGGCGGTTTCCGCAGCTTCGTAGGGTTCAACCCTGCTCATAAGACAGGAATAGTCATATTAGTTAATTCTGTATCAGCACCATTAGACGGTCTGGATTGGAAGATAATTAAAGCGGCTTCACTTTGAACAAAATAGAACAGCCAAGCATTAAGTAGAAAAACCATTCGCCACATACACCATGCAACTCAACGCTGGCTGCGAACTCTCGTTTGACGCCCAGGAACCAACACCATTAGTACTAATGCTACGCCCTCGTTCGGGAGCGGGGCAGTGGATCATTCGCGAAGAATACCAGATTACGCCGGCAGTCAATGTCACTGAATTTACCGACATGTATGGTAATCTCTGCCAGCGGCTTGTGGCGCCTGAAGGGCCATTTTCTATTCACTTTTCGGCAACGGTTCAAACTGCCGATGAAAGTGACGTAGCGCCGGGGGCTCCCTACACACCCGTTGAGGAGCTACCAGATAGCGTATTGCATTACACACTACCCAGCCGCTATTGCCAGTCAGACCAGCTGGGCGACCTGGCTACTCAAATTACCGATGGCGTAGAACCTGGCTATGACCAGGCAGAAGCTATTCGTCAGTGGATTCATAAAAACGTTACGTATCAATATGGCACAAGTGATGCCAGTACATCGGCAGTTGATACGGCTGATAAACGCATCGGTGTATGCCGCGATTTCACGCACTTAGGCATTTCGCTGTGCCGGGCTCTTAACATTCCAGCTCGCATGGTTGTAGGTTATCTCTATCAACTGGATCCGATGGATCTCCACGCCTGGTTTGAAGCGTATGTAGATGGTCGTTGGTTTACATTCGACGCTACCCAGGAGCAACCACGTGGTAATCGCATTACGGTTGCCTATGGCCGTGATGCGGCTGATGTGGCCTTCACGACGCAGTTTGGGCCAATGACGCTGAATGACATGAAGGTATGGGTAGACGCGGATGAGCCGACGGCCGACGTTAATGAAAAAAAATCTGAATCGATTCCAACCTTTTCTACATCAATTGGATCTTCTACTTAATTGGCAACAGACGATGAATAAACGACTGCTTTTCTGCGCTTTGTTAGGCTCGTTAACCGCCTGTCAGCAGGACAATGACGTCCAGCCTAATTCGTCGTCATTAGCGGCTGAAGTGGCCGGTAAGTATCAAACTAATTTTTTTCTTGATCCTTCCTGCGTTGCTGTTCCTGCCGACAAAATGCCCTTTGCTGAATTGAGAACTGAGTCAGACAGTACTGTAACACTGGTTTATACCCGGTTGTATCCGAATAAAGATATTCGGCAGATTCCAAATGTTGTACTGAGTCGCCAGACGGAGGCCATTCAATTGAGGGTTGCTGATTCGAGCATCGGTACATTACAGGCGGACCGGATCTTTACCGATAGTGGTATGGAAAAGCAGGGTAAACTGCTCAGGATTTCTGTGCAATCGAATAATCCTCAAAACACTTTGTATTTCTCAGGATACAAATAGTAGGAGTTTAGTTACGCTCTTTTCAAATGGTTAGTATAAATGCGTTAAGTAAAAAGCGCGGCACCGTTGGGAGCCGCGCTTTTTTGTAATATAGTAAGACTGTTGATTACCGGACTGCGAACTCACCAGCTCCGATACGGAAACCTTCAGAATACAACTCAACGGTGTATTTACCTGGTTTGTAAGGAATGCCACGAGTATAAAGCAACTCTACATTCTGACCGTTGCTAGTGTAGTTAACGGTTTGCTTAGTGGTATAGATCGTCTCATTGCCGTCGACCTGGAACGTTCCGGATCCGTTAGCCATATCTGACACAACAGCTCCGGTAGGATCAAGCACGCGGACATAAACGTCCTTAGGCTCTTCCTTCGTTAGCGGGTTATCCAGCAATGTGTAAACCAGCTTAATCTTATCGAGACGCTTTGCTTTGTAAGCATCATCTTCTTTCACCTTGCCTTTGGCATTAACCGCAAACACTTTCACGTTCTGTGCTTTTAAGGCGGCAGCCCGCGTTACTTTTGTACTGAGTTCCTGGTTCTGGGCCACTACGTTCGTAACTGAGTCTGTAAGCCGTTGCTTTTCAGTTTTGAGCCCCGTATTTTCCTCGTCCAACACTTTGACGTTGGTAGCCAGAGTAACATTTTCGCGCTGAAGATTAGCAATAAGCGTGTCCTTTTCTACCAGGAATGCTTCATACTGCTTAATCTTTCCTTCGTATTTGGCTAGTGAAATGGCCGAGACCCGATTGCCACGACGCAGGGCCGCTTTGTCTTGCTCTAATTGGGTTCTTACTTTTTCTAACTCTGTAATATCACCCCCTAGTTTTTGTACTTCGGCAATCTTAGCGTCCAACGCCGTTGAGATAGAATCTAACTTAACGCGGGTTGTTGACAGTTCTTCTACGCGTTCAGAGATTGTCACCTCCTGATTTTCCGATACTTTCTTCTGATCGAAGTACAAATAACTCGATACCCCAGCCAAGCCTGTCATGATAATAAGGGCTGCCAGCAGGGCACCGTTGGTCCTAGGTTTTTGCGGGTTGTTCTCCATAGCAATTTTCAGTTTAACAGTTGAACATGCACATACTTGAAAAAGCCGCTCTCGCGGTTATGTAAAAGTTGTTACATCTGCCTATGTAGTAATGGTAAAAAAAGTAAAGTTTTGCTATGGGGCTTCTCAATTAAAAAAGTGAAAACATATTGACGGAACGTTGCTTTATACCAACGTATTGTGGACGTTAACCGATTGCCGTCTAAAAAAGTTTTCGGTCAAGTGGCTGAATCATAGTGAAGTACGTACTGATAAACAAGGAGATAAGCCGAATAATAAATACATTATCTTGATATAATGATGTGGTTTGTTCACCCGCAAGATCATTGTTGGGTTTTGTAACGATCTAACATCATGAACAATTGTCTGCTAAATCTATAAATAATGCCTGAGTTACCCGAAGTTGAAATCCGACGCCAATACCTGGAAACATCGGCGCTCTACCAGCCTATCAGCCATATTGAAGTAGAGGATAAAAAATTACTAACGACTGATTATAGCTTGTTAATGAATACACTGGCTGGGCGGTCGTTTACGGCAACCCGACGAGTGGGTAAAAATTTATTTGTATTAACTGACGTCCCTGGTGCAATTGTTCATATGCACTTCGGAATGACCGGCGATTTAGAGTACTACCACGCGTCTCTCGATCGACCAAGGTTTGCTCGCATTGTGTTTGAATTCAGCAGCGGGTTTAACCTTGGTTTTCTTTGCCCCCGTAAGTTTGAGCGGGTCGGCCTTATTAATAACATTGATGAGTTTTTACAGCGTAAGAAGATTGGAAAAGATGGCTTAGACATCTCTCTGTCTGAGCTCGCCGAGCGTATTCGTCGCAAAAAAGCCTTAATCAAACCCGTCTTGCTCGATCAGAGCGTAGTGGCTGGATTGGGCAACTGGATTGTCGACGAAGTGCTTTTTCAGGCGTTTATTCATCCCGAACAACGTGCCGATACGCTGACTGACGCACAAATGGCTCAGCTCCACAATGCTATTCGACTAGTTCTTGAAACCGCTATCCGATACGAGGCTACCTACCGAGATTTCCCGAACAGCTTTCTTATCCACGTGCGGGAGTGGGACGATTCACCCTACGATGATGTTGAGGCCCATAAATTTTGCCCGCGTTGTGCCACGCGCATTGAGCGTTCGGTCGTTGGCGGGCGCACTACGTTCTTCTGTCCTAAGGATCAAGTAAAGCTATAGGTCCTTTATGTTGCCAAACCCGATCACATCCCGGTACACAGGATTGTCTCGGAGCTCGGTGGCCCGCATAAGTTTATCAGTGCCAAACTTGGCTTTAATATCGTACAGAGTCTGCCTGAGCTTGTCTTTACGTACATTTTTGTCAAACAAACTCAGGGGTACAACGTCGGTAGGAATGAACCGAAAGATGGTTACCGACATGCTACGTAAATGTTCATTTAATACCGGCTCGCAGCGGTGTGCTTGCTGAAATTTTTCTAAACGCTGGCAAATGATTTGGTATAATTCAGGTCCGTCTTGCTTTGGATCGGAAAAGCGTACTTCGTAATTGTAGGTCTTACCGTTGTGGTATCGGCACGAGAAAGACATTTCCTGGCAGAACACACCCTGACGTACCATCCGCCGTTCGAGTGTTAAGCAAAGCGATTGCAGGAGTTCGTCAAGCTGTTCATACGAACTTCGCTGATCGGCAGAGATCGTACGCATAGCCGACATACTTTTATACTCAGTATTGGCGGCTAAATCGACCTCGCCCCCGAAGTTGAGCCGCAAGTGCCAATGCCAGCCGACGATACTTTTGCAAACGGCCTGTAAGTGCTGGGGCGAAGCATACCGTAGATCCAAAGGCGTAAGAATACCCTGTTCCTGCAGGCGAGCTGCCATACGGCGGCCAATACCCGGCAAATCAAGCAAGGTTAGTGAGCTTAGGACATCATCAATCGTTTCGGGAGTAATGACAACCAGTCCGTCTGGCTTCTGAACATCCGATGCTAGTTTGGCCAGGAATACATTGGGAGCGATACCAATTGAACATCGCAGCCATTCGCCCACGTTTTTACGAATAGCCGCTTTGATGTCATGAGCTACCTGCCGCATGTCTTTATAAGCCAGTTGATAATTCGTCAGATCAACTACAGCTTCATCAATACTCTTTGGTACGACGTCGTCCGAAAACTGCCGTAGCACGTTAACGACGTCGGTATGAAACTTACGATAACGATCCGGGTGCGTTTCGATTGGTACCAAATCTGGGCACAATACGATGGCTTCGTCTAGCCGCATCCCTGTCTTGATTCCGCGCTGCTTAGCTTCTATAGAAGGCGAAATTATGCAACTATGCTTGCTCGTATACACGCATACACCTACTGGTCGGCCTCGAAGCCAGTAGTTGGCCTGTTGCTCGCAGGAGGCAAAGAAGCTATTCATATCGATAAATAGCACCGTAGGTAACGTATGCGTGGAAAGTCGGTTCCGGTTCATTAATTTTCCGATAATAAAGTTGCAGACAGTGCTATCATACGTCTGTATTTGTAGTATGTTTGTTGTAATACAAGCGCAATATATTTTACTTGTATTATAGTAGCAATATATCCATACTACAATGGGTGAAAAATGTTCAGAAAAAATTAACGATACAGTGAGCATACAAGATCGTCTGAAGCAGGTTTTCGATGCATTAGGCATTACTATCTACCAGATAGCTAAAGAGTTGGGAGAGAACCCATCTAAATTTTATAACATCCTAAATGGCCGGGCCAAACCGTCGTATGATACAATCATGAGCCTGTTAGCCTGTTACCCACAAATCAGTGCCGATTTTCTGATTCGTGGGCATCTTCCGATTCTAAATGCCCCCGAAACGAATGCTACGTTAATCCCTGCTTCCGATGATACGGTAGAGGTGCCGTTTGTGCCTGTTCGGTTTTACGCCAGTTTTGTAGAAAGTTTTGCCGACGGGTCTAACGCTACTGAAGCGGAGACGTTTTTGGTTCGGGCCTCCGTCACAAAAGGTCACAAGCGTGCCGTGGTCATTGAGATTTCGGGGAATAGCATGAGCCCTCAACTGGCCCATGGCGCAAAAGTATTGGCAGTACCTATTAGCGAAAGCGACTGGGAATATCAGTCAGGAGGAGTGTACGCCGTTATGTACCGCGACTATTTCGTGGTTAAACGGATTCGAGACAACGAGCTCTTAACCCGCAAGTACCTTACCCTACATTCAGATAATCCGAACGGTGGCAACGTAACGGTTCCGCTACAGGACATTCGGGGGCTGTGGAAGATCGTAACGATCGTTGAAGCTCCGGTTGAGTAAGTTAAAAGAATTGTTAAGCAGGTGGTCAGCAGTGGTCAGGTATTGTCAAAAGTTGTGGGAAGTAAGACTATTGGCAATACCTGACCACTGCTGACTACTTATTTAGGCTGCCACTCGCTCCTCGGTTTGCATGGCTTCTTTCTGATGAGCCCACATTTCCTGAAAAACAGCGCTGTTTTGTCGGAGGTCTACAAAGCTACCTTCATCCACAATTCGACCGCTGCGTAAGATGTATATATAGTCGAACATTGGGAGTAGATGCAACCGGTGCAGCGTTGACACGACAGCCTTGTCCGAAAACTGATGCAGCATTTTGTGGTAGATCTCAAACTCCGCTTTAGGATCTACGCTACTGGTTGGCTCATCCAGAAGAATGATGTCGCTGGTACGTGCGGCCAACACACCTCGTGCTAACGCTAACCGTTGCCGCTGACCACCCGACAGGTTTAGTCCCTTCTCCTGAATGCTCGTTTCTAACCCATTAGGTAAGTGCTTTACGATCTCGGCGAAATGCGCGGTCTGGCAAACATCCATCACTTCGGCATCATCAAAGGGCAGGCCAAGCGTAATATTATAGCCAATGGTGTTTTCAAAAATTTCAGGCTCCTGCGGAAACAAAGTCACCGTGTTTGCCAATATCTTCATATCAGAATAGCCTTGACCATCAACCTGTATCGACAAGCCCGGCTCCGTCGAGTAAAGGCCCCGCAGTAAGGTGAGTAAGGTACTCTTACCCGAACCGCTTTCACCGATAAACGCCACCCGCTTGCCTCGGCTGAGTTGAATGCTTACATCGCGCAATGCAGGTACATCACGCTTGGTAGCCCCGAAACTACTGTGCGAAAAATTCAGATTGGATAACGTAATAGTTTGCCACTGTTGGGGTAACGATGCTTGAGGATCTAATCGCTCATGTTCAGCATAGGCTTCACCAATCCCCCGTGCCGTCTGCACATCCGTATTATATTGCACGATCTGCGTATACTGATACGCTACGTCATTAAAAACGCTCGTAAACTGGTTAACATAACCCAGCAGCGTTACCAGGCCTCCGATATAAAATACCTGTCCCGGAATGTAATGCTGGTAGACATAGCCTGATGCAATAACAACATAAATCAATGCCACCAGCATACTGGCTACAAACCACTTCCATTCGTTAATTTTTACCTGACGCATAAACGGCGGAAAGATGGCTGCAATCTTGCCGTTGAAGCTTTCTTCAATGCGTTTCTCTAGTCGAAGTGTGATAACCGTAACAATATTTGATAAGCTATCAAACAAGGTTGATGACGCAACGTGTTCGCGCTCGTTGGTCTCATCGAGGGCCTTGATAAATGGCCGGTCGAAGCGAAGGATAACGTACACCGTCAAGGCTCCTAATGCCACGCCAATCAGGCCGAAGGCGGGGGAGAAGTACAGCATAGCTCCAAACGAGAACAAAAACTTAGAGAGGGCATGCAGATACATAAAGCCATTTTGAAAGAACGATTTCAAGGCATCATAAGCTTTCCGGATACGGTTGATGGTTGAGCCACTATGGTGATCTTTATGCCAGCTAACAGGCAAGTGCAATGTCTGATGATAGAGCTCATCGAGGAAGTTACGGCTAAGGTTAAAAGCCAGCCGACGTTCGAGCACACGGGCTGGGCCATGAAACGCCCATTCTACTACTTTTAAGGTCATGAAACCGATAGCATATAGGTAGACGATGTTCATAACATCAGTGCCTTTACGCTGAACAGATTCAACAAACCAACCAAAGAGAAGGGGATGTAAAGCGGCTACAATGTTAGCTAGCACGAACAAAACGTATATAAGTATATACTGCTTTTTTTCCTGCCGTGCATACTGCCAGGCCGTGCGGAGTAAGGCCAGGTAGGGGTTTTGCATGATCTTAAGTTACGGTAATGATTCCAGCCCGGAATCGTGTTACAAATTTGTACAAAAACCTAGAAAGTAAGGTTCTTCTATCGACTAAATTTTTATTCTACATTGACGGATTTAACATTTCTTTAATGAGCTACCCAGGGTGTGTTCATTTAGTGATGCCCTGTGCATTCATATAAGCATGCCAAGCGGAGATATTGCGCCCGTGTCTTCTCTTAAGCGGCTGTGTATACTAGCAAGTAAGCCTTCATATTTCATGATCTTCCTTTTGTTTTCTAGTTGGCTTTCAGTAATTTTGCGACCTGATTCGTAAAAGGTGCCGTTGGACGAACTGATTGGCCCCTTCCCGCTGTTTAGAATTAAATAACTCTCAGTATAACAAGCTAATGGCTCGCGATTTAAATTTCACGAGAAACATCGGTATCGCTGCCCACATTGATGCGGGTAAGACGACCACAACCGAACGCATTCTCTATTACGCCGGGGTAAGCCACAAGATCGGTGAGGTTCACGACGGTGCCGCCACGATGGACTGGATGGAACAAGAGCAGGAGCGGGGGATTACGATCACCTCAGCTGCTACGACTGTTGACTGGACCTATCGGGACAAAAAATACCACATCAACATCATTGATACACCGGGTCACGTTGATTTTACCGTTGAAGTTAACCGCTCTTTGCGCGTACTCGATGGTCTGGTGTTCCTGTTCAGTGCTGTTGATGGTGTTGAGCCTCAGTCAGAAACCAACTGGCGTCTGGCTAACAATTACAACGTGGCTCGTTTGGGCTTCGTAAACAAAATGGACCGGTCTGGTGCCGACTTCCTGAACGTGTGTAAGCAGGTGAAGGAAATGTTGGGCAGCTATGCTGTTCCCCTTCAGTTGCCAATTGGCGAAGAAGACAACTTTAAAGGAGTTGTTGACCTCGTTAACTTCCGGGGTATCGTGTGGAACGAATCTGACAAAGGCATGACCTTTGAGGTTGTCCCCATCCCGGACGATATGATTGACGAAGCCACCGAATGGCGCGAAAAACTGCTCGAGGCAGTAGCCGAATTCGATGACTCGTTAATGGAAAAATATTTCGAAGACCCTGAGTCGATCTCGGAGGATGAAATCCTGGCTGCTTTGCGTAAAGCAACGATCGCCATGAAAATCGTGCCGATGCTTTGCGGATCGTCGTTCAAGAACAAGGGCGTTCAAACCATGCTCGACTACGTAATGGCTCTATTGCCATCGCCGTTGGACAAGGAGAGCATTAAAGGAACCAACCCGAACACAGGCGAAGAAATTTCTCGGAAACCATCTTCAACTGAGCCGTTCTCGGCACTGGCGTTCAAGATTGCTACTGACCCTTACGTAGGTCGTTTGTGCTTCGTTCGTTCGTATTCAGGTGTGCTGGAGTCGGGTTCTTATATCCTGAACAACCGTTCGGGCAATAAGGAGCGGATCTCTCGTATCTTCCAGATGCACGCTAATAAGCAGAACCAGATCGAGCGTCTGGAAGCTGGTGATATCGGCGCTGTGGTTGGATTTAAAGATATCAAAACGGGTGATACGTTATCGGATGAAAAGAACCCAATCGTTCTTGAGTCGATGGTATTCCCGGATCCCGTTATTGGTTACGCGATCGAGCCGAAGAAATCAGCTGACCAGGATAACTTTTCGAAAGCTATTGGTAAACTGATCGAAGAAGACCCAACCCTTAAAGTTGAGTCGAACGAAGAAACCGGCCAAACCATCATTCGTGGTATGGGTGAGCTTCACCTCGAAATCATCATCGACCGTATGCGTCGTGAATTTAAGGTAGAAGTGAATCAGGGAGCTCCACAGGTGGCTTATAAAGAGAAGCTGACTAAGAACGTTGAACACCGTGAAGTGTACAAGAAGCAAACGGGTGGCCGTGGTAAATTTGCCGATATCGTGTTTGAACTTGGACCTCGTGGCGAAGACGAAACGGGTGTAGTGCAGCCAGGCTTGGAGTTTGTAAACGGTATTGTAGGTGGTGTGATTCCTCGCGAATTCATTCCTGCCGTACAGAAAGGCTTCGACGAATCGCTGAAAAACGGTCCGTTGGCTGGCTTCCCGCTCGAAAGCATGAAGGTTCGACTATTCCATGGTTCATACCATGACGTTGACTCCGACTCGCTCTCGTTCGAAATGGCAGCTCGTCTGGGCTTCCGTGAAGCGGCTCGCCAGGCCGGTCCAAAACTGCTCGAACCGATTATGGCGGTTGAAGTTTTGACACCGGAAGAATATACCGGTCCAATCACTGGTGACCTTAACCGTCGTCGGGGTGTGATGAAAGGTATGGACACTAAGGCTGGTTCACAAGTGATCAAAGCCGATGTGCCTCTATCGGAGCTGTTCGGTTACGTAACAGACCTGCGCACGATGTCTTCAGGACGTGCTACCGCTAACCTGACGTTTTCGCACTATGAAGTTGTGCCACAGAACATCTCAGATACGGTTGTTGCTAAAGAAAAAGGAACGGTGAAGGCGTAAGCCTTTTAGATATTGGGCAGTGATTTATACGAGTCATTGCCCATTTTTTGTGCTGTCGGAGTAAATGGTTCTTTCGGCGGTACTCATTTTAACACATAACGAACCACAACACAATGAGCCAAAAAATTCGTATTAAGCTGAAGTCATTCGACCACATGCTGGTTGACAAGTCAGCTGAGAAGATCGTAAAGGCCGTGAAGTCGACAGGTGCTGTCGTGAGCGGGCCGATTCCGTTACCAACGGATAAGGAAATTTACACCGTATTACGGTCGCCACACGTCAACAAAAAGGCGCGGGAGCAGTTTCAACTCTGCACCTATAAGCGGCTAGTCGATATTTATAGCACCAGTGCTAAAACTGTAGACGCGCTGATGAAGCTCGAATTACCAAGTGGGGTTGATGTAGAGATCAAAGTCTAACAATTTACACATGTAACGGCTTAAAGCATGCCGCAAGTGCGAGACAACAGCGTTTCGAGCTTGCGGCATTGCTGCTTTCACCGCTTGTTTGCTTGTACGTTTATGGTTGGAAAGGTTAAAAAAGGATATGTTTTATTTGAATTATAAGACTCCTTACCTAGTTTCTTGTTATATTGTACATCACGGCAAATAGCCGCGTTAATGAGAGTTCATGGCCATGTTAAATGTAATTCAGCTACTACCCGACTCAATTGCTAACCAGATTGCGGCTGGAGAGGTAGTGCAACGGCCAGCGTCAGTCGTGAAAGAGTTGCTCGAAAATTCAGTAGACGCTAAGGCTAAATCAGTACAAGTTATTATTCGTGAAGCAGGAAGGAATTTAATTCAGATAGTAGACGACGGCGTAGGTATGACCGAGACGGACGCCCGTATGAGCTTCGAACGGCACGCTACCTCCAAAATCCGTTCGTCTGACGATCTGTTTCGTATTCGCACCATGGGTTTTCGCGGGGAAGCGCTGGCCTCAATTGCTGCTGTGGCGCAGATCGAGATGCGCACACGTCGGGCCGAAGATGAACTTGGGACGCTCATCCGGATTGAAGGCTCTGACATTAAAGCACAGGAGTCAATTTCGTGTTTACCAGGTACGAACCTGTTGATCAAAAATCTGTTCTTCAACGTTCCGGCCAGACGCAACTTCTTGAAGTCTAACTCAGTCGAGATGCGGCATATTATCGACGAGTTCCAACGTATAGCGCTTGCCAACCCTGAAGTGGGCTTTTCGCTCTTTCACAACGATCAGGAAATTTATAATCTCCCCGCTGGCAAGCTCAGCCGTCGCATTATCGATATGTTTGGAAAGAGCTATCGGGAGCAACTGAATTTTTGCGAAGAGCAAACGCCTTACGTAACAGTACGCGGTTACATTGGTAAGCCTGAGTCGGCCAAAAAAGCCCGGAATGAGCAATTTTTCTTTGTCAACAACCGATACGTTAAGCATAACTACTTGCACCATGCCGTAGTGGGGGCTTATGAAGGCACCCTGCCCGAAGGAAGTCATCCGTTCTATGTGCTGTTTATTGATATTGACCCGTCGCACATTGATATTAACATTCACCCTACCAAAACAGAAATAAAATTCGACGATGAGCGGTCTGTGTATGCCATTATGATGGCGGCCGTTCGGAAGGCAGTGGGTGTGTATAATTTAGCACCCTCGCTGGACTTCGAATCCGACGTTAATTTTTTGTCTGGGGGGCGTTCTGGAGGAGTTGTTAAGCCTGCTTCTACAGAAGCAAAATCAGATACGCCAAAGCCTATAACTACCTCATGGTCTGTAAGTACGCCAAGTGAGGACAACGGCACCAATTCAACTTCTAAAGCGGTGTCTGAGCGTAGCTCATCTCGGAATAGCTCGTTAGATAAAGCAGCGGGCAGCAGTTTCGATATGCCTGGCAGGCCTAATCCTCGTCCGTCAGTCAATAACTGGCAAGCGTTGTATGAAGGGGTGGTGGGAGTCGAGAATCCAGACCGCTCTACTGTAGAGCCCGGTGATTGGTTAGGACCGGCTAAGCAAGAGCCTTCGGAGAAAGAGTCCAACGAAAGTGAACATGTCACGCTCGGCAGCCGGGCTAATCAATTACAGGTTATCGAGACAAGGCAAGAAGAAACGCTACCAGCGGTTGATGATGAAAACATTGTTCAGTTGCAGAATCGCTATTTATTAGCACCTGTTAAATCAGGAATGCTGCTAATCGATCAGCGTCGCGCTTACGAACGAATTTTATACGATCAATTTCATGCCGCTTTAACTAAGCGAACCGGCTCTTCTCAGCAACTCTTGTTCCCTAAAACAGTTACCTTAACACCCGTAGATTTTCAGTTAGCGCTCGAACTACGCGAAGATCTCATAAATTTGGGTTTCGAATTTGATGAGCTCGGGCAAAATACGTTTGTTATTCGTGGTGTACCAGCCCTGACAACCGGTGAAAATGAAGAAGAACTCTTCGCAAATCTGTTGGCTCAACTGCGGGCTGATACCGGGCGACTGAAGTTAGATCGAGCTGAATCGCTGGCCCGGTCATTAGCCCGGCGTTCGGCAGCGAAGCATGTTACGCGTTTAGGGCCGGCTGAATGCAAGGCTTTGGTAAATCAGCTATTTGCTTCCGATAACCCAAGCTACACACCAAATGGCGAGCCTGTGACGGTGATGTTAACGTTAGATAAGATTGCGGGACTTTTTCGCTGACATTTGGGTTATTCAGGGTAAATTGTCAAAATAAGATGTTTGCTCTTACCCCCGTAGTCCGTGCGTTATTGGTTATAAACGTACTGGTTTTTTTTGTTACGAACGAAAATATCATTCAGCAGTTTGGCCTACACTCGTTTCTTTCCGACGAGTTTAATCCCATCCAGCTATTAACACACATGTTTCTGCATGGTGGTTTGAGCCACATTTTTAGTAACATGATTGGCTTGGCTGTATTTGGCCCAATGTTAGAGCGCTACTGGGGACCTAAGCGGTTTACGTTCTTTTATTTCTTTTGTGGCTTTGGAGCTGCGCTACTCTTTTCAGGAGTAAACTATTTTGAAATACGTGACGTATATGAAGCGGTTCGTGATTATCGGGCCAACCCAACGCCGGATGCTTTTTTGGCATTTATCGACAACCAGGCACCGTCGTTGTATGATCGGATTATCACTTTAGTTGAACAATTTCAGCGAAACCCTGGCGACCCTACCACGCAGGAATACACGCTAAAATTAGTCAATCGAATTTACGCTGATCAGGTTAACGAGCCCATGGTTGGCGCATCAGGTGCGATTTTTGGCGTGATAATGGGTTTTGGCCTGCTGTTTCCAAACACTGAATTATTTTTATTGTTTCTACCTATACCGATCAAAGCTAAGTATCTCGTTATTTTCTACGGAGCTTATGAGGTTTATTCGGGCGTTTATCGTGCACAAGCTGACAACGTAGCTCATTTTGCCCATATTGGCGGCATGTTGTTTGCATTTATATTGATAAAATACTGGGGTTCACAACGGAAAACGTTTTATTAGTAATGAGCGGGTTGTTAGATGATTTTCGAAGCGAATTCAATAAGCCCAACAATACGTTGGTGCAATTGATCTTAATTAATACTGTTGTGTTTTTGGTGCTGTTGCTGACTAAGATAAGTCTGACAATGGCTAGAGAAGACGGCGTTTACTGGTTAATCCGGGAACAAATCATGATTCCTGGTACCATCGGTGCCTTCTTGCATAAACCGTGGACTCTATTTACGTACTTTTTTGCACACGACGAGATCTTTCATATTCTTTACAATATGTTGTTTTTGTACTGGTTTGGTCGCCTGATTGACGAGTATCTGGGTAATCGTCGGCTGATCGGTCTGTACATTATGGGGGGCTTAGCAGGCGGCTTATTGTACTTGTTTATGTACAATCTGGTCCCATACTTCCAGGACCAGGCTGATACCGCCCGCATGTTGGGCGCGTCGGCGGCTGCCTTTTCGGTAGCGGTTGGAGCGGCTACATTGCTGCCAAACTACACTTTTCATCTGTTGTTCTTTGGACCAGTACGTATTAAATACATTGTTTTCTTCTTCATTGTCCTGTCGATTGCCCAATCGGCTGGTATGAACGCTGGAGGGAACCTGGCTCACTTAGGAGGAGCGCTGATGGGCTTTGCTTATGTTAAGTTGTTGCAGAATGGTACAGACTTAGGTCGTCCAATTTATTGGGTGGCTGATGGTTGGAGCAATCTGCTCAAGCCTAAGCCAGCCGTGAAAGTATCGTATCGCCAGCGGAGCAACGCGAATACGCAGGCTAGTTCATACGTACCAGCGGGCGGGGCATCATCATCGATCTCAACGCCCGATCAAGACGAAGTCGATACTATTTTGGACAAGATTTCTCGTTCTGGCTATGAAAGTCTCACCCGCGAGGAGAAACAAAAACTATTTCGAGCCAGCCAACGTAATTAAGTTACGAATTGCGCTTTACGATGTACGATTTGCTATCACAAAGCCCTTCGATCGAAGGGCTTTGTTCGTTTGATACATCTGACGGCCTTGCATTAGGTTAAATGTTAGCGGTAAATCGTAAATCAATTCGTACTTTCGCTGCTTAAATTTATGGGACAACCACCGAAGGAAACATTGTATTCTGTACGTTTGTTGTTGTAAGACAGACGCTTTTCTGCTACCACCATGCTGATTACCCCCGGCAGTCTTCTGGCCACTATCAACACGCCCGACGAACTTCGTAAACTCGATAAATCTCTTTTGCCTCAGGTTGCCGACGAACTTCGCCAGTTCATTATTGACGATGTCTCGGTTTACGGTGGCCATTTCGGCGCTAGCCTTGGCGTTGTTGAATTAACGGTTGCTCTGCATTACGTATTCAACACGCCCGACGATCAACTTATATGGGACGTAGGCCATCAGGCTTATGGACACAAAATTCTGACGGGCCGACGTGACCGGTTTCACACACAGCGCTTTTATAAGGGACTGTCGGGATTTCCGAAACGAAAAGAGAGCGTTTATGACTCGTTTGGCGTAGGGCATTCCTCTACGTCGATCTCAGCGGCTCTGGGAATGGCTGTAGCCTCGCAGCTCCAGGGAAATACCCAGCGTAATCATATCGCTGTTATTGGCGACGGCGCCCTGACCGCTGGTGAGGCCTTTGAGGGGATGAATCACGCCGGTGCTACAGACAGTAATCTGCTGATTGTTCTGAATGACAACTGCATGAGCATCGACCCCAATGTTGGTGCGCTACGCGAGTATTTAACGGATATCACAACTTCACACACCTATAACAAGGTAAAAGATGAGGTCTGGAATTTATTAGGCAAAATGAATAAACTGGGCAAAACAGCCCAGGAGTTAGTTTCTCAGGTGCAGTCGGGTATAAAATCATCGCTGCTTGAACAAAGCAATTTGTTCGAGTCGTTGCACTTACGATATTTTGGCCCAATTGATGGTCATGATATCGACCATCTGGTGAGCGTTCTCGACGATCTAAAAAACATACCGGGTCCTAAGCTGCTTCATGTTCTTACCGTGAAAGGGAAGGGATATGCGCCCGCCGAGAAAGATCAGACCAAATGGCACGCGCCAGGGCTGTTCGATAAAGTGACTGGCGTTATCAAGAAAAAAGTTTACGACTCCCCACAACCTCCGAAATATCAAGACGTATTCGGTAATACGTTAGTTGAATTGGCTGAACAAAATGCCCGGATTGTGGGCGTTACACCAGCGATGCCGTCAGGGTCTTCAATGAACATAATGATGAAGGCTATGCCAACCCGGGCTTTCGATGTAGGAATTGCTGAGCAGCATGCTGTTACCTTCTCAGCGGGTATGGCCACGCAGGGCGAAGTCGTATTCTGTAATATCTACTCAACTTTCATGCAGCGGGCCTATGACCAGGTCATTCACGATGTGTGTATCCAGGAACTGCCCGTTATATTCTGTCTTGACCGAGCTGGCTTTGCTGGCGCTGACGGCCCAACGCACCACGGCGCTTATGATTTGGCGTACATGCGTTGTGTTCCTAATATGATTGTGGCGGCCCCTATGAACGAGCAGGAGCTGCGTAACATGATGTTCACAGCGCAATACGATGAGGTGCAGCAAGGCAAGCGGGCTTTTACAATTCGTTATCCTAGAGGAGAAGGTGTTATGCCAAACTGGCGTACTCCTTTTGAAAAGCAAGTAATTGGTAAAGGCCGGATGATTGCGGATGGGAAAGACGTAGCCATATTAACTATTGGTCATATTGGTAATTACGCTGTTGAGGCTGCACAAATGTTGGCCAAAGAAGGTATCGAGCCAGCCCATTTCGATATGCGTTACGTAAAGCCGCTGGATGAAGAGCTTCTGCACCAGATTTTTAGCCGCTTTAACCGTGTAGTTACTGTTGAAGATGGCTGCGTTATGGGTGGCTTTGGCAGTGCCATATTGGAGTTCATGGCAAACCATGGTTATATGGCACGAGTAAAGCGGTTAGGTATTCCAGATGCCGTAATTGAGCACGGTGAGCAACTCGAATTGCATCACGAGTGCGGCTTTGATCCGCAAGGCATTGCAGAAGCGGTTCGAGAGCTACTTTTTGCGGGTCAGCCGGTAGCAGTTTAACACTAACATAGAACCGCGCTGTCGGCCCGGACGGACCACACGGATTATACAGATCGACACGGTAACCTTGAAATAAGACCAGTGTTGATCCGTATAATCTGCGTGGTCCATCCGGGCCGACAGTGCGGTTCTATTATTTTCTATGAAAGTTTTCAAATTTGGAGGAGCTTCGGTAAAAGATGCGGCTGGTGTTCGTAACCTGGCTAATATTGTTCAGACACAAGGCCAGAATACCGTTGTAGTTGTTTCAGCAATGGGAAAAACGACAAATGCGCTAGAAGCATTGGTTCGTGCCTATGTAAGTCAGCAGAGAAATTTGATTGATACCCATTTGCAGGATATACAGACATATCATACCAATATCATTAGCGAGCTGTCTGGTGATTTCTCCAAAGTTGATACAACTTTTGCAGGTTTAGAAACTTACCTACGTAAGCCACCGATTGGCTCTTATGATGAGATTTACGATCAGATTGTTTCGTTAGGCGAAGTAATATCTACTCAGATCGTAGCGGCTTACCTGACAGAGACTGGCTTGTCCGCCCGTTGGGCGGATGCTCGACAGCTCATCTGCACTGATGCCACCTTTCGTGAAGGACGTGTCGATTGGGAAACAACCAATCAGCGAATTAAGCAAGCTGTAAGTCAAAACAACACTACCATAACGCAAGGATTCATCGGGCAGACTTCTGATGGACGCACAACTACCCTTGGGCGAGAGGGCTCAGACTACACAGCCGCCATTTTCGCGTATTGCCTGGATGCCGAGAGCGTTACTATCTGGAAAGACGTACCAGGTGTGTTAAACGCTGATCCAAAGTGGTTTGATGAAACGGTTCTGTTAGAAAAAATAACGTATCAGGATGCTATTGAACTGGCTTATTATGGCGCTACTGTAATTCATCCTAAAACCATTAAGCCGCTGCAGAACAAGAGTATCCCCTTGTTTGTCCGGTCGTTTATGGAGCCAGAAAAGCCGGGGACGGTCATTGGTGCTTTCGAACAACACTTATCAATTCCGTCGTTTATTTTTAAAGTGAATCAAGTATTGATATCACTGCACCCTAACGACTTCTCGTTTATTGCCGAAGACAACCTAAGCCGAATATTCGGGCAGTTTGCCGATGCCGGAGTGAAAATCAATCTGATGCAGAATACGGCCATCAGCTTCTCAGTAGTTGTCGATAACAATCCAGACCGGGTACCTAATCTGTTAGCCCAGCTAAAGCAAAATTTTAGAGTAACCTACAATGACGGTTTGGAGCTTATCACAATCCGTTATTATGACCAAAGCACGATTGATCGCGTCTTGGTTAATAAGAAGCTTCTCCTAGAGCAAAAAAGCCGTTACACCGTGCAGTTAGTGGTACGAGATTTGGGATAGTAGCTCATATAGCTCAGGTAAACCGTTTTTGCCGTTGTGGTGTTGGGGCTACTTGAATCGTATCAGAATTTGGGGCAGGGCAGCTTCTTGTCTCGTTTGCGAACACCAGACCGGCGCCCTTCTGGCTTCTCGAAGATGTATGAGAGTGATAGTTCATGCGAACCTCCACTGTTGCCCAGCGTTGATACCGTAACGTCGTAGCTGTACCCAATCGAGAACTTGTCCATACGATAACCAGCCAGCAGAGCAACAGCGTCGTGGTTATTGATCGTCTGATTATACTTTTTGAACGGAATACCGCGGTAATACGCTCCAACGGTCAGCGGAGCGTACGTTAAGTAAGCGCCCAAATCTAACTGGTCATATTTCCCCTGGAATTTGTACAGGATCACTGGCGAAAAGCTGATTTCACGATCCATTTCATCGACTAAGCCGGTAAACCCTCCCAACGGAATGCGTAAACCTGCCTGAAAGCTACCTTTGATGGGTAACCTGTTCTGATTATTGACAAAGAAATCCTGGTTCGGGCGATTGATGTGATGCGCTGCTGCCCCGATCCAGAACCAATCGGAGTAAAACAAGCCACCCGTGGAGAAGTCGAGGTACTGGTTTTTGGGCGACGAATTAAAGATCGGGTCGCCCGATACGCTGCCCGTTATAAAGCCCCGGTCGGTAAACTGATCGCCGGTTGTTAAACCAAAGTAGTTAATATTTCGGTTTACATATGACCCCTGTAGCCCTAGTCGTATAAACGACGTTTCACTCACCTGAAATTGGTAGGAGTATTGCAACCCTATCTCCGTTGATTGAATCCTTCCTTGACCTTGGTTGTCATTTTGAATCAACAACCCAACCCCACTATTGACTTTGTCGAAATAGTGGTCGAGGCCAACCATCGTTGTAACGTAGTTCGTGATGGCCGGCCATTGGTTACGATAGTTAGCCGTAATGCGCGGAGCCAGCGCCGACCCTGCAAAAGCCGGGTTTAAGTAGAGGGGAGCCGCGTAGAATTGCGTAAACTGAGGGTCTTGCGCGAAGACCATTCGACTCAGCGTTAGCGTTAAAATCGTCAGTACATATTTCTTAATCATATGGGGTAATCGTGGCAAAGACTGGGCCAATTTCAATGTTGCAACGTTTTGAAATCAAACGAAGTATTTAGGAGCACAACAGTCTATAAAATTAGGTGAATTTTAAGCGCTTTCCTGATTGTCAGAGGATAAAATTTTAACAGAACAGCTTCGTTTATACTAACGTAATGCCCCCGTTGTTGTTATGTCGAGGGAGGAATTTGAGTGGCGGGCTTATTCAGCGTTTTTCCATGTTAACTTCTAGTAATCGAACACTACACTTACTTGGCCTTTGGGTGGTGCTTCTCCTGCTGGCAGGATTAGGCACAGCTCAGGCACAGACTGGATTTAAGTTCAAGAAACTTTGCGCGCCTGATCAAGAATGCAAGGCTGATTCAGCAACATTTACTGATAGCGTGCGAGCTGGTGTTACAACACGTATTTGGGATTTTGGTGATGGTAGCAGTCCTGTTACCGTACAAAGCGATTCTGTAGTTAGACACGTATTTCAGACTGCTGGTCAATACTCCGTTCGACTAACTCGGACGATCAACGGTGTTCCGCAGACTATTACAAGAACTGTCCAAGTATATAATCGCCCTCAACCTTTCGCTAACTGGCGAACAGACACTACAATCTGTAAAGGTGAAACAATCACGTTGGATCCGTACGCTAGTGGACCTCCTCCTTCAGGCTATAAGTTCCTCTGGTACCCCAAAGGCGATACCACCCAAAGCATTCAAGTTGATAGTTCAGGTTGTTACTCGGTTGAAGCAATTGATCCTAATACTGGCTGCTCTTATCAAGATCGGATCAATGTTGACGTTTGTGGTGAACAGAAAGAATCACAGGGAGTAAAATGGTATTTTGGGCAAAACGCAGGTCTTGACTTTAGCGGTGGCGGAACGCCTAAGCCGATTGACGATGGGAAGCTGAGTACAATCGAAGGGTCTTCCTCTATTGCTAATACAAAAGGTATTTTGCTGTTTTATACCGACGGGATTACGATTTTCGATAAGGATGGGAAGCCGCTGAAATCGCTTGATCCGCGCGATTCAGCAGCAACGGCAACCCCTATACCATTGGGGGGAAATCAAAAATCAACGCAGTCGGCCTTGATTGTCCCGAAGCCAACGTGCCGAGGGTGCGAATACCTCTACTACGTTTACACCACATCCGAAATTCGGGGGCAGAAGACCCTAACGTACAGTATCGTTGATATGCGGCAGAACGGTGGTAAAGGAGCCATTGTCGAAAAAAACATTCCTGTTACAAACCGGGGTACCGAGCAGTCGGCATCAGTACAAAACGAACGGGATTCAACCTATTGGGTGATTACCCGTATTTATGGCACCAATCAATTTGAAGTTCGCCACTTAACCCGAAGTGAAGATACCAGCCCTAAAACGTACACAGGTGGTCAGGTGATCGACTCGTTGACCAATGCCGAAGGCTATATAAAAATTGGCCCTGCCGACACAACTGGTGGTAAAGAAGGAAATCGCCCAATGGCGGTTGTTATTCCGGGACCGCCCAAAAACTCCGTTGATTTGTATACGTTCAACGATTCGACGGGTGTGCTCACCTTTAATCGAACGCTTGACTTAGGGCCAGCGCCCCCCAAAGCGTACGGGGTCGAGTTTTCGCCCGACGGCAAAAATTTGTACGTAACAATGCTGGCTGATACCAATGCGGATGGTAGTCAGAAGGGCTCGTCGTATCTTCTTAAGTATGATTTAAATCAAAAAGACACCTTGCTTGCGCTATCCCGAACGGTCGTGGATAGTAGTACCACCCGACAATACGGCTCCGTTCAGATTGGACCGGATGGGCGAATTTACGTAGCTATCAAAGGCAGTAACTCGCTCGGTACGATTGAAAACCCTAATGGTGGTTTATTAGACAGTTTGCAATTCAATCCGGGTGGGCAGTCGTTGGGGGGTAAGACCAGTCAGTTGGGTTTACCTAACCTGGTGGCTAACTTCAATGATAACTCCAGCGGTCCTGGCATAACGTATAGCGATACGTGTACCAATGCACCAACCGTGTTTCAGATTGGTCCCAACTGCCCTAAGCTAAAAGAAACGTATACTCTGGATTTTGGCGATGGCAGCCGACCTGTTTCAACGACCGCTACTAACCCAATCACACACCCATATCAGAATCCTGGGCAATACCCCATCAGCCTACGAATAGTTACCAGGACTAGCGCCGGTGGTATATGTAAAGACACGTTGATCAAGGATACGCTAACCATCTTACAAACTCCTCCGGATGTCAACTTAGGACCTGATACGGCCATTTGTAATAGAAGAGGTATTACGCTTGATCTTAAGATTCAGACTGAACGGTACGTCTGGGTGGTCAACGGAGTGGTGGCCAGTAGGCAAAAAACAATAACATTAACAAGACCAGGGTATTACATTGTGGTCGGGTATGCTTCCAATGGTGAGTGTTTTAAAAATGACACTATTGAAGTGCAGATTAAGCCAGCACCATCACTTGCTTTAGGGCCTGATACCGTTGTTTGTTATCGCTCATCTGTTAAGCTGACCGTGCCCCAACAAGTCTGGCGGGAGTTTCAGTGGAGCAATGGCGGAACAACGCGGGATATAACAGTTTCGCAACCCGGCAACTACTCGGTTACGGGGCGGTTCACTGACGCCGACGGGGCCGTTTGCGAGAACTCCGATACAATCAGAGTTACTGAATTGCCCAGAATAAATCTACGAGCGGCCATCACCGATCCAAGATCGTGTACATCAGCGGATGGGGCAATCGCGTTAACGCCAACCCCGGTTAGTAGATATGCGTATGTATGGAGTAACAGTACGGGAGGGTTGCTTGGCGATGCTAACGTACAGACGGCTATTCCACCCGGATCTTATTCTGTTACGGTCACCGATTCGGTGTACTTCTGCAAGGTTGATACGTCGTTTACCCTCAGGCAGCCTAATGCTCCTGTCTTTAACGTAACCAAAGACGCGTATATATGCGTTGGTGATGCTGGCAAGACCCAACTTGTGGCTAGCGGAGGAAATAGTCTAAGCTTCTTCTGGCCAGCGTTGAACGAAAATACGGGTGCTGTTACTGTCGGGCAGGTAGGAGAATACATTGTTAATGCTACAGACCCGCAGGGATGTACGGCTACCGCTACGGCCCGTGTTGTCAATCTGTGTGAGCCCAGGGTAAATGTTCCCGATGCCTTTACGCCCAATAACGACGGCCAAAATGATCTGCTGCAAGTCTTTGCTGCTTACATCACTGATTATGAACTCAAGATATATAATCGGTGGGGCGAAGTGATTTTTGTGAGCAATAATCCTGAGCAGAAATGGGACGGGACATACCGAGGTGCTACTTATCCACCTATGTTGTACCCGTATGTAGTTAGCTACAAAAGTGATTCATTTCCCGAGCGTGAAAGGGTCGTTAAACGGGGCTCAGTATTACTGGTTAGGTAGCGGATTTGTGCTGTTTTTTTTGTAAATTTGATGGAAACGACCTGGTTAAAATAACCGATTTTTAGTAGTTTTTCGGCCAGGTCTGTACCAATCAAAACCATGCGAAACGACTTTCTGAAGGGATCGAACGAAGGAATGACCGCCACCGATAAAGAGATCGAACGGGCGCTCCGACCGCTGTCGTTTGAAGACTTTACGGGACAGGCAAAAGTACTTGAAAACCTCGAAGTATTCGTGCGGGCAGCTATGCAACGGGGCGAAGCGCTCGACCACGTGCTGCTTCACGGACCTCCAGGCTTAGGAAAAACAACGCTGTCGCACATCATTGCTAACGAGCTCAATGCTAACATCAAAATGACCTCCGGTCCGGTGTTGGATAAGCCCAGCGATTTGGCAGGATTGCTGACGAATCTTCAGCCGAACGATGTCTTATTCATTGACGAGATCCATCGGCTTAACCCGATCGTTGAGGAATATCTGTACTCGGCAATGGAAGATTACAAGATTGACATCATGCTCGACTCGGGTCCGAATGCCCGAACGGTGCAGATCAAGCTTAATCCGTTTACACTCATTGGGGCCACAACGCGGGCTGGTATGCTAACGTCGCCGTTACGGGCACGCTTTGGCATCAGTTGCCGCCTTGAATACTATGACGCTCAACTGTTGACTACTATTGTACAGCGGTCGGCCGCTATCCTGGGAACGCCTATCGACGAAACTGGGGCCTATGAGATTGCTCGCCGAAGTCGGGGTACACCTCGTATTGCCAATAACCTGTTACGTCGGACCCGTGATTTTGCCCAGGTAAAGGGCAATGGCTACATCAACGTCGATATTGCAGAGATTGCTCTCAGTGCTCTCGAGGTTGATCAAAACGGCTTAGACGATATGGACAACCGGATTTTGATGACAATCATCGATAAGTTTAAGGGAGGACCGGTTGGCCTTACAACAATCGCCACCGCTTGCGGTGAGGAAGCCGAAACGATTGAGGAAGTATATGAGCCGTTTTTGATACAAGAAGGTTTTTTAAAGCGAACCTCGCGTGGCCGGGAAGCCACCGAAAAAGCCTACATGCATTTAGGTATTGTGCCGCATTATAAAACCGGCGAGCTATTCGGATAACAAAAAAGCCTTCTGATAGCAGAAGGCTTTTTTGTAAATGACTCCGGTCGGCCACACCAATCAGGTGTGGCTGATTTTGTTTTATTAATTCAAAATTTTGCTTTTGTATATACAGTCTATTACCTCTGCCACGGCTGTATCAACCAGAAAGTAATAAATATTTTTACCACTGCGTCGAATATCCAAAATACCCTTGTCACGCATATTGATCAGGTGATGAGATATGAGCGACTGTTCGGCGTTAAGGTTCTTGTAAATTGTGGAAACGTTCAGTTCCTTGTTATCATTCAACATCTGAATGATTTTTATGCGCAAAGGGTGTGCGACAGCCTTAAGTACATAAGCTGCTTTGTCGATGCGTTTTTCGTCGTCCATTACCTGTTCAGTAGCCATAATCATACTAGTAGCGTACGGGTGTATTTGGTGAAAGTTAGCTCAAAATTTCACATATATTTATTACTAACCAGCTGAACGTGAGCTTTTTTATTTAAAGGTTGTTTTTCCAATCCTATTATGAGATGTATACGTGTCAATTAGTAAAATGTAAGTTTATCTGTAGAGTAAAATAAACAGACAATAGGCGCCATCGAGCAAATAATAGGTATTAACTAGTTACAGACTTAGCCTGGCGGTTGCCTTTCCAGCCAATAAAAAATACACCGGTCAATACTAAAAGTGTTCCAATAATCTGGCCTGTACTAATGGTCTCATGCAGGACAACTGTTGATAACACAATGGTGAAAATCGGCCCGACGCTACCAATAATTGATGCATTTCCTGAACCAACTCGTTTGATACCTTCCGCAATCATGAACGTCGGGATGACAGTTACGAAAATTCCCATGCTCAAGCCGAGAATATAAACCGGCGTTGGGAAGCCGCCTAAATGCAGACCATTTTGTAACGCGCAGTGCAAAACAGTTGGAACGGTAGCCGCCATCATGGCATAACAGGTGAAACGTTGCGATCCGATGCGGCTGATCATACTATCACCACCCACTAAGTAAATGGCGTAAACAAATCCGCTCAATATTACCCAGAATGCTCCCAGCACTACGTCTTTTTGAGTCGAGCTTTCAATGTTGCCGATAAAGGCAATCAAGATACCGGCGTAGGTCAATAACAGAGCTATAACCTGGAGCAGGGTAACTCGCCTACCAAAGCCGAAGGCGTTCATTAGCAGTACGAAAGTTGGATAAGTGAAAAGCAGAATTCGCTCCAGGCTTGCCGTGATGTAAACTAATCCCAAAAAATTAAAGAAGCTAGCTAGGTAGTAACCAGTGATGCCAAGCATGGCTAAGGTAAGCCACTGCCGAAGAGTTAATTGTACAGGAGGAGATTTACGGGCTATGCTTAAAGCAATACCAACGTAGAATGGTAAAGCAAACAGCATCCTCAGGGTTAATAATGAAATCGAGTCGACTGGATACTGATACGCCAGTTTAATCAAAATGCCTTTAGTGGCAAAGCAAAAAGCGGCCAGAAATACCAGAAAGGCACCAATCCAGTAGCGAGTGGGGGAGGCTGATGGAGTCATTAATAGTCAATCAGTGGCCATCGGTAGCCATCCATCGAATTTTACGACAAATGACGATGAATGACCACTGATGACAAGGATTATTTCTGCCGGAAAAACACAGTAATTGGAACGCCCTCGAAATCGAAGTGCGCCCGTAGTTTGTTTTCTAAGAACCGCTGGTACGATTCCTGCACGTATTGGGGCAGGTTACAGAAAAACACAAACGTTGGCGAAGGTGTAGGCACCTGCAACATGTACTTGATTTTAACGTGCTTGCCCTTGAGTGACGGGGGGGGATATTTTTCTATCTCAGGCTGCATAAGCTCATTCAGCTTCGAGGTAGCGATCCGTTTGCTCTTGTTCTCATACACCTCCATCGCTTTCTCCATCACCTGGAAAATACGCTGTTTCTCATGCACCGACGCAAAGATGATCGGAAGGTAATCAATTGGCATCATGCGCTGAATCATCTCCTTGCGCAGTACGTCGGCCGTACGATGGTCTTTTTCGACAGCATCCCATTTATTAACCATGATAACCGCGCCTTTCTTGGCTTTAACCGCTTGACCAATAATGTTGAGGTCCTGAGCTTCAAGTCCACGGGTAGCGTCGAGCATAATAATACAAACGTCCGAGTCTTCCATAGCTTTGATGGACCGGAGAACCGAATAAAACTCAACATTGGAATCAATACGGGCTTTACGTCGGATACCGGCGGTATCAGTTAAAATAAAATCCTTACCGTAAGCTCTATAACGGGTGTCGATGGCGTCGCGGGTTGTACCGGCTATATCAGTAACAATACTACGTTCCTGCCCAGTAAGAACGTTCAGGAACGACGACTTTCCAACGTTAGGCCGCCCTAGAATCGCAATGCGCGGAATGCCAGCATCAGGATTTTCGACGCCTTCAGTTTGAAAATGCTTAATAACTTCGTCGAGTAAGTCCCCTGTACCCGTACCCGTTTGCGAGGAAATTGGGTAAGGGTCGCCTAGCCCTAAAGCGTAAAACTCGGCTGCACTTTGCGAGCGCTCGGCCGTTTCGGCTTTGTTGGCTACTACATAAACCGGCTTGCGGGTTCGGCGGAGAACATCGGCGAAATCCTGATCCAAACCAGTAATTCCGGTTTGGGTGTCGACCACAAACAGTAATACCGTCGATTCCTGAATGGCAATCTCAACCTGCTCCCGGATTGACTCTTCAAACACATCTTCGGAGCCAACCACGTAGCCCCCCGTGTCAATGACTGTAAAATATTTGTCGTTCCACTCGGCCGTGCCATAATGCCGGTCGCGTGTAACGCCACTTTGGTTATCCATAATGGCCTGCCGCTGCTCCGTCAATCGGTTAAACAGCGTGGATTTGCCCACATTGGGGCGGCCAACAATTGCAACAATATTTGCCATGATTATTTTTAGTGGTTACTGATGAGTGCTAAACCGCTATTACGGATAGCACCGGGCAAAAACGACTTTGTTTCTACCTTCGATTAATTACCAGCCACTATTCGTCGTATCCCAGGCGCTTAAGCATGCGATCCTTTTGGCGCCAATCGGGCTCTACTTTGACGAATTGTTCCAGATATACTTTCTTACCAAAGAAGCGTTCGAGCTCCTCACGGGCCATGATGCCCGTCTTTTTTATCATTTTACCCCCTTCGCCGAGCAGAATAGCGCGCTGGGTAGCCCGCTCCACCAGAATCTCAGCCTGGATAACAATGATGTCTTCCTTTTCTTTAAACCCAATGACAACCACTTCACTGCTATACGGCACCTCCTTTTTGTAATTCAGAAAAATCTTCTCCCGAATGATTTCTGACGCGAAGAATCGTTCCGGCTTATCGGTTAATTCATCCTTGGGAAAGTAAGGCGGGTGCTGGGGCAATCGACTGATGATACCTTCGAAAACACGGTCAATATTGAAACCGTTAAGGGCAGAAATCGGAATAATTTCCTGCGCCTTAAAATGTTCCTGCCAATACACAATCTTCTCCTCGACCTGTGCCTGCGTAGCCTGATCGATTTTATTTATGAGCAGAATGATCGGAACATCTGACTTCTGAAGGCGCTCAATAACGTCGTTTTCGTCGTGCTGCTCAAAGATGTCCGTCACAAACAACACTACGTCAGCATCTTCCAAAGAACCACGGACAAAGCTCATCATAGACTCGTGAAGCTTATACTGCGGCTTGATAATACCGGGTGTATCGGAATAAACGAGTTGAAACTGCTGACCGTTATGGGTTCCGTTAAGAATGCCCATAATGCGATGACGAGTAGTCTGAGCCTTGGAGGTGATGATCGATAGGCGCTCGCCAACGAGCTGATTCATCAACGTGGATTTGCCCACATTGGGCTTTCCAACAATACTTACAAAACCGGCTTTATGGTCAGCCGGAAAATTTTCAATAACTTCTGTATTCATACGTAGGTGATCCCGCTAACTGATTACCAGCGGCTTTTGAAAACAACCCCTGCATCGAAGAAAACGTTTCCGACCAGAGCTAAAACTTTTTTTGACAAAGGTAGTTGTTATTGTAGAAAGTATTCGTACTTTTGCACTCCCAACATCGCGGGATGGAGCAGTTGGTAGCTCGTTGGGCTCATAACCCAAAGGTCGCTGGTTCGAGTCCAGCTCCCGCTACTAAGAAACCCCTGATTAACTACAAAGAAGTTAATCAGGGGTTTTCCGTTATGGGTCAGTGTTTACCTTAGATAACACAGTTATAAATACACCGTCTTTTTATCATCAATTTATAATAACCAAAAAGCCTGACCGCAACGCAGTCAGGCTTTCCTCTTCTATCCACACCATATAGGGCGAGAGCCCTATTGATACTCAAAGATACTTATATTCATACGAACACACCCGTCAATGACAAAAAACTAGCGTAAGGGCGGTAACCCCTCCGCTCTGCACCACCGCTTACTACGTTGACAGTCAGTATAATCAAATAGCATATTGTTCAGGTAAAATGTTTACGACAAGTATTCATTTTAATTGTCATTTAGATTAAATAATTGTGACAATTCGCCAAGAATCAATATGGGAGATGAAAGCTGACATGAATTAGCGCACTACTGAACACGCCCCTTTTGACCAATAATGGCTACCCTTTGCTTAGGAGCTCTCGCAGTAGTTTCCACGCGCCGACGGTTTGGCTACTCGTCCCAAGGAGAATGCAAAATAGAGTCACAAAAATTCTTTCTTTGAAAGTTAGGAGTCATACAAGCACATATATCGGCATTGATCGTGCCATAGGTGGTATCAGGTTTATGTTTAAACCCTTCGAAAAACGTCGGAATAATCGTTTTCTTAAAATCAGTCCGCGGAAACTGTTGGATAATGGCTTGACGGTGCTTTTCCGATAAGTGATCATAGCCTCTGCCGACTACATCCAGAGCTACTCCGTAGTTGAGCAACGCTACTTCTGCTTCTTTATACTCGGCGATGCCGGTTGTGGTGTGGAAGGCGACGGTATCCCAAACCAACTGCAACGCTGACTGTGGAAGTCCATGGCTTTTCAGAAAATCACGGGCCGCATTGGCACCATCTACTTCAAACCGTTTATCTGGACTGCGGTACTGGGGCGTGAGGCCCAGGTCGTGAAAAACTGAACTAACATACAAGAGTTCGACGTCGTAAGGAATGGCTTGTCGCTTCGCGTGTAAAGAAGCAAATAAAAACGCCCGTAGAGAATGATTGTAAAGGAATTCGCTACCGTGTTCGAGTATTAATTCCGTGGCCTGATTGGCAATAGTGCTGTCGGGGATTAAAATGTCGGCAACGACATTAGGTTGGTTTCTTATCATGGTTCCAAGGTTTTTAATTGATTACAACACGACCAGGCACTCAGCCTAACTAGCCTAATTCAACCCGGCCGTTGGGCGTTGCTGGTGAGGGCGCGCGTTGTATGCTAAATCCCATAGTAGTACTGATCGCTATTCGATTCCAGGCATTAATCGTGGCGACGGCCATGATTAGTTGGGCGATATAGTTTTGATCAAACGCTTGTTCTGCCTTCTGGTAGGTTTCTTCCGACAACCCCTGATAATGGATAAAAGTGACTTCTTCGGTTATGGCCAAAACCACCTTTTCGTCGTCGGTAAACAAGTCTGTTTCTCGCCAGGCATCCAGTAAAAAAATACGTTGCGTGGTTTCCCCATTCTTAAGGGCATCTTTGGTATGCAGATCAATACAAAAGGCGCATCGATTGAGTTGAGACGCTCGGATTTTTACCAAATCTTTGTGTGTTTTACTCAACTGGGTGGCGGCTAAATACCCTTCCAGCGCATACATCGCTTTATAGGCTTGCGGTTCTGTCTGCTGAATGTTTACTCTGGTTTCCATGTTGACTACGTTGTTTTGTGATGGTACAAAGGTCAACCAGGAAAAAGGAGTAAAACTTAAACCAGTTTAAGAACGCCTTTTTTTTCTGATTTCACTCAGGTACTCTGGAGTGAAGCCTAAAAAAGAAGCGATTAACTGTTGTGGAACCCGCTGGACAAATTCCGGGAAATGGGAAGTGAGATGCTGATAGATCTCTTCTTTGGAAAAGTCATACAAATATTTTATCCGCATCTGAGAAGCGGCATACGCCCGCTGATACACGAACCGGAAATAGCGTTCCATTTTCGGGAAGGCAAGCAGCAATTTTTCCTGTGAAGCCTGGTCGATCCGTAAAACGTCGGACGGTTCCACCGCTTGAATGTAAAACTCGGTGGGTAGTCGACGTTCGTAAGCCATAAGATCGGTCATCCACCAATTTTCAATGGCAAAATCCGTAGTTTGCTCCATCCCTTTTTCGGTAACGAAATATTTTCTCAAACAACCACTTAACACAAAATAATGGTATTTACATACCTCCCCTTCGTTGAGTAAGTTGGCTTTCTTAGGCACGGCTTGTCGCTGAAAGAAAGCGGCAACATCGGAAAACTCTTCCTCGGTGATGGGGGTGAATCTTTCGATATGGTTCTTGAATAGTTCAGTCATGAATGTTGTCAGTATCGGTTCAAAAAATGCTGTTAACGGATTGCATTTCCTGGCAAACAGTGCTATTGAGCGCAGGCACTGTGCTAAGGACGAATTGGCGTTTTCAGCGACTTTATGTTTCTATCGAAAAAATAGTGCATTTTTCTACCTTTCGGAAAGGTAAGGCCACTCTGTTTTAGTGTAGGAATCGACAGGTTCAAAAGGAACAATGTTGAGACAACAGCAAATCTCTTTCAGGAAATGATCAATGAGTGTTTGCTTCATAAAACCATCTATAACCTATTAATGCTTTGCCTATTGGGTTAAAAGTTCCTGGGAAACTCCTTCGAGTTAGCAGATAAACAAGCTTCGTTGAGCCGCGCTGAAAATTCTCATGTAAGCATGGTATGTAGCGAGATAGACTGTATTCGTATGTTTTGTTTAGTAGTCTGGTAAATTAGTATCAATGAGGTATCTGCCTGCCTGTATGAGCAGGTTTCACCATTTAGATTTAGCTATCAAGGCACGGCAGAGAGTAACCTGTCGTGCTTTTTCTTTCTAGAGAAATAAATTCCGGGTTATTTACTAACCTTTGTCCTATAAAGTCATTGGTTGTGAGTGCAGCCGTAAATGTAGTAGCATGAGCCGCGAAAAACTGAAAGTTATCTTTTATGAACCCGCCACCGAAGGCAAAAAGAGTGTAGTTGTTGCCGATAGCTATTTCAGCTTTGCGCCAACGTTTAAAGAAGGCGACGCTATCAATATTACACTATCCAGGCGAAAGGATAGCAATGCCGTTGTTCAAAACCCGATTGGACACAAAACACACCGAATCTTGTCAACCGATTGGGTTGTGATGATCGATGACGTTTCTAAAGAAGCATTGGCTACCCTGATTGTGTCCGTTGTTAAGATAGAGTCGGTAGTTTCGGATTCGGCTACGGTCTCAAATGGGTAAGCATTCTGCCGACGCGTTATATTGTCTGGATAACATGTGTGAAAAATACGGGTAACAACGTTTACTCATCCTACTAAATGGAGCTGCCTACTTACAGCTTACAACATAAATCATCACACTACAGTTACTTCATCTAACTCCATCATTCAGGTTAGGTGAATACATCTATTATTAATGCGTTTAGGCTAGTCCTACTCGGTGTCTTGCTCCCAGCAGCAAGGTCAGTTGCTGTTGCCCAAACGAAAGACATAGCTGAGCAGCCAGGCATCTATTTTCCGCAGGCTCCTCGGCCGGGAGAATGGCGCCGATCGCTGGGAGTGGTCTTTACCTCAACCCCCCCCGAACTGACAGAGGAAGTTAGAATTAGCGTACCGGCCATTGATTTCGACTTACAACGGGGCTTGTCGAAGCACCTGTTTTTAAACGCGCGGGTTCAGTCGCAGTTTGTACAGAATAATCTCTCGTTAGGATTTCGCTGGGCAACGCCCTTAACAGAACGACTGTTTGTATCGGCGGGCTACGATGTGAGCGGGTGGCTGGGAGCTTTGCAGATTAAAGATGTCTTCAATAGCCAGGCCTATGGAATTCAACATTTCCCAAACGTATCAGCGGGTTACCGGCTAACTAAAGACCTCCAGCTAACGACACGGTTCGAGACTATTCTCGATTCATACTACCACTCCAATGTGGGTAGCCTGGCTATTGACGATAAGCAGTTGGCGCTGAATGGCTACGCCATTTCATTTATATTAGAGCAACCCTTCTTTAAGCAACAGCATGTATTGATCGGCTTCCGGGCTGCTTATTCTAACTTCAACTGGCAATTTTGGTCGCTTTACGATACGTTTGATCGGAACCTGCTTTATCCACAACTATTATTCGGATTTATCTGGTGAAAACGAGGTACTACATACTAGCTGGTCTGCTGAGTTTACTTTTTTTCGGTTGTCGGAAAGATTACGAAGCGCCAGTGCCTTATAAATTTATGAACACGCCTGGTGCTGGTCGATTTATAACATCTGTTCGGCAAACCATGGAAGGGGTGTATTCAGTCTCGGATGGGGCTGATCGTTTCGGCTCGCAGGTAGCTCTGAAATGGACTTATATACTCAGCGGGGCTGATACCACTCATTATCTATCAATCTTTACAGGTGTAGATGCTGGCTTTTTTAACCTTGAAGGAAAATTGCAGGTAGATAGCTTAGTCGTGACCGGGTTCTGGCGAAAACTAGTAAATACACAGACAGGTCTCACTGAGCTGGCTGTTCGGGTGAAACGGCAGGGGCTACTTCAACGCTTTGACGGTAGATTAGCGGATAACGATACGCTTGTTTTAGATGGGTTCTATGGTGAGAATGCCAACACGCCCTCTCGAAAACTAACGCTTACTTATCTCCGGCCACTCAACCCGAGACCATTCGCTATACTGGCGCACCGGAGTGGCGGGCGGACGTCCGATTTACTGCCTGCCTCCGAAAACTCCGTGGAGATTATTAAGCTGGCATCCCGCCTAGGCGCAACCGGCATTGAAATCGATGTTCGTTACACCAAAGATGGTATACCTATCCTGTATCACGACAATACGTTAAATCTGCGGTTGATCCAGAAAAATGGCCTTACGGGTTCAGTTGAAGATTACACGTACCAGCAGTTGAACGCGTTCGTTCGGCTGATAAATGGAGAAAAAATTCCGACGTTGGAAGAAGCGCTGGAAACGGTTGTCAATAATACATCCCTGAGCTTTGTCTGGCTTGATACTAAATACATTGGCCCAATGGATAAAGTACAGGCGCTTCAGCAAAAGTACCGGCAAAAAGCCATTGCAGCTGGACGGAATGTGCGGATCGTGATCGGCTTACCCACGACGGAAGCCGTCGACGCTTACCGGGCCTTAGCCGATAAGGCCAACACGCCCATTCTTTGTGAGCTTGATACGGCCATTACGCGCAGTCTGGATGCACGCATCTGGGCACCACGCTGGACCCTTGGCCCCCAAACGGACGAAGTCAAGACGATGCAAGCTGAAGGCCGCGCGGTGTTCGTCTGGACGCTCGATGAGCCCAAGTTCATTGAAGAGTTCATAAACCAGACTGAGTTCGACGGCATACTATCCAATTACTCGCCTGTTGTTGCTTACTATCACTACGTTAAACAGTAATCCGATGAGAACTTTTATACGTAGTGTAGGTTGGATGGGCGTTTTTCTAGGAGTGAGCTTTTTGGCTAAAGCACAGCTACAAGCTGATTCAGCAGCTGTTCGTAAACGAGACCCATATACCTTAGTAATAACCACTGGGGGCGGGCTATCGTATTACGCAACTCAGCTGGGCGTACCGGCTTCATTGGAACAGGCAAGGGCAATCCGGTTCGGCCTGCCAGGGTCGTTGCGCGTTATGTGGCATCCTGACCATCGGCTACGCGTTGGGCTAGAAACCGGCTGGACAACCTTGTATAGTTATCGGGGCCGAGTGGCTGGCGAACGAGCACAGGTGTATGTATCGGCGGTGCCGATACTGCTGGAATTTTCGATGCCATTAGCCTGGGTGAGTGGCACTGAGCGCAGTTTAGCCAGGCGCTTATCGCTAACGGCCGGAGCGGGTGTTTACTTAATCAATTCCCGGTTGAACTTTGCGGGCCGGGTTGACGATGGTACGGCGAGCACAGGTTGGATGGCCGCCGGAACATACACCTACCCTGTTGGTCGCCGTTTCAGGATAGCCGGTGAAGTAAAGTGGTTCGATGCTGTAGCTTCCGGCGACGCTGTTTTCATTGCCCAGCTCCAGCTTGTGTGGCGGGCTTTTTCGTGGTAAACAGATAAATGACTGCCATTGAGTGTTCATTCGTTGTTATATAGTTGATACGTATTGTAGTAGGCTCCGGTTAGTGAACCCTAATGATTAGTCATAGTCTAATGAGTCAAGTGGATAACCAATCTGATATTCTGTTTTTGAGTGATACGCAAGCGCCGATGTGGGTCGAGCGGCTCGTGTTACGTACCCATCAAAACACTAAAGCAACCACCACTATTTTTGCCGAAATCCTGCGGTTGAAGCCGCCCGTGCTCTACTGGTTAGGCGATATCGTATCGTTGGGGTTCCGGAATAACAAGTGGCCTATTATCGATAAATTTCTGGATGCTTGTCGACAAAGCGGTACGGCTGTGTACGCCATCATGGGCAACCACGATGTGATGGGCCGTCCTCGCAAAGGAGCCAGAAATTTTCAGCAGCGCTTTCCAGAACATAGCCATACAGGCTACGTGAAAACGACCAATGCAACCGCCGTGGTTATGCTGAATTCTAATTTCAGTACACTCTCGGCTGCCGATTTGGTGAAACAGCAAATCTGGTATGAACAAACCCTGCAGGAGCTAGACGCTGACCCTGCGGTAGAAGTTGTGATTGTTACCTGCCACCATGCGCCTTATTCGAACAGTAAACTGGTTGGCTCGTCGAAACTGGTGCAGCAACGGTTTGTACCACCCTATGTGAAGTCTCAAAAAGCCCGGCTGTTCATTACGGGACATTCGCACGCGTTTGAGCGGTACCAATTTGAGGGTAAAGAGTTTTTGGTTATTGGAGGAGGTGGGGGATTACGCCAACCGTTGAATACGTCCCCAAGCCGATTGCCTGATTTGGCAACTAGCTATAAACCGCTGTTTCATTATCTGGCTGTTCGGCGAGAGGGCAACGGTTTGCAGTTAACTTCTTACTGCCTGAAGAAAGACTTTTCAGGATTTGATGTAGGGTACGCCTATGAGATTGCGGCTGTAGAAACGAATGCATGATATAGCCACAGGCAAAGCTTATCCATACCTATCATAATTAAAAATGCATGGACATAGGTGGGTTCAATAATATCTGATTATATAAAACATTATTCATTTTGCTACGTTCTACTATAGTAAGTATCTTACGCTGCAGTAAGTATTGAGTCTACACTAGCCTTCGGGCCCCCGCCTATTTTACACTCACCGCCGACCGATTCGAGCGCTACTGCTTCGGTTTGTTTCACCAACATTTATTGTGGCAACAAACAAACCAGAAGCTATCGTCATTAATCCGGAGCAGCCATCTATTGATAAAGCTCTGGAAATAGTAAAAGGCAAATGGCGCTTATCCATCATTTTGTTGCTCGATCGTAATACGCTACGTTACGGCGAGCTTAGAGCTAAACTTCCCACCGTCAGCGAAAAAGTATTGTCAAGCGAGCTTAAAGCCCTGTTACTACTGGGCGTGCTGAATCGAAAGGTTTACGCAGAAGTACCGCCCCGAGTTGAGTACACTCTGAGCGAACGAGGACTGCTGGCCTTACCAGCGTTAATCCAACTAAAAGAGGTCGGAAGGATATTTCTTTAACCATCCGCCGGCATTGATAACCAGCTTATGAATTCAACCGTAAAATTCACAAATAAAGACCGCTCACAGTTTTTTTCGACTGTCCGAAAGCGGGTTGATGCCTACTTCGTAGATAATAACATTTCGGCCAATGCCAATGGAGCTATGTGGCGAAAAGCCATCTTCTTTCTTCTGGGTTATAGCCTGCTATACGGCTTAATCATATCGAATCAGTTCGGAGTATGGACCATGCTGGGTATGGCGTTGCTGCTTGGGTCATTTGCCGCTTTTATTGGCTTTAACGTATCACATGATGCTATGCATGGTGCATTTTCCAGCCAGAGTTGGGTAAACCGGTGGCTTGGTAATAGTTTTTATCTGCTGGGAGCCAGTCCTTATGTGTGGAAAATAACACATAACGTCGTTCACCATACGTACACAAATATTCCGGGCCACGACGAAGATATTGACGTTGCCCCTGGACTAATTCGCCTGGACCCAGCCGAAGAAAGTCATCCCTGGCAGCGGTATCAGCAGTTCTATGCGTTTCCGCTTTATGGCCTGGCGTCGCTGTCGTGGGTGTTGCGAAAGGATTACGTAAAGATTTTTAAGGAAAAGATTGGCCAGCATGACAATTCTACCCATGCAAAGCGCGAATACATTACCCTTTTTGCCACGAAACTGGCGTATTATGTCTTGTTTCTGGTAGTGCCTATGCTGGTGCTTGATCTGGCCTGGTGGCAGGTTCTGGTGGGATTTGTAGCGATGCATCTTATAGAAGGACTGATATTGGGGTTGGTTTTTCAGTTAGCCCACGTGGTAGAAGGGACGTCGTTTCCGGTGCCGGGTGACAACGGGACTATTGAAGAAGCCTGGGCCATTCACCAGATGCGGACGACGGCCAATTTTGCACCACGCAGTGCCATTGCTGCTTTCTTTTGTGGAGGACTAAATCGGCAGATTGAGCACCATCTGTTCCCCAAGGTTTGTCATATTCACTACCCAGCTATTACGTCTATCGTAAAACGCACGGCTGAGGAACATGGCTTGCCGTATCTTGAAAACGCTACTTTTTTCTCTGCGCTTCAGTCACATTACCGAATCCTGAAACAACTGGGAACAGCACCTGTGGCTTCTTCGCTATTAAAAAATCTTGTCCATCACCCAGTTGTCGAGGAGCCTACCCTTAACTAATATGTTTACTCATTATCCTTAAACCTTCCTCTCCTATGGCCTCCCAGAAAGATCTTGATTTCACGTATTCGACTATCGATAAAATTTTTCGGTTAAGCATGGGCGAGACCGGAGATTATAGTGGGGCGATGTATAATGGGGATTTTTCGATGACCCTGGAAGAAGCGCAGCGGCAAAAACACAAATTCATCGCCGATAGTCTGTTTATTGGTCCTGGATCAAAGGTACTTGATATGGGTTGCGGCTGGGGACCTTTTCTGACCTATGTAAAAAGCCGGGGAGCCGAAGGGCGGGGCGTTACGTTGTCGCAAGGACAAGCTGTTGCCTGCCGGAAAAACGGATTAGTCGTAGATGTAAAGGATTGCCGCACTGTTGTACCAGCAGACTATGGCATGTTCGATGCCATCAGTTGCATCGGTGGACTTGAACATTTCTGTTCAATTGAGCAATGGCAGGCGGGTCAGCAAGATGCTGTTTATGCCAACTTCTTTAAGACCTTGTCCGATCTGTTGCCAACAGGCGGTCGGTTTTATATGCAGACGATGGTGTTCAGTAAAAACATGCCGCCGTTCGAGGCAATTCGGCTGGACGCCGATCCCAGGTCGGATGCGTATTTCATGGCCCTGATGATTGCCCAGTTTCCGGGCTCCTGGTTACCCTATGGTGCAGAGCAGGTGATTCGGAATGCTGAACCACATTTTAAGCTCGTATCAAAAAGTAGCGGACGACTTGATTATATTGAAACGATTGGTCAATGGCGCAAGCGATTCCGGGCTTTCAATCTGGAGAAATATGCCACTTACGCATCGCTGTTACCCAAACTACTCACCAATCCGTCGTTTAGAGGCTTGATTGCTACGTTTCGCAAGAGCCCAAACCGGGTCTGTTTTCAACGGGAATTAATGGATCATTATCGGCTAGTTTTTGAAAAACAGTAGACTACATAATTAATTGACTATCTTACGCCAATGAAGACAATCAGAGAGTTAATCAGTTCGCTTGTATTTCGGGCGACGAACATTGGCGCCTATTTTGCTCCGCTGTTTCGCCCCATGGTAACGGAGGATAGTCGGCTACGGCCTATCCGTGTTAGACCCGATGTTAGTGAGGCCGACAAGCGGCAAATAGTGATCAGCCGTTCGTCATATAAAGGGCCTACAAGCTTATGAGTATGCCCCTGGATACACAACGCCAACCCCGGCTAAACCGCTTACACCAAATACTCGAGTCGGACGTATTTAGTCCCAACCGTTCCAGCCACGCCACGCCTAGTTACGAGCAGGCTTTTGCGGAAGTGATACAACTACTCGATGACGTACTTCGGCAGTCAGACGAGTCGGGCCATCGTATTGATTTTATCAACGAAGTGGGTGTACGCGGTAAAATTATGGATGTTACCTCGCTGGTAGGCAGTATGCGCCGGGCGATTCGGTTGCAAACGGGCGCTGTTGCTTCTTTTGAAGCTAATCAGTTCAATTGCTACTTCAATGCTGGAACTGGCTACTTCGCCAATGGTTCCTTCTTTGACGCCGACCACGACGATGAAGTTACGTTTTTTGTAAACGACGAGCGTATTTATCTAAATCGTCACATCAAACGAGCCCTGCAGGAAGCCGAGCTGGCCATAGTAAAAAGTTCGGCCCCTTCTACTAACCTATAAGTAGTAAGCACCACCGCCTACTGTTCTTCTACCGTTCCTACTCCTAATTCTGAAAACAAGGTTTGCCAGTATTGGGTAACAGCTGGATTATTCTCTTTAACCGACGCGTTGGGCTCAAAAGGTAAAATCAACGTAATCTCCGGGCTTCCCAGCGTATAACGTTTAAGCGGTTCGGCATCAGTTTTTGCCCATTCTTCAGCTTGAGCGTTATCTTTAGGCGGTTTCACCTGGAAGTCCCGGCGACCGGCGCCTTTTACGCTTTCGATCATGTCGCTCAGGTAATAAACTTTCACCGTTGCCCCCGACTCGTTGGCTTTGGCAATAACGGGTAAGCTGGCCCAGATGTCTGTTTCTTGGTTCGATGCTCCGGAATTTTGAGCAACCAACTGTTGCAATACGCGTTGCCGTATTTGGGCTTTCTCGCGACCGAGTGCCAGGCTAAACTCGGTTTCGGCGGCTTCGCGGTCGGTAGGGCTGGCTGCACTGACGTCTTCCATCTCTGTACGAGCCGTAACGTTTAAGGCGCGAGCTTTTGACGTGTTCTCATGAATGAAATAAACGTCCAGCCTATCGCCTTTCTGACGAATGTTCTGATCAACGATGTCCGCTATAGCCTGCTGGTATTTTTGGCCGACGAAGGCTTTGTTTACATTAACACTGCGGGTTTTGTCGATAAAGATGAGCGTGTAAGTTGGCTCGTCAGTTTGCGCAGGCTTCTCTTTTTCCGAGGAGCAGGAAAACAGATTATAACATAAACATGCGCAGAGGAGAACAAGGATAAAGGGAGCCCTGGCTCGTCGACTTCGCTCCTGCATGTTTCTCCGTGTATCTTTGTTTATCTCCTTGTATCTCTGTGGTATAATATACTTTATCATTGCTTCATCAGCTCTGTCCGTAACGTACTGTCGGCGGGAGCGTTATGGTTCCAGTAATCAGATTGAATGGTTTTCTTTAAAACGGCACGCGAGGTCAGAAGGTTATCGTTACTGTTATAGGTTTCTTCCCAACCAACAATTTTGTGAGGAAATTGACCCTCAAAGACGATAATTAAGGTCCGGTCATCGGTAGGGTATTGAACCGTGTACGACTTGAGGAATTTACCGGGATAGAGAACACCTTCGTAGTCGTCTAATTTTGTCTTAGCCAGGAGCGGTTCCAGGCGCTTATGTCGTAGCCGAGCCGCCATTGTACCCGGAATCATTTGGACATCGCCAACGGGTAGTTGAGCTGGATTAAGCCGAATTCGGTTCCAAAGCTCATCTTCCAGCATGGCTTTTCCAACCGTATATTCTTCCTCCGCTTCGTTTTCAAAGTAAGACTTGCCATCAATCTGGTAGCCATTATTGCGGTAGTTCAATTGCAGATAGCTATGCCCGCACCATTCTTGCCCCGACGTACTAACCTTCAGGGTGTTCGGAAACACCATATTGTTGATGGGTGTGAACACCGACGTAAATAGCGAGTAGTCGTAAACCCCTGTCACGAATTTCTTCGAGATATTTGTTTTCAAGATTGGTATCGACTTGTCGCGGCTGGCGGGTGTTTCCGACTTTACCTGTTTATCGGTCCGAAAATCTTCGGTGACGAAAACCAACACAGCCTCGCCGGGGTTAAGCGCGCCGTATTGAGCCTGTTCGAGTCGGTAACTATTTAATTCTGCTTTACCACTGAACCAGTAGCTGGCAAACTCAGGTGGAGTCGTGGCGGATGGCACAGGGGTAGCCGTAGGATTCTGAAAGACGGTTGCTTTCATGGCAAAGGCAAACACAACGGCGAGCGCTAAGACAATAAGCAAAAAGTTTTTAGTGATCGTCTGTTTCATGTCAGTAAGTTGGCCGAGTTAGCGCACTGTTGGTGTATCAGCTGTTACGTTGGGTGAGCTGTGAGGCTTGCTAAGCGGCTTGACGGACGTGTAGTTGTCTGGTCTAACGATGCAAAAGTCTGCTAGTTTCCCTTATCTTACAACTATTTACCAAACCGATGTTCCTACTCATGCCTGTACGATTACTTTACCTTTGTTTATTATTCACAGCGTATTGTCAATTCACAGCGGCTCAGGTCGAAAAGGCGCCCGCTCGCCACGAAGGAGATGGACCGTTTGGGCGGCTGATCATTCGAGGGGTTACACTCGTGAATAGCACGGGGGCACCGCCGGTCGGCCCTGTTGACATTGTAGTTGAGAGAAACCGAATTGCTCAAATTAAGCAAGTGGGCTATCCAGGTGTTCCTGTTGACCCGAAAAGCCGACCGCAGGCAAGACCTGGCGATAAAGAACTGAATTGTGAAGGCATGTACCTGATGCCTGGGTTTGTAGATATGCACGGGCACATTGGCGGGAAAGCCCAGGGCGCTAATGCTGAATACGTTTTTAAGCTTTGGTTAGGCCATGGTATAACAACCATCCGCGACCCATCGTGTAGTAATGGTTTGGATTGGGTGCTCGAACATCGGGCGAAAAGCGATCGGAACGAGATTACGGCTCCGCGTATCAAAGCGTATACCGTGTTTGGGCAGGGAGCCAAAGAGCCAATCAATACGCCCGAACAGGCCCGTGTTTGGGTGCAGCAAAATGCCAAGCGTGGTGCCGACGGTATTAAATTTTTCGGAGCTGAGCCGGCCGTTTTTCGGGCGGCTTTGGATGAGAATAAAAAGCTAGGATTGCGCTCAGCCTGCCACCATGCCCAGTTGGAGGTGGCAAGGATGAATGCACTGGCTACTGCTAAAGCCGGACTAACGAGCATGGAGCATTGGTATGGTTTACCCGAGAGCTTGTTTGAGGATAAAACAATACAGAACTATCCCGCTGATTACAATTACAACAACGAGCAGAACCGCTTTGAGGAAGCGGGGAACCTCTGGCAGCAGGCCGCAAAGCCAGGGACAGACCGCTGGAATAAAGTCATCGACGAACTCATCGCACTCGATTTCACTCTTGACCCAACCTTTAATATTTACGAGGCTAACCGCGAGTTGATGCTTGCCCGCCGGGCCGAATGGCATGATGATTATACTATGCCTAGTCTATGGCGTTTTTATGGCCCGAGCCGCATTTCGCACGGCTCGTACTGGCATTCGTGGGGAACCGAGCAGGAGGTCGCCTGGAAGAAAAACTATCAGCTTTGGATGGCTTTCGTTAATGAGTATAAAAACCGGGGTGGGCGCGTCACGACTGGCTCTGATTCGGGGTTTATCTATCAGCTGTACGGGTTCGCTTACATCCGTGAATTGGAGCTTCTGCGCGAGGCCGGTTTCCACCCGCTCGAAGTCATTCGTGCTGCTACGCTGAAAGGAGCCGAGGCCCTCGGAATGGCCGACCAGATTGGCTCGGTTGAGGTGGGTAAACTAGCCGACTTTGTCATTATAGATCAAAACCCGCTGGCCAACTTAAAGGTGCTGTATGGCACCGGAGCTATCCATCTAAATGATAAGAACGAGGTAGAGCGTGTTGGGGGTGTTACTTATACGGTGAAAGACGGTGTTGTTTACGACGCTAAAAAGCTACTCGCCGACGTCCGGAAGATGGTTGCTGATGCTAAGCAGAAAGAAAATTACGAGATTACTCAACCCGGCGTTGCCCCAAAGACAGGTAAGGTGTCAGGAGGAAAGCAATAATTTTTTATACGATTTACCCCCAACTCCTCTCTTTAACTGGAGGAGATTGGGGGTAAAAAACGTAAATACAAATCTGTATTTCTATATCGCTATTACCGGATCAGGGCTAACAGCAGTAAATGTGCATAAAGAAGCTACGTACTCTTTGCTACCGTCGGTAACCCACGAGTCCAGCTGAGCCGGGTCTTTCAGCTGCTGCCCTCTGAATCGAGGCACCTCTATATAGCCGCACTTAACATCAGATAGCGCCGACATGTCGCTCCACAGCTTCTCAATTTGGGCAACCGGATAAATATCTTCCTGGCCGTGACCCCAGCGGTATTTTACATCTTTGATGGTCACGTAGGTCGGAATTCTATGCGCAACGCTACGTACTGCTTTCGCCAGTTGGGCCTCATCGCCGGTTTGTAAATCGGCGCGAGTTAGTCCGAACAGTTGGAGTAATGGGTCAATCTGAATCCAGGTTGTGTTTGAGTTGTAGTAACTCAGATTTAGCTCGTCTTCTTCGCGGGGTTGCGCCAATCCTTCCAGTAAACGAATCGTACCATTTACCCGGGCCAATCCACCCCCTCTATCTTCGATGCGACGGGCCACGACTTCAAACGTGAGCACGTTTCCCGATTCAAGATGATGACCCAGGGCAACCGGATCGACATCGGCACCGAGCGTGTCGATGTTGTGGAGCATGATCGTTTCTATCTGCGGGTACTCAGCCAGTAGTTGAGCCAACGTGCCATTACGTAATAGGTTAGATACTTCGTACCAGTGACCCAGGGGCGAAAACCGTTGGGCGGCAATGTTGTCGACGTAGTCAGTGCCTTCACCTTTTGACTTAGCCCAGGCAATCATCGACTGACGGACCGCATCCCGAACTTTTTGTTTGTTTTCGTCGAGCGTTTCCTGCGGCATTTCTTCCCACATGAACCGTAAATCTCGTTCCATGGGAACAAACCGCTGTCCAATAGAGCGGCCCGGTGACAGAAGGGCTGGTCCTTGATAGCCAAAATTGTTTGTCTGCGCCAGCTTTTTTCGGATAGGCTCGTGGGTTAGGTAACTAGTTGCAACCAAGTGCGGAATGGCAGTGCCATAGGTCTCGGCTACTTTCCGGGTTTTGGCCAGATGAATTTCGAGGAAACTCCGGTGTACACCTTCTATTTCCACAAATGGATTAATAGCTTTAATGACACCGGCCCCTTTAGTCCAACGGCTCCCTACGCCCGCAGCCAGACTCATCACAGCAACTTTGCCCGTCCGAATCGCTTCCTCTCCAATCTCCGCCGAAGCAGTTAACGTTTCGAGTTGAGTAATCTCGTTTGGCTGAACGTCTTCGATGGTTGTTTCGGCTGGCAGTCGATTCCGCGACAATCCGATGCGCCCTTTCTGGATCTCCTCGCGAATCTCTTCGTGCTGGATGTAGTCGAACCCGTTTTCTTTTTTGATTCGGTCGGCCTTTTCGTTTTCGGCGCTTCGGTTGCCTTGTGAGGTTGGGTCCGATACCTTGAACAGATTACTGACTATGGTTCGCAGCAGCGGGTAGGCCAGGTTGTTCTGCTCACAATACGTAGTGAAGTAGTCAATTTCAGCCCGACGCACATACGGAATCGAGTTAGGGTCTTTTCGTACCAGCTCCGAAACGTGGATGCCGTAATACTGCTCTGGCATCAGTGCTTGGTTGCCTTCGTGCAGAGTTGCCCAGGTGCCTCTGGGGTTAATGCTCCAGTTGTACACGACCGGCTCCATAGCAAATGGTAACGAGTCGGATAGCTCCTTTTTGGTTTTGCCAAGGATATCCAGCACCTGCATTTTATAATCTTCGTAATGCGCTGGATTCACAAACATACCCATACCCCCGCCTGACATACCGCCAAGCATCAGGAAACCGTAGTAGTCGTCGCCGAACTGCTTTTTGGCTTTGGCAATGATTTGTTCAGTGAAATATGTAGAGGCCCAGGGAATGATCGTTTTGATTGGTCCTTCCCAGTTCCGGGCCGTATTGGCACCCAGTTGTTTGATATCGCCTTCTTTAATCGCGCCCAGGATATTGTCGAAGATCTGATTCGTTTGCTGGCGGGCGGCCCATTCCTTTTCGCCCCGGAGCAGGTACTTCTCCGTAACCATTTCCAGAATCGGACCCACGTTGGAGGCCATACCGCCGTGCATAAGCACCAGCGAGTTCATGATTTTCTCCTGAATATTGGGGTGAACCTCCTCTCCCTGCAAAACCCGATGCCGGGGTAAGAGGGTACCCCGGCTGATGCCGGATTCGGGATCGCCTTCCTGAGCAAACGTACCCTGAATCGCTTTAATACCTGGCCAGACGCCACCCGAGTCCTGCCAGCCACCGCCCGAACCGCCGATCCACTCGCCCAAGATGGCCCGCGAGGCCACTAGTCGCCGTTCGCTTTCGTTCAGGCCACCTTCTAAATTCTTGGTTTGGCCGGTCGCCCGCATGAGCAAACTGATGATGGAGCCTAGCAGGTTGGTGGAAACCGCAAACCGGGAGCCTTTGGGAATGTCGTTTACTTTGGTGACCAACTCAATCCCCATGCCGGGAGCCACAATACGGGCTAGAATCTCGGCTAAAGATTGATTTGTGCCTTCAAACGAGGGAGGAATCAGGCCAGAAGCAATGACCCCAGCCTTAACCAGACTCAGGTAATCATTACCAAAGTTAAACAGGTCGGCCAGGTCATGAACGTCTTTGGTGGTGTTGAGGTCAACACTGGTCAATCGTAACACCGGTTCCGAAATAACCCGTACGTAAGCCTGCAAAGGCGGCCGAATATCTTTGTCGCGACCGAAAACGCCGAGGTCAATAGAGATGTTAATGACCCGTGCTCCTTCTGGATAATCCATCCCCAGGAAAAAGATGTCCGACCAACCACTGTGGGTCAAGTCCATTCGCACCGACGTTTGCTCGTGCAGAATGGGGTAAAAAAGCGAGTTGTCTGACCGTTGCAACAACTTAGGATGAATGCGAATAGGGTGTTCAGACTGATGCCCAACGCGGAACATCCACTGATTGCCTTTGCTGGAACGAACACTCTTGCGAACCTGATCGGCCAGAATCTGGAAGGATAAATGGTGATAACTATCGGCTAAAGCGCTGAACAAAGTAGCGTTAGGCCCGTGTTTGTCCAGATCGTGTAAGAACGTGGCAATAGCTTGCTCAAACCGTCTGGCCAGTAAATCCTCAAAACCCGCGTAAGGAATTTTACCAATGGCTGGTATATCCTTGGCCTCCATCAGGAAAAAGCGGAACCCAGCGTATAAGAACAGAATTGCCCTAACTTTATCGTATAAATTCGGCGTGGACTTTCTAAACTCATCTAGTTCACGCAGTGACTTTAAAAGATTGTGGGTTGAGAGATTTCGGCTCAGCTCAAAAAAGGATCGGTTACGCGCAGCGGGATCAGCAGAAGTGATGGTTTCTATAAATACGTTCATAGTGTTCGGGGCTGTCTGGACTAAGCTGAAGCTCGGTCCGCCTATATTCGGTTAACGGCCAAGCTGGAACGGTCCGCCGTAGCGGCTTGGCTCAGACATTTACTGAACCAGCTGAGATTGCCGCGTATTCGCTTCGGCCAGGAGTTCAACCATTGATGTCAACGTTTCGTCGTGTGCTACACCGGCCAGACCCAGAGCCATTTGCGCCCGTAAGAGACCATGCCGGCCGCTTAAGTCATAGCGGTTTCCTTTTACTTCCAGCGCGAGGTATTTTTCAGTGTTGGCCAACCCCTGTAACGTAGGCGTCAGTGGCGTGTTGTTGCTTCCCTGAGCCAGGTGTTTCTGAAGGATTTCAAACACAGTAGGCGTTAATACGTGCATACCGAAAAAGCACAGGTAGTAGCCGACCCGCAGACCAGGTGTTTGTAGCTCAAGCTCGGCGACGCTTAACGATGGCTTTTCAATCAGCTTCTCGATTTGATACACCCCAGCCATATTGGGTACGTGTTTGCCGGTCAGGGTACCATATCGACCGATCTGATGCTCGATGGTGGGGTTAACGGCCGATACTGAACAGTTCTCCTGCGTAGCTAGCTCGATTAATTGAGAAGCACACCGTTTGCTGGTGAGGTTCGATACGTACAGGTAATCACCTAACAGCAGCAAGAAAGGCTCATTGTTTACAAAGTCTTTGGCGCAGTAAACGGCGTGGCCGTAGCCTAGTGGCTCTTTTTGTTCGGTAAACTGTACCCGACTAATGAGGTGGTCAATTTTTTCGGCTTCCTCTCGGGCCCAGTCAACGCTTTTGTAAGATTTAATCAGGTTATCGCGTAAAGACGTAAACGCATTAATGTACCGTTCACCGTCGCCGGGCGCACAAACAACGCAGATTTCCTCAATGCCACTCAGAAAAGCCTCTTCGGCGATGGCCTGAATGACGGGTTTGTGCAAGCCATCGATGTCAATAACCGGAAGCATAGCTTTCTGGATCGTGTCAGCTACCGGGTATAATCGTTCTCCGCGTGCGGCTGCGGTAATTACTGCTTTTCTTATTTTCATTTTTTCAGGGAGATTCAATTGCCGAAGATAACGGAGCATAATTGGTTTAACCAAACCGTTGAATCGTATGCGGCCAGATTACAGCGTTACGTTGATGATCTACTCTTTATCTTTTACTAGTCTATTCTGGATGAGTGCAGTTAATCTATCCATATAAAAAGTCCGGCCTAAGTAAGGGGCCGGACTTTCTAATGATTACTGTTTATTACTGTCGACTATTAGTCGCTGATCGCGGTTTGCAACCTCCCAGGCAGTGTAAAATACCAGTCGGGCGCTACGTTCGGCTAGTTTGAAATCTATCTTCTCAACGTCATCAGTCGGCTTATGGTAGTCGGCATGGAGGCCGTTGAAATAGAACACAATGGGAATTTTGTGCTTAGCGAAGTTGTAGTGGTCAGAGCGGTAATAAATCTTTTGCGGGTCCTGCGGATCATTGTACTTATAATCCAGATCCATCTTAATATACTTCTGGTTGGCATCTTCGCTGATTTTATGCAATTCTGACGAAAGCTTGTCCGAGCCAATCACATAGATGTAATTATCTGACTTGCCCTGATGCAAATCATCGACCCGGCCAACCATGTCAACGTTTAAGTCACAAACCGTATTGGCGAGCGGAAGCACAGGATCAATGTCAGCATAATATTCAGAACCTAACAAGCCTTTCTCTTCGCCGGTTACGGTCAGAAACAAAATTGACCGGCGTGGTCCCTGACCGGCCGCCTTAGCTCGGGCAAACGCCTGAGCAATCTCCAGTACAGATACTGTTCCCGATCCATCGTCGTTGGCGCCGTTGTTGATCTGACCATCGGGGCTAACGCCAATGTGGTCGTAGTGGGCCGAGATAATCATCACCTCGTCTTTTTTGTCGGTACCTTCAATAAAGCCTAATACGTTAGAGGACTCGGTTTTTTCGTCGATGCGCTCGGCTTTCACGCTTACCTTACCCGACAGAGTAGACGACGCAGGTTTGGGGGCTTCTGCCAGTTGACTTGCGATTTGCTTGATCTTGTCAGCGGTTGTGTTCAGCAACGTGGCCCCCGTTTCAGATGAAATCATGAAGACGCCTACTGAACCGATGTTCTCTGCTCCTGGCTTCAAGCCAAGCCGGTTGAACCGGGTCTGCAACGCTCCCCGTTCGGTCAGCAGCTGCCGAAACGCGTCGGCAGATTCCGCCGAGATAATGAAGACCTGAGCCGCTCCTTTTTCTTTGGCTAGCAATGATTTCGCCCGCCAGCCATTAGGGCCGCTCCACTTCGACGATCCGCCCGAGCTGCTGATGGCTTTCGGTTCGCCTTCCAGCATAACAACTGCTTTACCTTTCACGTCAACATTGGCGTAATCATCGTAGCTAGTATCACCGATGCCATAACCCACAAAAACGGTTTCGTAAGCGGTTTCTGTTGGAACACTTAGCAGTCCGTTGGTAATAAAATCTTTGAGGTACGTAAAGCGTTTACCGCCGGCGCTAACATAAAACTCACCCCAAGTTTTTTTATAGAGCGTAAATGGCTGTTGAAAACTGGTTTTACCATCAGCGGTTTTGACAATGGGCTTTAAACCATTAGCTGCGAATTGACTAACAATGTATTCAGCCGCTTTACGCTGACCAGGCGTACCGGTCTCGCGGCCCTGCATATCGTCAGCGGCTAAAATGCGGAGGTGTTTTTCGAGGTCGGCGGCTGTAATTGTTTCGGCAAACTTCTGTTGCGCGTGGCTCAGGAGTGGTAGGCTAATCAGGCTGGCCAGGCTGATTATTTTTGATACTCTCATTCAGTTTGTTTGTTGGGTATTTACTATGCGTTTTCAATAAACTTGTACGTTGGCTTAAAGATAAGATCGTGCCTATACAATAACGATAAAGACGTATTATTTCGTGAAATGCCGTATTGGATTAGGGCGATAAAGTGGGTACTTTATCTCGTTTCTTTCTGGCTGCAACAAGCAAAGGAACCGTAATGAAACTGAGGCTACTCAATAACAAGGCAAAACCGGTTTGAACGGCATGTAAAAATGTAGCAATTACTACGCCTTCAACCTCATTCATGCCGTAGAGCATAAGTACCCGACTTACCAAAAAATGATAGGTTCCTAAGCCTCCCTGTGTAGGTACAGCCAATCCTCCCAGTGAGCTAACGGTTAAGATAGTTAAAGCAGCAGTCGGTGGAAGCGATACGGTTTGAGACGATGCAAAAAACAAAATGTAGGTAGTCAGAAACGATAAAAGATAACTTCCCAACGTTAAAGCGACAAACAATACAGGGCGTTTAAGCTGGCGGATGCTGAGAAACCCCTCGCCGATGTTACGTCCAACAGTTGTAGCTCTCACAATCCACCGGTGTTGGCGGAAGGCTTCTTGTCTTAACAACCAGTACAGAAGACCTATAGCTCCACCGATTATTAACAGGGCGCATGCTAAAAGAAAAAGGCCATTACCATTAGGTGCGATTCGGCTTGCCAGGGGCTTAAGAAGGCTCGCAATGTATTGGCCAACGCGCTTGAATTCGAGCAGGAAGGTTAGAGCGACCAGCACGCCTAACATCAGCAGATCAATGACTCGTTCTGCAACAACGGAGCCGAGGCTTTTGGACAAGGGAATGCTGTCTGTACGTTGCAAGGTGCCGCATCGAGTCAGTTCACCGGCTCCCGGCACAATCATACTCGCCATTGACCCGGCTAATAGGGCAATAGTCGTACGAAAGAGTGAAGGCTGATAATGAAGCGCTTGTAGGGTTAGCTGCCAGCGTGCTGCCCGAGCTATGTAATACAGACCTATGATGCAACCGACAACAAACAGCCATAGGTAATTAGCCTGACGAAACTGTTTCCCAACATCATTAATCGACGTATCCTTTAACGCGTATAACAGAAGAGCTACTGCCAGTCCAACAGGAAGAACGCGTCTTAAAAGTCGCTTCATAAGTCAAGAAACCAAATTGATGCAAGATAAATAAAGCAGACGAGAGATTATGGTATAGAATTTGGAGCAAAGTTGCCGTAGCCTTAAATTTGATAACTAAGATTCAGCACTGGTTGCTTTGTTACTTAATGTATGAACGCTGCTCCGAGTATATTAGTCGTTGTGCCTTGCTTCAATGAAGAAGAAGCCATTGCGGGCGTGGTCTCGGACATCCATCGTGTACGTGGTCAATACGGTCTAAATCTCGATGTGTTGATTGTAAATGACTGTTCCACCGATGGTACGCTGTCGGTCATTAAAAGGTTAAACTGTTCTTATTTGGATTTGCCAGTTAATCTGGGAATTGGTGGTGCCATGCAAGCTGGGTATCGCTACGCATTTCGGAAAAAGTACGATATAGCTGTGCAAATGGATGGTGATGGGCAGCATCCCGCTGTTGAGTTGCCCAAAGTCATACACCCAATTGCCGAAGGTCAGGCGGATGTTGTGATTGGTTCACGCTTTTTGGAGCGAATGGGGTTTCAATCTTCATTTAGTCGACGCATTGGCATTAAGTACTTTCGTTGGTTAAACCAATTACTTATTGGCAAAACTATACATGATAGTACATCTGGCTTTCGTGCTTTTAATCATAAAACCATTGCAATCGTTAATCAATACTATCCTGATGAGTACCCTGAGCCAGAAGCTATTGTTCAATTCGGACTTAATAAGCTACGAATTCTGGAGGTGCCAGTAGTCATGCGTGAGCGGCAAGGAGGAACTTCATCTATTACGTTTATCCGGTCTTTGTACTACATGTTTAAAGTAACCATGGGTACGTTATTTGTCTATATCCGCCTGAATAAACAATGACACTATGGAATCCTTGCCAATAACTATTCAGCTCTTGAGCCTGGTCGGGGCATTAATTTTCATGGCGTTCATTGCCCGGCTTATTGTTAAAGGGCGATTACGGGAAGAGTATTCTTTTGTGTGGATTGCCTGTACTACTGTCCTAATTGTCTTTTCGGTATGGCGAAACGGTTTAACCGAGATATCGCTACTACTTGGTGTATATTATCCTCCCTCCCTTATTTTTTTGGTAGGTCTTTTTGCTGTTATCAGCTTTCTAGTTCACCTCTCGGTCGTTGTTTCTAAGATGCAAAAGTCTATCAAAGATTTAACTCATGAGGTGGCGTTTCTGAAAAAAGAGCTAGACGAAGCAAATCAAAAGAAGGAATACATAATGAGCCCGAATCCTGAACATCTGACTTCTTAGCAGTAGCGCATCATAGCAACACGTTAGGGAAAATTATTTACTGTCTCTCCACGATTCTCGTTCTTTTACAACTATTACCCTTCCCATGTCTAAAAAGAAAAAAGCTGGAGTTGTTAACCAATCGGCTCCTGCCCAAGTGGCTGCAGCACAACCCCGACCTTCTGCCACCAGTAAGATACCCGTATCTAAAACCAGTTCTCCGCCTGCTACGGTTGTTGCAGAAAGCGAACGAGGCTTTGAGTTGATTCGCTTTGATAGACGGGTAAAGTGGTTTGTTGGTATTTGTATAGGCTTATTTGTGATACTGACGGTACTGAAAATTAATTATTCCTCTGTTGCCATGTGGAACACAGTAATTCCAGATGGTTCAGATGCTCGGCGTGGTATCATAGCAGGAACGCCTAAATCAATACGGATGGATGAATGGGCAGTCTCTACTCCAGCCATTCTATCACAGTACTATAACGATTTTCCGTTGGAGAACCCGGCAATAGGTGGGCAAAAACCTGCCCTTGTTGGTTATCTCCCAGTACACCACTTCATAAGCGTATTTCGACCTGACTATTGGGGGTTCTTTCTATTAAGTTTAGAAATGGGCTTCGCTTGGTGGTGGCAGTTTAAGGTGATTGGCTCCGTAGTAGCTCTTACACTGTTATTTCTGTTACTTACTCAAAACAACTTTTGGTTATCGGTTTTCGGAGCTGTTTGGCTAGTTTTCTCCCCTGGTATCGCCTGGTGGTCTTATTATTTATTACCGACGCTATTTCCAGGGGTAATACTACTGATCGCATCAATTTATATATTTTATGCTCGCAGCTTACGTACTCTATTAATTGCCGGGCCTCTATTTGTCTGGTCGATGGTTAGTTTTGCATTAGCTTTATATCCTCCTTATCAAGTTCCGTTAGGGTATTTATTAATTGCTTTATTAATTGGCTTCTTGGCCAGAGAATTTCACAAAGAATGGCTGTTTGACAAGATTTGGATGAAGGCGGCTACCTTTGCTATCGCCTTTGGAGTGTTAGGTACTATATTATACTTATACTACTCAGATGCTAAATCAACCATCGACGCAATGTCCAGCACGGTTTATCCTGGAAAGCGTAGTGAGGTTGGAGGTACAGGATTCATTGCCAACTGGTTTTCTGAATACTATAGCTGGTTAGTAAGTAACACAAGCTTTCCTAAAGAGTGGCTAAATATCTGCGAGCTTTCTCACTTCATTACATTCGCTCCCATAATAATTCCATCACTGTTGCTAATTTTTGTTTATACAAAAAAGATTGATCCATTATTAGTCAGTATTTCCATATTTGTGCTTGTGTTATTGGCTTGGATTCAGATTGGCTTTCCTGATTGGCTAGCTAAGATTTCCTTATTGAACGTTAGTCCAACACGTCGTACGCAGATTCCATTCGGTGTTGGAAACGTATTTTTAACCGTTCTTTATGTAGATTACTTAAAGAGACGGTCTGTTAAAGTTAGTGGACTTGTTACAGCGTTAAGTATTGTGGCCGTAATCGCTTTTATGGTTTATGCAGCTGTAGTAAACTTGGATGACTCAAATGGATTTTTTAAAGTACATCAAATATTTCTTCCTACTTTACTCTTCATCGCTTTAGCTATACTATTATTACCCTTTGTTCAGATTCAATATAGGAATCTTGTTTTCTGTATTGGTGTCCTATTTTTTTTGCTACCAGGATTAAAGGCGAATCCTATAGCAGTCGGATTGTCTCCAATTACCGATAATGCGTTATACAAGACTGTTCGGGAGCTACACTTACAGGACCCTAAAGCTCGCTGGGTCGTGATGGGGAGTCAATACATCACCTATCTTGTGACCGCAACAGGAGTTAATCAGTTAAGTGGAGTTAAAAACCAACCAGATTTTAAAACTATGCGCGTACTTGATCCTACGGCAAAACGAGATTCTGCTTACAACAGGTACGCTCATACGGTTTATAACTCGTTCATTGATGGTAAGGACTCGGTATTCATACAAAATAACTTCGAGGATGCTTATACTGTGGGTGTAGACCCATGTTCACCTAAGTTGAAGAAGCTCAATGTCAAATACTTTATATTTGATCGACACCCTCAAGCGGTCGAGACTCGTTGCCTTCGTCAAGTGCGAACATTAGGTAGCCTTGAGATTTATCGGGTTAATGAATGATTGTTTCTTCATCTTGATCAATGGCATCAATAGATATGCTACACTACATAAAGCTATGAGGTGTTTTTATGTTGTGTAGTATTAAGGAAACCTTTATAATAAGTAAAGCAAGGTATGTCTATTTGCCAAGCATCTGTTAAGTCAATCCGAGTTAGCTAAAACTACTAGTTGAAATGATATTTTAAAGTACTTGCCTATTTACTTTTGGCCTTTACGAATGCTACATACGCAACTCATAATAGTTACTTACAATCATATTCATTACCTGCCATCTTTGTTTGATTCACTCCAGCAAATTCAACATGATAATTATCGTGTACTGGTTATTGATAATGGGTCAAGTGATGGAACTCAAGATTACTTATTAACGCAAACTAACTTTGCTGAGATAATCTTAAATCAAGAGAATACGGGATTTTGTGGGGCCAACAATCAGGGAATGGAGCGAGCCTTTAACAATGGGGCCGATGTATGCGTATTACTTAATCCCGATACTGTGGTAACGTCTTACTTCCTAAAATATTTAGAAGAGAGTTACCTAAGTCAGCGCAATTCTGGAGTAAAAATAGGCCTCCTTCAGCCAGTTATTTTGTTAAAGCAGCAGCCAAATCGTATAAATACAGATGGCAACGCAATTCATTATTTAGGCTTTGGCTGGTGTAAAAATAACCGGGTTCTTAAGCCAGACTATAAAAATGACTTCACAATTACTGGGGTAAGTGGCGCTTGTCTTTATGTTTCCAAACCTTATTATAAAGCTATTGGAGCATTTAATGAATCGTTTTTTGCGTATTCGGAAGATCAGGACTTAAGTTGGAGAGGCCTGCTGCAAAACTATAAACACGTTTGTAGCCATGAAGCTATAATTTACCATGATTATAGCTTTTCTAAAAGCAACACAAAGTGGTATCATGTAGAAAAAAATCGGTTAATATTACTATTTCAGAATTATAGTGTTCGAACACTGTTACTTCTTTCCTTGCCATTAATCAGCTTGGAATTGGCTATATTAGCATATGCTGTACTCAAAGGTTTTTTCTTAGAGAAGTGGAAAGGTTATCAGTTTATTTGGAAAAATTGGACCGTAATCAAAACAAACCGTAAACACATTGAAGTGACAAGGCTTGTAACTGATCGAGACCTGTGGCCGCAATTAGATAAAGCATTTAATTTCTCTGAAATTCAGCACCCGTTATTGACTTGGCTTATAAATCCTCTACTTCGGTTATATGCAGGGTTAATATATCGGGTATTATAATTATCGTTTTAGAAAAATGCACTCATAATTCATTGTAAACTCTCGTTTATTATCTAAAAAGTCAAGTAAGAAAAACAACAGTGCAGTTAAAAAATTTAGCGGATAAAATAAAGTTACTCCAATCAAAAAACCGATCTTTCCAAACCTGTTACGTAACAGCGTTGGGATGCTCCAGGCCAAGAAAAAACCTATAACTAAAAAGCGACCACCTTGCGGCTTAATTTCAACGACTTCAAATTGATAGTCTTCCGCATAGGCCCGTAAAGCAAATTTTGTAAAACGGTGATAATCGTAAGGTTGCTCATGCTCTTCCCAGCTTTGTGGCACTGTCAGGAACAGCATGCCGCCTGGTTTTAGGATGCGGGAGATTTCATTAATAACGGCTTCTGGCTTTCGGACGTGCTCAAGTACTTGCGTGCAAAGCGCAAAATCAAAACTTTGATTCTCAAAAGGAAGGTTATCTGCTGGGCAGATATAGTCGATACCAGCCGAATACTGGTGATGGTCTAAGGTACCGCACCAATCTGTACTGACATAAGCCGCCTTGTCAAAAAATGGTTTGTACTGACATTCGCCGGCTCCAATGTCCACAATTGACTTCCCGGTGGTTACCATTGCAGAAGTTCGCCGGATATAACGCCGGAGCGACCACACTGCATAATTCATAATTGGGTTAAAAAAGGCAATACGGATGGCAGGATTCATGATCGGACTAGTACTCGTTTGACTGTAGGAGCTATCTTATGATAGAACGAGTGAAAGTTGTTATAAATGAATTGTTCTGTAGCGAAAAAAGCACGGTGCGAAAGGCTAGCGTATGTCTTATAGACAAGTTCGTGCATAACATAAAATTCTGGCGAAAAAAGAGGGAAAGCTTGAAATGACTGCTCATAAACCTCTTTACGGATTGCCAGAAACGTGTTTTGCCGATACCACCACGATACCTCGTTAAACGGCATCAGATGCCATCGTAGGCCATCAGCAAAGACAAATCCCTGCGCTTCAAATTTCTGGGCCCAGTAAGAAGGCCATTGTTCGTTAATATGCTGGAACCCACCTTGGTTGGGAATGGCTGCACTAAATACAATGATATCCGCTAACTGAGTCAGCGTTTGGATTATATTGTTATCAGAACCCGGATTTAAGTGTTCTGCTACTTCTAAACAAGTTACTAAGTCGAACCGGTCTTTGCTAACATAAAGCTGATTTAAGTCATATTCTTGAAAGCATTTTTGAGGAATTAATAACCGATTTTTATCCTGATGGCCGCCGTCAACTCCCCAGATTGTATTAACGCCCTGCCTTTGCCATTCGGATAGCCAAGTCCCTCGCCCACAACCAATGTCGGCTACTGACTTAGGGTTAAATAACCGAATAAGCATTTTAATGACTGTTTCTGCTGACCTCCGAGCACTCTCTTCGATTTCGGAATGATATGTTTGATTATATGTCGACATGGGGATGTCTCGTAATAGGTTAAACTGTCTTTTTAAAAATTGGATGAAAACGCAAAACCAACTTCTCAGGTAAGTAAGTGATACCAATAAATTGAGCGAGTACAACTAAACGCTGCATCAGCGACGGACGGGTTGGGCCATACTGAGCAACCTCTTTCCGAATCTGAAAATACTCATTAACTTTCTTTTTAATACCTGTTTGGGTTGAACTATCCCCTGAAACTCGATATGAAAGTAATACTTCAGGTACATTAGCAAGCTTTTTCCCTTCTTTAATCAGCTTAAGTTGTGTATAATAGTCATTATACCAAGTGTATTTTGTCTCGTAGAAAGGTTTTTGTCTTACTATGTTTCTGAAAAAAAAAGTTGGATGAATAATTGAGTTCTTAAGGTATAAGTTGCTAACAATCTGAGTATGTTCAGTGTCCGGTTTCCAATCTAAGAACACAGACCCATTTCCATCTATATACTCTGCCCAGGCTCCACAAAGAAAAATATCGGGATGCGTATTCAAAAAATCTAATTGACGTTCTAACCGCTGAGGCTTCGAGATGTCATCTGCATCCATGATGGCTATAAATTGTCCTTTTGCATGCTGTATGCCTAACTCTTTAGCCAAATCCCCAGCCTTACCCATAGGTTTAGGATTAGTTAGTACATGTATTCGACCATCGGCGGTGGCAAACTGATCTAAAATAGTAGCTGTGTTATCAGTTGAACCATCATTAATGATTATTAACTCGAAATAAGAATACGTTTGATTAAGAATACTGTTCACAGCTTCAGTAATGTAGCGTTCGCCATTATACACGGGCATTATAACCGATACTAACGGAGTATTCTTCTGATCCATCGAGTCAGCCTTGGCAAATACTGTACCACAATATCCGCAACTTTTACTCAAAATCGCACCTTCTGCCGTAAATTTGAGTTTTCATAGAAACGAAAACGTGGGCCACCCCGGCATGAAACTGAATCTTCTCCCAACAGACTTGTTTGAAGACCGTCACCACGGTCAGACTGAAGCGGCTCAGGCCGACATGCTCCATACTATTGGAGTAAACACCGTTGATGAACTGATTAAGCAGACCGTGCCGGACGCCATTCGGCTCGACCATCCGCTCAATCTCCCGGCTCCAAGGTCAGAAATGGAGTTTCTAGCGGAGTTTAAAAAATTAGCCAGTCAGAATAAAGTATTTAAATCATACATCGGTGCGGGGTATTACGATACCTTCACCCCGAATGTTATTCTTCGTAACATTCTCGAAAATCCGGCCTGGTACACGGCTTATACCCCCTATCAAGCCGAAATTGCACAAGGACGTCTCGAAGCGTTATTGAACTTCCAGACAGTTGTGTCAGACCTGACCGGTATGGATCTGGCGAATGCGTCGCTGCTCGATGAGGCTACTGCCGCTGCTGAGGCTATGAGCATGCTGTATGCAACTCGTCCGGCCGCTAAAAAGGGCGCTAGTACGTTCTTTGTGTCGGAGCGGTGCCACCCCCAAACGATTGACGTTTTGTTGACCCGTGCCACCCCGATTGGGGTTGAGTTGCTAATAGGTGATCACCGGACAGTTGATCTGACCGATGGCAGTATATTTGGGATGATTCTTCAATACCCAGCTTCTGACGGCGAGGTATTCGATTATACAGACTTGATTGCCACGGCTCATGAGCTGAACATTACAGTTGCTGTGGCCGCTGACTTGTTGGCGTTAACATTGCTAACCTCTCCTGGTGAAATGGGAGCTGACGTAGTTGTTGGTTCGGCGCAGCGCTTTGGCGTACCCATGGGCTACGGTGGTCCGCACGCGGCTTTCTTTGCTACCCGTGACGCGTTTAAACGGCAGATTCCTGGTCGGATCATCGGGGTGTCGGTTGATTCAGAAGGAAAGCCAGCCCTGCGTATGGCGCTCCAGACCCGCGAACAGCACATCCGTCGTGAAAAAGCGACGTCTAATATTTGTACCGCACAGGTTTTGCTAGCCGTTATGGCTGGTAGCTACGCCGTTTATCACGGTCCCGAGCGGCTGCGGGCCATCAGTGAGCGGGTTCACGGTCTTACTAAAGTATTTGCTACGGCCCTGCGTCGGTGTGCCTTCGGGGTTAACACCGAAAATTACTTTGATACGGTTACTGTTAAGGTAGATGATGTTGAATCGTTAAAGAAATCGGCGCGGGCGGCCCAGGTTAACCTTCGTTACCTGCCCGATGGCGAACACGTGGGTGTTTCGTTCGATGAGACGAAAACGCTTCATGACGTAACGGAACTGTTGACCGTCTTTGGGGTAAAAACGGACATTGATACTATTCTTGACGAATTGGAGATTACCTGGCCAGAGCGGCTTGTACGTCAGTCTGAGTATCTGACGCACCCGGTTTTCAACACGCACCATACTGAACATGAGATGCTGCGCTACCTGAAATCATTGGAAGAGAAGGACCTTTCCCTGGTTCATTCTATGATTTCGCTCGGTAGCTGCACGATGAAACTGAACGCTACGGCCGAAATGATTCCAGTAACATGGCCAGAGTTCGGTAGAATTCATCCATTTGCCCCAAAAGACCAGACAGTGGGTTACCAGCAATTATTCAGCGATCTGAATGATTGGCTTTGTGAGATTACCGGCTTCGCAGCTATGTCGCTGCAACCTAACTCGGGAGCACAGGGTGAATACGCTGGTTTGATGGTTATCCGGGCCTATCACGAAAGCCGCAGTGAACTGCACCGTAACATCGCCCTGATTCCCCAGTCTGCACACGGTACTAATCCAGCTAGTGCCGTTATGGCCGGTATGAAAGTCGTTATTGTTAAGTGCGACGAACGCGGCAACATCGACGTGGCTGATCTGAAAGCGAAAGCTGAGCAATACAGCAACGACCTGTCGTGCCTGATGGTTACGTATCCCTCAACGCACGGCGTGTTTGAAGAAAGTATTAAAGAAATTTGTGCCATCATCCATCAGCACGGTGGTCAGGTGTACATGGACGGCGCGAACATGAATGCGCAGGTTGGTTTGACTAGCCCAGCTTCAATTGGTGCTGATGTTTGCCACCTGAATCTGCACAAAACGTTCTGCATTCCGCACGGTGGCGGAGGACCTGGCATGGGACCAATCGGTGTGGCTTCTCAACTGGTGCCTTTCTTGCCTGGCCACGTTGACCTTGGCAATAAAGGCGCGGTGTCGGCTGCCCCTTACGGTTCTGCTAGCATTCTGACTATTTCTTATGCTTACATTGCCATGATGGGTGGTGAGGGATTAACCAATGCCACTAAGCAGGCCATCCTGAATGCTAACTATATAAAGGCTCGTTTAGATGGTCATTACGATACGCTCTATACCGGAACTAATGGACGTTGTGCGCACGAGATGATTATTGATTGCCGTCCGTTCAAGCAAACTGTTGGCGTTGAGGTAGAAGATATTGCTAAGCGGTTGATGGATTACGGCTTCCACGCGCCAACGGTTTCCTTCCCGGTGGCCGGTACGATGATGATTGAACCAACTGAATCAGAGTCGAAAGCTGAGCTCGACCGTTTTTGCGACGCTATGATTGCCATTCGCAACGAAATTCGTGAGATCGAAAACGGCGAAGCTGACCGCGTGAACAACGTCTTAAAATTCGCTCCGCACACGGCAGCTATTGCCCTGGCCGACGATTGGAACCGGCCTTATAGCCGCGAGAAAGCCGTTTATCCGTTGCCCCAAGTCCGTGCCCGTAAGTTCTGGCCGAGCGTAAGCCGAATCGACTCTGCTTATGGCGACCGCAACCTGGTTTGCTCCTGCGTACCAACGGATGCCTACGCCACCGAAGTTGCCGAAGAAGCAGGTCTGGAGCAGCAGGTATAACGAGAATTAAATTTTAAGTAAAGCGGGTGGAAAACCGCACTTTGTCCAGGCTGACTGAACAGTTACAAAGTGCGGGTTCCCACCCGCTTTACATTGAAACAATCTTCAATAAAATCGGATTGTAATCGTTACTTGTAAGACCCGCCCAGAATCTTTTTATCTTGGCGGCTATGACGGTTTTTGCTCACTAATTTTTATGAAAATCAATACGTCCTCTGCGCTTTTGGTGGTGTTGAGCTTGGCCCTGGTAGTATCAGGTTGCAACTCGGCCATGCAGGCGTACAAAAAAGGTGTTCGGCATTTCGACGCTGGGGAATATAATCTAGCCCTAAATCAGTTCCAGAAAGCTGCTAAGGGAGATATTGATCCTGCACGCTTAAACTATTATCAAGCTGAATCATATCGCTTGTCGAACCGGTTTGGAGAAGCTGCCCCTTTTTACCAAAAGGCCATTGAAGCAAATACGAAAGAGGTAGACGCTCATTTCAATTACGCCTACGCGTTGAAATCACAGGGTAACTATCCCGCAGCGCTGGAGCAGTTACAGACCTACGTCGCAAATGCGCCTAAAACTACGCCTAAGCAAGTGCTTGACAAAGCTAAACGCGAAATCGAAACGCTTAAAGCTATTGACATCATTGCCAGAAACAAAGCGCTTATTAACCTGAAAAACATGGGCAACCTCAACTCGCCAGGAACTGAGTTTGCCCCTGTAATTCGTGGAGAGGAATTGATTTTCACAGCCTCGCGCAAAGATCAGGTATATAAGAACAACGGCCTGCCGATGTTGGGCTTGTATAAAACCAAACTCAATCAAACGCCCGACGAAACTGGAAATGCTGGAACGCCGGAGCCGTTCAGCACAAACGTTTTTCAGGGTGATGTAAACGAAGGTACCCCCGCTTTCTCGAAAGATGGCAAAACGATGGTGTTTGCCCGCGGCAACAATGGTAAGCGTAAAGGTGGACTGGACGTTGACTTGTACATCAGTCGTTTAGGTGAAGGCAATGCGTGGAGCCAGCCACAACGGTTACCCATTAGCGACTCAACCGCCTGGGATGGTTCGCCGGCCTTTTCGGGTGATGGCAAAACCTTATACTTCGCTTCAAACCGGGCGGGTGGCGCAGGCGGTATCGATCTGTACCGCACCAGCATTGACGCATCGGGTCGGTTTAGCCGTCCGGTGAACATGGGCCGCGACATCAATACACCCGGCGACGAAATGTTTCCCTATGTAGGGCCGAACGCTAAACTTTACTTTGCATCCGACGGGCATCCGGGGTTGGGTAAGCTGGACGTATTTGTAGCGACCCGCTCAGGTGGCGTAACACGGGTGGAGAACATGGGCCAGCCCATCAACTCACCCGCCGATGATTTCGGGTTGATTTATACTAAACCGACTGAAGGATACATGGCGTCTAATCGTTCCGGTGGTAAGGGCGACGACGATATCTACTTCTTTAACGAAGGTCCTGCCCCCGATACAACAACCATTGCTCAAAAAACGGATGCTCCTAAAACGGTACGTTACTTCCTGGCCGGTACTGTTTCGGCCAATGAGACGCCTGTTGCTCCGCTTGACTCAGCTCGAGTGCGCATTTTGGACGATGCCACGGGTCAGCCTATTGCCGAAGTCGTAACCGGTCAGCCAGGAACGTTTGGAAAATACCCGCTTCAAGAAGGTAAAGACTACACAATTCTGGCCGAGCGAAAAGGGTACTTAACTCGTCGGGAACAGTTTACCATGCAAGGAAAAAGCATTCCGCAAATGTTCCTGACGAAACCCCAGACGGATACAACCTTCAACGTAGCCATTCTGCTCGACAAAGCGACGCTTAATAAGACGTTCGTTCTGGAGAATATTTACTACGATCTGAACAAGTATAATATTCGTCCTGATGCCGCTGAGGAGCTCGATAAGTTGGTAACGATTCTCAAGGATAACCCAACGCTGAAAATTGAGCTTAGCTCCCATACCGATGCCCGTGACACTGATTCGTATAACCAGCGCTTGTCGCAAAACAGAGCCAAGTCGGCGGTGGAATATATTGTATCGAAAGGCATTGATGCCAGTCGATTGACGGCTAAAGGATATGGCGAAACGCAGTTAATCGTGAAAAACGCCAAAACTGAGGAAGAACACCAGCGTAACCGTCGGACTGAGTTTAAGATTCTGGAGTTGTAAATGATTAGAACATGGATTTAACAGATCAAACTGTTTTACGCCAATGATTATAACAAAATCGGTGTAGATCAGTATAATCCGTTAAATCCATGTTCTAATTACTATGCAAAACGACAAACTTCGGCAGTTCCTCGTTGTCTTCAGCATTGTCTCGCTGATCGTGATGAACTACCTGTCTAATACGGGAGTCTTTGGCGGGCAAACAAATGGTGATGTCTCGAATAAATACCACACCCTCATTACACCCGCTGGATACGCTTTCTCGATCTGGGGAATTATCTTCTTAGGTCTACTCGCTTTTGCCATTTATCAGGCGCTGCCTGCTTACCGGACGCACCCGAGGTTTAGAGCTGTAGGCTGGTGGGTTGTTTTGAACGCCTTTTGCAACGCGATTTGGAGCCCGCTCTTCAATAACGAGCGTATCGGATTGGCCTTGCTGGTCATTTTGGTGATGTTATTCACCGTAGTCATTATTGAGCAGCGGTTGTTAGCTCGGCCGCACGTGCCGGTGGTTGCCCCTGATCTGGATGCTACCCTGCCCGAATCGGCAGCAACGCCAACTCAAACCTGGCTGGCCCGAATCCCTTTTTCAATTTATTTCGGCTGGTTAACCGTTGCCACCATACTGAACGTAGCGGTTTACCTGAAAGCAACTGAATTTAGCTTATTGAATTTGAGCGAACAAACCTGGGCGTCGGCGGTGCTAATTGTTGGCTTGCTGGTAGGCACCTTTGTGTTTAACCGATACCGTAGTGTTGCCTACATACTAGTGTTTGCGTGGGCTTATATTGCCATCGCCGTGGAGCAGAAGGGATACTCGCAAGTACAGATTATGGCCGGAGCTTGTGCTATTGGAGCCGTACTGTTGGCTATTTCCGGTATCATTTCGCGGAAAACTCCGGCTTATTCGTAGCCTGTAACTTGGCCGGGCTGGCGGACCAGCCCGGCCAAGTTACAGGCTACATCAATTAATCTTCCAGCACGGTGATGCTGTTGATTTTGTCGCCTTGCCGAATTTGATCAATCACGTCCAAGCCTTCTACCACTTTGCCGAACACAGTGTGGTTCCGGTCGAGGTGTTGGGTGTTCTCCCGGTTGTGGCAAATGAAGAATTGAGAGCCACCCGTGTTACGACCCCGGTGTGCCATAGACAAAACGCCCCGGTCGTGGTATTGGTTGTCGCCAGTTAATTCGCAGTCGATGGTGTACCCCGGCCCGCCCGCACCCGTACCGGTCGGATCTCCTCCCTGAATCATGAAATTCGGGATAACCCGGTGAAACGTGATACCGTCGTAAAAGCCTTTCTTTGCGAGTGTAATAAAGTTATTGACCGCTTTAGGAGCATCTTTGTCGAAAAATTCGATGAGCATCGTGCCCTTGTCGGTGTTCATTTGTGCTTTTGGCATGACCAAACTGAGTTTTATTGTATCGGCAAAATTACAACCTTTTCCGAGCAATGTTTCAAGCGCCGTTAAGTCAAGCAATAAGCTTCCATAAGACTACTGCTGTATCTAGGCATCGAATTCTTTGGTGTTTTTCGCTGTTGACCACTTATCTCCCTAATTGCTAGACATCGCTGCCGTGGAAAATCAGTCGATTCCCTACTACGATAATTTACCCGACTTCCTAAAAGCGGTTAAATCCATTGATACGACCAATCGGTGCTTTGGCATTTTTCCGTTCGAGCAATTTGGTGGTCCGGGCGAAACGATTCCTCCTTTTCGCAGTAGCACCTACGTAGCTGCGCTAGTGACCGAAGGCAGTGGAACGATCCACCTGGATGGAGTGCCTTATCAAGTACAGCCAGGCACGCTGTACTTCTTACGTCCCTGGACAGTTCGCGCTTTGCACAAGCAGGACCAGTGGCACGGTTATGTGTTGATGTTTACGGCCGAATACGTAACAAAGCGGTCCGTATTGTCGGACCCCATGCGCGAGTATCCGTTTTATCGCAAAGGAGCGCAACCGTTAATTCATATTACGCCCGAGGAAACGGCTGAGTTACAAAATCAGTTTGAGCTTGTGGCTACCGAGTCTGCCCATCCGACACGTGCTAAAGCGGACCGTTTAGAACTTACTTACCACTTGTTGCAAGCTTTGTTAATTAAGAGTCGCCACATTTATCGACAGACGTTAACGGCCATTGAGTATTCGCAACCGGTATCACTAGTCGAGCGGTTTCAAAGCTTACTGCAAACGTATTATCTACCTACTGCCCACCAAGAGACTACCGTGCTTTTGACGGTTCATGAGGCCGCAGACCGGCTTCGTATTCATCCCCATTATCTGAGTGATATCTTAAAGAAGTACACTGGTAAAACGGCGCTCCAGCACATTCGCGAACGTACTGCTATGGAAGCGCAGAACCTGTTGCGTAATACTGAACTGACGGTGGCCGAAATAGGCTATCAGCTTCATTTTGAAGACCCTTCAAATTTTACCAAGTTTTTTAAAAGTATGACTGGTTTGACACCCCGCTCATATCGGGAACAACAATACGCGCTGGCGGCATAAATATTCTATTTGTCAAAAAGAACTGGTAATTTTTACATACTTGTTTCTTTAATCTGCATTTTTTACCAGTGAATCTCTAAAACCTACCTGTTATAGGGCCAAACGACCTATTAATTTTGACACGTTGACCAACAGTCTGTCAACGCCTAATTCTGTAGTTATTAACTACTTACCAGGCCTGTCATGTGGATCGTTCGCCTAGCGTTAGAGAAGAAGTATACCATCGCCGTGATGGCATTGTTGATTATGATTATGGGTGGCTTATCCGTCACTCAAATGCCGACCGATATCTTCCCGAGAATTAACATTCCGGTTGTCTCTGTATTATGGGGCTATACGGGCCTGTCGACGAATGAAATGGAGAAGATGATCACGAACTTCTCGGAAACGTCGATCATTAATAACGTTGGCGATATTCAGCGGCTCGAATCGCAAACGTACAACGGCACGGCTGTGCTGAAGATTTATTTCCAGCCAACGGTCAAGATTGAAGAGGCTATTGCGCAGGTGACGGCCATCTCGCAAACGATTCTGACCCGAATGCCACCTGGCACCCAACCGCCCCTGATTGTCCGCTATAACGCTACTGACGTACCAGTGTTACAATTAGGGTTATCGTCTGATAGTCTGACCGAGCCCCAAATTACAGACTATGCCCAGACCCGCGTACGTCCGCAGATTTCGACCGTTCCTGGCAGCCGACTTTCGCAGGCATTTGGGGGAAAAACTCGCCAGATTATGGTTGATCTGGAGCCCGAGCAATTGATTGCCTATAATGTTACGCCCGAAGAGGTGCTTAACGCTGTTTCGGCTCAGAACTTGACCCTGCCCAGTGGTTCGCTACGCTTAGCCGAACGGGAATACAATGTTCGCTTAAACTCAAAACCGGACGTGATCACTACGCTGAACGATGTGCCCATCAAGGTTGTCGCTGGCACGACCGTTCACATGCGCGACGTAGCCAACGTGCATGATGGCGCAGCTGTACAGGCTAATATTGTTAAGCAAGATGGTAGTAAAGGCGTTCTGATGAGCATCGTAAAGACTGGTAATGCCTCAACAACGCAGATTGTCGACAAGATCCGGAATCAGATTCTGCCAACGGTGCGAGCGGCTGCCCCGTCTAATCTCCGCATTCAGGAACTGTTCGATCAGTCGGTGTTCGTTCGGGCGTCGATAAAGGGCGTATTGGTCGAAGGACTTATTGCGGCCCTGCTGACAGCCGCCATGATCTTGTTATTTTTGGGAAGCTGGCGCAGTACGCTCATTGTTGCAATTTCGATACCCTTGTCCATCCTGTCATCGCTCATCATGCTGTATCTGCTGGGCGAGACATTGAACATTCAGACGTTAGGTGGTTTAGCGCTGGCTATTGGTATTCTGGTTGATGATGCCACGGTAACCATCGAAAATATTCACCGCAACGAAGGGTTAGGAATGCCGTTGCGGCAGGCCATTTTGGAAGGAGCGCAACAGATTGCCACCCCGACACTGGTGTCAACGCTGACCATTTGTATCGTGTTTACGTCGGTATTGTTCTTAGAAGGGCCAGCACGGTTCCTGTTCGGGCCTTTAGCCGAAGCGGTGGTCTTTGCCATGCTGGCATCTTATATTTTATCGCGGACGCTCGTGCCGACACTAGCCGATTTAATGTTACGTAGCGAAGGGCACGGGGCACAGGGCGAAGGGAATGATAGTAGTGCAGGCCAACCCCACACCCCAACCCTTTCGCCTTTCGCCAGAATTTACAACCGCTTCAACGCTGGTTTCGACCGTTTTCAGGCGAGTTACATCCGAGCGTTGGGATGGGTACTTGACAATCGACGAATCGTACTGGCAGTGTTTGTGGGCGTTGTTGCTTTTACGGCCGTATTGGTACCATTCGTCGGTCGCGATTTCTTTCCGCGCGTTGATGCTGGGCAAATCAAACTCCACCTTAGGGCACCCGCTGGTACTCGACTCGAAGCAACGGAACAGGTAGCCGCCAAAACAGCTGAAATCGTTCGGGAGGTTATTCCAGAAGAGGAGGTAGGATCAATTATCAGCAACATTGGCCTGACGTCTGAGCGGTACAATTTCATTTTTACGGATAACTCATCGGTGGGTGCTTCGGACGCTGAGCTTTTGATCTCGCTCAACGAAGAGCGTTCACACGCTACTGACGACTATGTACGCGAACTACGAGCACGGCTACGCGAAGAAATGCCCGATGTTACGTACTTCTTTCTACCCGCCGATATTGTTAGTCAGATTCTGAACTTTGGCTTAACCTCGGCCATCGACGTGCAGATTCAGGGCTTCGACCGGGCGAATAATCTGAAAGTGGCCCGTGAACTTCGCGATAAGATTGCCCAGATACCTGGTACCGTAGACGTTCACCTCCATCAGGTTCTGGATGCTCCAGAATTGTTTCTGGACATTGATCGTGAGCGCGCCGGCCAGTTTAGTTTGACTGAGCAGCGTGTGGCCACCAACATGAACATTTCGCTCAGCGGAACCGGCCAGACTCGCCCTAATTTCTGGCCTGATCCGGCAACCGGATTTCCTTACCTGATTGCCGTGCAGACTCCCCCTTACAAACTCGATTCATACGAAAAACTGCTTCGCACACCTATCGTGCCAGGGCAGGGGGGCTCTCAAAGTACTCCTCAGCTATTAAGCAACGTAACAACAGTGAAGCGTACCACGGCCCCTGTCATCATCAACCGGGTAAATACGCAACCAACCTACGATGTGTATGCGTCTGTCGAAAAAACGGATCTGGGTTCAGTAGCTAAGGCGCTCCAAGAACTGGCGGCCGAGTACAAAACCCAGCTTAAACCTGGTAACGTTGTCACAATTCGGGGGCAGGTTGAAAGCATGGAAAGTGCGTTCAGTCGGTTAGGTTTAGGGATTGTCTTTGCGGCACTATTGGTTTATTTATTAATGGTGGTCAATTTTCAGTCGTTTCGCTACCCATTCATTATTATCACGGCCCTTCCAGGTGCGTTGTGCGGTATGGTCTGGATGCTGTTTTTAACCGGTACAACTTTTAGCATCCCCTCATTAATGGGGGCTATCATGAGCGTCGGCGTGGCGACGGCGAACAGCATTCTGTTGGTTAGCTTTGCCAAAGATCATTTGCCCGAAGTAAGTGGCGATGCTTACAAAGCGGCTTTGGAAGCCGGACGGACACGTCTGCGCCCGATTCTGATGACGGCCATCGCCATGATCATTGGTATGCTGCCAATGTCGCTCGGATTGGGTGAAGGCGGGGAGCAAAATGCACCACTTGGGCGAGCCGTCATCGGCGGTTTGCTGCTGGCAACATTCACCACATTGTTGTTTGTACCAGTTGTATTTAGCTATCTGGCCAGGGAGACAAAAGGTGCGATTAATTCAACAGAGGCATAACCATGAATCTCATCTATCATGTTGTTCCGGCCGCTGACTGGTCCAGATACGAAGGACAAGCGAACTATGAAGCGAGCAGTTTGCTGACGGAGGGCTTTATCCATTTGTCGACGAAAGAGCAGGTTGATGGCGTACTAAGCCGGTATTATCAGAACATACCCAATCTGCTACTACTGCATGTGGATGCCGATAAACTGACGCACGAACTGAAATACGAGGTGGCAACAAACAACGACCGTTTCCCCCACCTCTATGGACCGCTTAACAAAGACGCGATTGTACAAGTCGAACCCATTAACGCTAAGAATACGGAGTCTCAACAGTAGTCTATCACCAACCTATGAAATCGTTACGAGTTATTATTCCGCTAGTGCTGCTGATTGCGCTGTTTGTCTTCTTCGGCGTACTGCCGCGGATTAAGAATGCACAAGAGTTAAAGGCAGCCGCTGATCTTGAGAAGAATCGTGCGCCAATCGTCAACGTGGTGCCGTTGAAGCACTCGTCGGATACGACCGGCTTGACCCTGCCAGGGCAAATACAACCTTACCGGCAGACACCCCTGTACGCCCGGACCCAGGGGTTTCTGCGCCGGTGGTACGTTGATATTGGTGCGCAGGTCAAGCAAGGACAGCTGCTGGCCACGATTGACGCCCCCGAACTTGACCAGGACATAGCGCGTGCTAAAGCCGATCAGCAGCTTGCTCAAACCAATCTCGACCGCTTACAAAGTGTTCAGTTGCCGGGTGCCGTTGCCAGGCAGGATATTGACACGCGACGGTCGGCTGTAACGGTTGCACAGGCTAATCTAGGGCGTTTAGAAGCCCTGAAAGCATTACAGCAAATTCGGGCACCATTTACTGGAGTGATTACCAGCCGGACAGCTGAAAACGGTACGTTGGTATCGCCAGGGTCAGGACAGCCGTTGTTCACCATTTCTGAACTCGGGATGTTACGGGTGTTTGTCGACGTACCCCAAACGTATTTCCGGTACATTAAGGTAGGTATGCCGGCCACGGTTGTCATTCCGGAATTGAAAAACCGAGCGTTTACCGGTAAAGTTGTGCGGACGTCAGGTACCTTGCGGAGCGATTCGCGGACGTTGCTCACTGAAGTGGCCATTCCGAACCCTAAACAGGAACTTCCTTCTGGTTTATACAGCCAGGTAAAATTCGATATGATCGCTGCCAATGCCCCCGTATTGATTCCGGCTAATGCTCTACAAATGACACCCGAGGGACCACGTGTTGTTGTGCTTGACCCGGATCAGCGCGTGCGGTTTGTGCCCATCACCCTTGGTCGTGACTATGGCGTTACCCTTGAAGCGTCGAGCGGTCTGACGGGACAGGAGCGCGTAGTAACTAATCCGAACGACCGCCTACGCGACGGTCAAAAAGTACGGCTTCGGAAACCAGAAACCGAAAAAACCGTAGCTCAACGATGAACAAGTTTTTCTATAACGTAGTAGCATTAAGCGTTTTCGCCTTCCCGGCACAGGCGCAGACCACCCCACTCAACGCGCCCGGCGGTGGGGTTACGGTTCAACCCAGCGCTGGGCCAACGGGCACAACTGGTACCGTTCAGCCACAAGCGCCAAGCGCCAATACGGCTAGGCCGGCACCCTCGTCTGGCGGGTTGCCAACTGGAAATGGGTCAGCCCCTGCCTTGACCATCAGTGGCTTTAAGCGATTCAGTGACCCTACATTAGAGTCGCTGATCCAACTCGGTTTAGATAACAGTCCTAATATAAAGTTAGCCTTAAGCCGCCTGGAGGAAGCTCGTATTCGGGTTCGGGTGGCGGAGTCGTTTCTGTCGCCATCGCTACGTAGCTCGGCTCTTATCACGACGCAAAGTTTGTCAGAGCGTCGACCGCTGTCTGTACCAAATCAAGCCGACTTACTGCCTCGTTTTCAGCTAAATACGTTTCAATTGCTACCAATCGACGCCAGCTATGAGCTGGATCTGTTTAAACGGATTCGAAGCAGTATTACCATTGCCGATTTACAGGCACAAGCCAGCGATGCCGATTACCAATCATTCCGGTTGACGCTGGCCTCTGACATTGCCCGAACGTATCTACTCATTCGGGGAAACGACGCTGAGCAGGCCGTTTTTCGCCGGAATATTCAATCCCGCGACACGACTCTATCTATTCTGCGCGAACGTTTTCGGGTGGGGCTCATCAATCAGATTGATGTACAACGGGCCGAGACCGATTATGCTAGTTTGCAGGTGACGCTGAGAGGTCTGCAACGTGCCCGCACCGAACTCGTGAATGGATTAGCCCAGCTTTGCGCTCAGGACCCTAATCAGTTTTCGGTTCCATCGGGTGCGTTACCGTCGGCCGTTCCCAATTACCCCTATGCTACTGTGTCGGTAGAGCAGTTGCAGCGTCGTCCTGATCTGTTACAATTTGTTCTGCAAAACGAGATTGCCGCTGCGCAAATTACCTTACAACAGGCTAGTACACAGCCTCGGGTGACATTAGTTGGCTCGGGCGGGGTGTTGTCGGGCCGAATTGGTCCCTGGTTTACCCCGAGTAGTGCAACCTATATTGTTGGCGTGAATGCGTCAGTTCCGTTGTACGAAGGGCACCGGGCTCGTCAGAACATTGCCTTGTCAAAGCAGCAGGCGCAGACCAGCCAGCAAACCTATCAGCAGGCGCTGCAAGTCGCCCAGCGCGACGCCGAAACCGCCCTGGATAACCTGACGCTGCTGAGGCAGCAAATAGAACTGCAAGGACAAACGTTATCTCTGGCTCGCCGGACAGAACAATACAATCGGGAGCTTTATGTGCGCGGTTTAGCTACCTATCTGGAGGTACTTGATGCCCAACGGACTACCCTTACAACTGAGCAGCAACTGGTACAACTACGTAGTCAGGAGGCTCAATATGCAGTGGCGTTACTGCGGGCCATAGGGGGCGATTTTTAAGGCTCACAGTATAAGGTTAACCACGATAACGCCACCCGGAAAAGAGCTGTAGGAGAGGTATTTGTATGTTCATACGTTCAAATCCATAAATAAGTACCATTGCAAAACTTTTCTGGCTCAAATGAGTAAGATTGTGGCAACTTTGTTGCAGCATGACCATTCTTACAGTTTAATGCCAATGAATCATACGTATGTCATTATAATGGCAGGGGGGGTTGGAACGCGGTTCTGGCCTTTCAGCCGAACAAGTTATCCTAAGCAGTTTCACGATGTACTCGGCACGGGCCGGACGTTGCTACAACAAACCGCCGACCGCTTTGACGGGGTTTGTCCGCCCGAGAATATCTTCATCGTTACGAGTTCGCTCTACAAAGATCTTTGCCAGCAACAACTGCCGCAGTTGACTGATGATCAGGTGTTATGTGAGCCGATTGCCCGCAACACCGCTCCTTGTATCGCCTACGCCTGTTATAAAATCGCGCAGCGCGATCCTGAAGCCAACGTCGTCGTCGCTCCGGCCGATCACATCATTCTGAAGGAAGAGGAGTTTAAGCGGACAATCAGAACGGCGCTTGAAGCTACTAAAGATCAGGACATTTTAGTAACGCTCGGGATTCAGCCGAGCCGCCCCGATACCGGCTACGGTTATATCCAATACATTCCGGATGAAAAGGATGGCATCAAGAAAGTAAAGACATTCACCGAGAAGCCTCATCTTGAACTGGCGCAACAGTTTCTGGAGAGTGGAGAGTTTGTCTGGAATGCCGGTATCTTTGTCTGGAACGCCCAGGCTATCATCAAAGCATTCGAGGCCTACCTACCCGAAGTCGCTGAAATCTTTGAAGAAGGCAAAGACGCTTACTATACAGATCAGGAAGAGCCTTTCATTGATAAAGCCTATTCGCTTTGCCGGAGCATATCGATTGATAACGGCATCATGGAAAAAGCCCATAACGTCTATGTCGTTTTAAGCGATTTTGGCTGGTCAGATCTCGGTACGTGGAAATCACTATATGAAGTCTCCAGCAAAAACGACGACCAAAACGTAGTTGATGGTCACGTAATGCTGTATGACACCAGGAACTGCATTATCAAAACACCTAAAGATCGGCTGGTAGCTATTAATGGTCTCGACGGCTTCATTGTTGCTGAATACGATAACGTATTGATGATCTGCCGTAAGGAAGACGAGCAGAAAGTGAAAGCGTTTGTGGCTGATGCGAAAGAGCAGGGCACACAATTTGTGTAGTATAACAGAGCTGACCTGGTTACGAACTGGGTCAGCCTGTTAAAAACAGCCCTACCTACGCAATTCATAAGCGCGTAACTTCGTTGGCTGTATTGTTACTGCATCACCTGTGAAGAAACATCTCGCGCATTACATCGGCTTTCTCTCGTTGATTGGTCTGGTAATCAATTGTAAAGATAGCCGTCCCGAATTTTCGCCCGGTGCGGGTGATCGGCGCATTGTTGGTACATGGCAACTTGTTGAGCGCCGTTTCATTAAAGATTCGAGCTACTCGATAACGGTTGATACCATAAAAACGACGCGGGATACCAGTTTCTATTCACTCAAACGGTACTCGCCCGCGCAGCCGCAAACGCTGAGTTTCGGGGCAGATGGCAATCTTGTCGCTGCGGGTACCGAAATGACTTATTACAACTCAATTAGGCACTTCCGCGTCGATTCGAGCTTCTACGGCTTGTCGCTAAGCTTATACATTAGCACGAATGGAGCTAATGTACCGTTTCGGCAAGGTGTAGCGTTCAGGCAGGATACGCTGGTGCTCTTACCGCAATGTTATCAGGACTCGTGCAATCAAGGGTATTATCTTAAACTGGTGCGGGCACGTTAAAGCAAGACACCTGATCGTCTACAAGTTCAGCAACCGTTTCAGTTTCTCGTAGAAGCCCGTATTCCTGAAGGTGAAGGTTTTGTGTAATACGTAATTGCTAATAAAACTTAAGCCCATTCCTGTAGTGTGAGAGGCTAGTTTGTTCACGTTTACTACTTTCACCGAAAAAGGAATTACAACCGTAAACAACCGAATTTCACTAATTGAATAGTTGTACAGAATTGATGAGCCATACACGGTTATCAGGCCAGAGATTACGGACACCATTGTAAACTTTGCGGCTTCACGCCGGGTTTTGGCGGAATTTTTAGCGTTAAAAGCAAAGATCTTGGTCAGAAAGAAACCGACAAAAAAGGCGACTACATAACCGACCAGCAGCGCTGATTCATAGCTGACGTGAAACCACTCCTGAAGTAAACTACCTACTACTAATTGCAGAGAAGCGCCAATGGCGGCAACAATGAAATAAGCAAAGACGTCTCTGCGGTTGAAAAGTTTATCGTTCATAGTTTACCCGTCACACGATGATAATTTCTGGTCATCATGAGATTCATCTCCAGTAAATAGGATAGACATTGATCTGGCAAAGGTACAACGCAATCCCTAACGATTTTCGGCATCACTCCAACCCTGTGCTCGAATTGGTGTTTGCTGGCCTGCTTTCGTAGCCAGCACAATCTGGGTGGGATCGGCCGTTAGATAGCCAATGGCGGTGATACGGGCGCTGTTTGCCAGCTTCTCAAACGCCTGAGGGCGAACGGTAAACAGGAGTTCGTAGTCCTCGCCACCGTTCAAAGCAGCCGTAATTGGGCTTATTTTAAACTCATCGGCGGCTAAATGCGTCTGGTTATCAATAGGAAGGTTTTCATCGAAGATTACAGCGCCGGTGCCTGACTGGCGGCACAGGTGAAGGAGTTCAGAGGCTAGTCCATCAGAAATGTCGATCATAGCCGTTGGGCGAACACCGAGATCACGGAGTTCATGAACAATGTCGGTGCGAGCGTCAGGACGGAGTTGGCGTTGCACCAGGTAAGCCCGCTCTTCCGACAGATTGGGCTGCATGTTGGGGTCTGCCAGAAATACTTGTTTTTCGCGTTCGAGCAATTGTAAGCCGAGGTAAGCTCCGCCGACGTCACCCGTCACACAAAGGACATCATTAGCTTGAGCGCCCGTCCGATACGTAATCAAATCTTTAGGTACTTTGCCCAGTACTGACACAGAAATTAACAGGCCCGATCGTGAAGCCGTTGTGTCGCCCCCAACCAGGTCAACATGATAGGCTTCGCAGGCCGCGCGAATGCCTTCGTATAGTTCATCAATGGCTTCAACCGGAAACCGGCTGCTCAGCCCAATGCTAACGGTTAGTTGCACAGGCAGTCCGTTCATGGCCGCAATATCAGAAACCCCAAACGTAACAGCTTTATAACCGAGGTGTTTTAACGGTACATACGTTAAATCGAAGTGAATGCCCTCAACGAGCATATCAGTAGCTAGTAGGCCATAGTCCTCGCCCCAGTCGAAAACCGCAGCATCGTCGCCAATGCCACGTACCGTTTCGGGATGGACTGGCGAAGGAGTTGCCTGCCGGATGCGCTCGATTAAACCAATTTCACCGAGGGTATTAAGATCAGTCATAAAAGTTGATAGATGATGAACGTCGGCGGCTGAACAAGGCCAACCGTCTAGTACCGATTGCCGATATAACCCATGAAAAAGCCGTTCTGTGTATTACACGGAACGGCTTAGACTGTTAATTGGTTTACTCACTCCTACGGATTCGACAGGGTGTATGAGTTAATTGTATTGCCGGTTTTAACACTGGCTGTCGTACGGGTAATCTTTAATTCGTTATCGCTGATACCATCAATCTTGAATTCAATTGTGCCGTTATCACCAGTCGGAGAAGGGTTTAGGTTAGTCAGTATAAGGCGTGTGTCTCCCTGAACCGAGTATTGACCAACAAACTTATTGTTGTCTAACTCAGTGTATTCAACGGTTGGTGGCTTGCTTAAATCAAGTTTGTAGTTCGCGTAGTTCTGAACGTTGCTTGTAGCGCCCCGTGTGTAAACTGTATTAGTGCCATAGTTTACAACCCGAGCGGTCCAGACTTTTGCAATGCGTTCAGAAAGCGGAGGAGTTTTGCTACCACCGCAGCCAGTGAGCAAACCTAAAAAAGACAGTGCTAAAAGGAAAGCAGTGAAATAATTCTTTCTCATTGTCAATAATGGCCTGATAATCATAAGTCGTTAAAGATACGCTAATTTTGTGGTTACTGTCAAAAACAATGCCTAATAATTCGTGTGATTGACTTAACGGCTATATGGTGCCCGAAACCCCTAATTTATTGACACCTTATACCCGTTCACAACTAGCGTTACGTAACGGGCAGGATCGTGACGAAATCTGGTGTGCCTATGCTGGTGTAATCTATGATGTCTCAGCATCAAGGCTTTGGCGTAATGGCAAGCATTACGAGCATTGGGCTGGTCAGGATCTCACGGCTGAGCTTATCAATGCTCCTCATGCCGACTGGGTGTTTGCCCGGTTTCCGGTGGTGGGTAAGTTAATTTAAGCGTTCATGTAAATCACATTAGCCTGCATTAGACGTAAATCGTACACGAATATCTGTAACTCATTATGCTTCTGATCGCCGATAGCGGCTCTACAAAAACTGATTGGCGATTATGTGCCTCTGATGGTTCGGTCCGTGCGGTTCATACCGATGGGTTTAATCCATATTATCAAACGACCGATCGGGTCGTTCAGGCCCTCCAGACACAATTAATACCTCAGCTAGCTGATGAGGCTGTAACCGACGTCTTTTTCTACGGGGCCGGGTGCAGCGGACCGACCGTTAACTACATCATTGAAGATGCCTTACGGGCAGTGTTTCCAAACCTACGTACTGCCGACGTGAACAGCGATATGTTAGGAGCGGCCAGGGCCGCAGCCAGCGACCAGCCCGGTATTGTTTGTATTCTGGGAACGGGTTCGAATGCCTGTTGCTACGACGGATTGCAGATTACGCACGGTATACAAACCCTCGGTTTCTGGCTGGGCGATGAAGGAAGCGGTGGTTATTTAGGTAAGACGCTTGTTCGTTTGTACTTCCAGGAGCGGCTACCTGCCGATCTTCGTCAGGCTTTCCTGGATCGTTATGGACTCGACCGCCCGACTCTATTGGAAAATGCGTATCAAAAGCCTTTTCCTAATCGCTATTTTGCAGCGTTTACCCCCTTTTTGTCTGAGCACATTACGCACCCTTATGTGCACCAAATGGTAACTGATGCCTTCAGTCTTTTCTTGACTACCTATATCACTAGCTTTCGGGAGTCGAGCCAATGGCCCGTACATTTCGTGGGGTCTATCGCCTATTATTTTGAGGAAGCGTTACGTAAAGCTGTGCTGCAATCAACGTTGCAGATGGGTCGTATTCTGAAAGCCCCTGTTGAACAATTGATTGAATTTCACCAAAAACATTGAGTTTATACACTGGGTTGACAATCAAGCGGCTGGCGTGCCGTACCTTTGCAAAAGAATTCTGCCAGGCTGAGGAGGGCCGTTTGTTGTAAAGAAAAAGGCAGAAACAGAGAATGAAGCAACTTGACAAGTAATGGCTAATCGGTATTTTTTGAAAGTAAAAGACGTCGTTCGTGAGACGGCCGACGCAGTAACGTTAACATTTTGGCATCCCATCAACGAAGAAATTCGGTACCAACCGGGCCAGTTTCTAACGTTTTTACTCAATATAAATGGTCAGAAGGTGCGCCGGTCTTATTCGATGGCGTCGTCGCCCCATGTCGACGTATCGCTGGCGGTATCCGTAAAACGCGTGCCAGGCGGCTTGGTCTCTAACTACCTCTGCGACCGTATTAAGCCGGGTGACATTCTTGAATCGTTGGAGCCGATGGGAACGTTTACGCCCAAGCTTGATCCGCAGAGCCGCCGGACGATTGTGTTAATTGGCGCTGGTAGTGGTATTACGCCTTTATTCTCGATGGCCAAGTCGGCATTACATGTAGAGCCTAACAGCCGCATCTGGCTGATTTATGGTAATCGAAACGAAGAGTCGATTATCTACAAAGCACACCTCGATGCCATGGAGCAAGCCTACGGCCGGTCGCGCTTTCAGGTTAATCATGTCTTAAGCCAGCCGAGTCGAAACTGGACGGGTTCAGAAGGTCGGCTGAACCAGCATACCCTGGCCAGGTTGCTCGAACAAATGTCGACTGCTGACCGGCAAAACGCGAGTTTTTACCTGTGTGGCCCCGACGGAATGATGGCCGAAGCTCGATCGGCGCTGTCGCTGGTAGGTGTTTCCGCGGAGCGTGTTTATAAGGAAAGTTACGCTACTGCGCCCGTTGCCGCTGGTGATGTGGTTGAGGAGCCGATGACGGCCGGTGACGAAGGATCGCCCGAAGTGACGGTGCTCTACGAAGGGAGCGAATACAAATTTGCGGTTGCTCCGCACCAAACCATTCTGGAAGCAGCGTTGGATCTAGACATCGACTTGCCTTACTCTTGCCAGGCAGGTATGTGTACAGCTTGTATGGGACGTTGTACGTCGGGCAAAGTAAAATTAGATGAGGAGGATGGTCTTTCAGAGTCAGAGCTAAAAGCAGGCTACGTGTTAACCTGCGTCGCCCACCCCGTCGGTCGCGATGTGGTTATCGAAATTGAGTAAAAGCACTCCCGTAGCTCTGGCAAGAGCGCCGGAGCTACGGGAATCTATTTAGTATTTACTGCCTAAACTTATTTATCCGGTTTTGGAACCGGAGCTACTTTGGGAGTGGGAGCCGGGCGTGGAGTCAGCGGACGCACAGGTACGCTAGGGGTAGCTGGAGCAATGGCCGCAGGTGCAGGTGGAAGCGATGGCGCTGCCGGTGCTGGTTGAATAGATGGGGTTGGGGCAATGGCAGGACTAGGTGGTAGTGGCACATCTGCACTAGCAGGAGCAGCGGGTCGAGCTAGTTTAACCTTTCCCTTTAATGGCTTAGGAGGACGTGGGGCTTCTGGCAATGGAGGCACTATAGGCACAATAGGTTTTATATCCTCTACCCTAGTTATACCTATCTCCTTAGACAACTCAATAATTTTTTCTTCTGTAGCACGAATAGAATCTTTAACGAATCTTAGTTGTGGAAATATATTTTCTAAAGAACCTATATAGGGACGAATCTTGCTCCGATTAATGTCTTCAATGCGATGACCCAGTTCCCGAATTTTTATCTCTGTTATATGTACTTCATTCGAGAGCACACTCTTGACGGGAGCAAGCGCTGGGTTTTTAAGTTGATTACGCATAAAAAACACCTGTTTTTTTAGGTTTTCTTGCTCTTCCTCTAAACCTCTACGCTCCCGTTGCGGTTCTTTCATTTCAGCAATTGAGTTTTCTAATGTTTGTTCTAACTGCTTGATGTGACTTTTAAGCCTCATGTCCTCGGTCCACAGTTCTGATAGCCTAGTTACAATTGGCTCTCCCTTGGGAAGGCTATCCAACTCAGAAATAGACAAATCCTGATTGGCAACGGGATGACCGAGTGAGGGCGATGCATCGCTCATAGTATTTAATGCAATTTTAGCTAGGCCTTCAACACGTTCATTAAACTTCGACGGATCTATACCCAAAGCTGATACGGCAATATTCTTATCATTGATATGCCCTGATCCCTTCTTTAAACCGTCCATCCCTTCACCGAATGAGTGGTTGGTTTCAATGATAGTCAGCAGAATATCGCGGTCAGCCTGCGGAACCTGGTCGAGCGACAGTTGCCCTGCCATTACCTGGTCTAACTGACGTTGTAAGCGGTTAACGCGAGTAGTTGATAGTCTTTTGCCTTTCCAGATGACATTTTCCACCTTATGGTTGTCAACTATTATGAACTCTGTGCCATTGCCTGCTTTATGGCGTCGGCTCGATTGAGTTTTAGTAACTTTTGGCTTCGGCGAGTCCTGCTTTTGTATAGCATATACCGATACGCTAATCAATAACAAGGTTGCCAGCGTCAGCCCTGCCAGTCGGGCATTTGACGTAACGGGGCGAGTTGAAACGCCCAATATACGTCGGACGCGATGCAGCAGTTGTGGTCGTTTTGTAGCAAACGCCATGGCTAGAATTGGCGTTTGGTACACTTGCGCTAGCCGCAACTCCTCTACATGAGCTAGTGCCTGAGCTAAAATGCGACCATCACCTCCACATGCCTGCACGGCTAGGTCATCGCAGCAGTGTTCGCGCTCTTCTCGTACTCGGGCCGATAACCACCACAAGGCCGGATGAAAAAAATAGAGTACTTCAACGACCGATTGCAGCAGATTGACCGCGTAATCATGGCGCTTAATATGGGCTAGTTCGTGGGCGAGTATCACTTCAATCTCGCGAATTGATAAGCTGGTTGCTAGTCCTAAGGGAAGTAGCAGAACGGGCTGTACTACACCAACAACCATAGGTACGGCAATGCGTGCTGACTCCCGTAAGCGAATTACTTTTTGAATAGCCAATGAAGAACGTAAGACCTCTGTTACGTCAGACCACATTTTAGTAGCTGGTTCAGTGGCTGTCCGGCTAATACGTTGCAGATACAGCCAGCCACCAACCAGCCGTAATCCAAACAGTGCTACGCCGATTAAGTAGGCTAACACAAAATGACCAATGTGGCTTTCTAAAAATTGCTCTGTTTGTGCAGACCAGGATAGGGTTTGCGATAAAGCCCGCCATTGTACAGCTAGCGCAGGCTGAATGAACGTGGCTGCAGGCGTAGGGTTAACTGGCGTAGTAGTCGTGCTGTAATACCAGATAAACGTACCGACTGAGACGATCACCTGCGTCAGTAAGGTCAAAACGCCAATGTGATACCGTAATTCGCTCGACTGACTACGTAACACTTGAAACACAAGAGCTGTAGGCAGTACTAGCAAGAAACCCTGCCAAACGGCATGCAGCAAGGTCCAGCCCAGGGCGTAGGCAACCGGGCTATTGAGAAAATCCATTAGGTTCATCAGCTGGATTGATTTGGTTTAGTAATTTTTTAATCTCGTCTAGTTCCTCGCGCGATGCCTTATGCTGGCCTAATACTTGCATGACTAATTTTGACGCTGACCCACGAAAGGCTGTTTCGACAAAGCGGTCCACCAAATTGCGTTGCGTATCTTCTTCGTTTACCGCTGCCGAGTAAGTGTGTGATCGGCTTTCTTCGTCTCGGGTCAGCAGGCCTTTTTCGTGCATAATCTGCATCAATTTAAGCGCCGTTGTGTAACCAATGTCGCGGTGTTGGCTCAACTGCTCATGTACCTGTCGCACCGTGCTTGGCCCGTTTGACCACAGCACATGTAATATCTCTAGCTCAGCATCCGTTGGTTTCATTGTTGGTCTACGAATAATTTCGTAGCAAACATATACGAAGGTTGTCGTACTTGCAAGTGATGAACAAAAAACTTTTACATTGGCTTACATTAAAGCGGCTACAAAGCCACTTACATTAGCAAGTAGAAATTATATCCGAGACGACTAGCCGACGGCTGTGAAGCTGTATAACGATCAGATGACCTCAAATCAAACGCTGCAAATTCCTACTCGCCCCGCACGGCATTTCATCGGTGAAAACCTGGAGCTGACTGGCTGGGATGATGTTAAGCCACTATATGGCGATTTACTGAACCGGTCAATCAATGACGCTGAAGATTTGCGTACATGGTTGATTGACCGGAGTGAACTAGAATCGTATCTATCCGAAAACTTTGCCTGGCGCTACATTCGCATGACCTGCAATACGGCTGATGAAGAATTGGTTAATCAACTAAATTTCTTTATTGCCGAAATTCAACCCCCCATGACTGCCTACGGCAACGACCTTGACCTGAAAGCGGTGAACAGTCCATTTTTGAGCCAACTAACTGATGCTGGTTATGAGGTTATGGTGCGGGGTATGAAGAAAGCCATCGAAATCTTCCGGGAGGAGAATATTCCGCTTCAGACAGAAATCCAAACTGAAGAGCGTAAATACGGAGCTATTGCCGGGGCTATGACCGTAACCATCAACGGCCGGGAAATGACGTTGCCCGAAGCTAATGATCTTCTGCAATCGACTGACCGGGCAGTTCGGGAAGAGGCCTGGCGTAAGATTTGGGAACGGCGCTACAAGGACCATGATGTGCTCGATCAATTATTTGATCGGCTACGGAATCTACGCCATCAGGTAGCCGTCAATGCCGGGTTCGATAACTTCCGTGATTACTCGTTTGCTGCGCTCGGACGCTTTGATTACACCCCGCAGGATTGTTTCAATTTTCACGAATCGGTCGCTGATGCCGTAGTACCACTATTAAACGAATTAGCCGAAGAACGGAAGCAAAAGCTCAAAAGAGCCGATGCTTCGGTAGATACATTACGTCCCTGGGATACCAAGGTAGATGTAGAAGGGCGTCCACCGCTTAAGCCGTTTGCTAGCGGCACCGAATTGGTGGAAAAGACGATTACCTGCTTCGACCGATTAGATACGGAACTGGGGGATGACCTACGTATCATGCGGGCTATGGGCCACCTTGACCTGGAGTCACGGAAAGGTAAAGCACCGGGTGGTTATAACTATCCATTAGAAGAGATTGGCGTGCCATTTATTTTCATGAATGCCACGTCGAGCCTGCGCGATTTAGTTACTATGGTACACGAGGGGGGGCACGCGGTTCACTCGTTTCTGACGCGCAGTCTGCCGTTGAAAGCGTTCCGTAACCCGCCAATGGAAGTGGCCGAGCTTGCTTCGATGAGCATGGAATTGCTCTCGATGGATCACTGGGATGTCTTTTTTGAAGATTCTGAAGAGTTACGCCGTGCCAAACTTCAGCATCTCGAATCGATCATCGAAACGCTACCATGGGTCGCCACCATTGATAAGTTTCAGCATTGGGTGTATGAGCATCCAGCCCATACCGTTGCCGAACGTCGAGAAAACTGGTTACGAATTTATGATCAGTTTGCTGATACTATCACTGATTGGAGTGGCTTTGCTTATTACAAAGAATACATCTGGCAGCGCCAGCTACATTTATATGAAGTACCATTCTATTATATCGAGTACGGTATCGCGCAATTGGGGGCTATTGGTGTTTGGCGAAACTACCGTCGCGACGCGCAACAGGGATTGCAAGGCTATAAGGCCGCTTTGAGTTTAGGCTATAAAGCGCCTATTCGTGACATCTACGCAGCGGCTAACGTACCGTTTGACTTCTCGAGCCAACACATTCGGGAACTGATGAGTTTTGTATGGGAGGAGATTATAAAATTGCGTAAATCATAAGTGTATAAAGCTGTATGGTTTTGGAAACCTTACAGCTCTGCTGTAATTTTGTCGAATCAAGTTGTAATCAAGTAACTATGAAACGCGTATTCAGTGCAGGTTTGTTGGTCGTGGCCGTGTTGTCGCTGGCGTCCTGCGACTATCAGAAATACAATACGATTCGTCAGAAAGACGTCCGGGCTAATGATTTCCGGGCTGATTATCGGGCGGGCGATCCAGAAGTATACGGAACAGGCAAGGATTCTGCAGCTGTACAGTCAAAATATAAATATACCCCGAATCCAGCGTTGGAAGGCCGTACGCAGAAAATTCGAGAAAAGCTGTTTGGCGCAGGTACTATCGGCGAGGGTGCGTAACGAATCTTAATTCGCTAACATCAAGGCGGTCAGTCAACAGGTGTGTTGAGTGGCCGCCTTTTTGCCTTATATAACCATAGCATAAATCGTTACATGTCAGTTGTAAATTTTTGTGTTACTTTGCTTGATAAAACATAGTAGGTAATAGTATTTTTTTGCTATTCAAATTCATTTAAGCAATAATAACGCTATGGAAATTGCATTGGTTACAGGTTCGGCGGGCTTAATAGGTAGCGAAGCCGTTGCTTTTTTCGCTGACAAATTTGATCTCGTTGTTGGCATTGATAACAACATGCGGCAGTATTTCTTCGGGGCCGATGGCTCGACAGAATGGAACCGTAACCGGTTATCAGAAACGTACTCAAACTACGCTCACCGGGCCGCTGATATTCGGGAGGTCTCGCAGTTAGAAACGATTTTCAAGGAGTTTGGTACTGATATCAAACTTGTACTACACACAGCTGCTCAGCCTAGCCACGACTGGGCCGCCCGGGAGCCCTTTACAGATTTCGGCGTTAATGCGGTAGGTACGCTCAATATGCTTGAGATGACTCGGCTCCATTGCCCAGAGGCTGTATTTGTGTTCACGTCTACTAACAAGGTGTACGGCGACAATCCTAACTTCTTGCCGCTTGTCGAGACTGAGACACGTTGGGAAATTGACCAGAACCACCCTTATTTCGAGAACGGTATCGATGAGCATATGAGCCTCGACCATACCAAGCACTCAGTATTTGGAGCTTCAAAAGTGGCTGCTGACATCATGGTGCAGGAATACGGTCGGTATTTTGGTATGAACACAGGTGTGTTCCGGGGTGGTTGCTTAACGGGCCCAAACCACTCAGGCGCTCAGTTACACGGCTTCCTGTCTTATCTGATGAAGTGTGCTATCACCGGCAATCAATACACAATCTTTGGTTATAAAGGCAAGCAGGTTCGGGACAACATTCATAGCTGGGATTTGGTGAATATGTTCTGGCATTTCTACCAGAATCCACGTCCGGGCGAAGTGTACAATGCGGGTGGTGGCCGCTACGCTAACTGCTCAATGCTCGAAGCTATCGCTCTCTGCGAAGAAATTTCAGGCAACAAAATGAACTACCAGTACTCGGAAACCAACCGGAGTGGTGACCATATCTGGTATATTTCCGATCTGACCAAGTTCAAGCAGCACTATCCAGACTGGAACTGGACGTACGATTTAAAAGAAACCATGACGCAAATCCACGACAGCATGGTTGCCCGGCTGGCTGTGGTAAAATAGTAGGAAATAGCCCGGACGTGGGCGTCCGAATAACGAATTGGTTAACACCCGGACGCCCACGTCCGGGCTATTTTATGCCCCGTTTTGACTCATATCCGGTAATTTATTGGCTGCTTGTTTACGGTCTTTGCTGGGGAGTGCTCTGGTTAACAAGTTGGGTGCGGGTTAGCCGTCGGGTATTTCTGATTGCAGCAATAGGTCTGCTGTTTTTATTACGTTTACCCAGCATCGTTTACAATTACGAAATCAATCCTGACGAGAGTCAGATGATTACGCAGGCTCTAACGCTGCGTCATGATCCTGTTTATTTCCAATCCGTCGATGGCACTACAGGAGGGCCGCTGGATAGTTATTTTCTGATCCTTCCTTCCCTTATTGGCCTTCCGTTCGACTACATTACCGCTCACTTAACAGCTTTCTGCTTATTGGCCATAAGTTTATGGCTACTTTACGGTACCGCAAGCCTGTGGTTCGGCGAAGACTCGGCTCGTCTGGCCCTGCTACCGCTCGTTTTTGTGTTAGGATTAACTCAAAACGGCGACTTTTTGCATTATAATAGTGAGCTGGTACCTCTTCTTTTGCTTAGTTCGAGCTGTTATCTATACGCAACGTTGACTTTCCAGAACCGGCCGCAAACGTGGCGAATTGCCTTGATTGGTTGCCTACTCGGCATGGTTCCATTTGGTAAGCTACAGGCGGTTCCTATGGTGGGAGTTATTGGTTTATTTGTTGCCTTACTCGTCGTTATGAGTAGAGGACTAACGGTAAGCGCAAAGGTGAGCCGTCTGGCCGCGCTAATCGTTGGTGGAGTATCATTTCCTCTGTTGTTTGTCGGTCTGTGCTGGATCAACGGGGTGTACGACGACTTTGTAACTTTTTATCTAATAGGCAACTTACGATATGGCAGTGATACCAATCAGTTATTAAGCATACTGAGGTTGCCTGCCTTTTTTCGCAAAGGCGATTCGTTCGATTGGTTTATAAAGCTAGCAGTGTTTATTGGTGTGGTAGGAGCAATATTGGCATGGCGTCGCAGTAAGCGTGTAGGCACTGACCTATGGAAGCAGATTGGATTTGCCGTCACTTTGTTGCTTGCTACGCTTTTTGCCATTACACGTACCGGATCAGAGTATGTGCACTATTTATTTTTCTTGGCCGGTCCGCTACTGTTCATATCGGCCTATGGATGGCAGCATATCCGACAAAATTTTTCCAACAACCGTTGGGTTCCTATCGGTATAATGGGCCTTTTTCTGGTTCTATTTGGCGCACAAGCCGCGTACAAACGCTTGAACGCTATCCCTTTGAACCTGTATTCATCGGAGCAGCAGGAAGGCTGGACTATTCAACAATCAGCCGTATCAAAAGAAATTGCTAAATATGCTCAACCAGGAGAAAAATTAGCGGTATGGGGTTGGCGGTGTGATTACTACGTGCAGGCCCAAATGCCGCAGGGCGTAGCCGAAAACCACACCATCCGTAGCGGGTTCGGCCATCCTATGCAACCAATTTACCAGAAGCGTTACGTATCAGATTTCATGCGGTCGTCTCCGCCCGTATTTATTGACGCAGTGGGAAGTCATAACTTGTGGATGAATGACCGGAAAACGCAGGGACACGAACTAATTAAACCATTGGGTCAATATGTTGCCACTCATTACCGCTATGTTGGTCTGGTAGACGACACCAGAATTTATGTGCGAAATGACCGGGCGAAAGCTGGCTTGAGGTATCCAGAAAAGCCGCTTTCTAAGGATATTTCTCTTCTTACCGAGAATTGATTTTTTAAACTTATGTGGACAAAACAAGGACTGATTTATAAACCTGACGGTTCGCAGCCGTTTAGTCGTACGCACGCTCAGGTTCCGTTTGGTTTTCCGATGCAGAATAAGCTGCGTGTTTACTTTGCTACTCGTGATGAAAACAGTTCCTCGTCTACGTCATTCGTCGAGCTTGATCCCAAAAATCTTTCAAACGTTACCTACGTACACGATAAGCCTTGTCTGACTAAGGGAGCTGTCGGGATGTTTGACGAAACAGGAGCCATGCCATCGTGGTTTTTGCCAGTTCAGGCCGCTGACGGGACGGATGAAATCTGGCTGTATTACACGGGATGGAACAAGAGCGAGACCGCCAGCTATCGGTTGGGCATTGGCCTGGCTATCAGCCGCGACGGGGGACTTACCTTTGAACGCAAATACACGGGACCGTTACTCGACCGCTCGATTTATGACCAAGTATGGGTAGCTCAGCCCTGCGTCATGCAGGAAAAAGATCAGAACGGCGAAGCCTTGTGGCGGATGTGGTATCTATCGTGCACAAAGATTGAAGTAATCAGCGGGCATCCTGAGCCATTCTATGACGTTAAATACGCTGAGTCGAAGGACGGTATTACCTGGGAACGTACTGGTCAAGTGTGCGTCGGGTACGATGAGTTTACTGATGCGATCGGTCGGCCGACAGTGTATAAAGATGGAAACCTATACAAAATGTATTTTTCGTACCGTAATGCAACCGACTACCGTACCGATGTTCAGCGGAGTTACCGAATTGGCTATGCTGAATCGATTGACGGAATCACTTGGGAACGTAAAGACGAGTTAGCCGGTATCGAACGTTCCGCCGAGGGATGGGACTCGCTGATGATGGACTATTGCCACATCTTCGATTATCAGGGGCAGCGTATTATGTTTTACAATGGTAACGGCTTTGGTGCATCGGGCTTTGGCTATGCTACAGAAAGCTAACTAAACTGATGAATTTGTAAGAAGGCTGTGATTAACGTAAATCAGTTGTTGATCCTGCAATAATCATAACAACAGCGCCTTACAATAGATTACGTTTGTATTATTCACGGGCAGCGTCCTATTTTGTGTAAAACAGTAAGCCAAAATGAAAGAGTTATCGAAATACTTGATACGGGTCGATGCCGAGTTCAAAGACGGCCAGATTGTACCTGAGATTCCATACGAAGAGGTAATGCGGCTGGTGAACGAGCCAAATATTGTTATCATCAGAACCGGTATACCACAAGATACACTGCGTAGTATTATTCAGGCTACTCGCGACTGGGCTGCAAAGACTCCGTTGGCGGAAGGGCCTGATACGTTCGACAACAATCAGCATAAGCAGCGATTGCACATTGCTAAGATTCAGCAGGCTCCTCAACTGTTCCATGACCATACCTTCGATGCTATTCTGGACTTGGAAGAGCCAATGAAGCAAACGTTATTGAGTGTCTTTAATCCGATGCGTCAGTTCTGGAATAACCTGACGGGTAATAACGAAGAGTATGGCATCCGGAAGGGTGAACCGTATTTCCACCCACAGGTTACTCATTACCCACTGGGTGGTAGCTTCTTCGGACGGCATTGGCATCCGCTCAACCCACAGAAAGTAGGTACTATACTGGCCCTTAATCAGTATGGAAAAGATTACACATCGGGCGGAACTGGCTACGTCATCAACGACCATATTGTTGAAACGGAAGGTTTCCAGGATATGGGCGATATGATTTTGTTCCGTTACGACCTGCCGCACTGGGTAAGCCCATCCAGCTTTGCTGACCGGTTTAGCTGGGATGATCCGGCCGGCCGTTGGGTCGCAATCTTGCCGTTCTACAATCCATGGGGAACCCCGGCTGATAAAGAGGAGCCCCAGGGTTGGAAAACTCAGATTCAGTCGGCTAAGAATGCGACTTCCGAAGCGACCGTTTAATCAGGAGGATAGGCATTCCCTGATGTAACACGTTCTATTCATATCTTTGTTGCCCACAAAGACCCGGTCTTTAGCACCTGATAGGTTATGCTCGGACCGGGTTATTTTTCATAGTATGGTCAAAGTAAGCGTTCTGATTATTACCTACAATCAGCATAAATTCATTCGTAAGGCCATCGATAGTGCCCTGGCGCAACAAACGACATTCCCAATCGAAATTTTGGTTGGTGATGATTTTTCGTCGGATGGCACGCGTGAGATTATACAGGAGTATGAACGCCAGCATCCCGGCCTTGTTATTGGTGTATTGCACCCACGTAATATGGGTAAGAACGGTGGAATCAATTTCCTCGAAACGCTTAAACTGGCTAAAGGTGAGTATTATGCGCTGATGGATGGCGATGATTACTGGACGGATGCGCTCAAGCTTCAGAAACAAGCGGACTTACTTGATGCTCATCCCGATTATTCAACAGTGTTTCATAACGCCCTGATTACGTACGAAGATGGAACACCGTCGCATGTTTTGAACGGGCCGGATATGAAGCCATTCTATACAGTTGATGATTTAATCGGTGAAGACGAAATCTGGTTCATGGCGACATCGAGCACTATGTATCGGAACAACATTAAAGAGTACCCAACCTGGTTTAGAGAATCATCGAGTGGTGACATTCCGCGCTTGATTTTGAAAGCCAAGTTGGGCAATATTGGATACATTCCTGATGTAATGTCGGTGTATCGTAAGAATCGCGGGGGGGCCAGCTTTGCAGATAACTATTACGACGAAACGTTTCTGCGCAATCGCATTCAAATGTACCGCGACATTAATCGCGAATTAGATTATAAATACGACCGTGTACTACGCCGTAACATCGCCAGGTACTACCGGATGTTGCTTGACTCGAAGCAGTACAAGAATCGTTATTTCCGTCGTGCGTTCTACGCGCTGAAATACTTGCATCTGGGCCGGCCCGGCTGGAAGAAAACTAAGTTTGTTCTCCGGGATTATGTATTACCCGAACCTGTTAGTAAATTGTACAGTACCATACGGCTGTTGCCGCACCGTTAACATGTAACTAGAAATTGCTAAAGTTAATCTGAATTCTAGTCAATTATTCCAAACACGTTAACATCTAATCAATACAGCCATGAAATTAAGCGTTGTTATTCCTGCATACAATGAAGAGGAATCGTTGCCGCCTACGCTGCGGGCCTTATACCAAACGCTGGCTAAGCACGGTATTCCGCACGAAATCTGCGTGACCAACGATAATTCAAAGGATGGTACGTTGCAGGTATTGCAACAGCTAGCGGCTACCGAAATTCCAACTTTAGTCTATTACACAAATCATGGTCCTAATGGATTTGGCTATGCCGTGCGCTACGGTTTAGAGCGCTTTTCAGGGGACTGTGTTGCTGTATTCATGGCTGATTTATCCGACGATCCGGAAGATTTAGTCAAGTACTATTATAAAATGCTTGAAACGAACGTAGATGCCGTGTTTGGATCGCGCTGGGTTAAAGGAGGCAAGGTGATTGATTACCCACCCCTCAAGAAGTTCATTAACCGCATTGCCAATTTCATCGTCAAAATGGTTATGGGCATTAATTACAACGATACGACAAATGCCTTTAAGCTTTACAAACGCGAAACTATTGAGGGTGTAAAGCCTTTTCTAGCTCCTCATTTTAACCTGACTGTTGAGTTGCCACTCAAGGCTATTGTTCGCGGGTATAGCTATGCAGTGGTGCCTAATAGCTGGACGAACCGGAAGTATGGGGAGTCGAAGCTGAAAATTAAAGAGATGGGGAGTCGTTACTTCTTTATTCTAATGTATTGCCTTATTGAAAAGTATTTCTCACGCGGTGATTTCCGTAAAAAATCAGCAACTGTTACTCCCCAAACAGTAAGTCGATAGGTGCTTTAAATTGTTTTACCGCTGGAAAAACTGCTGTAAGCCCGGAACTTGATAAAGCGCAATGGTCTGAACTACTGCCCAGAAAATGCCACTGATGAGCATATAGAGTAGTAGTTGGCCCCGTCCGACGCGGAAAGATACGGCAAGCGCTGTACCACCGATGGGGGTCAAAATTAGCGGAGTTAGTAAGGCAATGCCGATCAATCCAGATCGCTTCCAGATGCGGATGGCCATTCGAGTCCTGCGCGTAAAGCGCTTTGGAGTTTGTGGCCTGTAGCGTTGAAGCAGTGTTTGCAGCGCTGCTCCTGCGTAGGTAACGGCCACTACACTCAACATCATTCCTAGCGTTGTGCAAACCGCCGTTTCAATCCAGCTCAGGCCTAAGGCAATACCAGATAAGGGCCCACCAACGAACTTGATCGTGCTGGCAACAATGACAGAAAGGTATTTGGCAAGCTGCATGACTCTGCTTTGTGTTGAAACAACGTTTCAAAAGTAGCCGTTGTTTACTTTATATGCCTCTTGTTCGCTCCACATATCCTGGCCCGCCCGCTTATCAGTACAATGGGCACTTACAAACGATCTTTCCTAGTCTAACTCGTAAGGTAGCAAACGTATATTATGAGCGTGAGCGTCTGATACTGTCAGATGGCGACTTTCTTGACTTAGATTGGATTGACAAAGGGCGTAAGCGATTGGTAGTACTAACGCACGGTTTAGAAGGCGACAGCAACCGTCAGTACATTCGGGGGACGGCTCGGCTGTTCGCTCAACATGGCTACGACGTACTGGCCTGGAACTGCCGGTCGTGCAGTGGCGAAATGAATCGGGCCTTCCGGCTGTACAATCACGGTGAAATTGGCGACCTTGGTGAATTGCTCGATCATGCTTTACGGACTAAGTCGTATGAGGAAATCGTACTCGTCGGCTACAGTATGGGCGGAAACATTACCCTGAAATACCTTGGCGTTCATGGTAAGCATCTTCCGGACGTAATTAAGAGAGGAATTGCTATTTCAGCTCCGACGGATCTAGGTGCTAGTGCCGCTCTGCTCGACCGACCATCGAATCGCTTTTACAGAAACCGGTTTATGAAAAAACTGGTCGTCAAGATCAGCCAGAAGGCGACGCTTTTTCCCGGGCGGTTAGACATGACCCAGTTACAGCAGGTGAAACAATGGCGAGATTTCGACGAGTTTTTTTCGGCTCCGGTCAATGATTATCGCGATGCAGACGATTTCTATGAGCAGGCATCGGCTGTCAATTTCATGCCTGGTATCACTGTGCCAACACTATTGCTGAACGCTCAGAACGATCCGCTCTTATCCGTTGAATGTTCGCCAGAGTGGCTAGCTCAGACGCACCCCAACGTATTTCTGGAAGTACCCCGAACAGGAGGGCATGTTGGTTTTCAGGTGCCACGCGATTCGCACACGTATGCCGAACGGCGGGCTTTAGCCTTTGCTCGGAACCAAGTCTGAGCAGGTAACCTGAATGAAGATTAGGATGAGTAAAATGCCTTTAAATGCCAAAGGCTTTACGTAGCGGCCAGACGGATCAGATCTTCGATCTGGTTGATAATCGTTGCATTCTCCGGAATCTCTATGTCCTGCCCAACGACTTGATAGCCAGTTAAGAGTAAGTGAGAGTCTGGAAACGTTTTCACCATCCGGTCGACGAAAGGCTGTACTTCATGGTTGGATGGTACCGAGGTGATAGCGGTAAAGATGTAATCTGGCTTATGGACGTTGTAAGCAAATACTAACTCATTGAACGGTAAGCTTTGTCCTAAATAGATAACCTTGTTGTAACGAGCGCGAATGATGTAATTGGCAAAAAGTAAGCTTATCTCATGCAATTCGCCTTCGGGTAGGAACAGCATGTATTTCTTGCCGTTCGGTCGCTGCTTGCTTACCTGACCATCAATGGCAACGATGATCTTTTGGCGAATAAGGTTGGTGATGAAGTGCTCTTGTGCTGGGCCGATGGAGCCTGTTACCCACAACGTACCAATTCGGCTTAAGAACGGGTAAATGATGTGAATCATCGTATTCTCAAAACCAAACTGCAGAATATTCGTGCTGACAATTTTTTCGAAACGCTCTTCGTCCAAATCAATCATTGAGATGGTCAGCGCGTGAATCTGATCAGGATAGTTGAGTTGTCTGTCAGAAATCTTGATAACTTCTCGGTACATTTCCTCCACCGAGAGCTTGGATATCTCTGAAATCTTATACCCGTGGTCTTTCAACAGGGAGATATTCAAGACCAGTTTAAGGTCCTGATCATCGTAGGTACGAATGTTTGTGTCTGTCCGTTTGGGCGTGATAATGTTGTATCGTTGCTCCCAAATCCTCAGTGTGTGGGCCTTAATGCCTGACAGCTGTTCTAGATCTTTTATCGAATAATTGCTCATAATATAAGACCACTAAAGATAAACGGACAAGTAAGTAATCGTTGCTTACAGAATTAGATTGTTAAGTATAGCAAGTAGTTGCATCTGGTTAAAATTTACCGATATATGAACAAAAGAAGACTGCTCGCTATGGGTAATATCAACTTCTAAAAGCCGACATTAACACAAAGATAACCCAGCTATGAGAGTTTTGTTTAATTATTTTCGCAAAAAGATGAACAAGTTATGACTTATGAAGAAGAGAAATTGTAGAGTCAGCAGCCATTTAGCCAATCTGTTTTCTTTGCGAAACGGGAGAGCGTACCAAACACTGAATAAAACGGCGGAGACGAGCCACCAGCCGATATAATTTCTTAGAGGCACCGGTTGGTCAAACCAAGTCCAGAAATCTAGCTCTACAGCAACCGGTTCAATAAAAAAATCCAATACAACCATTAACGTAGCGGCTGCAATAACCTTAGCATAGGTTGGCACTTTAAGATGGCTGCATACCGAGCCACAACAGTATGAAAGGGCTAGCCAGTTAATGCCGATGACTGGAGGAACTTCCCATAGTCGAAAGCCTAGCCCCCATCCATACGCATAATGACCGAAAATCAAGCCCGTGTGTACTCCTAACAGTTCAATAAAGTAACCAGTTAGCACCGCCAGCACTAGGTAAAGATAAAAAGCTGGGCGCCAATCGGTGTGGTACAACAAGAGAACAACTAACGAACTTATTAAGGTAAACGGACTAAGTGGTCGGAAATAAACAGCTAAACCGGGTAACTGTAATCCTATAACACCTGCTATGTAAGCAAGAGTTAATACCGTGCGGACGGTAGGATGATAACGAGGAGCTATAGGAATACTCGCGGGCATGAATAAACAACCGCCTGTTGGAGCAGAAGGTTAGCTTACAGAAATGAAAAAGCCCTGACGGTGTCAGGGCTTTTAACTAGGGTGAAAGACGGGGCTCGAACCCGCGACCTTCGGAACCACAATCCGACGCTCTAACCAACTGAGCTACAATCACCGTTTTAGGATTGCAAAAATAACGATGAATGATGAATTATAAATGGTATTGGCGCATTTTTTCGCGACTTCATTCATAATTTATCATTCATCATTGAATAATTTAGGCTTGCTTTCCTTGCTGATAGCGCTTTTCCGCTGCGTTCCAATCAATTACATTGAAATAAGCCGCAATGTAATCGGGTCGGCGGTTTTGATATTTTAGGTAGTAAGCGTGCTCCCATACATCGAGGCCAATAATCGGAAAGCCCTTCGTTTCTGCAACATCCATCAGCGGGTTGTCCTGGTTTGCCGTTGAGGTAATGGCCAGCTCGCCTTCGGGAGTAACAATTAACCAGGCCCAGCCTGAGCCGAAACGAGTTGTTGCCGCTTTGGTAAACTCTTCTTTAAAAGAATCGAACGAACCAAACTTCTGGTTGATGGCTTCGGCTAAATCGCCGGTAGGTTGTCCTCCACCACTACCAGAAATCGTGTTCCAGAACAATGTATGGTTATAATGGCCACCCCCATTGTTCCGAACTGCCACTGGCGACTGGCTTACACTTGCCAGTAAGTCTTCAATGGATTTATTTTCTAATTCGGTCCCGGCGATGGCATTGTTCAGGTTCGTCACGTAAGCATTGTGGTGCTTTCCGTGGTGAATTTCCATCGTTTGCTTATCGATGTTGGGTTCGAGCGAATCGCTTGGGTAGGGTAGCGGATCTAATACAAAAGCCATTTTACTAATCAGTTAGAATGGAAGATTATCGGATGGGTTAACAAGCCACTTTCAAATTATGTTCTTAAGCGCTTAAAAAACTTCGTCAGTAGCTCCTGACTTTCTGTAGCTAGTACCCCTGTTTCGAGCCTGGTTTTTGGATGAAGCAGTGAGGGCTCAATGCGGCTATACCCTCGTTTAGCGTCACTCGCTCCAATAACTAACCGGCCGACCTGCGCCCAGAATAAAGCTCCGGCGCACATTACACAAGGTTCCAGCGTGACATAAAGGGTACAGTCTGTAAGGTATTTGCCGCCGAGGTACTGAGTTGCCGCCGTAATCGCCAACATTTCGGCGTGGGCGGTTACGTCGTTTAACTGTTCCGTTTGATTGCGCGCTTTGGCAATAATGCGGTTGCGGCAGACGACCACAGCACCAACTGGAATTTCGCCTTCATCGGCCGCTTCTTCAGCCAAGCCGAGCGCGATCTCCATAAAATAGTCGTCGGTGAACATAACATCCGGGAAGGTTCCCGGGAGCAGTATAACATAAAGCACTGCTCCCGGAAAATGACTTACTGCTTCAATATCTTTCGTGCCGTTTGCCGGTCGCCAACCTGAATACGCAACATATATAATCCATTCGGCTGACTTGTTAAGTCAAGTTCATTTCGGCGGTTGCGTGTTAGTTGTTGTAGTATGGTACGTCCTCGAAAGTCGATAACAGTCAGTGTCGCCGGATCGCGGGTCAGAGGTAAATCTAGCTCGACTGTGATAGTAGTGGTAGTTGGTACTGGATAGGTCTTGACCAGCGGATCGAGCGAGTTGTCTTCCACGCCCAACAGCGGTAAAACTGCAACTGTGGCCGTACCTGAGCTAGGGCCCGTGCCGCAGCTGTTGCTTACAGACGTTATACGGTAGTTTGTTGTGCGAGCTGGGCGTACCTCAGAAACATAAGGATTGGTCGTTGCTATGGCCGAGTAACTACGTATACTATCGGCATAAGCAATTGTCCAGGGACCGTCGCCCCCTAACGTAATGGTTAGGTTGGCTGGCGTGCCCTCGTATATATTTTGGGTACCTGCCAATGTAGCTGAAGGCAGTGAACGTACGGTCAGCATTGTGGGGCTGTTGGAACCTGTAACACCGATACCCGGATTTGAGGCTTTCACCCGAACGAAGTATTGGCCACTGGGTAAAGCACTCGGTAGATCACCCGTTACTGGTGAGCTGTTCGCGGTAGCTAAAACGTCGTATTTTTTAGAGGTATCCGCTGCGCTGGCCAGCTCAATCTGAAACTGATTGCCTTGGTTGAACTCCCCCGTCGTTGTAAAGGGAACGACAAGCGACGTGCCAGCGCACAAGGTCGAAGAGCTTATCAACTCAGTTGAAACGGTTGGCACCCGAACTGTAACCATAGCTGTGGCAGGGTTACCGGGTAAGCCAATTCCGCAACCATTCTGAACGGCCGTTACCTGATACGTTGTATTGCCACGTGGTAATACCGCAATCGTGGTATCTGATGTTCGCGATGTTCCGGCATAGCCTCCGGTAAGGGTATAGCTATAAGGGCCGGAGCCCGTAAATCTCAAATGTAACGGAGCCGTTTGACCAAGGTTAACTGATGCTACCGGAGCAACTAAAGCTAACGTTGGCGTCGTGTTGACAACAACTCGTATCATGGATCGGGCGCTGTAACACCCGTTAGCGCCAATTTGATACACGTAAAAGGCGTCGCCCTGCGGATCAACGTTGGTATTAAGCGTTGATGGGGTTGGCGCATCATTCGTCGGGCGGTTATAAGGGTCGATCCAACGTAAACTAGCTCCTGATGCTGCAACCGCTTCTAAGGGAGTAGCATTATCATTGATACAATAAGCGACCAGTGGTTTAGGAACGACCGGAGCCGCCACTGCATTAACGGTTACCTGAAGGGTAGCTTTTGCGCCTTCACACCCATTCACAACCTGGCTTACCTGATAGGTTTGAACTCCGGCTTGGTCGATTGACGGAATAGGCGCATTGGGAATCGAATTGTTATCGGTAGTGTACCAGCGCAGATCCGATCCATTAGCCTTTAACGGATCTATATTTTGTGCTGGCTGATCCTGTTGTTTTTGGCAATAACTAACCGGAGATACGCCCGGCGCACCCGGCAACGGTTTTATAGTAACGGTTAAGGTGGCTTTAGGACCTTCGCAGTTGTCAACAGTTTGAGAAACGCCAAAAGTTTGATCACCTACAATACTGGTATTAGGAGTAGGTACTCCTCCAAGTGGATTGCCAGTTAGATCAAACCATTTTAATTCAGCGCCTTGAGCTTGAAGCGGTTGAGCCACTTGATTATTACAATAACTGATTGAGTTTACACCAGGTGCAGCAGGCAACGCTTTTACCCGCACATTCACGCTGGCTCGTGGGCTCTCACAACTTTCTAATGTCTGGCTGACGTAGTACGTTGTTGTTCCAGGCGTGTTGTTCGACAAAGCGGGTGGGATAGTCGCCCCTGTTCCGCCGGTTGCCGCTGTTCCATACCATTTTGGGGTCGCGTTTGTCACGAACGTTGCTGACAGGACCGGAGCTGGAGTGCCCTGACAAAATTCAATAGCCGACGTAGCTGGGGCACTGGGGGTAGGTTTTATGGAAACGGCAATAGGTGTTCGACCGCTTTCGCAACCATTGACGGTTTGTGTAACGTAGTAGGTAGCAGGCCCCACAGTAGTAGTACTAGGTATCGTGGGATTTGAAGAGCCAGTGCCACCGGTTGCCGCCGTCCCGTACCATTTTAAGCCTTGACCCGTAGCCGTTAATGATTGTACTGTGGCGCCCTGGCAAAAAGGAGCTGGTGCAGTAGCGGTTGGTGGCGCTGGTACAGGACTAACCGTAACGGTAAGTGAGGCCCGTGGGCCTTCGCAGCCAGCAACACTTTGGCTGACGTAATACGTTGTAGAACCCAAGGCCGTAGTTGACGGAGCCGGAGCGGCTGACGATGGCGTGCCGCCCGTTGGGGCTGTCCCATACCAGTTCAATGTTCCGCCCGTAGACGGAGCCGCGGTTAAGGCAACGGCCGTTTGACTCTGACAAGCGGTAACAGGACTCGCAACAGTTGGGGCGCTTGGAGTAGATTTTATAGTTACAGGAATAGAGGCACGGTTACTCTCGCAGCTGTTAACCGTCTGGCTGACGTAATAATTAACAGTCCCTGCCTGAGTCGTAACCGGTGTGTTTGCTGTTGGTGATGGAGTACCGCCGGTTGCGTTTGTGCCGTACCAATTGAGCGTTCCACCAGTGGATGGGGTAGCCGATAAGGCAACCGCTGTTTGACTTTGGCAGTACGATGGAGCTGTTGTCGGAATTGTCGGTGATGCTGGTTGAGGCTTAACCACTACAGCAATGGCAGTCCGGGCGCTTTCGCAGCCATTAACCGTCTGGCTAACGTAATAGTTAGTTGTGCCATCCGTAGTTGTAGCAGGTGTGGTTGGTGTTGGAGATGCCGTTCCGCCGGTTGCCGCTGTTCCATACCATTTTAACCCTTGTCCGCTGGCTGAAAGGGCTATGGCCTGAGCACCTTGGCAATACGTAGTGGGGGCTGGAGCGGTTGGAGCCGCTGGAGGAGCACTAACTGTTACGACAATACTAGCGCGAGGGCCTTCACAACCATTCAGCGTTTGACTGACATAATACGTCGTGCTGCCTGCGCCAGTTGTTGACGGGGTAGGAGCTCCAGACAAAGCGGTACCGTTTGATGGAACTGTATACCAGTTAAGCGTAGCCCCAGCAACGGCCGTTGCCGTCAGCGGACTAGCTGCCTGACCCACACAATAGCCAATCGGACTAGCTCCCGGTGCGTTAGGTTTATCTTTTACAGTGACAGGAACAGAGGTTCTTGGCCCTTCGCAACCACCAATCGTCTGACTGACGTAATAAGGTGTAGTCCCAATTACACTAGTATTTGGTGTTGGGGCATTGCCCGATCGAGTGCCGCCGGTTGCGTTTGTGCCGTACCAGTTGAGCGTTCCGCCGGTCGATGGGGTGGCCGATAAGGCGGTTGCTGGGTCGCCTTCGCAATATGGATTTGGAACCGTTACTGTAGGATTTGGTGGGGCATTAACCGTTAATGCCACTAAGCTATTGGTACCGACTCGTGCTGGAGCGCTCGATACAACCCGAATGCGGTACGAAGAACCTCCCGCTGTGTTAGCAGGGATTGTGGCGGTAAGAGTGCCTGCGTTTTTGACTGTGCCTATGGCCGTTGGATTTGCCGGAAACGCGCCAGTTGGATCAGACAGTTGAGCGGTGAAGGTGTTGGATGCTGCAAAGGTGCCGGATGTAACAAAGGTTACAGTAACCGTGCCGCCGGAGCATACGCTAGTTGGAGTAACCGTCCCTGTTGTGATTGTCTGAGCAAAACTAGCAGTAATAAGCCCAAGGATGCATAACCAGATTAATAAACAGGAGTAAAAAATACGTCCTTTCATAGTCAAGAGAATAAAGCAGTAATGGGCCTAAAGTTAAGATTTTTATGTACTATATTAAGTTAGCTGATAAGCACATTGTAGTTCATATATTCATGCTGTATTGTGTATATTGGATGCCTAGTTGATTGGCGTACAGAAGTTTAGTGTGATAACTCAATTGCCCCTCTGGTAAAAATCGTGTGTGAGAGACATGCAGCAATAAAAATGCCACTGTTTTAAAACAGTGGCAGTGAATAAGTTAAGTGCATGAAAGCAAAGAAGAGTTGACTATTAAAAATCTTACCTTACTGAACAGCGCTGTAGATTACCTCATGAATGCGTCGACGGAGTTTAGTCGTATTAATCGAATTGTTACCCGCTGTTGGATAGATTCGGTTAGAAAGGAAGATAAAGATCAACTCCTGATCGGGATCGACCCAAACGACGTTGCCCGTGAAACCTGTATGACCAAATGAACGGGGTGATGCTTGCGGGGCCATATAAACGCTACTTGGACTCTCCGGATTTGGCTTGTCCCAGCCTAAGGCCCGGTGGCTGCGGTTGCTCAGCGTTTGCGTAAAGTAGGGAACCGTCATCGGTTGAAGAATGCGCTGGTCACCGTACTCACCTTTTTGAAGGTTCATTTGTAGTAACGTCGCTATTTCGCGGGCGTTGCCAAACAAGCCAGCATGGCCCGATATACCTCCCTGCACAGCTGCCATCTGGTCATGCACCGTGCCAACCAGCAACTGATTTCGGTAGTACGTATCTTGTTCGGTCGGCGCGCATTGCGGATGCTGCAACCGTTGCAACGGTGTAAATCCTAACTGATGCAATCCTAAAGGTTTATATACGTTCTCCGTAACAAACTTGTCTAAGGGCTGCTTACTTACTCGCTCCACGACTTTCTGTAAGGTCAGGAAGTTTAAGTCGCTATACACATAAGCAGGCTTGCCCGACTCGTCCAGTTTTTTCGACATAGGTGATTGAACAACCCACTTCCAGACGGAGTCTTTCAGCGCTGGTACGGCCCAGAGCGTAGGAGCGATCTGCAGTGTGTGCAGACTGTCAGGCGTAGCGTTATAGTATTCAGCTTTCAAGCCGCCACCCGGCATCCGGGTACGGTCCCAGGTGGTTGGGTAAAAAGACACCATGCCTGATTGGTGCCAGAGCAGATCCAGCAAGGTAATATTTTGCTTGTTTGTACCTCGTAACTCGGGCAGGTAAGCCGATGCTTTCTGAGTTAGATCAACTTGCTTGCGATCGTATAAGACCATCACCGACTGGAGCGTAGCGAGTACTTTGGTTAGCGACGCCAGATCATACAATGTCTCATCGGTCACCTTTTCGGCACCTGGGGCATAGGTCAGCGCGCCAAAGTTCTTGCTGTATACAATCTTACCTTTTCTGGCTACCAGCACCTCACAGCCAGGAACGACCCGGTCTTTCACCGCATTCTGCACAATGGCATCTATTTTGGCCAGTACCGTTGACTTCATTCCGACGCTTTCGGGCGATCCCATCGAGAGCCGCCCTTCAGGTCCTAACGTCAGGCCCATCCCTACTTTCATATCGCCGGTAGAGATTGGTAACATACCACGTGCGCCTAAACCGCCGAAAAGCACCTGAGGCACCACCCGTTGCATGTCGTCGAGCTCCTGGTAAGCGCAAACGAGTGCGTCGGCCTGACCAAACTGAGGCAGGCTGTAAGGCGAGCCAAAGGCTGTTACAATCACTTTTGTGCCCCGCTGTTTCAGACGTGCAATGAGATCAAGCGAGGCTTTGGTAATGCCATACTTACGAGCCCCTGATTCGCTCATGCGGTGGAAGCTCACCACGACCGTATTGGCGTCGCCAATCTGAGTCATCATATTGCTCAGGTCAGCTTCCGAAACTGGTTTTTCTGGATAAGCTAGCGTCTGGAACGGCGCGTACTGATTGAGTGTCTTTTGAAATACGTTACCTGGCTCAGCACCAATAGCTACAGAGGCCAGCCGTAAGGTATCAATACGTTTCAGCGGCAACAAATTATTTTGATTGCTGGCAACCGTAACCGATTGCTCACATAGCTCCTGCTTCAGCAGCTCTGCCTCCGGTGAATTCAGTTCCGACGACAACCCCGCCAGATTTATTGGCTTATACTTGTTTAGCCCGGCCCAGTATTTGGCCCGAAGTATCTTCTTAACCTTTTCATCAACAAACTCCTGGGAGATAACCCCTTGCTGAATGGCATTCAGGATATTGGTGGTGGCATCACGTACGTTTTCCGGATACAGCAGGATGTCGTTACCAGCAATAAGCGCCCGCAGGTTAACATCCATCGCTTTGGGCGACCGGCTGATGCCACCCATGTTCAGCGCATCGGTGAATACCAAGCCGCGAAAGCCTAATTCTTTCTTGAGTAACTCGGTAACAATTTTTTCGGAAAGGGTCGCGGCTAAGGCGGGCGTGTTATCCATAACAGGCACGTGCAGGTGGCCTGTCACAACCCCCATCAAGCTATCGGCAATAAGTTTGCGGAATGGATACAAGTCAATCTCTCGCATCTGCTCCGACGACCGACTAACCGTTGGTAAGGTATGGTGCGAGTCGGCGTTGGTGTCGCCATGACCCGGAAAGTGCTTAGCAGTTGCGATAACGTGGGTCTGCTGTAAGCCCCGCATGTAAGCCGATGCCTTCAACGCTACGTTCTCTTTCGATTCGCCGAACGAGCGAACGCCAATGACTGGGTTTGCCGGGTTACTGTTAATATCGGATACGGGAGCAAAATTGATATGAATACCCAGACGTTGGCACTGCCGACCAATCTCGGCGCCCATGCGGTAGATCAGTTCATTATCGCGAATGGCGCCCAAGGCCATTTGCTTCGGAAAGCCCATCGCGCTGTCAAGCCGCATACCCAAACCCCATTCCCCATCAATGCCAATCAGCAGCGGCACTTTAGACAAGGCCTGGTAGCGGTTCGTCAGTACGGCCTGGCGATACGGGCCACCCTGGAAGAAAATCAGCCCACCAATATGGTTGTTCTGAATGAGGTGATCAATGTATTGGTAGTGGTTCTCGTGACGGTTAGAGAACGTAGCCACCATAAAAAACTGGCCAATCTTTTGTTCAGGAGTGAGCGTCTGAAATACACTATCGACCCAATGTTGGCCACTATCTGTTAGATTAAATACTTCGACGGGACGAGCCGCTGGCCCAAATACGTAGCTGGAAATCTCCTTACGGGCAACCGGGGTTACATGGCGCTTGGAGGCATGTCTGTGAGACGCTGAATGGGAAAGCCGCGCCCAAAAAGAGCGGCCTGGTTTGGTTAAACCAAACGCGGTTAGCAAACTGACGGACAAAAAGCCGACGAGTAAAATTGGCCGTACTACACTACTACGCATGGATACTCAATGGGTAAAAAGGTACAGTCAGCTATCGGTGGGGTTTTGCCAAACCATAAAAGTAGCCAATGACTATCGAAAACCATAACCCGTACTGGAATTGTCTAAGTTTTTAACAATATAATGTAGTGTGAAGGTTTCAGGTGCTGGATTAATACAAAATTAAACATAGGCAACGGTTATTTTTGCGTGTATAAAAATTAGGCCAATTTCTATTCTATAGATAGAAAAAATGCCTAGTAGTTTAGTAGTAAAATAAACGCAGAGAATACTAAGTAAGTATTATGAAGCAATTATGGGTTTTGTTGGGAGCATTGTTGGGCACAGTGCTGGTGAGTAAGGCACAGACAACCAGCAAGACGTATGGGGCGATGCTCGAAGCGATGTATAAAAAAACCGTGCCGTTAGTCAGTGTAGCCGAACTGAAGAAGATACCTAATGCCGTTCTGCTTGATACTAGAAGTAAACAAGAGTTCGATGTAAGCCATTTGCCCAACGCGCGGTGGGTTGGTTACGACGACTTTGATCTGAAACGGGTACAGGGAGTACCTAAGGATGCGAATTTAGTGCTCTACTGCTCGGTAGGGTATCGAAGCGAGCGGGTCGGAGAGAAGCTGCTTAAAGCCGGTTATCAGCACGTACACAACTTATACGGCAGCTTATTCGAGTGGGTCAATGAAGGAAATCCGGTAGTTGATGCGCAGGGGAAGCCTACACAACGTGTTCACGCTTATTCGCGGCTGTGGGGCGTCTGGCTAAACCGCGGAGAGAAAGTATACGAGTAAATTAATAGGCTTGTGCCGAGCCCACGCGTGCCAGAGCCGCAAATACACGCTTGCTTAAGCTAGCTTTACCTAACTCTACGGTTGATTGCCAGCATACGTCCGTAGACGATTTTGCTTTCATCATCGAAGCTGTTGCTTTAGCGCGCATTTTTTTGCGGGCAGCAAACACATTATGCGGATGGCCCATGCTCATCGCCTGTCCGCTCATACCTACTAAGAGAATTCCGATAATCAGGTACGTTTTCATTGCCTTTCGTTTGATTTACTATGCAAAGATATATGCTTTAGTTGGTATCTTGCAATACATAGTACTATATTTTTCATAATATTTTTTGTGGTAGATCAAGCAGCTGGTCTGAATAGACTTTTCAACTGCTTGATCCTTCAAGCTTTAGTCAACGACAACTCGCTTTACAGCCCCATCTTCGTTTTGAGTAACGGTAATGAAGTAAGCACCCTGTGGTTTTTTGCCAAGGTCAATCTGACCAACAAATTCACCCGAGAAGTCTTTAATCTCACGCCGGGCTACCTCTTTCCCCTTAGGATTCGTCACGATAATGCTGATATCGCCTTTAGCAGGTGCCGTGAAGCGAACATTCAATAGATTTTGATCGGGGTTGTTCGGGAAAACATCCAGCCCACGAATGGTTGACGGTTTACCACTGAAATTACGTGCCCAGTCTTCAAAAGGCCGAGCAAGCTGACGATCGAAATCCCTTGGCATCTGAAGTTTCATTCGATTCAACCGATCAGCTAACGAATCGGCTCCTCGGTGAAACTCATACCGCCAAGCCCGTGTATCCCAAGGGTCATTGCCCAATTTTGGTAACGGATTACGTTGTACGTACGCATCACCTTGACTGCGTCGCTGGCCAGGGCTCATTCGTTCGCGAGTCACAATCCGATCGCCATCGCTGTCTTCCACAATGATTGTCATCTGCCGTTTCCCACCGTCTTTCCCTTTCCGGGCAGCCTTCAGTGAGTCGACTAGTTTCATAACCATTTTGTCCCGTTGAGGATCGGTCATGCCATCCATACGATACGTCCGTTCGATTTCACGAACCTCGTCGCCATTGCGCTCTATAATTCTGACGTTTACTTCATTAGCGTCAGACTTATCCGACTTGGGTGAAGCTGGCGTTGACTTTTGAGCCAGAGCAGCCCCGCTTAAAGCACCCGTAAGCAGCAGCGCTGAAGCGAACCGGTGCCAGGTTAAAACTGTTTTTTTCATGGTACGATACGTTTGCAAACGAAGGAACAATAACTGGTTAAAACGATTGATACTGGGCTTGTTAAAGTTTGTTAAAGACCCAATTCTTGGTCAAAGCGGTTCGTACTTTTACTGACAACCTCAACCGTTTTGTAATAGATGCGTAAGTCGGCCAAAGGTTGCATGAGCGAGTAAAAAAATGTCTAAACAACGCATACGCTGGATTGTCCTGTTAATGGCCGTTGGGCTGTTGGGGCTGGTAGGGCTGCAGCTCTATTGGATTGGCAGCGCCTTACAATTACAGAAAGAACAGTTTGCTTATAAAGTGACGGATGCCCTGCAGGAGGTTGTCCGAACGCTGGAACGGCAAGAGATTAAGGTCTACCTGACGAAACAGCACACTCAGGCTCGTGAGCAACAGAGCCGGTTGATGGCTATTGCCAAAAAAGAGGGCAAGTCTACAACTTCCAAGAAAGCCGATCGGCAGGCGATACCGAGCCGGACCGAAAATTTAGCTCAGCAGCCTAACCAGTCAAAATCAATACCGCTGACCAGTCAGCAGATGATGCCGATTGGCGCTGCTCCTGCTGGGGCCGTAGTCGTTCAGTCGGACGTACTGCATCCCATTGTTCGCCCGCTCTCGCCTGAGCAGATGATGGTTGTTGAAGAATTCTTCCGGCAGCAGGATGAGCTGATGGCGATTGGAGACTGGCAGACACAGATGGTGCAGCAGCAACAGTTTGATCATTGGGTTGAGCACATCCTGGCCAATGAGATGACCAATATCAATAACCAGGCAGCTCGTCGGCAAGATTCGACTAAACGGGCGCTTAAGAATCGTGTTAAACGTCAGCAGCAGAAAGCCCAACAGGCCAATATCGTAGCAGCTAACACCATGGCGCCCATCAGCCGCCCGGCCAGTCTGAGCCAGCATAAAGCTGAAGAACAGTCGAACATGGTCAAGGACGTGCTGAAAGGACTTTTCTTGTCAGACCGGCCCATTGAAGACCGGGTGAATCGGCTGGCCCTTGATACATTACTTCGCCAAGCACTCGTCGAGCGAGGCATTAGCATACCGTTTGCTTACGGAGTGCGCACCCGGTTACAGCCTAAATTCCTGTTTACGTCGATGGGAACGGAGCCGCATCAGCTCGATGTCAATGGCTACAAAGCGGCTTTATTTCCTAATAATCTGATGGAAACGGGCAACTACGTGTACGTGTACTTCCCGACCCAGAAGCAGTTTATCATGAGCCAGCTCGGCTTTACGTTCGGCGCGTCGGTTGTGCTGATTCTGGTTATTCTGGCCTGCTTCTATATTGCTATCAGCACCATTGTGCGGCAAAAGAAACTGGCCGACATCAAGAATGATTTCATCAATAACATGACCCATGAGTTCAAAACGCCCATATCGACTATCTCACTGGCGGTCGAAATGGCACAGGAACAACTCCGGTCAGAAGGGAATAACCTGTCATCAGCGCCCGAATCTGGCGGTAAGCTCGACGTTCGTTTGACACGCTACATGGGGATTATCCGGGACGAAACCCGGCGGCTCGGCTCGCACGTGGAAAAAGTATTGCAGATGGCCTTACTTGATCGGGGCGAAATCAAGCTGAAGCTATCGTCGGTAAACGTTCATGACGTTATCGAGAAAGTACTCAATAACATCGGCATTCAGATTGAACAGCGTGAGGGTGAAGTTGATTTAGATTTCGAGGCTGAGAATGAAATTATTGAGGCTGATGAGGTGCATCTGACGAACATCCTGTATAATCTGCTCGATAACGCCATTAAGTACTCGCCCGAACATCCGCACATCACGATTCAAACCCGAAGCTTGCCCGAAGGTATTAGCATCACCGTTGCCGATCAAGGATTGGGCATGACTAAAGAGCAGATCAGCCGGATTTTTGAAAAGTTTTACCGCGTACCGACCGGAAACCGGCACGATGTAAAAGGCTTTGGTCTGGGATTGAGTTACGTAAAGAAGATGATTGACGAACACCACGGTCAGATCCAGGTTGAAAGCCAACCCGGCAAAGGCAGCTCGTTCGAGATAATTTTACCATATACAATAAGTGAAAGAGTAAAAGAGTGAAAAAGCGTTGGGTAACGCGCTTTCACTCTTTCACTCTTTCACTCTTTCACTATCATGCCTAAAATCTTACTTGTTGAAGACGATCCTAATCTTGGCCAGTTGGTACAAGAATATCTGTCCATGAAAGGCTATGCCACTGATCGCGCTACGGATGGTAATCAGGGGTTGCAGCAGTTCATGGCGAATCAGTATGACCTGTGCATCTTCGACGTTATGATGCCCAAAAAAGACGGCTTTACGTTGGCTAAAGAAGTACGTATGGCAGGCCGTGATATCCCCATCATCTTTCTGACGGCGAAATCGATGCAGGAAGACACCATCCAGGGGTTTAAAGTAGGGGCCGACGATTACATCACCAAGCCGTTCAGCATGGAAGAGCTTTTGCTCAGGATTCAAGCGATTCTTCGTCGTTATCAACGCTCGGGCGATACACCAGAGCCAACTACGTATCAGATTGGCTCGTTTGCATTCGACTATCCACACCAACTTTTAACACATCAGAATGATAATGGTGAAGCGCAGTCACAGAAGCTAACCAGTAAAGAATCGGAACTGCTGAAACTGCTGGCGCAGAACCTTAATCAGCCCGTTAGCCGCAGTTTTGCCTTGAAAATGGTCTGGGGCGACGACTCGTATTTCAACGCCCGCAGCATGGACGTGTACGTAACGAAGCTCCGTAAATACCTCAAAGAAGACGCGGCCGTTCAACTCGTCAACGTCCACGGCGAAGGATTTAAACTTATCGTTTGAAAAAGTTGTAGAGTTATAGAGTCGTATAGTTGTAAAGTCATTCTGATCTGCCAGGGTTGGCTGGCACAAAAATTTACAACTTTACGACCTATAACTCCTCAACTTAGTATGCTTATAAATCGCCGTCCGCGTCGGAACCGCCAATCGGCTGCCATCCGCGATATGGTTCAGGAAACGCATCTGTCCGTTTCTGATCTGATACTTCCCCTGTTTGTTATGGAAGGCCAGAACGCTCGTTCTGAAGTTGCTTCCATGCCGGGTATCCACCGTCTGTCGACGGATTTGTTACTGGACGAGATTCAGGAATGCATGGATCTGGGCGTCCGTGCTTTTGATCTGTTTCCAAACTTACCCGAGTCCAAAAAAGATAAATACGCTACCGAGAGCTACAATCCGGATGGGCTGTACCTGCAAACAGTGCGCGCCGTTCGGGATCGGTTTCCCGACGCCGTGATTATGACCGACGTAGCCATGGACCCGTATAGCTCCGATGGGCACGATGGTATTGTTGAAAACGGCAAAATCCTGAATGATCCAACCCTGGAGGTGCTCGGCAAAATGGCCTTGGCGCAGGCGCAGGCCGGAGCCAGCATCGTGGGACCGTCGGACATGATGGATGGGCGAGTGGGTTATATCCGGCAAGTGCTCGATGAAGGCGGTTTTCACGACGTGGCGATCATGGCTTACACGGCCAAGTACGCCAGTGCTTTCTATGGTCCTTTCCGCGACGCCCTTGATTCAGCCCCAAAATTTGGTGACAAAAAAACGTACCAGATGAATCCAGCGAATAGCCGCGAGGCACTGATCGAAGCCCAACTCGATTTTGCCGAGGGCGCTGATTTTTTGATGGTAAAACCTGCACTGGCTTACTTGGATATCATTAAGCTGCTGAACGATAATTATGACTTGCCGATTGCAGCCTATAACGTCAGCGGAGAATACGCCATGATTAAAGCGGCAGCGCAGAATGGCTGGCTCGATGGCGAACGGGCGATGCTCGAAGCGCTGATGAGCATTAAGCGGGCGGGGGCTAAAGTGATTTTGACGTACTTTGCCAAAGAAGTCGCCAACATCTTATGAGTAAACTCTTAATCCGCAACGCTCAGTTAGTCAACGAAGGCCGTATTACTGAAACCGATGTCTTAATTGAAGACGGCTTTATTGCCCAACTGGGTACTGGTTTATCGGACAGTGGAACCAGTCGTGTTATCGACGCGAACGGTCAATACCTCTTACCCGGTGTCATCGACGATCAGGTGCATTTTCGCGAGCCGGGTTTAACCCATAAAGCGACGATCCAATCCGAGTCGCGGGCTGCCGTGGCCGGCGGGGTTACGACGTTTATGGAAATGCCGAACACTGTTCCGAACGCCTTAACGCAGGAACTGCTGGCGGATAAGTACGCGATTGCCGCCCGGACGTCGTTGGCGAACTACTCATTTTTTATGGGGGCGTCCAACGATAACCTCAGCGAAGTGCTCAAAACTGATCCGAAGACGGTGTGCGGCATCAAAGCCTTTATGGGATCGTCGACGGGTAACATGCTGGTCGATAATGAGCAGCTCTTGAACGAGCTGTTTCGGGAAAGCCCGATGCTCATTGCCACCCACTGCGAAGACGAAGCGACCGTTCGAGCCAACACAGAACGGTATCGCGCCGAATATGGCGATCGGGCCACCGCAGCGCTGCACCCGGTTATCCGCAACGAAGAAGCCTGCCTGAAATCGTCGTCGCTGGCGGTTGAACTGGCGCGTCGGCACAATACGCGCCTGCACATTCTGCACATCTCGACAGCCAACGAGCTGGCTTTATTCAGCAACGATAAACCCTTGACCGAAAAACGCATTACGTCGGAAGTATGCGTGCATCACTTGTGGTTCGATAGCCGGGACTACGAACAACTCGGCAATTTGATTAAGTGCAATCCGGCTATTAAGGCTCCGCACCACAAGGAAGCTCTGCTGGCGGCCTTGCTTGACGATCGGTTGGACATCATCGCCACCGACCACGCCCCACACACCTGGGACGAAAAGCAGCAGCCGTACTGGCAGGCACCCTCGGGATTGCCACTGGTTCAGCACCCGTTGCTGATGATGCTGGAGTTTGTGCAGCAGGGTAAGCTATCCATCGAAACGGTTGTCCGCAAAATGAGTCACGCACCCGCCGACTGTTTCCAGATTGACCGTCGGGGCTACGTTCGGGAAGGCTACTGGGCCGATCTTGTCCTGGTGAATACTGCCCGGCCAACTCAGGTATCTAAAGAGAATATCCTGTACCACTGCGGGTGGTCGCCGATGGAAGGCCACACGTTTAGCGCGACCGTTACGCACACGATTGTATCGGGCGAGCTGGTCTACGAGAACGGTGAACTTCTCACGGATCGTGCTGGTGAGCGACTAGCCTTTAATCGGTAAAAGCCTGAATTTTTTTGCCTGAAACGCTTGCAAAAGCCGAAGAGCGGGCTGTATCTTTGCAATCCCAACACGGGGAAATGTGTTGCCACAATAGAATTGCCGAAGTGGTGAAATTGGTAGACACGCACGTTTCAGGGGCGTGTGTCTTTACGGACATGCGAGTTCGAGTCTCGCCTTCGGCACAAATATTAGCCGTAATCAATTGTAAGTCAATTGGTTGCGGCTTTTATTTTTAATGCGGGGGACGGTTTAGGGGACGGAATTAGTTAAAAGGTGTGGCAAAGCGATTATGGCTACACATTATTGAGAACTATACCTGTATCGCCTGGGGTCACTAGTGCGAGCCCCGTCCGGACCGCCAACTTTGACGCCACTTATATAAGCATCAATGCGCAAGTATTTGTATAGATTGCTGGTCCTGTTACTGGCAGTTAGTTTACTCTCCCAATGCAAACAGGCAGATTCGCCTGCTCCTTGATTGGGCATACCCACCGTACAAGCAGCCTTGGAAGTAAAGACGGATGAGGTTTTACTATAAACAGATACTTTGCTCGACAAGTGGGCATAGGCGGTATGACTCCCGGCCATGACCGAGAGTCGTATCAAAGTTGAAGCAGCTTAGTGACCACCCAAAACAAACTGAGCCCCTAAACCAACACTAGCATATCTGAGCAGGCTTGTGTTAAAAGTGCCATCATAATTAAAAGGAACTACATTTATTTGTCCGGTTAAGGCTAATCTTTTCTTGATCGAATAGGCCAATCCTAAGCTGGCAGATAAACTTGAAGCGGAGGAATAATTCGTTAAAAAATTTCCGACTCCTTTTTCCCTAGCGCGGGTTGGAAGGCCAGGGTTGTCAGAGAACATATGTATGTAGCCAATGCTGCCATATCTAATCCTTAAAAAGGGAGAAAAACGCGTAGCCATAAACGTGTAACTAATCTCAGGGCTTAGGTTAATCATATAAGTCCTTGATGTATAATACCCAGGTGTAGCTGTTCTGAGGGATCTGTTACTGTACTCCCCCAGTAGCCAAATCCCTACGGCTAACTTATCGGTTAAATAGTAATGTACAGAGGTTCCTAGATTAACATATTGACGGGAAAAGATGGAGTCGGACTTAAATTTCCACTCACTAACCAACGCCTGCGGATTAATTACAAAACTCCCCTTGCTGGGTTGTGCCCATAAACGGCCATGAGGAAGCAATAAACACATTAGTAAACCTAGAAAAAATCTCATATAGAGGGGTAAGCGTTTAAGCAATGTAATCTATGTAAGCCTAGCAGTAAGGCAGTTGAAAACTGGCTGGCTCTTGGAGCGGTATATTATTAGGGTAGCTACTGTCTTCGACATTATTGGTGAAAGCTAAGAACGTGATATCCAAGTTAATGGTAGATTTTACAAGGCCAGTAGCCCATGTTCTGAGCCTAGCTAACCGAAACACGGCTAACCTCTGACCGGCACCGAGCCAAACCGTGACACTCATAGCTGTGATAGGCATAAGCTGACCGGCTACCACAGATGAGAACGGTAGCAACGGCTGGACGTGGGCTAACATGCTTGCGATGATAGGTGCTAGTAACAGTGCCTTGGCCGAAGACGTTGGCTACTGGCAACAGCGCTAGGAGAAAAAGTTGTTTCAAGGTTCAGCAAGGTTACGGAGAGGAAGCGCCAGTACTAACTCATTGTTGAAGTCAGCTATCGACAAGTTTACTATAATTCCGAGTCAGCGTACTGAAAAATCTACTGGACGGTTTAACTATCAAATCATTCAGTCTGCTATAAATAAACAGCTAGTTTAATTCCATCAAAATCACGGTACACTGCCAACTGGGCTACTAGTTAATGACCGAAAAGTAACTTACTTTACTCTCCACTTAATTGCCGTAGCTATGACAAGACTTTACATACCTTATCTTTCTTTTTTACTAGTGTTAGCATTAAGCACAACCCTAACACTGGGTCAAAATGCTAACTACATTGCTTCCGAGCCTAACTCGACTACTCCAGGCAGCGCCAACACGTTTGTTGGCCCAGCAGCCGGTCTAAACACGCAAACTGGCGCTGAGAATACTTTTGTCGGGGCGAATGCCGGACGAAATTTAACTTCGGGTGGCAATAATACCGTTGTTGGGTCCTTTGCTGGCATTGGGATGCAGACCGCTAGTGCTAACACGTTTGTTGGTTATGGTGCTGGAGCGCTCAATCGGACAGGAAACAGGAACGCCTTTATTGGCGCTGGCGCTGGCCGCTTAAATGATGAAGGTTATAATAACATATTTATTGGCTATGAAGCTGGACGTTTTAATCGACAAGGACGAAGAAACGTCTATGCAGGTTTCTTGGCTGGCTTCAATGGCGATACTGATGACAATGTCTTCGTCGGCGACTCATCCGGTTATAACAATAAGGCTTCCGCTAACCTATTTATAGGCAGTAAAGCCGGTTTATCGAATCAGACAGGCGTTCAAAACACGTTTCTTGGCTACCACTCTGGCTATAACGCAATATCTGACTCCAATACCTTTGTTGGCTACCAATCCGGCTACGCAACGACTACCGGCCGAGGCAATACCTTCTTTGGTGCGGCATCCGGCCGAGGTAATACCACGGGAAACCATAACACATTTGTTGGAAACGGGGCCGGACCTTCCGGTAGCAACAGTGATGACAATGTTTACATTGGCCACAATACGGGCCGTCATGATAGTGGTTCACGCAATACCATATTAGGAACGGGCGCTGACGTTCTGGCTCAGAATCTAACCAATGCAACGGCAATTGGGGCCGGTGCAGGCGTGGCCGTCAGTAACGCCCTGGTCTTAGGCCACAACGCAAATGTTGGTATTGGTACCTCTGCTCCCACTACCCGCTTAGAGGTAAATAGTGGGATCAGTCATGAATCAGGGCTTCGCTTAACTCAACTGCTTTCTGAGAGTCCAGTAGCTTTAGTCACCGCTGATAAAGTATTAACCGTCGATGCAACAGGTCGCGTTATTCTTACCCAAGCTGGCCGTTATTCGGTGCGAAGCGTTACCGATTGGTCTGACAACGTGTTTACCCCCGGCTATCGGCTAGCTCCTCTCAAGGAAGTAGAGCGCTATATTACTGCTCATCAACATCTCCCCGGTATTCCCTCCGCTGAAGAAGTGGTAAAAGAAGGCGTCGATGTTGGAAAGATGGAGGCTAAACTGTTACAAAAAGTAGAGGAACTTACCCTCTACAGCATCGAGCTGGAGAAGGTAAACAAGCAGCAACAAGCTGATATCAATGACTTGAAACAGCTAGTAAAGCAACTGTTAGAAAAGAAATAAAGGTAAGTACTATAGTTTTATGTGTAGTTCGAATTGCCAACTCAATGCAAGCCTTAATATTGTGCTTGTCCAGCGAGAAATCAAGTATCTCAGACATTGGAACGGATGGCTGAGCCAATGTCTGATCAATCGTTTAGTCGACATCCTTAATTTATAATACATACAACAAGGGAACGCAGGGCAGTTCCTTGTTGCACAAAGCTTTAAATACCACGCGCTTCTTTATGAAGTACCTCTCCAGGCTTTTGCCTGCTAATTTTGCCCTTCCACGGCTTATGTGTTTTCTTTTCTCAAAAGTGCTAGTATCTGACTCATTTGAGACAGCCTTTGCTGGCTAACCACCCGACCTTTGATCTATCCAAAACGGACAAACTTTCTAAAACACGATAGATCATGAAAACCCTCATCAAACCCCTGCTCATTGCTTTCGCTTTCGTATTGATCAACTTCTCTGCCGCTCAGGCGGAAACCACCAAGCCCATTGGTCGTCCAAGTTCAGCCGTCGCTTACCAGAGCGGTATCTACACCACCGTTGAAGGTAAAGTACAAATCGGTCTGGCTAAACAAGCGGGTGGTATGGTCGAGATTCGGTTGACTAATGCAGCTGGCAAAGTCTTATTCACCCAGCAAGTGGGTAAAAATCAGACAGCGGCCCGTATTCGTCTAGATGTGAGTGCATTACCTGATGGAGCTTATCAGTTGGAGATCACTAACGGCGTCGACAGCACACGTCATGCTATAACCTTAGCCACCCCACAACCTAGTGAACAAAGCCGATTAGTGGCCCTTGATTAACCTGTAGTAATCGGATAAACAGTACGTGCCCTACTGAGCAATTAGTCTTCTGTCTGACTAAGCTGCTCAGTAGGGCATTTTCTTGAAACAGCCGTAGAATAGGGCAGTTCAAGCGTCGTTTCGTACCTTAGCCTGATGGCCGGGACTCCTTTACGCCGGAGCCGACAGGACACGATTCGCCAGGGTTGGCGGCCTAACGCTGGCGCTCTACATTGATGAAGACCAAAATACTCCTCGTGGATGATGAAGTCGATTTGGCACTTCTCTTCCAGCAACGTTTTCGCCAACTCATTCACAATGGTACCTACGAGTTTGTTTTTGCCCACGACGGTCAGCAGGCACTGGATTTGCTTCAGGAGCAACCGGACATTGATCTGATACTAGCCGATATTAACATGCCCGGTATGGATGGTCTGACACTGCTGGACCGCCTTCCTCAAATCAACCCGATTGTACGTACCGTGATGGTCACGGCTTATGGTGATATGGCCAACATCCGAACCGCCATGAACCGGGGTGCCTTTGACTTTATAACCAAGCCCATTGACTTCACGGATCTCAAAGCGACCATCGAGAAAACCCGGCGCTACGTCGATCAACTGCGGCACACGCAAGAGCTGCAAGCCCTCGACGCTATGAAAACCCGTTTCTTTGCTACCGTCGTCCACGAGTTGCGCTCGCCTTTGGCGCTGATCATGGCTCCGGTGGATAAACTGTTAGAAACTGATGGGTTGCCGGAGCCCTTGCAGGAGCCACTATTGACTGTCCGGCGCAATGCCGGTCAAGTGCTGCGGCTGCTGAATCAGCTGGTTAGCCTTCATCAGCTCGATACCGAACAAGTTGAGCTGGTAGAGCAGGTGGGGGACTTACCCGGTTTTGTGGGCCAACTCGTTGACCTATTTCGGCCGTCAGCGGAGTTAAAACAACTGACCCTGACGTTTGAAACCGATTTGCCCGTGGGTAACTACCGCTTCGATGCAGGCAAATGGGAAACCATTCTGGCTAATTTGCTCACTAACGCCATTCGGTTTACCAACAAGGGCGGAATCACCGTTACGTTGCAATCAACAACTTCAGGAATTCGCTTAGCGGTACAGGATACAGGTATTGGCATCAGCGCCCATAAGCTACCGCACGTGTTTGATCGCTATTATCAGGGAGATAACCAGCGCATCCGAGCCAATGACAGTACGGGCGTTAGCTTAGCCCTGGTGCGCGAATTGACCCTGCGACTTGGAGGGCAAGTGTCCGTGGAAAGCCAGGTAGAAGGGGGCAAAGGGCCATCCGGTACCCGCTTTATACTCGATTTGCCGCTACAACGTATCGCTGAAGCCGGGGTGGCAGCGGCCACCATTGCCCCGGAGGTAGTAGTTGATTTACCTGCCGTACCTAAGTCGTCGCCAGATACCTCCGCGTTTGGACCAGCTTCATTGCCCCCGTTGGTGCTGGTTGTGGAAGATAATGCTGAATTACGGGCGTTTATAGTTGCTGAGCTGGCCACTGAATACCGGGTTCGCTCGGCCGCTAACGGGTACGATGGCTGGGTAATCGCCAAAGAGGAGTTGCCTGCTATTCTGATCACCGATTTGAGAATGCCCCGCGTGGATGGCTACGGCCTGCTTGAACGCCTGAAAGCAGACTCGGCTACGGATCATATTGCCGTAGTCTTACTGTCGGCAGAAGGGGGTGAGCAGCCACGCTTGCAGGCGCTATCGATGGGCGCTGACGACTATCTGACCAAACCGTTTCATCTGGCCGAGCTGCGATTACGCTTACGTAACTTGCTGATACGTCAAGAACGTTTGCAGGAGAAGTATCGTCAGCAGTTAGCCCAGCCTGATAGCCCTAATCCGTTGCTGACGGTAGGTGATCAGTTTTTACGCCGATTGTATGAGCTGATTGAACAACGCCTGGACGATTCGACGTTGAGTGTAGAATGGCTAGCCGATGCCTTGGCGCTGAGCCGCAAAGCACTGTACTTAAAAGTGCATAATCTTACTCACTTGTCGCCTATTGAATTGATTCGGCAGTATCGGCTTCGCAAGGCCATTGATTTACTACGGCTAGGGCATAGCGCGGCCGAAACGGCCTATTTGGTAGGTTTTGAAAGCCCTTCTTATTTTACGAAGGTTTTCCGGGAGTTTTATAAACAAACTCCAACGGCTTATCAGAAGGGGTAGATCGTTGGGGTTTGGCATAGTCTGGAGAGTATGCTCAACAGGAAAGGGATAGATCGTTAAGGTTTGGCGTAGTCTCCCGACTACGCCACAGCGTTATCCGGTCTCCGACCGGAATAGTTAATACTTAAACCGGTCGGAGACCGGATAACGCCGGAGCGTAGTCGGGAGACTACGCTCAACAGCCAGACCATGCTCAGTAAACGCCGACTTTTAACGCAAACCGATGCTAAACCCCAGCTTAAACCCCGGTGATTCTGTACTCGATAAGATTTATCTGTTCCTGCGTGAGATAGGACTTAATGTGGTTGAGACAATCCTCGATGTCCCTACGTTTATGCCTGGTATTTTGATCGATGCGGGGACAGTAAAAGTTGATCCTACCAAGCTACTTTACCCCGGCGACGTATTACACGAAGCGGGCCACGTAGCCGTAACGTTACCTGAAGAAAGGGCATTCCTTCACAACAACATTACGCACGAACGACCCGATAAACAGGGCGACGAGATCGCGGTGCTGCTGTGGACATTCGCGGCTTGCCGGCACATTGGTTTGCCTTACGAAGTTGTCTTTCATCCCGATGGCTACAAAGGGGACAGTCAATGGTTGATTGATACATTCAGTAAGCAAGAATACATTGGCTTGCCGTTGTTAGTCTGGATGGGAATGACGCAGGCAGATACGTTCCCAACGATGACTCACTGGCTACGACCCGCCTTACACGTAGATGACTGATTAATAAAGTCGCTCGTAATTTATCCCATCTCAATTTGCGCCCAGCTCGTGCGTCGATATTGCCGGAACAGATACCAGAACAAGCCTATTGATAGTGGGATCGCTATCCAAACCCCATAAGGCAGAAACGTAAGCCCATAGTGCGAAAAGCCAACGACGCCCAAAACAAGGCTTATGGCAATGCCCCGGGCCGTATTATTTTGTTTAAGGGCATCCTGTGCCACGGAAAACGGCATGTAGCGCGTTGACAACAAAGCCGCTCCCATAAGCATGATCAGCGAATTGCTGTAAGCCAGGAGTACGTCGCTAAGTTTATCAACGCCGTAGCGGTATAAGATATAACCTGCCAGGACAACGTAGAACGGCGTCAGCAACTTTATAATTAACGCTTTCAAAGAGCCCGACAGAACATCACCCGGATCGCGAATCGGGGCGCTACCGTAAATCCATGCTGCCCGGTAGTTGTCGGAAACACTCAGTTGGTACTGGGCTACCATAACATAGATTCCAGCGAAATAGAGGGCGAATAGGTAAAAGAAGCCACTAGCGTCCGATCTCCGACTTTGCAGCGACATAACTACGACGTAAGCAAGGCCAAAGCCTAGTTGAGGGTAGGTTTTCAGTTTGAACTTCCGGTCACGACCCGTTATGCGCCAGGTAAAACCAAACGCGGCTCGTTCGAGCGGGCTTGTGGTGAACCAAGTCGATAATCGCTCCAAAAAAACCGAATTCGTGGGTGCTGCCGACTGTGCCGAGGTCGTGGATGGTTCGGTCCGGTTCTCCTGATCAATACCGCTTAGCGTTTGGGTGAAGTTAGTGGTCAGAAACCGGTTCATGAACCATAGTCCAGCGAATGGCGTCAACAGGGCCAGTAAGAAAAACGTCAGGTGTGTAGAGTCGAGTGCAGGGCGAACAATGGTATCAACGGCACCGGCCATCCACATGGGCGGAACAAGGTAATGCCACCACTCGTGCGTAGTAACCTGAGTCATCGCCGTACGGCCAATCAGCTGAGGCAACAACTGATAGCCTCCGTAGAAGAGGATGGCCATCACAATCTGGAAGTAGTTAATGACTTCGCGTACTTTCTCTTCACTCACGAAGCGCATGAGTACTAAATACACTACGTTCGTCAGAAACACCATCAACACCGCTGACAATAAGCTCATTATCAGAAAAACAAGCCCTGCCAAGGCGCCGAACCGGTACGCAATGACCAGCACCGCTACGACCGACAACGACAATGCAATGGCGAACAGATAACTGGTGATGTGAGTGACCCGCGCTACCCAAAGCGTTCGGCTACTAACGGGCCGGGGTAAAATGATCTGGTTGTCTGACGAGTCCAGAATGACCGATGAAAAGTCGGAAATGAGCGTCATGGCACATAAGGCCATGATGTACGAAAACTGCAACGTAAGCGGCAGAAACATGGCTTCCTGCGGAGGGACCATTAACATACTCAAACTAAGCAAGCCGCCGATCAAGGCATAAACGCCCAGGATTTTAGTGAAACTATTGCTGGTTTCTGCCGCTTGCTTGCCGTACCGTCCGAGTGTGACGATGCTCCGGCGGTTGTCCATCATGAGCTTGACCTGCACGATCGCCCGCACCTGGTCATGGTTAGCACCGGATAGCACAAGTAAGGGTTTTATTCGGTTAAGGACCCAGAGAATAAGGTTAGTCATCCTGTTACTTAGTTAGCGTATGAATAAACTCTTCGGCTACGCTCGTTTGGCCGTCGCTGCCGGTTAGTTCGGCAAAAAGCTGTTCGAGCGATTCAGGACGCTGGTGTTGCAGCTCAGCAAACGTACCGTCGGCAATGATCTGACCCTGATTAATAATAATGATCCGGTCTGAAATCTTCTCAACCACATCCATGATGTGCGAGCTGTAAAATATCGTTTTGCCGCTGTTAGCCAACTGACGGATAATTTCTTTCACCAGCACAACGGCGTTAGCATCTAAGCCCGACAAAGGTTCGTCCAGAAAAATGACATCCGGATTATGCAGGAGGCCCGAAATAAGCAGCACTTTCTGGCGCATACCCTTTGAGAAAGTAGTCATCCGCGCATCAGCGTGGGTGCTAAGTTGAAAGAGCCGTAACAAGTCAAGTGCTTTCTGTTCAAGCTGATGCGTGTCGACTTCATACAGTTGCCCAATGAAGCGCAGGTATTCCATGGGCGTCAGCGTGTCGTACAAAGCTGCGTTTTCGGGTACGTACCCAATTCGACGTTTAATATCGAGCGCGTTGGTTTTTACGTCCATACCCAGCACGGTGGCTTCTCCCGAAAAGTCGGGTAACATACCAATCAAAATCTTGATGGTCGTTGATTTACCCGCGCCGTTGGGGCCAATATAACCCACAACTTGCCCGGCTTCGACACTGAGGTTAATTCCTTTAAGGACGGGCGTTGCCCCGTATGACTTATGAAGGTCCTGAAGTTGGATGATGGCAGACATTGCGACTGTTATTCGTTGTTTAACGCTTTACGAAAGATAACCAAAAAGTCCCGCCCAGCAGTAAGCCGAACGGGACTTTAGGTTATTTATCAGGATGGCCGGTGGCCAGACTAGACTGCTTCAGTAACAGCTAATAACTCGTGTTTCATTAAGTATTCTGCAATTTGAACGGCGTTTGTGGCGGCTCCTTTACGGAGGTTATCGGCCACAATCCACATATTCAGCGTTTTAGGCTGGCTTTCGTCGCGTCGGATACGACCCACAAAAACCTCATCGCGGCCGTGAGCCGTCAACGGCATTGGGTACACCTTATTCGCCGGATCGTCCTGAACAATTACGCCTTCTGCGTTGCTTAGCAGTTCAACAACCTCACTGAGTTCAAACTCGTTCTCGAACTCAACGTTAACCGCTTCCGAGTGCCCACCGATGGTTGGGATACGTACCGTTGTGGCCGTTACCTGAATCGAGTCGTCACCCATAATTTTCTTGGTCTCGTTTACCATCTTCATTTCCTCTTTAGTGTAGCCATTGTCGAGGAAGACGTCGATGTGAGGCAGGACGTTCAAATCAATTGGGTGCGGATATATTTTTTGCACATCTGATCTGCCTTCGCGCTCGGCGAAAAGCTGATCGACAGCTGCCTTACCCGTACCCGTCACCGATTGATAGGTCGATACGACAACACGCTTTACTTTGTAGCGATCGTGCAGCGGCTTCAGGGCCACCACCATCTGGATAGTCGAGCAGTTCGGGTTTGCAATGATTTTATCTTCGGGAGTCAACGTATTGGCGTTGATTTCAGGAACAACCAGCTTTTTAGTTGGGTCCATGCGCCAGGCCGATGAGTTGTCGATCACGGCAATACCCGCTTCGGCAAATTTTGGCGCTAAGGCCAGCGACGTGCTGCCACCCGCCGAGAAAATCGCAACGGCTGGTTTGGCCGCAATGGCATCCTCAAAGCTAACAACCGTGTACGGTTTACCCTTGAACGTAACCTGTTTACCAACCGACCGCTCGGAAGCAACTGGAATGAGTTCAGACACGGGGAAGTTACGTTCTTCCAAGACCTTCAGGATTTCGCCACCGACCAGGCCTGTGGCACCAACGACTGCGATTTTCATATTAATTTACCTTGATTATTGTGAAATTGGCTGCAAAGGTACGGTAAAAGTTTGATGGCCAGGGCTGATTTTTTAAAAAGTTAAAAGCAGCCTACTAAACTTATGCCTGTTTGCGTAGATTCAGAGTAGGGTTCTAAACGCCAGGAAACAGAACGTCTGGTTAAGGCTCGATTGTATGTTTGTACGGCTCGGTGCAGACTTTGATTGACTTTGTAAGAGGAAGCCCCGATGCCGCAAAGAATACCGCCGAGCAGAATGAGACTTAATCCGGCAATGGCTCGGCCTCGTTAGGTAGGTTGGTCACGGTTCGTTTGAGGATAGGGCGATTGATACTGGGCGTTCCGCTGTTCTCGAATTGCGCGTATGTAACTCGCTCCCACACCCATGCCGGCACCAGTGATTAGCAAGCCAAAAACGGATGCCATTGTGTTTCCTTGCCGAATCTGTACGTATTGGTTATAGGCTTCGCTAGTAGCTGAATCACCAAGCGCAAAAAAATAACGTGGTAATTCTTTGCTGGGTTTGAGAATATCTACTTCATCATAGCTATAAATCCGCTGAATACTAGGACTACCATTTCGGTAGAATGTGCCAAGTTCTCGGTATTCAATGCTGGCCCAGCTTCTACGCCGTACATCAACTGAATGGGAACCTCAACGTAGTTAAATGTATACGTTCCTTCGGCGTCATTACCGCCTAGGCCGCCCAAGAGCGCATCAAAGTTAAGTTTCATGCCCTTAACCGAATACAACACCTGGGGACGAATGGAAAAACTTTCCGACAAAGCAGCATCCAGAACAAGACCAGCTGTAAAGCCAATGCGGTTTGAGCCACTTAACGAAAACCCACCAATTTCATTTTTTTGGTTAGCGAGTTGGACACCACCGGTTACGCCAACCCGAACCTGGGCAAACGTGGTTAAGCTCGCTACTAACAAAGTACTTACTACAAGTGTAAATTTTTTGATCATGTTTAACACGTGTTTGGTGAATGAAATAGTAAAATCCAACGCCAAATGTAGTTACTCTGATTAGATGAACCCGGCTTATGATTGAAAAAATGTTAATCTATTGGTAATATGGAAGTAATCAGGGTTATTGATAAACGGGTGCTTAACTAAGACAGATGCATGAAGCTGTACACACTTTGGGGCGTAACGCATTTATCTAGACGAACATCCGTTATTTCAACTTCATCAATCCGTTCAACCGGCTCGAAAAGAGACAAACCCACTTTTAAACAATCAGGGCGGCACTCAGCGAGAAAGCGATCATAAAAGCCGCCACCGTAGCCAACGCGGTGCCCTTGTTGATCGAACGCTAGGAGTGGGACCAGAATTAAGTCAATAGACTCAGAACGGACTGGCTGTCGTTGCCAAACCACTGGCTCAGGAATGCCCCAGCGGTTGTTCAGTAAAGCGGTATCCGGTGTGAGCTCGTAATGCAAGAGATGGCGGGTTGACATGTCGGTCACAGAGACCACGATCTGAACGTTGACATAGCTACCCCAGATACGGTGAATGATTGGCCACGTATTGACTTCGTTCTGCTGGACAATGGGCAGAAATACATGAATCATTTTAGGCTTAAAACCGACCGTTGACGAGCTGATTAGCTCTTTAACCGGGGCGTAAGCCAACGTGTTGCCTGCAATGGTTGTGCTCAGCTTTTCAACATCTTTTGCTGATAAAGCCCGGCGCTGGGCCAGATACTGAGTTCTTAACTCGGCTTTTGTCACGGGCTTGGTTTACTCCAGACAAAGTTGCATTTGGTAGTTGAACGGATCGAAAGCTGATAACATCTTCTGCAGAAACGTCCGGTCGTTTAAATAAAACGTCAGGAAGTTTTCGCTACGTTCCTGCAAACTACCATTGGGGAAAAGCTCGTTCTTTACGGCCAATAGCTGTCGGATACCCGTTTCCTGATTACGTTCTTCGGCGCGTCGCATCTTCTTTTCGAGTCGGACAATCGCGTTGGCAAACCGCTTCGTTTCAGCTAATACGGCTTTTTCCAATGTCGGGTCAACCATTTGCGCTTTATGCAAAATAGCGTCGAGCGCCTGGTTAACCGTCTTGTTCTCCTTATCAAACTTCAGCGAATGGCGAGTATGTGTATCAACAAATTCGTGCTTAAGAGTTAAGTTATCTTTGAACAGATCTTCGGGCGTTAGTCCTAACTTTCGGATGCGTTTAGCGCTCACGGCCGGAATATACATCGCAAAGTTACGCGGCATTAATAGAGGAAATGGCGTCTGAAAATGGTCAAAAACGTCTTTCAGCTGTAGCCAATAGGGCACCTCCGATGGCCCACCGATATAAGCCAGATTCGGCAGAATCGTTTCCTGGTACAGAGGTCTAAGCACTACGTTTGGGCTGAACTGCTCAGGGTGCTCCGCCAGCAAGGCTAATATCTGGCTTTCCGAAAATCGAATCTTCGTATGTATGACTCGATAATCCCCTTTTTCGGTTCGTTCGATACGCTCGCGTATCTGATCGTCGAGGTAAAACAGATTGATGTCGCGGGGCGTAATAACGGTTTTGTAGCCCATCTCGGCTAATCGCTCGGTTTGCTCGTTCACAAGCTGGCCTGAATGCTGATTCAAGAGCTCATCACGCATAGTTGGCGCAAAAATGCCCTTTAAACCGGCGTCATCAGCGTCTAAACAAATGAGCCCTTCGACGCCAAATAGTTTGTTGATATAATAACGAGTTGCGTCGGCTAGTGTATCCTGCTTTAAGTAAGCTTCTTCAAAAAGAGACAGCTTTTCGGGAATTTGGTCGAAAAGATTTTTCAGCTCTTTGGGGTTCATACGACCAACGGCCCCACGCTGCTCGGTCTGCCAGGCATAGTTCTTTCCAAAGAATGAAAAATGGTTGATTTCCGCGAAGTCATGGTCTTCGGTTGCCATCCAATAGACAGGCACGAAGTTATAGCTAGGGTAAGTTTCTTTCAACTGCTTAGCCAGGTTAATCGTCGTGATGAGCTTATAGACGATATACAGCGGTCCCGTAAAGATATTCAGTTGGTGCCCTGTTGTAACTGTAAACGTGTTTGGTTCAAGCAGAACAGAAAAATCGGGTTTATCAGCAATGGCTTCGTACTGTCGTTCGAGGGCATCGACCAGAATTCGCCGTTTTGACTCATCAAATGATTTTTCTTTTATCTGCTCACGAAACGCTGGCAGCTTTGGAAATCGGTTGTAGAATGGTCGGAGGCTGTCTTTTTGGGCGAGGTAATCAAGAAAAAGTTGGGAGAATTGACCGGTCGATTCAAGCGGTAGGTACTGACAGTCCATGCAAGGTTGGGATTTATTCGGCTCAACAATGAGAAAACCCGCAAGGTTCGGGCAGGGCTAACGAGGCTTGCGGGTTTTGGAAAATTAAGAAATTACTTCTCCGTAAAGGTCAAATTCTTCGGCGCGATCAATTCTAACGTTGGCAAAATCGCCGAGTCGGACATACGGCCCAGCCGCTGGAACCAGTACTTCATTATCCACTTCGGGTGAGTCGGCTTCGGTGCGACCAATGAAGTACCCGCCTTCTTTACGGTCGAATAGCACCTTATACGTTTTGCCAACTTTCTGTTGATTGAGTTCCTGCGAAATCCCTTGCTGAAGGTCCATCAATTCATCGGCCCGTTCCTGCTTGATCTCAGCCGGAATGTCGTCGGGCATTGAAAACGAATGGGTATTTTCTTCGTGAGAATACGTAAACACGCCCAACCGGTCGAAGCGCATCCGTTCGACAAAATCATACGTTTCCTGAAACATGGCCTCGGTTTCACCTGGGTGTCCAACAATCAGCGTCGTACGGAGCGTGATGTCAGGAACCCGCTCCCGAATCGTATGGATCAGGGCTTCGGTTTTTTCTCGCGTAATACCCCGCCGCATGAGTTTGAGCAATTCGGTCGAGCCGGTCTGTAATGGCATGTCGAGGTAGTTGCAAACGTTCGGGCGGTCACGCATAACATCGAGTACGTCCATCGGGAAACCTGACGGATACGCATACTGCAACCTGATCCAATCAATACCTTCAACATCGGCCAGTTGATTGATCAGGTCAGCGAGGTTGCGCTTCTTGTAAAGGTCTAGTCCATAATACGTCAAATCCTGCGCAATGAGGATCAACTCTTTCGTGCCGCGACGTGCTAGTGATTTGGCCTCGGTGATTAACTCGTCAATCGGCCTGGATATATGACCACCCCGCATCAGCGGAATAGCGCAGAATGAGCACGGACGGTCGCAGCCTTCAGCAATTTTCAAGTAGCCGTAGTGGGCAGGCGTCGTTAGCAAGCGTTCTCCAACGAGTTCGTGTTTATAATCCGCTTTGAGGGTCTTCAGAAGCCGGGGCAATTCATTAGTCCCGAACCAGGCATCGACCGTTGGGATTTCAACCTCCAGCTCGTCTTTGTAGCGGTGCGACAGGCAACCCGTTACGTACACCTTATCGACTACGCCCGCATCTTTAGCATCTACGTAACGGAGAATGGTATTCACAGATTCTTCCTTAGCGTTGTCGATGAAACCGCACGTATTGATGACAACAATATTGGCGTCATCTTTCTTTGACTCGTGCGTCACATTCATGCCGTTGCCTTTGAGCTGTGTGAACAGCACCTCCGAATCAACCAGATTCTTCGAGCAGCCGAGCGTGACAATATTTATTTTATTAGTACGTAAGCCTTTGGTTTTCAAAACAGCAGATTTTTCGAGCGTCAATGTTAGTTAACGCGTATTATGAACCGCAAAGTTCGGCGTTTCAGTATTTTGGGAAGTTGTAACTTGAGGAATTCACAATAAGTGGTGCCAGACGGATATTATGGTATTTATCTGAAAAGCCGGTTAAGAATTACGTTTGTACTGAAGTAGATGTGCTTAGACTAGCAGTGTCTTTATTAGCTTAAAATACAGCCCCATGTGTTATTTCCAGTCTGTGCTGGGACAGTCGGTTTTTCGATACGGTAACCGGATTAATATTACTCTGGCTATCGAATAGGTTGGCGTACAAACCTTTTGGCTCACGTACCAGCACCGTATAGCGACCAGCCGGTAAGCTTACGCAGAACTTGCCATTTTTATCAGTCTTAACCGTTTTAACCGGTTTGGCTTCCCGAACGGAATTAACAAAACCGTTGTCGCCTGCATCTACTTGCCCCAGGTTTAGCAGAGGAAAAATCAATACCTCGCGTTCGGCCGGTACACCACCAGGGTTAGGGCGGGGCGAATCCGGGCTAGGCATGTAGTTACCGCGTTTGACGACAACGTTCCCACAAATTCCTTGCACGACCGTAGACTTTGACGTTTTTGAGCGCTGGCTTTTCTGCGCGTTGGCTGAAGGCGATGTACATAGGCCTAGCATGATAAGCAATGTAGATAGATAGCCCATCCTGTGACGGTAGAAACGGTATCTTATCATAGTTCTAATTGCTTATTCACATCATCTAATGTATGCCAGGTGGTTGTTTCGTTTTTTACGTTTAATGCATGAATGTAATCGAGAAAGTCTTCAATATTATCAAAGGAGGCAAGACTTTGCTGAATCGCTTCGTATTCTTCATACGAAATGACCGCAAATTTGGGTTTGCCTTCGGCCTGTATAATTTGCGCGTTAAGTATCATTCGTAAATATTTTTTCGATGTCCAACGTCGATAACTGCAATGATGCGCACTGTATCATGCTTGTCGTACAAAACTCGGTAATTACCTACTCTTAATCTGAAAATGGTTTCCGGATGATTGTTCGAGCGTTTAACATTCGTTTTGCTATCCGGGTCTATCGCTAATTCCTCAAGAGCTGTAATGATTCGCTCGTTGTCTGCTTTAGGAATTTTCTTAAGGCTCTAGAGCGCTTTATCCGAAAATTGAAGTTGATAAGCCGCTATATCACTTCTTAAAGAACGAGTCGACGAACTCCATCTTGTTGAACGTTTGCAGATCTTCAATCTTTTCGCCGACGCCTATGTATTTGACCGGAATCTTGAACTGGTCTGAAATGCCAATGACAACGCCACCCTTTGCGGTACCGTCTAGTTTCGTAATGGCCAATGCCGTTACTTCGGTCGCTTTCGTGAACTCCGTTGCCTGGATGAACGCGTTTTGGCCCGTTGATCCATCAAGTACTAAAAGTACCTCGTGCGGAGCATCGGGCGTAACTTTCTGCATCACGCGCTTAATTTTGGTCAGCTCGTTCATGAGGTTAACTTTAGTATGCAGTCGACCAGCAGTGTCAATGATTACTACGTCAGCATTCAGATCTGTTGCTTTCTTCACCGCATCGAACGCTACGGCTGAAGGGTCTGTATTCATGCCGTGCGAAATAACCGGCACGCCCACACGGTCGCCCCAGAGCTTCAGCTGGTCAACGGCCGCAGCCCGGAACGTATCGCCCGCGCCCAACACAACCTGCTTGCCCCGCTTGTGGAACTGAGCCGCCAGCTTACCAATGGTTGTCGTTTTGCCCACACCGTTGACCCCTACCACCATAATGACATATGGCTTCTTATCGGCGGGTAAATCAAAATCGTCAGGTACATCGGTTGTGTTATTGTCTGACAGCAGAGCCGCAATTTCTTCGCGCAGAATACGATCGAGCTCATCGGTACCCATGTATTTATCACGGGCCACCCGATCTTCGATCCGGCGGATGATCTTAACGGTTGTCTCGACGCCAACGTCTGAAGAGATCAGCACATTTTCCAGCTCATCGAGTACTTCTTCGTCGACGGTTGATTTACCGACGACAGCTCGCCCAAGCTTGGAAAAAAAGCTGTCTTTCGTCTTTTCCAGTCCTTTGTCGAGCGTTTCTTTCTTTTCTTTCGAGAATAAGCCGAATAAAGCCATAATGGTGGTTAATGAGTTGGTCAGTTGCTGGTTGGACAGTGTTTACTACGCATAATTACTCACTGACCGCCTGACTCACTAGTTAGCCTAACTATTTTTTAATAAAAAAAGTCCCACTAAGCCGCTGGGCTGTGGGACTTCCTGATGTCTTTGTACGGGAAGTTGACAAAGGATGGGCTTAGCTTTTCAGAGCAGCCTGCACTTCATCAACCGGGACCATTTCTTCTTTGAAGGTGTAAGCGCCGGTTTTAGGCGACTTAACGGCTTTGATGATTTTGGCGAATGCCTTACCGTTATCCTTCGTTTTCAGGGTTGCAACTACCTTTTTTGCCATTGTAGTACTTCGGTTTTCGTTTTACAGTTTATCGGGGTTCCGTTGCTACGGCAGCAGACTAAATATAAGCCTGCTATAGACCAAAAACTATAAACGGACTTATTTAATTTCTTTGTGCAGCGTTACTTTCTTAAGGAACGGATTATATTTCTTCCGCTCGATACGAGCCGGCGTATTCTTCCGGTTTTTCGTGGTGATGTACCGGGACATGCCGGGTACACCGCTGTCTTTCTGCTCGGTGCATTCCAGTATAACCTGGATTCTATTGGCGCCTTTCTTTGCCATTGCTAAAGTTCGTTTTCTCGATAAGGAGCGCAAAGGTACGAAATCTGTTTCAATCAGCAAACATATCCTTAAGAAAAGTAATGATTTGTAGCTGGTTACCTGATAATTCACTCCTGGTTTTTGACTTTAGGCTCTTGACTTTCGACCTTTGGTAATGTAATGACTACGCAAACAATCCAATATGAATATGCCCCCGGTCACTTTCGGGCGTCGGAACCAAGTGTCTACCGCCCGGAAATGCTCAACGAGGGCGAAATGATTTTAAACATGGGACCGCAGCACCCGTCAACGCATGGTGTGTTGCGGTTTGAAGTGGTTACCGATGGCGAAATCATTGTCGATGTGGTGCCGCACCTGGGCTATCTGCATCGTTGCTTCGAAAAACATGCTCAATCGTTGCCCTTCAACCAGACCATCCCGTTCGTAGACCGGCTCGATTATCTAGCTGCCATGAACTCTGAACACGCTTTTGTGATGGGCGTGGAGCGGATGTTGGGTATCGAAAATAATATTCCTAAACGTACCGAATATATCCGGGTATTGGTTGCGGAATTAAATCGGATTGCCGCGCACTTCGTAGGCATCGGTACGTATGCACTTGATATTGGCGCCTACACACCTTTCCTGTGGCTGATGCGCGACCGTGAACATATTCAGCGGTTGTTAGAGTGGGTCAGTGGTGCCCGAATGTTATATAACTACATCTGGATTGGTGGGTTGTTTTACGACTTGCCTGTAGGGTTTGAAGAGCGGTGCCGGGAATTTGTGCAGTATCTGAAGCCAAAGCTGGTTGAGTTACAGCAATTGGTTATTGAGAACGAAATATTCGTTAAGCGGACGGCCAATGTAGGTGTTTTGCCAATGGCAGTAGCGATCAATTATGGGTGTACAGGGCCAATGCTTCGGGGCTCTGGACTACGCTACGACCTTCGGCGAGTGGATGGCTATTCGGTCTACCCAGAACTGGACTTTGACGTTCCTATTGGCGAAGGCAAAATGGGGACTGTTGGAGATTGCTGGGATCGTAACAACGTTCGTGTACTCGAATGTTGGGAGTCATTACGTATTATCGAGCAGTGTCTGGATAAGCTACTGGGCGAGCACAAACGAACGCGGGATTACGACCCACAGGCTGTTGTTCCCAAAAAGATTCGTCCGAAAGCTATGGACTTCTATGCCCGTGGTGAAAGTGCCAAAGGTGAATTAGGCTTTTTCTTTCGCACAGATGGCCGATCTGATACCCCAGTGCGTTGCCGTTGTCGGTCCTGTTGTTTTCACAACCTGTCGGTCATTAGCGAGATCTCACGTGGAGCCATGCTGGCTGACCTGGTCGCCATTATTGGGTCAATTGATGTCGTGATGGGAGAAGTAGACCGTTGACAGTGAACGGGTAACAGCCAGCAGTCATCAGTTTTGAGTGGGGGCTACTCTAGCACTAAAATGTCTTGCGTGTTCCGACCTAGGCCGTCATAATCTAGGCCGTAGCCAAGCACAAAGCGATTTTCGATCTCAAAACCAACGTAATGTAAATCAATCGGCGTTTTTAGAGCGGCTGGTTTGAACAGCAACGTGGCAACGGAGATTGACGCCGGACTGTCAACAGCAAGTTGGTTCCGCACTTCGCTAATCGTGAAGCCTGTATCAACAATATCCTCGACAACAATCAAGTGACGATCGGTGACGGATTCACTGAGGCCGAGAATCTGTTTGAGCTGTCCTGTTGATTGGGTAGCTGTATACGACGCGACGCGAATGAATGTAATTTCGCACGGAATGCTCAGATGCTTCATGAGATCGGCAGCAAACAAGAAAGCTCCATTAAGAACGACCACTATGAGTGGCTGTTTATCGGCGTAGGCTTGATTGATCTGCCCAGCCAATTCCTGAACTCGTGCCTGGATGGCATCGGCGGTAATGAATGGGACGAATGTCTTGTCCTTGATTGTGAGCATATGAGCGTCGGCGAAGGTCAAAGATACGGCAGGCGCAGGGTGGTGGACAATATTTTGCTCAAAATTAACCAGAAGCAAACGTACCGACCGCCGATTACGTTAATTACGTACTATGGGCTATAGCCTGATTTTGCTCTGATTATCACATTTATAATAACGGGTTAAGACCCGTGATACATAGACTAAATGAAGAACCTATTGTTGGCGGTATTATTAACGGGACTGGCTACTCTAGCACAAGCTCAACTGTATGACCCGTCGGCGTTTGATAAGAAGTATGATGGGTTGTTGAAGCACCCTGGCGTTCAGATTGAGTCGGCGGAGGCTATCAACCAGATGTACAATTATAAGTTTTATGAAGCCGATAAAGAGTTTCGTTGGCTCCGGCTCCGCTATCCGAAGCACCCGATGCCTTACTTCTTGATGGGGCTGGCTGAGTGGTGGAAGATTGTGCCAAATACGGATGTCACTGATTACGACGATAAGTGTTTGATGTATATGGATTCGACCATTGCGTTGGCGGAGGAGCTATATGACAAGAGTGAAAACAAACTTGAGCCGTCGTTTTTCCTGGCGGCTGCCTATGCTTTTAAAGGGCGGCTTTATTCCGAACGCAAGAAGTGGCCGAAAGCGACCCTTGCCGGTAAGAATGCACTGAAGTACTTCGAGAAGTGCAAGGGTAATGCAGAGTTTAGTCCCGAGTTGCTTTTTGGTGATGGGATGTATAACTATTACGCTCAGTGGATTCCGGAAAACTATCCGCTTCTGAAACCAATCTTGATGTTTTTCCCAAAAGGAAACAAACAAAATGGCATCAAGCAACTGGAGAAAACCGCAAACACAGCGTTCTATACGCGAGTCGAAGCTCGTTACTTCCTGCTACAGATATATAGTATGGAAAATCAGTATGACAAGGCCTACGAAATGGCGAAGTACATGACTGAGCAATATCCCGACAATCCGTTCTTTGAGCGCTACTACGCTCGGTCTGCGTTCGTGCAGGGGCGTCTGAACGAAGCTGAACGAGTCTCTAAAGATATTCTGGCGAAAATTGAACGAACGCAGTCGGGCTACGAAGCCGTCAGTGGTCGGACGGCTGCTTACATTCTGGCTTATGTCAATCATTTGTTCTACAAGAACCTACCAGAAGCTAAGAAGTATTATCAGCAAGCCATTGATTTTGCGAAGCAGACTAATTCAATGAATGCTGGGTATTATTGGTCGTCCGTATTGGGTCTGGCTAAAATTGCTACCGAAGAAAAGAACTATGACTTAGCCCAGACGTATTTTAAAGAAGTACTGGACAAAGCAGAACGAAAATCCAGCCAGTATAAGGAAGCTAAAAAAGCATTAGACGACGCTAAAAAGTCGAGGAGAGAGGAGCGCCGGAAGCGGAGAGGGTAAAATAGTAAACAGCGAGCAGCCAACAGTTGCGTATTAAAAATACCTGTTGGCTGCTCGCTGTTTACTAAATCAAGGGATTGGCAGCACCTTGCTTTCTTTAAACGTAGACATAATTACGCTCGTCTGTGTGCTGGCTACTTCTTCGATCTCGTTGATGACGTCGAGCATCAGGGCCTGATACGACGAGATGTCTTTCGAAATCACCTTTAGCAAGAAATCACCTGAGCCGGTAATGTGGTGACATTCAATGATTTCCGGAATCTTGTGGACTTTATCCACGAATAGCATTGTGGTGTCTTTTTTGTGCCCAACCAGGGTTACTGTTACGAATGTCGTTACGCCGAGCCCCACTTTCTCACGGTTAAGCTGAGCATGGTAGCTTTGAATAATGCCCGATGTTTCTAGCTTTTTAACGCGCTCCAAAGTAGGAGCAGGTGATAATCCAATTTCTTTGGAAAGTTGAGCGTTAGTGATTTTTGCGTTGGCCTGGAGTATTTCTAATACGTTGCGATCTATGTGATCTAATTTGTGGTTCATAAACGGGGTGATGTGTTTAAAACTTTATTGCTGGACCTTACAAAGCTACTATCTCTAAGTTAAAATTATCTTAAAAGATATTGGTTTTTTGATAAAATCAGAACAAATGTAGCTTTCATCCGTGATTAACGGGACAAAATTAAGCGAAATGAGCCGCTTGCCAAATTAACCGTTTAGCGCTTGCTGATCTTATTGAGGGTTATGGACCGCTGTTGGCCTGATTTAAAACGGGCGTCTTTAACTGCCGAGAGATCAGCGTGTTTTGTCGAACGGCCTTGGACACGGGCCCGCCACATACGCCAGGATGTTGGTTTCATTTCCCGACGCATTAGATTAATAACCTCTTGCTCCGACAGGCCAAACTGCGCTTCTATAGCATCAAATGGTGTTCTGTCTTCCCAAGCCATTTCAATGATTCGGTCGATGTCTGCATCAGTAAGGGCAAGTACCTTCTCGGATCTTTTCATGATGTTTAAACTGACCAACGAGGATAAGGGTTCTTAGCTTATGAGAATGCGCAAAAAATCAGAACTGCCAACCAAGATTTGCCCTGTGTGTAATCGATCATTCGCCTGGCGCAAGAAATGGGAGCGCGATTGGGAAAACGTCATCTATTGCAGTGATGCCTGTCGGGCAGCAGGCAAACGGCAAAAAACGGGGCAAGAGTCGGCTTAGGTATGCTGCACTATGATTAATTTTGGCGATTAACCCGACCTCGCCAATGCGCTCGTTTGCTTACGTTTGTTTGGTTCTTACCGCCTTCCTGGTAAACAGTTGCCGCCAGGCCAAGCCCGTTGCTACAAAAAAGCCACTTAGTAAGCCTGCTCCCTCAAGACCTGTTGCTGTAAAGCCGGCCCCGCCTAAACCCAAAAATACGGAGCCTAAGCCAACAACGGCGGTGGTTGTTGCGCCCGTTGATACGCTTGAGACCGAGGAAGTGGCCGATTTATCACCCGCGCCACCTAAACGAGAGTTTCGGGCCGCCTGGATTGCGACCGTAGATAACATTGACTGGCCCACTAAAAAAGGATTACCTGTTCCTGATCAACAGCGGGAGTTTGTGAGCATGCTCGACCAGCAGCAGCAAATGGGCTTAAATGCGGTCGTGGTACAGGTTCGCTCGGCGGCCGATGCATTCTACGCCAAAAGCTCTGAACCCTGGTCAGAATGGCTCACAGGACAGCAGGGACTCGCCCCTGAGCCCTTTTACGACCCGCTGGAGTTTATGATTGAGCAGGCGCACCAGCGGGGAATGGAGTTTCATGCCTGGTTTAATCTGGATCGGGCAACGTTCAGCAAAGCGGCAAGCGTAGCCCCAACAAACATTATCTATCGAAAGCCCGAATGGATACTTGACTATGGCGGTCGTAAACTCTTTAACCTTGGTATACCCGACGTTCGCTCATACATCGCCGGTATTGTAGCCAATGTCGTGCGTGAATATGACGTAGATGGAATTCATTTTGATGATTATTTTTATCCGTATGCCATAGCGGGGCAGGTGTTAGCCGACGATGTTACGTATCAGGCCAATTTCAATGGGATGAAGAAAAACGACTGGCGACGCGACAATGTAACGAAGCTGGTTGTTGAGATACGAGATTCTATTCGGGCAAATAAGCCGTGGGTTAAATTCGGGATTAGTCCGTTTGGCATCTGGAAAAACCAACGTAATGACCCTGATGGATCTGCCACAGACGGCGGGCAAGCTTTCTACGATTTGTATGCCGATACCCGAAAATGGGTGCGTGATGGATTGATTGATTATATCGTGCCGCAGGTCTACTGGAGCTCCGAGTTTGGCCGTGTACCTTATAAAACGCTGGTAGAGTGGTGGACCCGTAATTCGGGTAAATGCCATTTATACATTGGTCACGGAGCTTATCGGGTTGGGCGAGGTTCGGAGCGAGATCCGGGTTGGGGACGCCTGACGGAGTTTCCGGACCAAATGCGTTACAACCGTCAGCAACCCGTAGTTCAAGGAAGTGTGTTCTTTAGCGCTAAAAGTCTACGAGATAACCCACTGGGTATACGGGATTCACTGCAAACTAATTTTTACCGCCATACGGCCCTGGTGCCTACCATGCCCTGGTTAGACAGTATTCCGCCCTTGCCCCCCCGCGATCTAAAAGTAGCTACAACCCCCGAAGGCGTTGAATTATTCTGGCAGCAACCCGCTGAAGCGCTGGACGGCGACGGAGCGAACTCGTATCTGATTTATCGTTTTGAAGGTCGACGTCCACATCTACGCCTTGATGATCCCCGATTCATTATTGCCAAGTGCATCGGGGAGTCGACCACGCGGTATGTAGATAAAACCGCTGATTCGAAGAAGAAATACGTTTATGTGGTTACGGCCGTCGACAGATTGAACAACGAAAGCCGCGAAGTAGTGGTAAAGGTGCAATAAACCTATTGCACTAATTCGTCCATAACTTCCTGAACAGGACGAGCGTTAGGAAAGAAGCCAACGAGCTTTAATAAGATACCTTCTACGACCGCATCGGGGCAGGAAGCTCCACAGGTAAGGAGCACCGTAGTTGGCTGAGCTGATTGGCTATGTTTTGTGATGAAGTTTTCTGTCACAACTTCCTGTTTCGTGTGGTTGTTGAAGTGCCGAATGAGGGATTGAGACAAAATCTTCTGTTCCGATTCAATGAAATAAGTTGGCAACTTCTGTTCACAAAGCTCAACAATGTGCGACGTGTTGGACGAATTGTAGCCACCGGCTACAATGGCGAAATCGGCCGGATACGTTAATAGCGCATAGGTCGCATCCTGATTGTCGTTCGTAGCATAGCAAAGTGTGTCGCGGGTGTTTGCGAAATGTGCTTCAACTTGCTCGGGTTGCAACGCATATTTCCGGATCATCACCTGCTTGAGGTAGTCGGCAATGCCCTGCGTATCGGAGGCCAGCATGGTTGTCTGGTTAACAACGCCGATACGTTCTAAATCACGGGTTGGGTTGAATCCTTCGGAGAATTGGCCCGCGAACTCGATGTAAAACTGGTCGACAGGTAACTCGCCGGTGATGTACTTAGCCAGCCGTTGCGCCTGGCTCATATCTTTCACCACAACGGTTGGGGCCGATTCTTTACTGTGCGAAAACGTAGCGCGCGTTTCTTCGTGGCTGGGCTTCCCGTGCACAACGACTGTGTAGTTTTTTTGTCCAATCTGCCCCGCTTTATTCCAAACCTTCTCGACAAATGGACACGTAGTATCGTATTTTTCTATATCCAACCCAATGGATGACAGTTGATGCTGCGTTTCGAGCGTAGTGCCAAAAGCTGGAATGATTACCACATCGTCGGGCGTTAGATCTGACCAGGGCAGCAGTTGCTTGCCAGTAGTATCCATAATGAACCGGACACCACGATCCTGTAAGTCAGCATTAACATCCGGGTTGTGGATCATTTCGCTGAGCAGAAAGATGCGTTTACCCGGATTTTCAGCAATAGCTTTATAAGCGATCTCAACCGCGTTCTCAACGCCGTAACAAAAACCAAAATGCCGGGCAATGAAGAACCGGATAGGGCCAAAGTCGAGTAGCGTGGGCGTAAAATCTCGCTTCAACTTGTCTCGCTTCCGCCGAAACTCTTTCAATGGCGTAATGATGCTGCTACGGTAATACTCGGGTATGTCAAACGATTTCATATGCGCTTTAAATCAGGTACCGCAGGTTGAAGAAGCTCTAGTTGGTCCTATTACATAGATAACAAACCCGTAAATTGCTTCGTTCGCGTCAACTATTGACTTACAAACTTACTCACTTATCCACTTTTTTATGGCTAAGCGCCTGTTGAAGTACAAAAACTATGACGTACATAGTATTACAACCGTTGCCGGAGTTGGCACATCGGCACATCGTCAGAACGCCAATATCGTTACGTGGTTGACCCAGACGGCCATGGGCGGTAAAGTGGTTGCCGTGGCCTTATACAAAGTAGATTACACCATTGAACTCGTTCGCGAGAGTGGTCTTCTAAACATTAACCTGTTAGCTACCGACCAGACCAGCTTAATTCGAAAACTCGGGCAAAAATCGGGACGTCCTGAACCAGACCGCCACGTAGATAAATTCAAAAACGTTCCTTACGCTCTGGATGACCGTTCCTGCCCTTATTTAACCGAAGCAATCGGCTACGTTCAATGCCAAGTACTGCACAGCGTCGACGCGGGCGATCACGAACTATTTGTTTGTCAAGTACTAAAGCAAGTTGTACTCAACCCCGATAAGGAGGTAATGACGTATCATTTTTTGAAAGAGAAAAAGTTGGTCCGTGGATAATTGCTTTGATTATATTTGAAATATCCCTCCTAAACTTTTTCTGACTATGATTTCGCCTTTAACTAGCGAAAGTAGCGCTACGGTTCGTGTGACTGACAATTGGCTGTTTTGGCGCAAGCTGCTGTTTCGCTTCTCGTGCATCTATCTACTGCTTTATATGTCACCCTGGACCTGGCTGGGTGATCTACCCTTGTTGAACGTAGTAGCTGAACTCTACGGGCAAGCTGAGGACTGGTTAGTTAACCTGGGCAACACATACTTATTTCATGTTAAAGATGTGCTTGTGCCAATGAACGGCAGTGGCGATACGTCGTACGGTTATGCGCAATTGTGTCTGTTTACACTTATCGCCGTTGTCGGAACGGCTGTCTGGACAGTAGTAGACAAACGCAGGAATTATGACGTGGGTTATTATTGGCTACTAGTGGGGGTACGGTATTATGTAGCCATGGTTGCACTACGTTACGGGATCATCAAACTGTTTGGGCAGCAGATGATTTTTCCATCGCTTAGCGCGTTAGCAACTCCGCTCGGTGACTTCCTGCCCATGCGTTTTTCCTGGTATTTTATCGGGTATTCTACCCCTTACCAATTCTTTTCGGGAGCCGTTGAAGTGCTGGCGGGCGTATTGCTATTGTTCCGGCGAACAAGCACATTGGGAGCATTTGTGGCCGCGAGTGTCTTTCTGAACGTAATGATGATGAATCTGTGCTACGACATTCCCGTAAAGCTATTTTCAATTCATCTGTTTGTGATGAGTAACTTTCCGCTTTTGGGTGATGCGCAAAGGCTTTTAAACTTCTTTGTTTTTAATAAACCAACGCAACCGGCGTTCCGAATAACAATCCCTAACCGACGGTTGCGAATGGTTCGGACCGGTCTAAAAGTAGCTTTTGTGGTGCTATTTTTAATATTGCCGGTTTGGGAAACGTATCAGCGCACGTCATGGAACAGTAATCCTACCGTGAAGGGTAAGCTAACGACCGGTTTCTTTGAGGTTGAGCGCTTTCAGGGAAACGTTGCGGATAGCCTGCGTTGGAAAGATCTAATTTTCGAGCAAAACACGACTGGTAGTATTCAGACGGCGGACACTTTGTTGCGGCAACGTTATCGGCGGGGGTATTTCTCTTACGCGCTGGATTCCACTAAAAATACCATCGCCTTTAAGAAGTCTAGTATGGACACGAGCGCACTGTTCACCATGAATTATACCATGCCTGACACCAATCATTTGTTGTTACGGGGTAAGATTCGTAACGATACGGTTCTGATAGCGCTGAAGCGTCAGAATCGACATTTTCAGCTCGCTGAGAGACAGTTTCACTGGTTGTCCGAAGCGAATCGATAATGTAGCTTGTCAAAGCTCAAGCACTCGCCCGAGAATATCATCGAGGTATTCGCGCGAATTGGCAAGGCGAGGTACTTTGTGCTGCCCACCGAGTTTACCCCGTTGTTTCATCCAGGTGTAGAACGTACCTCGGGGAACAACGTGTATGCGGGGACGCTGCAGCACCATATCGTTGTAGCGCTTGGCGTCGTAATCAGAATTAATCTGACGTAGTGTTTCGTCCAGTAGCTGATTGAAAGTGTGCTGATCGTGTGGCTCCTGCGCAAACTCAATTACCCATTCATGACAGCCGCTGGTTCCATTACCCATGTATACGGGCCCGGCCGTATAATCGGCGATAACGGCACCTGTTGCTTCAGACGCTCGGGTAATGGCGGCTTCGGCATTTTCGACGATTACTTCTTCACCAAAGGCGTTGATGAAGTGTTTGGTCCGGCCACTTACTTTTAAACGATGGGGGTACAGCGAGGTAAAACGGATAGTATCCCCAATTTTATAACGCCACAAACCGCCATTGGTCGATACAACAAGGGCGTAGTTCTTATCTAACTCGACCTCTTCGATCGTCAGCGTTTTGGGAAAAGGCTGATCAGCGTCGTGTGCTGGAATAAATTCGTAAAAAATGCCGTAATCAAGCATCAGCAGCATCTCGCCAACTCGACTTAAATCGTCCTGAATAGCGAAGAACCCCTCTGAAGCGTTATAAACTTCCTGATAGCGAACAGACTTTGATGGAAATATCTGATGCTGAAACAACTCTCGGTAAGGCTGAAAATTGACCGCACCGTGAACTAGTAATTCAAAATTCGGCCAAACTTCCAGAATGTTTGCCTTTCCGGTGCGGGCCAGTATTTTGTCGATCAACACCAAACCCCAGGTTGGCGTACCAAGTATGCTGGTAACGTTTTCCTGCGAGGTAGTCTCCGCCATGCGCTCCAGCTTCGATTCCCACTCGTCCATAAGGGCAACTTCAATCGATGGTGTTCGTATGAACTGAGCCCAGCTCGGCAGATTTTTCATAACAACGGCCGATACGTCGCCAGCGGCACTGTTGCTACCGTATGGGTTTTGGTGCAGACTCCCACCGATTGATAGTCCTTTGCCTTCAAACGTACGACTATTGGGGTTGTTGGCGATGTAAAGCGCCATCATGTCCTTACCGCCTTTAAAATGACTTTCGTCCAGCGATTCGGTCGTGACCGGAATGAATTTGCTGCGGGCGTTGGTCGTACCAGACGATTTGGCGAACCAGCGAACCGGAGAGGGCCACAACACTTTAGGCTCTCCTTTCATGACCCGTTCAATGTAGGGGAATAAATCCTCGTAACTGGACACCGGCACCAGCTGCTGGAAATCCTGTATGCTTCGGATGGATTTGTAATTGTGTTTACGGCCCCACTCGGTTCGTCGTCCGGCCCGAATAAGTTGATTAAATACCTTTTGTTGCACCGCGCCGGGCTGTTTCATCATGGTCTCAATGCGCGGCAATCGCCGTTGCAGGAGCCATTTAAGCGTGGTGTTTAAAAAGGTCATAGTGTAAAAGCAGGCAGCAACCAGCTAAACAGGCCGGTTAGTGGTAGAAACTTACAAAGTTGCGGGTTGGTTTACAAACCGCTTGCCCGGTCGGGATAATCGGTAATCAATCCATCGACTCCCCATTCTTTCAGGCGTTCCATATCCTTCCGTTGATTCACAGTCCAGGGAATCACCTTGATGCCCTGTTTGTGCAACCGGTTAATCTTATCCTGACTGAGCAGTCGATAATACGGACTGTATATATCAGGAATAAAGCCAAGCTTGTCTAAATTCTTCTCAGGACTACGTAAATTTTCTACCAAAGCCGCAAGCCGAACGTTGGGATACTTTAGAGCTGGTTGGTCGCTACGTTCTGTCTGGTGTTTCCATTCTTTTAATATGGCAAAGTCAAAGCTTTGAATCACAATACGTTCGGAGGGAAGTTGCTTGATAAGAACCTCTTGTACAAGTTTACAAAATTCGGCTGGTTCGGGCTGGCTTTTGTTATATTCAGACGGTTCGCTTTTGATTTCGATGTTGTACGAAAATAAAGGCAGATTCTTACGCTTCTGGTACGCTTCCGTCTGCTCAATAACTTCGCTCAACAAGGGCTTATACGTTTTAATCTTTTGCTGGTCTGGGTAAGCCGGGTTACCATTTGAGCCTACGTCGTATTGCTTAATATCGGCATAATCCATTTGATAGAGAACCAGACGTTTCTGCTCATTTTTATCGACCGGTTTTCCACTCGGAGTTATACTAAAGGCTGAATTGAAGTAAGGCTCGTGCGAGACAACCACTTGTTTGTCTTTACTGATGACGACATCTAGTTCGAGCGTGTTAACACCAAGGTCAAGCGCTTTCAGAAAAGCAGGCACTGTGTTTTCGGGCATTAAACCGCGGCAACCCCGATGGCCTTGCAAGTCGAACATAGGTGGAGCCGGTTGAATAAAGGCACTGGTAATCATACAGATAAGAACTAAACTAAAGCGCATAGAGGTGAACCGATAATGCGTTCAAAAGTACTGATTCTTTTTTAGTTGGACTTAACCGTCGTATAGCGGGATGATTGTGATAAATAACCACTACCCCAGCTCCACTGGTTATCTTGTGCCCAATTGCTTGCTTTAACGGTTCTATGTTGACTGTCAGCGTCGTTAATGGATCGATATGCTGTTTTATCCGCTGTTGCTTTGAAAGCACGCAACGGCCCATTGTTTTGCGTGGCTATGTAGCTAAGTTGCCCGCTTGCCAGTAGAACAGTAGATAAAGCTTTTGCGTCGCCATCTACAACGAAGCCTGACACCAATGGCGACAGCGGTTTGAAATGCCCTTTTCCATTACCCAGCAGACACAACCCCAATCCGGCGTCCAGCCAGCCCGATAGCACTTCATTCGCGTAATCATTGCCGGTAAGTAATATGTCTAAGTTACCATCCTGATTTACATCAGTTGCTACTGTTCCGAACACGGGAGAGAATTGTGCTTCAATTGGTAATTCGTGCAACACCAGTGTGCCAGCCCGATTTTCTATATAAGCTGATGATAAGTACGTCGCCCGCATGATTAGGGCTTCCTCACGTTGCGCGTCGGACAAAAGCTCGTTTATTCTTGTCTTACCGTAAGTAGCAAACGTCGTTATCTTTTTTTTCAACGAAGGCACCTGATCTGTCAGGACGTCGCGCGGATGGAACGGGTATTCGCTGTCGCCATTGAAAAAACTTAGGATTGGGTCAAGCGTGCCGTTTTTGTCATAGTCGGCTGCGTACACAGAAATTGGTCGGTCAGCCGACGCCTGGAAGCGGCTATTTTTTCCTAGGTTGCCTGCAATGTAATCCATATCGCCGTCATTGTCGAAGTCGCCAGGCGTAAGACTGTTCCAAAAGCCAACAGCTTTGGCTAACGTAGGCGCTGGTAAAGGAATTAGCTGCTTGCCATTTTGGTTTTTGAAAACCGTTATTGGCATGAACTCACCGGTGAGCATCAGATCGGGCCAACTGTCGTTATCAACATCTGTCCAAAGGGCAGCACATATTAGCCCAGCTTTAGCTAATACTGGCGCTAGCTGGTTAGTTACGTCGGTGAAGCGAACTTGGCCGGTCCGACTGTCATTGCGTAACAGGTAACTTCTAGCGGGTTCAGGATACCGCTGAGGCACAATACGCCCACCAACGAATAAATCCAGATCGCCATCGTGATCGTAATCGACGGCTGTTACGCATGAACCACTAGCTGTAGTAGGAGGGAGCGCGCCTAACGCTGACTGAAAGTTGCCTTTTCCATCGTTAAGATATAGGCTGTCCTGATACCGGCTTTCATTACGGCCAAACTCGGTGCTTCCATGAACGGCGTAGAGATCAAGGTCGTTGTCGTTATCGGCGTCAAATAAGAGTACGCCAATCTCTTCGGGTTGTTTAGCGGGTCGATTCTTTCGTTTAAATGTGCTATTCGCTTGCTGGAGAAAAAACGTGCCGCCCCGATTGGCTGCTCCAGCCACGTAAATGTCGTCGAACCCGTTTCCATCTATGTCACCAACGGCTAAGCCTGGGCCAATTTGGGAGTGTTTATGAAACAGTAGCGTCTGCTGCGCCTTATAATCGACAAAGTCATCTTCCTGATGTTGAAAAACTAAGCCGAGTGGGGTTGAAATTTCTGTTAATAGCGGCTTAACGGGGGCTTGTAGCCGGAAGAATGTAGCTGGCTGGGGGCTAGCGCTACGTTCTTCTAAGGCCAATATTTGATTGGTAGACAGGTTTCGTAAAACTTGCCCCTTTCCGTTTGGCCAAAGTATTTTTAATGAATCAATTCGATTGGCCTTTCCTAAGCCCAGATGAATACCTGACTCTACGGTTGATTGATAGCCTCGTTGACGAGTATATTCAGCGTAATACACGTTTTGGTCAATCCAGAGCGCAACTTTAGCGCCCAGTCCTTCCCGATTAGTCGAATTGCCTGCCAGGCGAATCTTAAGGAAATGAGTGGATGTTGAATAGTCCCGATCATCGATGGTTTTATTTTGATAAATGAATGCTTTGTCGTTGATGTTGTTCATGACGAGGTCAAGATCTCCATCATCATCAAGATCAGCATAAGCAGTCCCATTCGTAAATGACGGCTCATCAAGGCCCCATTCGTCTGCTACGTCCGAAAATTTCAGGTTGCCATTATTATGAAACAAGAAATTAGGCTTGTAAACGGGCTCCAGGTCTTCAATCCGTTTCAATAATTGGGCACGTCTATCAGCGTCGGAGCCGAAGGTGCCAGCATCCCGGTTATAGCTGGTAAAATCAAGGTCGGTTATGTCTTTGCGATAGCCATTCGTGATTAGCAGATCGCGAAGACCATCATTGTCTAGGTCGGCAAATAAGGCGCTCCAACTCCAGTCGGTTGCGGCTGTTCCGGCCAGATAACCAATATCACTGAAGAGAGGCATGGGGTTTAACGTATCGTTAGTTGCTGGAGCTAAACCGCGGTTTAGCTGGAGTGTGTTGCGGATGTATTGTGGTTGATAACCAAGCCGCCGGGCCATTTGAAAGCGGTCGTACGGGATGGTAGAGAACATGGTTTTTTGCCGTAGGTTGTCGTCAGGCAGCATATCGACAACGGTAAGATCAGCAAGGCCGTCGTTGTTAATATCGGCCATGTCAACGCCCATGCTGTTATGGCTCTGATGCTTGAGCGCTTTCTCTATGCGGTTAGTGAAGGTGCCGTCTTTGTTGTTAACAAGCCAGACGTCGTTTGACTGAAAGTCATTGGCAACGTAAATGTCTGGCCAGCCATCCTGATTAATATCGTTAACAATCACACCTAAACCCCAGCCTTCATGAACCAGCCCAGCCTGTTTAGACACGTCTGTAAAATGGGGAAGTCCGTTTGCGGATAACCCATCATTCCGGAAAAGCTTGTCTACGCTGCGAGCCGAGCCATCATTTCTGGGGCCGGTGACATTATTCCGGTTATACACTTCCAGGGCGTTTGTCAGTAGAAAAACGTCCAGGTCGCCATCATGGTCATAATCTAGAAACGTAGCTTGTGTGGTATAGCTTGAGTCGGCAAGGCCAGCGGCCTGAGCCATTTCGCGAAATTGAGGAATACCATCGGCGTCGTTTCCCTGGTTAATGAAAAGTAGGTTAGGCACCGCATGGTCGCGCTTGGGATGAATGGTAGACACATACACATCCTGCCGACCGTCCTGATTAATGTCTGCTACGGCTACGCCTGTGCACCAGAACTGCGTTGATACGCCTGCGGACTTGGTTACGTCTTCGAATTTAAAGTTTCCTTTATTCAGGTACATCCGACTTGACACCTGATTGCCGGCAAAAAACACGTCACTTTTACCATCGCCGTTGAAGTCACCCACGCCCACGCCACCTCCGTTGTAGATGTACTCGAACTCCAGAACATTGAGTGAATCACTTTCCGTGATGGTGTTTGCAAAGTCGATGCCGGTTTGACTAGCTGGCAGCCGCTTGAAACGAGGTGAGTGATTGGTGCAGCCGACCAGCATGATAAGAAGTAGTCCGGTCAGTTTTAGCAAAGCATGCATAGCCGAAAGGTAAACAAAATCCCCGGCCGTGCGACAATGGCAAGCCGGGGATATAACTTGGGATTTATTAGATGGGCATTTTCAATAACCTGGGTTCTGGTCTTTCTGACTCAGTTTACTGTTGTTGTCCAGCTCCTGCTGAGGAATGGGCAATAGCTCTTGTTTATTTTTAACGAAGTATGAAATTGGCTCGGTTTTTAGCTTGCTTTGCGCTCTCCAGCGTAATATATCGCGGTTGCGAATCTGCTCGCCAGCCTGCTCGACACGCTTTTCGTGGACGATTGCCTGGAACACTTCGTCTTTGTTGCTAACGGGGTATTTTACCGTTGGATAAGCAGGCATAGCTACACTTTTTCGCGCCCGAATTTGGTTAAGCAAGGCTATCGCGTTAGCTGAGTTTCCTGTTTCATTTTCGGCTTCTGCCATCATGAGCAGTACCTCTGCGTAGCGAATTAGCCGCATGTTGATACCCGATGTGTAGAAGGTTTCGTTGTTTTTGTACATAGCCGTGTACTTGCGCCAGCTAATTTTCTGGGCTGTGCCATTAAACACCGATGTATTGCCCTGCACTTGCGCATCCATTAGTGTATTCTTTCCCAGGTTGTAGGTGTCGCCAATAAAATAAAAGTTATACCCCAGACGAGGGTCCGTTTTAGCATCGCCCTTAGCCGTGTGCTCATACTCGGCTAGTAAGCTTTCCGACGGGATCAGGTTGCGCCAGCCGATGGGTGAATACTCCTGGCTGCGGGTCATGTTTTCGTTCGCGCCGTTATCATTCCCGTCGGCATCCCAGTTGAAACCACCGATCAGGGAAAAACCAATTTCAAAAATAGATTCTGTATTAAACTCAGTTTCCTCTACGAAATTATCGTTGTACTCATCCGTTAGCTTATATAGGCCCGAACTGATAATTTGCTGAAGCTGGGTTTTAGCATTGGCGTAATCGCCTTTTTGCATATACACCCGTGCCAACAAAGCCTGAGCAGCACCTTTGGTAGCCCGACCAAGGTCAGCTCCTGTAGCACTGGCTGGTAAGTCGGCCTGAGCGGCTGATAAATCGGTCGTTAGGAGCGAATAAATCTCGTCTACCGTTGCTTTGGGCTTCGTGCCGTCTACCTCCGTCACGTAATCTGTATAAAGAGGCACGGCTCCCCAATTGGTCAATAAATCAAAGTAAGCCATGGCCCGCAAAAACTTGGCTTCAGCTACTACTCGCTTTGTCAAGGTTGGGTTGTCTGGCACCGTCGCTCCATTGTCGATTACTACGTTTGCCCGGTGTACAACCCGGTAAAGACCGTTCCAAACGGAAAAAGCAACCGCATTTGCGGGGGTTTGAGCACCAATCAGGATTTGGCTACGTGCCGCTTCTAACTGACCACCACCGGTGGCCACATCGTCGGAACGGAGATCATTAAGAAAAAACCATTCACGGCCGGTTAGATTGGCACTTTGCCAAACGGCATATACAGAATTAACCCCTTTGAGTAACTCATCGGCGGTTTTGTAGTAAGTGCTTGTTATGAACTGGTTCGGGTTGATTTTATTCAGGCTGTCGGTGCTGCATCCGAAGAAGAGCCCCATGGCCAGCATACCGGTTGTCCAATATGTAGATTTCATGTTCGCTTAGTTTATCCCTATTGGTTAAAAGCCTAGTTGTAGTCCGACTAAAAATGTACGAGCTTGTGGAAACTGGCCATAGTCAATGCCATTCGTCAGCGTTGGATTCGTGTTGCTGGTACGTGTTCCAACTTCAGGATCATAGCCAGTATATTTCGTGAATGTCAGCAGGTTTGTCGACGATACGTAGACGCGTGCCCGGCTGAGTGTTCCGCGTGAGAACGATTGCAATGCTGCGGCTGGAATAGAGTAGCCGAGGCTAAAATTCTTTAGTCGCAGATAGGACCCGTCTTCAATAAATCGATCTGAAGTGCGTGAGTTGCCATTAGGGTCGCCATCAACCGCACGCGGTACATCGGTATTGGTGTTGGTAGGTGTCCAGGCCCGTAAAACGTCTGTACCCGCATTGAACAACCTCAGCATTCCCTGCTCAAGTACCTTTACGCCATTATATATTTTGTTGCCTTGTACCCCCTGGAAGAACAACGACAAGTCGAACCCCTGGTAGTTAGCGCTTAAGTTCAAGCCATACGTAAACTTCGGCAGAAAGCTACCTAAATTGACACGGTCGTTGGCGTTAATTACTCCGTTGTTATCTACGTCTACAAACCGAAGATCGCCGGGTTTAGCATTGTCCTGGGTTGGTGCGGCCTTGATTTCATCGGCGTTTTGGAAGATGCCTGCTACTTTCCAGCCGTAGAAGTACTGAATCGATTGACCGGCTTCTGTGCGAGTAATGTCAGAGTTACCATAGTCAGCGTTAGCACCATTCAATAAGGGAGAAATGGTTGGTCCAAGACTCAATACTTTATTCTGAATAAAACTCATATTACCCGATGCGTTAAATCGTAAAGCCCCTTTCGTCTTGTTATAACCTAGCTGGAACTCGACGCCGTTATTACGCATGCTGCCTACGTTTACGACAGGTGATTGTGAATAGCCAATAGACGGCGCAATGGGTTGGTTTAAGATCAGACCATCGGTGTTGCGCTGATATACTTCGGCCGACAACGTAATACTGTTGTTCAATAAGCCCAGGTCAAGGCCGATGTTACTCATCTTCGTTACCTCCCAGCTCAGGTCCGTATTGCCCAAGCGGTCAAAGTAACTTCCCTGTGCTCGATCTCCGCCCAGAATTGCGTTTGTGTTCTGCGCTATCGTTACTTGCCACGCATAGTCACCTATCCCGTTGAAGCCCATGGTACCGTAACTAGCCCGCAGCTTCAATTCTGAAATGGTAGGTATATTCTTAATGAACGATTCCTCGCTAAGGCGCCATCCGGCTGATACCGATGGGAAGTTACCCCACTTTTTACCCGGTGCAAATCGCGACGAACCATCACGACGGAACGATGCCCCTACTAAGTATTTACCACCGAATTCGTAGTTAACACGTCCTAAATAGGAAATCAACACGTTTTCCGATCGATTACCACTCAAACCAGCACTTGTACTGACTATTCCGTTTAGCTCGCGAATGGTGTTAGATGTTGCCTGTCCAGTGCCAACTATTTGTAAAGTTGTGCCTGCCTGGCGCTCGGCAACGGCTACTGCGTTGATGGTATGTTTACCAAACGTTTTTTCGTATGTCAACTGGTTAGAAATCAGTGGAGAGGCATACGTCAACCGGTCGTCTGATAGGTTAGCCAAAGCGCGGGCGTTGAAGCTTTCGCTGTAGATCGGTAAGAACGAATACGTGCGAGCCGTAACATAATCGATACCCCCCCGTAGCCGATACGTCAGTCCGTCAAAAAGCTTTACATCAACATAAGCACTACCCAAAATTTTCATGCGCTGGGTTTTACTTTGGTCCTGCAAAGCTGCCCGCACCGGATTCTGAGGATCGGAGCCGTCAGACCCATCGGGACCACGATAACCGCCAGGCAGTGTCGGATCTTCGACGGGCATGTAAGGCGTCATCCGGATCATGTTCTGAACCTGCGTTCGACCGCCAGCGCTAACCTCATTGAGTTTGTCGTCGTAGGAGATTGTCAGCGTCTGCCCGAACGAGAAGCGTTTGCTGATGGTGTGGTCTGAGTTGATGCGAAAATTGCCGCGTCTATACCCCGTACCGATCATGATACCCTGCTGATTAAAGTAACCAACCGATGAGTAAAACCGGGATCGCTCGTTTCCTCCGGAGAGTTGCACACTGTGTTGAGTAATGGGTGCATTTCTGAATACCGCCTTCTGCCAGTCAGTATCTGTCTGGGCATATGTCTGAGTGGCCCCTGCGTAAATAGGCTGGTTTAGATTGCCAAATCGAACCGGAATGGGTTGACCAGCATTGGTACGTAGCGCCGTACCGTATTGGATATATTCATCCCGGTTGAGCAGATCAAGCTGCCGCCAGGCACTTTGTGTACCGACGTAACCATCGTAGCTAACACGGAGCTTACCATCGCTGGTGCCTTTCTTAGTCGTTACAATGATGACACCGTTAGCAGCTCGTGATCCATAGATAGCGGCCGAAGAAGCATCTTTCAATACATCGACTGACTCGATGTCACGCGTATCAAAGTTGTTTAAATCACTGGTCGGAAAGCCATCAATGACGTAAAGAGGATTCGCTGCGTAATTGATCGAGCCAATGCCACGAATACGTACTACAGGGGTTTCGCCCGGTGAGCCGTTCGCGACCACCGTTACCCCGGGTACTCGGCCCTGAATAGCTTGCTCTACGCTTGGCACCGGCAACTGCGTAACTTCCTGAGCCGATATTGACGAGATGGCTCCTGTTACGGAGGCACGCTTCTGGGTACCGTAACCAACGACAACAACCTCGCTGAGGGCTTTGACGTCGTCAAGCAACGTTATGTCGATCCGACTGCGGCTTGATACTGGAATTTCCTGAGAAACGTAGCCTACAAAGCTAAATATGAGCACGCCATTGTTTGGCGCGTTTAAACTATACTCACCATTTGCATTGGTGGTAGTACCACGGTTGGTGCCTTTCAGAATTACACTAACCCCCGGAATTGCCTGCCCACCTTTGTCAATTACTCTTCCATTGATATCAGCTAGAGACTTTGCCGAAGTCACAGACCAGCCAATACGCTCCAGCTTGTTAACTGTTCCGTTGGATAACTCTATAGGGGCGTTCGTTTGATCAGCAGCAGTTTTTGTTTCGATCTGCTCAATTTTTCGAAAGAGCCTGGGACTTTTGTCTTTCGCTGGTAAAATGGCGTAAAATTTTGGTTGCACTTTCCGGTAAGATAAGCCTTGATCAGTAAGCAACGCAGTTAATTCAGCTTCTACATTTTGGCTTCGCTGGTTGGTTACTTGCACTTTGGTGTCAACCAAATTTGTTGGGTATATGAATGAGACACCATAATACCGCTCCAATTGGTTTAACGCGCTTCGGAGGGTAGTTTGTCGGGTATCGACCTCACGGCTTTGGTAGGCAGAATAGCGATTGTTCGAGGCCAGTAATTGCGCCTTAGAAGGCACAACACCAATCAGGAGCAACGATACCCAAAAGAATAATTGTCGTTTCATAATCAGAGTGATTAGGTTCGTTTGATTAGAATTTTATTATTGTGTTGAGTAATCTTTAAATCAAATAAGCTGGAAAGTCCGTTAAGAATAGTTGACATGGACTGGTTGGGAATCGTACCAGAAATGGTTTGCCGCCTTAGTTCAGGATCTGCGATTTCTACCGTTACACCGTATGTATCTTTTAGTATTTGGGCTACCTCGGCTAAACTGGTTCCGTCAAACATCAGCTTACCCGTTTGCCAGGCCGACTGTGCCGCTGGGTCTACCCGTTTACAGTAATAGGTTCTTGTCTGTACATCGGCATAGACGAGGTCGCCCGGTTTCATGATCAATTTGTTCTGCGCTTGTTCACCAACATGAAGTTGGATCTTGCCTTTGTTGAGTACCACCTTTGCTCGACTTTCACGAGCCAGTACATTGAATTGGGTACCTAATACTTCAATCGTTGATTTGTTGGGCAAGTGAACAATAAAGCGCTCATGATTTTGCTGATGAGTTACGCTAAAGAAACCTTCCCCATCGAGCCATACTTCTCGCGTATGCCCTGCCGTCCAGCGAGGAGAGTAACGTAGGCGACTGTTGCCATTTAGGGTTACCAATGAACCATCGGGCAGCGTTAGTTTGCTTATTTTTCCGAAAGCAGTTTGCTGAACAAGATCAGTGGGTAATAATTTCCTGTATCCCCAGAATGCCGCTGATGCCAAGATTACTAAACCGATGAAGACAGCTGCCCAACGCATAGACTGACCTAACCAATCAAGTCGGCGAACCGGCGTTATTATAACTGTCTGATGGGATGCCATACGTGAGCGTATGGCATTTAGCATAGAATCGGCCTCGGGGGCAGCGCTATTGGGCGGAGCGTGCCAGTCGGCGGTGTTAAACTGAGTATTCAGCCGTTGTGCCAGGTACGTCTGGCCGGCATCTGTATCAAACCAGTCCAGCACTTGCTTAGCTTCGTCGGGTGTGACCTGGTTGGCGAAATACCGCTGAAGTAATTGTTCTGTCATGCGTATAAGAAAGCCAGTTGGCTCCTATACACCACTAGTTAGCAGAAGTATTATTAGAATCGAAAAAATATTTCGTGGTTAATCACAAAAGGATGATAGGAGTAGCACGAGTGTTTCAATACCGGCATGATGGCGTAGGTAATCGCGAAGGAACCGGCAGGCCTGATAATAGTGCACTTTAACAGTATTGATAGAAATATGAAGCCTGGAAGCAACCTCTTCGTTGGAAAGTCCATTTTCGGAACGAAGCAGAAACACCAGACGGCGCTGCGCTGGCAGCTGATTCAATCCAGTACGAACAACAGAATCGTATTCGTTCAAGATAAGTTGATCTTCTGTTGTCGTGTCAACGATGGCCAAGCCTGACTGTCGCTCAATATGGCGTAGTATAGCGCGTTTATCATCACGGAGTTGATTCAACACTTGGTGGCGCATGGCTGTTGCCAGGTAGTTTTTCACAGACTGCGATGCATCTAGCCCTTCCCGGTTTGTCCACAGTTTTAGGTAAACCTCTTGTAGCGAATCTTCGGCCAACACAGGATCTTTCACATACTGGATAGCGATGGCATAGAGGTAACGATAATACCGCCGGAACAACGTTTCAAACGCTACCCCATCATTCTGTCTTAAGCGAATCGTTAATTCCCTATCCGTCAGCTCCATAATTCTTACAGACTGATTCTAACAGTGGCTACCTTTACGCACGTGGCCAGACTGTTTGTAATTGGCAAATGTAAAAAAAGAAATGTCTCGATTAGGAAAAGAATACTTTTTATTTGCAGGGTGCAAATAGTAAACTTGCGTAATAAAAAGTATTCGTTCTTTCTGCCTCTATGCACTACCTTAAGCCGGTCTTAGTTTCATTACTTACCATAACACTTATTTGGGCACTGAATCGTTCATGGGGAAGCATTCCGGCGTTTGGCCCCTTGTTAAGTCCGTTTGTTGGTTTTTGGCAAAATACAGAAGTGGGTAGCGACACCGAGCAAGAAATCACTTTACAGGGTACTAAAGCCCCTGTTACCGTCTTGTTCGACGACTTGGCCATCCCCCATGTGTTTGCTCAAAACGATTACGATGCCTACTTCGCTCAAGGCTATCTGACAGCCCGAGACCGACTATGGCAGATGGAGTTCCAAACCCATGCCGCGGCCGGACGTGTTGCAGAAATTGTTGGGGATCGCGCTCTCGAGCTGGATCGTTATAACCGTCGTTTGGGCATGGGATTTGGGGCAGAAAAAGCGGTAAAAGCGATGATGGCCGACTCTCGCTCCCGCGAATCTATTGAGGCTTACACGGCCGGTATAAACGCCTACATAAAGCAGCTAAAACCAGCCCAATACCCGCTCGAATACAAATTACTGGGCTATGCACCTGAGCCCTGGCAACCAATAAAATGCGCGTACTTCCTGAAGTATATGTCCGGCGTATTAGCGCTTGGTGCTGATGACTTGAACATGAGCAACGTACTGAAGAAATATGGTACGGTTGTTACTAATGATCTTTTTCCTGACTATCCCACAAAAGAGGACCCAATTATTCCTCAAGGTACAAAGTGGGATTTTACGCCTGTGGCTGTTCCTAAAGCTCCAGACCCTGTTCTAGCAAACATAGAGTCGTTAGCCATGCGTTGGCCCGAGCATGATCCAACAATTGGCAGCAACAACTGGGCAATAGGTCCGAAAAAATCCGCAACAGGATACCCTATTTTGGCGAACGATCCACATTTAGCGCTCAACTTACCCTCTATTTGGTACCAGATTCAGCTTGTTACGCCAACCATGAATATATACGGAGCTTCCATGCCAGGCTCACCGGGTGTAATCATTGGATTTAATAAACAAATCGCGTGGGGAGTGACGAATGTTGGGGCCGACGTACTCGACTTCTATCAGATCAAGTTTAAAGACGCTTCTAAACGTGAATACTGGCATGATAACCAATGGAAACCCGTTAAACGCCGAATTGAGGTTATTAAAGTGAAAGGAAAGCCGGATGTAGTCGATACAGTCCTTTACACCCATCATGGACCGATCATGTATACGCTAGGCCAGAAGCCGTTTGCCAAGAATGTGCCGGTGGGCTACGCGGCTCGCTGGATTGCCCACGAAGAGTCCAATGATTTTCTGACGTATTATTTGCTCGACCGCGCTAAAAATTACGACGATTATAGAGAAGCGTTATCACATTATGCTGCGCCAGCACAGAATTTTGTGTTTGCCGACGTAGCGAAAGACATTGCTATTACGCCCAACGGCCGCTTCCCACTTAAATGGAAAGATCAGGGAAAGTTCTTGCTGGACGGGACTAATCCGGCTCACGATTGGCACGGCTGGATTCTGATGGCGCAGAATCCGCATGTGAAAAACCCTGCCAGAGGGTTCGTTAGCTCGGCTAACCAGTCATCTACTGATCCTACGTATCCCTATTATATTAATTGGCAATTTGCTCCTTCAGAAAGAGGCATTCGCATCAACCAGCGTCTCACTGGTATGCAAAACGCTACTATAGATAGCTTACGGCAGTTGCAAAACGACAATCTAAATCTTCGGGCGGCAAATGCATTACCCGTTTTTCTACCGCACATACAAACGAAACAACTAACCGGCGATCAGGTAAAAGCATTAACTATTATTAAAAGCTGGAAGTACAATCATGACGTAACTGAGATTGGGCCGACCATATTTACGGAGTGGTCGCGGCAGTTAATGGATGCACTTTGGAAAGACGAGTTTGAGAGCTCTGATACGGTGACTATGCGCTATCCTAGCTTCGATCGAACCCTTTCGTTAGCGCAAAAAGAACCATCGTCTCATTGGTTCGATAATGTGAAAACACCGGCCACAGAAACGATTACTGATGTTGTAACAGCAAGTTTTCGTTCGACGATCGATTCACTTGTCCGGAAACATGGGCCTATTAGTGAATCATGGCAATGGGGGTCCCATAAAGCCACTAAAATTAGTCACTTGGCTCGTTTAGACGCTCTAAGCGCCCTCAACGTACAAGTCGGCGGAGGGAGTGGCATCGTTAACGCTACCAGCGAACGGAATGGCCCTTCCTGGCGGATGGTTGTTGCCTTGGGGCCGCACCCTAAGGCATTTGGTGTTTATCCGGGTGGACAGTCTGGTAATCCAGGGAGTCCGTATTATATGAACATGATCGAAACCTGGCGTACTGGACAGCTCAATGAGCTGCTCTACCTGCAATCTCCTAAGGATAAGCACCCAAGAATTAAACAAAAGATAGTTTTAAAGTAAAGCGGTTAATAAGTCGCATTTAAGAGCGGCTTCCTAGCCGCGTTGCCCATGATACAGATTTTGCTTATTGCCCTTATTAGCTTGTTAGCTCAGCTCATACTTCCATGGTGGAGTTTAGCGATTGTTTCATTCTTAATTACTTTTTGGTTAAGTCCCAGTGCTGGTCGAGCTTTCCTGTATGGCTTTGTTGGTGTCGCCTTAGTTTGGCTCGGCTATGCTTTACTCATTTACGTTCGAAGTGATGGCACTTTCGCCGGGCGCATCAGTCAGTTGCTTCTTCAAATGAACAACTCTACCCTCTTACTACTCTTGACGGCCGTTGTAGGTGGTTTAGTAGGAGGCTTAGCCGGAGCTGCAGGCTTTTTTGTTCGACAGGCAATTAGAAATCAAATCATAAATCCTACTTCCTAAATTGTAATTCCTTCTACCTTTGTAGGATAAACTTGTAACTAACCAATTTTTTTCCCGTGAAGAATGCCTCGTTGATTCTGAACGTCATCCTGACGATTGCCGTAGCTGTTTTGTATTATTTACATTTTAAAGATCGCCAGCCTGAAGTTACCCCTGCTGTAGCCACACCGGCAGAAGCCAAAGGAAAATCTATTGTTTATGTAAACGTTGATTCGTTATTGACGAAGTACGAATATTTTAAAGACACACAGAAAGTGCTTGAAAGTAAACGTTTTCAATTGGAGAATGATCTTGCATCGAAAGGCCGTAATCTGCAAAACAAGGTGGCTTTCTTTCAGCAACGCGCTGCTACCATGACGCAGGAGCAAGGACGGGCGACCGAAGCTTCCCTTCAAAAAGAGCAACAAGATATTCTGGCATACCGTGAGCGAGCTGCACAAAATTTAGCGCTCGAAGAGCAGAATAAGAACAAACAATTATACGACCAGATTTACGATTACCTCAAGAAGGTGAACGCTCAGAATAAATATGAGTTTGTGCTGGGTTACACCAAAGGAGGAGGTATTTTATTTGCTAATCCATCCGCCGATCAAACGAAGGCTATTCTGGATGGGTTAAATAAAGAATACGAAGCAAAGCAAACTAAAAAATAGAGGTAGTCGTTAGCACTCTCATATTTTGTTGATAAGCTGGTCAGTAAGCAAGCCTTTTGTTTACTGACCAGCTTTTTAGTTTGAAGGCTCGTCATGGACTTTTGCGTACTGGTATAAACCAGTCGCTGATTTTTAATGTTCTTGCTCTTACCTGGTTACCTTTGTAGCCCTTAATTCATTATGTATAGGTCACGAATGTTACGTTGAATTCGCCGTCAATAATCTTTATTGTTGAATTGCGAACCGCTTTCGTGAATTGTAACTAAAAATACATGGCCTCTGCCTCTATCGTTAAACAAGTTGATATTCGTAATCGCCGTGCTTCGTTCGAGTATTCGTTCTTGGAGAAGTACACGGCTGGAATTGTATTGACCGGTACTGAAATCAAATCGGTTCGGCAGGGAAAAGTAAACCTACAGGACGCCTACTGCTTAATTCTGGGTGATGAGCTATTCATTCGTCAGATGAATATTTCACTTTATACGGAAGGTACGCACTATAACCACGAGCCCTTACGTGACCGTAAGCTCCTGTTAACCAAGCGGGAAATTAAACGTATTAATGAAAAACTAAAAGATCAGGGTCTAACTATAGTACCTATACGGCTTTTCACGAATGAGCGAGGTTTTGCTAAAGTGGAGATCGCGCTGGCAAAAGGTAAAAAGCTGTATGATAAGCGCGACAGTATAAAAGAACGTGATGTAGAGCGGGATCTGCAACGGGAACGTTACTAATATTTCACACAATTCTTGCCGTTATGTGGATAACTCTGTAACTTGCTACCATACAGAGGCATTTAAACGCGATATGGGCAGGAAAGTATTAGTCTTAAATCAAGATTACAGTGCACTCAGCATCTGCTCCGTTCCTAAGGCATTTTTGCTGGTTTATTTAGACAAAGCCGAACTCATTGCCGAATCGGAGCAATTCACGCTCCGAACCGTTTCGGCCGAGTTCCCGATGCCATCAGTCATTCGATTACATCGGTACGTAAGTCTGCCATACAAAGGGGTAATGCTCACCCGGCAGAATATTTTCAAGCGCGACGGCCACCGCTGCCAATACTGCGGAACAAGTGAAGACCTAACTCTTGATCACGTTTTGCCGAAATCTCGGGGTGGAAAAACGAGTTGGGACAATCTGGCAACAGCCTGCAAACGGTGTAATTCTCGCAAAGGCGACTACACACCAGAAGAAGCAAACCTGAAGCTGCGGCAGAAACCATTTAAGCCAACATTCTTAGTTTTCTTACGTGAGTTTTCGGGGTCTTTAGAGCAAAGCTGGATGCCATTCTTAAGTAAAAAAGAAAAAGCATTTCAATAAATAATCTCGAAAAGGAGAAGGGAGTACAGAAGAAGGAGCCACTATGGTATTCTTTCTCCTGTACTCCCTTCTCCTTTTGTACTCAATGTCAAAGACTTTTGCCTAACAAGAAACTTTTTTCCAATAGCAATTGCTATCTTTGCAGTCCTTTTTTGAGGACAACTTTTTACAAACCAAAAGTCAGCCCGCCATTGACCCACGGGCTGATGTACCGAGTGGGTCAGGAAAACATTTTTTATGAGCAAAACGCAGCAACGCGAACTGCCGGCATTTGATTGGGACCGGGCAGACAACAAAGGATTCGGAAGTGGCTATTCGGATGCAGAACGCAACCGGATGTTGGAACTGTACGACAACACCCTGTCGGAAGTTAAGGAGAAAGAAGTAGTGATGGGAACCGTCGTTGGGATTACAGACCGTGAGGTGCTGCTCAACATTGGCTTCAAGTCGGACGGGTTGGTTCCAGCTTCCGAATTCCGGGATATGCCGGACCTGAAGATGGGTGATGAAATTGAAGTTTACGTAGAAAATCAGGAAGACCCGAACGGTCAGTTGGTGTTGTCTCGCAAAAAGGCGAAGGTGATCACCGCTTGGCAGAAAATTCAGCGCGCGTTGGACGAAGACCTCGTTATCGATGGCTTCGTGAAACGTCGGACGAAAGGTGGTCTGATCGTTGATATTTTCAGTATTGAAGCATTCTTGCCTGGTTCACAAATCGACGTGAAGCCGATTCGTGATTTCGACATTTTTGTCGGCAAGAAGATGGAAGTTAAGGTTGTTAAGATCAACTATGCTAACGATAACGTAGTTGTATCGCACAAAGTACTGATTGAGAAGGACCTCGAAGCACAACGCGCTCAAATCCTGAACAATCTCGAAAAAGGTCAGGTACTGGAAGGTGTAATCAAAAACATGACCAACTTCGGTGTATTCATCGATCTTGGCGGTGTAGATGGTCTGCTGCACATCACGGATATTTCGTGGGGCCGTATCAGCCATCCATCCGAAGTACTGCATCTCGACCAGAAGGTTAACGTGGTCGTACTTGACTTCGACGAAGACAAGAAGCGTATCTCGTTAGGCATGAAGCAGCTGCAGGCTCATCCATGGGATGCTCTTGCTGACGATATCCAGGTTGGCTCTAAAGTGAAAGGCAAGATTGTAAACGTGGCAGACTACGGTGCATTCCTTGAAATCATGCCTGGCGTTGAAGGCTTGATTCACGTTTCTGAAATGTCGTGGTCACAGCACCTGCGTAACCCACAAGAATTCCTGAAAGTTGGCGACGAAGTAGAAGCACAAGTGCTGACACTAGATCGTAACGACCGTAAGATGTCTCTTGGCATTAAGCAACTGGCTGAAGATCCATGGACTCGTCCAGAATTGGCTACCAAGTATGCTATTGGCACCCGTCACAAGGGTGTAGTGCGCAATTTGACCAACTTCGGTTTATTCCTTGAGCTGGAAGAAGGCATCGACGGTCTGGTACACGTATCAGATTTGTCTTGGACGAAAAAGGTAAAACACCCATCAGACTTCATCAAAGTTGGTGAAGAGCTTGAAGTGATTGTACTGGAACTTGACGTTGATAACCGTCGTCTGGCTCTGGGTCACAAGCAGCTCGAAGAGAACCCGTGGGATACCTTCGAGACCGTCTTTGCGGTTGGTACAATTCACCGTTGCACCATCCTGAGCAAAAACGACAAAATGGCTACGCTCGAACTGCCTTATGGTATCGAGGGATTCTCTTCGCTCAAGAACCTGGCAAAAGAAGACGGTAGCTTTGCGGAAGCAGGCGAAACATTAGACTTCAAGGTAACCGAGTTCTCGAAAGAAGAAAAGCGCATTATGTTGTCGCATACCAAAACATGGCAGGAGAAGAACGAGCCAGCTAAAGAAGCGAAGCAGCCTAAAGCTGCTGCACCGAAGCCAGCTCAATCGAACCAGCCTGAACGCGGTGCAACGCTTGGTGATCTGGATGCCCTAGCTGCTCTGAAAGAGCAAATGGAAGGTCGTAACTAAGCTAATTAGATTATAGTACCTTGTAAAAATGCCCCTTGGTGTAAAGACTGAGGGGCATTTTTTATAAGAGTGTTTTTCAAATAATAGATAAAATTGTATGTTTGCACTCCCGAATATATGACTCGTCATATATAAAGGGCAATAAGGTTCCGTGGCCGAGTGGCTAGGCAGAGGTCTGCAAAACCTCGTACAGCGGTTCGAATCCGCTCGGAACCTCTTCTGTAAATACACTAGCTCAAAAATTGCCATCTATATAAATCCGATTGGGTTTATATAGATGGCAATTTTTTTGCTGAACATAGGCTTAAACAAATCGTTATCAGGGAAAAACAGGGCTATACATGAGCCACTACTTAGAACCGATATAAATAAAATTGAGTGCTAAAAATAACTAAACCTCAATTTTTGCCTATCCAGCAATCGTGTCGTACTTTTGTGGGCCAATGAATAGTCACTGGTGATTATGTTGATCAACTCAATAAATATAGTACATAAAATGAGTCGCTTATCCAAGCTTTGCGGGGTCATGGTCCTGTCACTGACGCTGTTAGTGAACAGTGGTCAAGTGAAGGCGCAGGATTCGGTCGCGGCTGCCGGCGGTGGACCTGCCGCAGCTACACCAGCACCATCTGGTGGAGGTGACGCCGAAAAAGGGAAGGCCCTGTTCACAAATAACTGTGCACAGTGCCACGCAGTTACAGAAGAAGTGGTTGTTGGTCCAGGTTTGAAAGGTGTTCAGCAGAGAACGCCAGGTAAGGAGTGGCTTTATAAATGGATTCGCAATTCGTCGGCCGTAATTGCCACTGGTGATCCGTATGCCAATCAAGTGTTCAATAAGTACCAGCGGATTCAGATGTCCAGCTTTCCAAATTTAACGAATGCTGACATTGATGGAATCTTAGCTTACATTGATCAGGCTAGTGCACCTGCTCAAGCAACTGTTGGTGGTGATGGCGCTCAGCAAGCTCGCGGTGGCGGTGGTGCAGGTGGAGACCAGAACGGTTCTGGATCATCAATATCTGGCCCTTCCGAACTGTTCACGTTTGTATTGGTCGCTTTGCTGGTAGTTATGCTGCTGGTACTAGGCGTTCTATTAGTCATTGTAACGATCCTGTCACGTGCTGTAACACCTGTAGCAGTTACTGACAGTACGCAAACGCCCGCTCCGCTAAGCCAACGTTTGAAAGAGGGACTGTCGAGTGCTTTCAATAATTCAACGTTACGCTCAATTGTCATTTGGTTGTTTATTTTCATTGCAACCAAGGAGTCTCTTGACGGACTGTATAGCGTTGGTATTCAGCAGGGATATGCTCCTAAGCAACCAATTGCTTATTCACACAAGCTTCACGCAGGTCAGTACAAGATTGATTGTAACTACTGCCACGTGGGTGTAAACAAGGGAAAGTCGGCTACTATCCCATCCGCTAACATCTGCATGAATTGCCACGGCGTTATTAAGAAAGAGTCGCCGGAGATTCAGAAGATTTACGCAGCTATTGAGCAGAACCGCCCTATTGAGTGGGTACGTGTACACAACCTACCAGATTTTGCTTATTTCAATCATGCTCAACACGTAAATGTTGGTAATGTTCAGTGCCAAACTTGTCATGGTGAGATTGAGAAAATGGAGGTAGTAGAGCATCGTTCTTCTTTGACGATGGGTTGGTGTATTGACTGTCACCGTAAGACAGAAGTAAATACTAAAGACAACGCTTACTACGATAAACTCGTCGCTCTTCACCGTAAAGAAAGTAAGGAGCCGCTTAAAGTGGCAAATATCGGCGGCTTAGAGTGCTCTAAGTGTCACTATTAATCCACCGAACCAAGGTTATTATACCGCATACAACACGCATGGAAAATACAACCAAACGGTATTGGAAAGGGGTTGAGGAGCTGCGAAACGACGCGTCGTTTGTCAAAAACGCTACTAGTGAGTTTGCTAATCCTGAGCCAAATGAATCGTCGTCTGATCTGGATGGTCTGCTCGGCGGCTCGAACACCCAACGCCGTGATTTCTTAAAAGTAATGGGCTTTGGCATGGCAGCTGTGTCGTTGGCGGCCTGCGAAACGCCTGTCCGGAAAGCAATTCCGTATATTAATAAACCAGAGCGTACTTATCCATCAATCTCGGATTTCTACGCGTCTACTTACGTTGACGGTGGCGATTACGCTGCTGTATTAGTGGAAACTCGTGAAGGCCGACCTATTAAGATAGAAGGTAACCCGCTGTCAAGCATTTCAAAAGGAGGTACTTTCCCTCGCGTTCAGGCCTCTGTTTTGTCACTGTATGACATTGACAAGCTAAACGGCCCACGACGCGGTGAAACAGTGATTGATTGGGCAACTGCTGACCGGGAGATACAGAATCAATTAAGCTCTGTTTCATCTCGGGGCGGGGCTATTCGTCTTGTAACGTCTACAATTTTAAGTCCAGCTACAAAAGCAGTTGTTGCTGATTTTGTAGCTAAATACCCGACGACTCGCCACATCATGTACGATGCAAACTCTTCGTTTGGCATCGTGCAAGCCAATCAGGCTTCCTTTGGTAAAGCAGTAATCCCATCATACGATTTTAGCAAGGCTCAAACGATAGTTAGCTTAGGAGCTGATTTCCTTGGGACCTGGATTGCTCCACTGGAGTACGCTAGACCCTACGCAATGACCCGTAAGGTTGGTGCTATTGGTGGCGGTAAAAAGACGATGTCGCGGCATTACCAATTTGAGACTGGTTTTTCTACGACTGGTGCTAACGCTGATTATCGTGGAACCTACAAGCCTTCTCAAGAAGGGTTAGTTGCTTTGGCGCTTTACAACAAAGTTGCGCAGAAACTAGGCGGTACGCCCGCGGGCTCATCATCGATTAACGTTCAGTACTTAGATAAAGCAGCAACTGATTTGGCTCGTTCTCGCGGACGTGCGCTGGTAGTATCAGGCTCTAATGATCCTAATGTTCAGGTCATTGTTAACGCCTTGAACAACTTATTAGGTAGCTACGGGACAACGATTGATCTCGATACGCCAGTAAACTACCGCCAAGGCAATGACCAGCAGATGAATGCTTTCATCGACGAAGCAAAGGCTGGCCGCATAGGCGCTGTTATGTTCTTTGGTGCCAATCCAGTATACGACCACCCACGTGGTGCTGAATTGGCTGAAGCTCTTCCCAAGATACCATTGTCTGTTTCTTTTTCTGAGCGATCAGATGAAACAGCGTCGTTAGTGAAATACATTACGCCAGCTCCTCACTATCTGGAGTGCTGGGGCGATGCTGAGCCTAAGCAAGGGCATTATAGCCTGATGCAGCCAGCTATTACGCATATTTTCAAAACTCGCCAGTTTCAATCGAGTTTGCTTACATGGGCAGGTCAGCCGAACGATTATCAGACGTACCTGAAAAACTTCTGGCGCACTACATACTATCCGCAAGTAACCGGGTTCGATTCATTTGATGCTTTTTGGATTAAGTGTCTAAATGATGGCGTATTCGAGCCTAATAAAGGACAAGCAACTACAGCAGGTAGCGCATCCTTCGCCGGAAATATTGCTCAGGCAGCCCTAGGCATTACCCAACGATACAAGCCAACAACAGGTATGGAATTGGCTTTGTACGAAAAGGTGAGTATTGGCACAGGTTCAATGGCTAACAATCCTTGGTTGCAAGAGATGCCAGATCCTGTTTCTAAGGCTTGCTGGGATAACTATGCTGCTATTTCGCAGAAGACAGCTAATGAGATGGGACTTGCTCACAATGACTTAGTGACAGTCTCTGTGGGGGGCAAATCAATGGAGCTGCCAGTGCTGGTACAACCAGGCCAAGCTGATAACACGGTTTCTGTAGCACTTGGTTACGGCCGTGAGAAAGCCGGTAAATCAGCAAATGGTGTTGGTAAAAATGCGTTCCCTTTTGCTTCGCTCGTTAATGGATACGTAGCTTACTCAGCTGTAAATGCAAAGGTTGAGAAAGCTGGTGGTACACGTGAGATTGCTCAGACGCAAACACATGATACTATAATGGGGCGTCGGGCGGTAGTTCAGGAGACTAAGTTAGCCGACTACCAAAAGAATCCCATGGCTGGGCGCTACACGCCGAAAGTTGAGACGTCGGAAGGGCCAACGGAGTCTGCTAACATCACATTGTGGCATGGCTATGGCAAGCCAAATCATTCCTGGGGAATGGTCATTGACCTGAATTCTTGCATTGGTTGTAATGCGTGTGTCATCGGTTGTCAGTCTGAGAACAATATTCAGGTAGTGGGGCGCCAGGAAGTCATTAACCGGCGTGAGATGCACTGGATACGTATTGACCGCTATTATAGCAGTGATGCTGAACCAGAAGATTTCAAGGAACTGGAAGTTGCATCGTCTAATCCCGAAGTAACGTTTCAGCCAATGCTTTGCCAGCATTGCAGTAATGCACCTTGTGAGACCGTTTGCCCAGTATTGGCTACTACTCACAGCACAGAAGGGTTGAACCAGATGACTTACAACCGCTGTATTGGTACACGTTATTGCGCCAACAACTGCCCTTATAAAGTTAGACGGTTTAACTGGTTTAAGTACTTCGATAATGACAACTTTGATTACCATTTCAATAATGATCTTGGTAAGATGGTGCTCAACCCTGATGTAACGGTCCGTTCACGGGGTGTCATTGAAAAGTGTTCGTTCTGTGTGCAGCGGATTCAAGAAGGTAAGCTAACGGCCAAGAAAGAACGCCGTCGGCCAATGCCCGACGAAATTCAAACGGCTTGTGCGCAAGCTTGCCCAACTAACGCTATTGTTTTTGGCGACCTTAACAATCCTGAAAGCTCTGTTTCTAAATTGTTAGAGGTAGAAACGAAGGGGCGGGCATTCCACGTGTTGGAAGAGATTAATGTGAGACCACAAATTTCGTATCTGACTAAAATCCGCAACAAGGACGAGGAACCAAAACAAGAAACTCGTCAGGAATCGCAAGTGTAAATCACGAATTACAGCAAGACGATGTACGATAGCAGTAAACAATCTTACATCACAAATTGTAAAACGTACAACGTCAATCGTATAATAATTAATAGAGTAAGGATATGTCACATGTAACATCAGCCGTAAGAACTCCCCTCGTCACCGGTGGCAAAACCTATGCCGACGTGACAGAGGATATCAGCAGACAGGTTGAGGGCCGGCCCACCCGCGAGTGGACTATTGCTTTCACTATCTCGGTGGTTGTGCTACTTTACGGAACCGCCTGCGTGTTCTGGACCTGGTGGGAAGGACTGGGCGTATGGGGTTTAAATAAAACGGTTGGCTGGGCCTGGGACATTACCAACTTCGTTTGGTGGGTAGGTATTGGCCATGCCGGTACATTGATCTCTGCTATCTTACTGTTGTTTCGTCAAAAATGGCGGACCGCTGTAAACCGTGCTGCCGAGGCTATGACCATCTTCGCCGTAATATGTGCAGCAAGCTTTATTTTAATGCACATGGGTCGTCCATGGCTGGCATATTGGGCATTACCATTGCCTAACACATGGGGCTCATTATGGGTAAACTTTAAATCGCCACTTGTCTGGGACGTATTCGCAATCAGTACCTACTTCACTGTATCGTTAGTGTTTTGGTATATGGGTTTATTACCCGACCTGGCTACTATTCGTGACCGGGCTCGTAGCAAAGTATCACGTTACATATATGGTGCGTTTTCTTTAGGCTGGAATGGTTCTGCAAAGACTTGGGCTCGTTATGAATACATGAGCTTAATCTTAGCTGGGCTTTCTACACCGCTCGTACTATCAGTACATACGATTGTAAGTATGGACTTTGCCACATCAGTAATTCCGGGCTGGCACACGACTATCTTCCCTCCTTATTTCGTAGCGGGTGCTATCTTCTCCGGCTTTGCTATGGTACAGAACCTGATGCTGATTATCAGAGTAGTATTTAAGCTGGAAGATTACATTACAATTGAGCACATTGAGTCAATGAATAAAGTCATCACGCTCACAGGTTCAATTGTAGGGGTAGCTTACTTGACAGAGTTCTTCATTGCTTGGTATTCCGGTGTAGAGTTTGAGAGCTATGCGTTTATCAACCGGGCAACCGGTCCTTACTGGTGGGCTTACTGGGCTATGATGACTTGTAACGTTATCTCTCCACAGCTCTTCTGGTCACGTACAATCCGTCGTAGCATTGTATGGACGTTCACATTATCGGTTGTTGTTAACATCGGTATGTGGTTTGAGCGGTTCGTAATTATTGTTACATCATTACACCGTGACTACCTGCCATCGAGCTGGGCAATGTTCCACCCAACTCTATTTGATATAAGCGACTATATTTTCTCGTTTGGTTTGTTCTTCACGTTGTTCTTGTTGTTCTCCAAGTTTTTACCAGTAGTGAACATGGCTGAGGTGAAAGCGATCATCAAGTCATCATCTGAGAAACTTCCTGTATCTGTATCAGGCGTTGCAAAAGGAGAGCGTGTTGCAAATCCAACATTTAACAAAGACGTAGAATAAGCCGGGTTATCCGGAGCGGTTTGGCGTTTGTAGTTTAAGCGGTGTTACTCTAGTAACAGTAAGAAAAACTACAAGCGCCAAACTACCAACTTCAAATAATAATACCGATCATGTCAGACGTAAATGGTAGCGGTAAATTCTTAGTCGGCATCTATGATGATGACGACGTAGTACTGAAAGCCGTTAAAGATGTAAAAAAAGCGGGTGTTCGAATTCATGAAGTTTATACCCCGTTTCCAATTCACGGGTTGGATGTTGCACTTGGCCATCCACGTACTCGATTAGGGATTGCGGCCTTTTTGTTTGGCCTATCCGGTACAACAACGGCATTATTACTAACTGCTTATACAGAAAGCTTCGACTGGCCAATGATCGTAGGTGGTAAAGATTCTTACTCTCCGGTTATTTATGTTCCTGTCATTTTTGAGCTGACTGTACTGTTCTGTGCGTTAGGAATGGTTGGAACATTTCTGGTATCGAATGGGCTGGGACCAACTGTTAAGCCTTTGATGTACGACTTACGTACGACTGACAATAAGTTTGCAATGGCTATCGACATGAGTAAGAACAATCTTGCTGAAGGTGACATTGAACAAATATTAAAGAATTCAGGGGCTGCTGAAGTTAACGTAAAGCAGTTCTAACGCGCGAAATGAGAATGATAACTAAACATACAGGCGTAGTACTGCTAGCTATCGTTGGAGTATTTTTCGTAGGAACATCCTGCCAAGATGATCACAACGATACCGGCGTCGAATTTGCGCCACAGATGTACGATCCAGTTCCTTATGAGCCTTATAAGCAAATAAGAGCTAACACTGTTAATCCTTACGGTTTAAACATGCGTGATCCGGCCCGTGGTACTGTATCTCGGCCAAACTATCACACAACGTTTGGTACCGGCGATAGTACCGTGACAGACATCATGGTCTATAATATTCCTAAAGATAGCATCGGGCTAGCTGAGCGTGTATTAACTAACCCAATTCCTCAAACTGATAAGTCATTAGAAGAGGGTAAGGTTCTGTATGGTCGCTATTGTATTCATTGCCACGGCGAAGGTGGTAAAGGTGATGGCTTAGTTGGTAAAGAATACAAAGGTGTACCCAGCTATTCGGCCGACGCTTATAAGACCATGAATGACGGACATATATTCCATGTTATAACACATGGTAAAGGTCGGATGTGGCCTCACGGCTCACAGATGACTCCTGAAGAGCGCTGGAAAATAGTACAGTACGTTCATAAGTTGCAGCAGGGTTAATTTCTTCCCTTGAACCGTAAGCAAGCAGTTAGTGCATTATCTATTTAAGTCATACTAGCTGCTTGATTTATCAAAAAGGAAGAAGTAGATAAATTTTGTAATTGACAAATAAACAAGAATGGCATCGGCTCACGCAATTCCGTCCTTAGACGAACAATTTGAATTTACTGCGGAATCCAAACGCCGACTCATCATTGGCATTGGAGCCGGAGTCGCGCTGGTAGCAATCGGCGCGTTTCTGTTGGCGTCGGGTGTCGGCAGTCACGAAACACACGAGGTTGTCCAGGGTACCGGCGCCAGTGAAGGCCACGATGGCGGACATCACGCCTATAAATGGACCAATCGATTGTGGGCTAACGTATGGCTAAACGCAATCTACTTTACAGGAGCATCTGTAATTGGAATGTTCTTTATATCGTACAATTATCTAGCTCAGGCAGGATGGTCATCGGCCTTCAAGCGTATTCCTGAAGCACTACCTGCTTACCTACCTTACATGGGCATAGTTGTACTCGCCGTATTCTTTTTAGCTGGTCACGACCTATTTCATTGGACAAATCCAGGGTTATACGACAAAACTAGTACTGATTACGATCCAATCATTGCCGGTAAACAGGGATTCCTTAATACGCCATTTTATCTAATCAGGGTAGTACTATACTTTACACTCTGGTACATACTGTGGCGTATGTTACGAAATTTCTCACTACAGGAAGATCTTCATGGAGGAACTGAGTACTACGAAAAAAGTATAAAATTTGGTACAGCTTTCTTAGTAGTATTTGCAGTTACATCGTCAACATCAGCCTGGGATTTTGTGATGTCAATTGATACACACTGGTTCAGCACTATGTTTGGCTGGTACACACTAGCTAGTTGGCACGTAACGGGCTTGGCCATAATCACGCTAACCGTTGTTACGTTAAAAGAGCGAGGTTATTTGCAAATCGTTAATGAAAACCACCTGCATGACCTGGGCAAGTTCATGTTTGCCTTTAGTATCTTCTGGACTTACGTATGGTTTGCCCAGTTTATGCTGATTTATTATGCTAACCTTCCAGAAGAAACTATCTATTATAGAGAGCGTTTCAGTGGTTACGGTGGTATTTACAAAGCGCCATTTTTCATTAACATCTTCCTAAACTTTGTCTTTCCATTTCTTGTTCTCATGACAAGGGATGCCAAGAGAACATACATCTTTTTGAAGTTGGCAGCATGGGGTATCATCATTGGTCATTACTTCGACTTCTACGTTAATATCATGCCAGGAACAGTCGGTGAACATGCAGGTTTCGGCCCTATTGAATTTGGTATGATATTGATTTTCGCGTGCGGATTTATGTGGTCAATTTCCTCTCAGCTAACAAAGGCAAATCTGATTCCAAAGAATCATCCAATGCTTGAGGAAACGTTGCACCACGATATTTAATCAATAACCCGTTTACATCATGGTTTATATAGTGGCTTTGTTGTCGGTAATATTCTTAGGACTGGCTGCTTTAGTCGTATCTCGGATGGCCGCCGTTGTGAAAAATGCAAACGGGCCGGTCGAAGAGGGTCGTATAGGATTGAGCAACCGCATTAATGGCGCGTTGTTTATGGTTTTCTTTGTCGTAGGTATTATCGGCGTTGTGTGGTCATTCTACTATGCGTCCGAATTCTTTTTACCAGAAGCATCGTCGCCACATGGCCGTCGAACGGATTCTTTGTTCTGGCTTTCGATGGGCATTATAACGGCTGCATTCTTCATTACGAACGCGCTGTTATTCATCTTCGCTTGGCGTTATCAGTACAAAGCTGGCCGTAAAGCCGCATATTACCCCGAGAACCACAAACTTGAACTTATCTGGACGGTTATCCCAGCTGTGGTAATGGCTCTGCTTGTGTTTACAGGATGGCGAGCTTGGCGTGATATTATGTCAGAAGCTCCAGCTGATGCACAAGTATTTGAAATCGTTGGTAAGCAGTTCAACTGGATTGTTCGTTATCCCGGTGTTGATAACAACAAACTCGGAGCTTATAATTACAAACTCATCGATAACAATAATGAAACGGGTATCGATTACACCGATGAAGCTTCATTCGATGACTTTGTATCTACTACTGAGCTGCATATCCCAGTTAATAAGCCTGTATTGTTAAAGATACGCGCTCGAGACGTACTGCATAGCGTGTTTATTCCGCACATGCGAGTAAAAATGGACGCTGTGCCAGGCATGCCAACCCGTTTCTGGTTTATAGCCGATAAGACAACGGATGAAATGCGAAATATGACGGGGAATCAAGACTTCGGATATGAGATTGCTTGTACTGAAGTTTGTGGCCGTGGTCATTTTTCAATGCGCATACGTTTAGTAGTTGAAGATGAAGCATCGTGGCAGGCATGGTGTAAGGAGCAAAAGCCATTGCTATCATCAACACCTGACTTGGCTGCTCGCATCCCGGAAAATCTTAAAGCTAAAGCTGCTAAGTATTTGCCGGCCGAGGGTACTGCTGCACCAGCAGATAGTTCAACAGCTTCAACTCAACAAAATGGTGGTGTATCGGCAGTAAGTGCCACTATTCGTTAATTCTAACTTTACAACAAACCAAGTACTATGGCGACTGTAGTAGCTAATCAGGCAACCGTGGCTCATCACGCTGAGCATGAACACCACGAGCCGCAAAGTTTTTGGCGCAAATACATCTTTTCCGAGGACCACAAAACTATTGCTAAACAATATTTGATTTCAGGTATTATCTGGTCAGTTATTGGCATTAGTTTGTCCGTCATGTTCCGACTTCAGTTGGGCTTTCCTGATATGAAGATGGACTTCTTACGACCCATTTTAGGTAGTTGGATCGACGAGAGTGGTAAGTTAGATAAAGACTTCTATTTGGCGCTTGTTACCATGCACGGCACAATAATGGTATTTTTTGTGCTTACGGCTGGTTTAAGTGGAACGTTCTCTAATTTCTTGATCCCGTTGCAAGTAGGTGCTCGGGACATGGCTTCAGGCTTTTTGAACATGTTGTCATACTGGTTTTTCTTTGTAGCCAGTGTTGTGATGTTCGTCTCTTTATTCATTGAGACAGGTCCCGCAGCCGGAGGTTGGGTAGTATATCCGCCATTGAGCGCGTTACCACAGGCTCACCCTGGCTCAGAGATGGGTATGACCCTTTGGTTGAGTAGCATGGCCTTGTTTATTGTGTCGCAGTTGCTAGGTGGTATTAATTACATTACTACTGTAATCAACCTGCGCACGCGTGGAATGTCGTTCAGCAAGCTTCCACTAACGATATGGGCCTTTTTCTTAACGGCGGTGTTAGGCTTGATCTCTTTCCCTGTATTGTTATCAGCCGCTTTGTTGCTAATCTTTGACCGTAGCTTCGGTACAAGCTTTTACTTATCTGAAATTTATGTAAAAGGGGAAGCGCTGCCAAATGTTGGCGGTAGTCCAATATTGTTTCAGCACTTGTTCTGGTTTTTAGGTCACCCAGAGGTATATATTGTATTATTACCAGCCCTGGGTATGACTTCAGAAATTATTGCAACAAATGCTAGAAAGCCAATCTTTGGTTATCGTGCCATGATTGCTTCTATGATGGGTATTGCGTTCCTGGCATTTATTGTATGGGCACACCATATGTTCGTCACAGGTATGAACCCATTCCTAGGGTCGATCTTCATGTTCCTGACGCTGATTATTGCTGTTCCATCGGCCGTAAAAGCTTTCAACTACATCACGACTCTTTGGAGAGGTAACATCCGCTTTACCCCAGCTATGTTATTTTCGATTGGTCTTGTATCATTCTTCATATCTGGTGGTTTGACAGGTCTGATCTTGGGTAACTCTGCTTTAGATATTCAACTGCACGATACTTATTTCGTTGTAGCTCACTTTCACTTAGTGATGGGTGCTGCATCTGCATTCGGACTCTTAGCAGGTGTTTATCACTGGTTCCCAAAGATGTTTGGGCGGATGATGAATGAAAAGCTTGGATACATTCACTTCTGGCTGACGTTTATTGGTATTTACCTTGTGTTCTTCCCAATGCACTACATTGGTATTGCGGGGTTCCCACGTCGGTATTATGCCTTTACAAGCTATGACTTCACGAAGAACATCTTCGCAGATATGAATAGCTTCATTAGCCTTGCTGCTATTTTCACTTTTACGGCTCAGTGGATATTCATCTGGAACTTTGTTTACAGCATGTTCAGAGGAAAGAGAGCTCCCCAAAATCCTTGGAAGTCAAACACATTGGAGTGGACAACTCCAATTTCCCCTGGTCACGGAAACTGGCCTGGTGAGATACCAGCCGTATATCGCTGGCCTTATGATTACAGCAAGCCTGGCGCAAAGGATGACTTCATCCCTCAAAACGTGCCATACTCTCAAACCCCAGAATCAAATCTTCCGCATGAGAATGAGTTGATTGGTTTGGAAAAAGAGATCGAGGCACAAAACCTGAATGATCAATTCAAGCAACCTCATTAATAAGAATGAACAGCGTTTCCGGAGCTTGGCTCTTCTGACAGTAATTGTTATATACTTGCTAATATTAGCAGGAGGTATTGTCAGAGGTACAGGCTCCGGAATGGGCTGTCCAGACTGGCCTAAGTGTTTTGGTCGTTGGATACCGCCTACAGAAGCTTCTCAGCTACCATTGAATTATCAGGAAATTTATGGTGCAAAGTTGAAAGGCGAAGTAGAGTTCAACGCAGTGAAAACATGGATAGAGTATGTAAACCGGCTTCTGGGAGTACTATCTGGTTTTTTTGTGTTAGCTACAGTCGTAGCATCAATCTCTTATCTAAAGAAAGATAAGGCTGTGTTTCTAGGTAGCTTTGCTGCCTTCTTGCTTATAGGCCTGAACGGTTGGTTAGGTTCTCGTGTAGTTGCTACAGAGTTAGCACAATACATGATAACTCTTCATCTATTGCTGGCTGTCCTTGTGGTCTTCTCTTTAATTTTTGTTCTAATTCGCTCTTATTCCTTTCAACTTGAATCGGCATCGGGTCAACTTAAAACTGCTCGAATAAATGGGCTGTTGCTAACTGCACTGTTCATTTCATTAAGCCAAGTACTTTTGGGTACCCAAGTTCGCGATGCTCTTGATGAAGTTGTGAAACGATTAGGGCAAAGCCAACGTAACAGTTGGATTGACAATATAGATTGGCGATTCTACATACACCGATCTTATTCACTGGTTGTGCTGTTTGTTCAGGTTGTCATATCCTATCGATTGTATAAATTGGGGGTTAAGGGGTTGATAAATACCCTAGCCAAAATGATTGTAGCGGTTACAATTGCTGAAATTATAACAGGTGCAGTGATGGCTTATTTTGGAGTGCCAGCTATTGCCCAGCCTATTCATCTACTATTAGCCGTAGTGATGATCGGATTGCAATTTGCCGTTTGGGTTATACAGCAACCTAAACTTATGGGATCTAACCAGGCTCTTGAAGAGTCACGTTTACTGAACGTTTAGCATGGAAAAGACAATTAGCCTAAGTATCATTAATACCAAGGCGAAAGCATATATAGAGTTGTTAAAGCTGAAGCTTACACTTGCCGTTGTATTTTCTGGCGTGTTCGGCTATTGCTTAGCAGCTGATCAAATAATATGGTGGAAAATGCTGGTTTTAGTAATCGCTTCCATTGCAATTACAGGAGCGGCTAACATCATTAACCAAATTATTGAAAAGGATTCGGACAAGGTAATGAAGCGTACAGCTGTTCGTCCATTACCAACAGGGAGATTGTCTGTAAGAGAGGCTGCATTTTTCGCTTTATTATTATTTAGCATAGCTTGCTATTTATTTGTTGAAGTGTTCAACGTTCGAGCTGCAGCTTTAGCAGTTTTGTCATTGTTGCTGTACGGATTTGTTTATACACCTTTAAAACGCAAAGGCCCTATCGCCGTTTTTGTAGGCGCTTTACCAGGCGCATTTCCACCTATGATTGGTTGGGTAGCAGCAACGAATCATTATGGTTTAGAACCCGGTATTTTATTCGCCATACAGTTTTTCTGGCAATTCCCGCATTTCTGGGCGATTGGTTGGCTAGCCTTTGATGAGTATAAAAAAGCTGGGATCCAGATGATGCCAGGCGATGGTAAAAATGCAAAAACAGCGTATCGGATCATGATATATACGCTGTTTTTGATACCCGTTGGCTGGTTGCCATATCTACTTGGGATGACGGGTATTAATTCAGGCTTAGTTGCTATGGCAGGCGGAATCTTGTTTCTAGCACAAACGTTTCACTTAATGAGGACCTGCACTGATAAAGCAGCACTTCAAATGATGTTTGGATCATTGTTGTACTTGCCAATCGTGCAGATTGTTTACTTATTAGACAAAGTATAACGCGCCATGAGTGAGTTAGTGAACAATATTTCGATAGTTGAAGAGCCGGAAGAAACACTCTCAATGAACCCCCGCAAGTTTATCTTGTGGTTGTTTATTGTAAGCATTATTATGCTCTTTGCGGCCATGACAAGTGCCTATTTAGTTCGACGTGCTGAAGGTAACTGGCTAGATTACGATATCCCGTCAGTCTTTACGTACAGCTCTATTGTTTTGGTGATTAGCAGCCTTACAATGCATTGGGCCTACTTATCTGCAAAAAAAGACAATTTTGGCAGCCTTAAGACAGCGATAACTGTTACTTTTGCACTCGGAATGGCTTTTCTGTATATGCAGTTCCAGGGATGGGTTGAATTAGTCAATCAAAAAGTATTCTTTGTTGGCAACCCGTCGGGTTCATTCATGTACATTTTTACTGGTCTGCACGGCTTCCATTTAATTTCTGGTCTGATTGTACTGGTTTTTGCTTTGGTCGCTTCATTCAGGCTTAAAGTACATGCTAAGAGCTTAAATCAAATAGAGATAGCGTCCACATACTGGCATTTTTTAGACATTCTGTGGTTGTACTTGTTTTTATTTTTAGTTTACTTTCATTGATAATCATTTAGACGCATGGCGGCTACTGCGACGACAAACACCGTAGCAACAAATTCAGCACAAACGTTCGACAAAAAAACCTGGATGGGTGGAGTTGAGCCGATGAATGCCAGTTATGGCAAGCTGATGATGTGGTTCTTTTTAATCTCTGATACCTTTACGTTCTCAGCATTGCTGGTAACGTATGGATTAATCCGATATAGTTACCCTGCTTGGGACCCGGCTATATATGGCGAGGTATTTAAGTTTTCAAACTTATACTGGCCAACACCAGAGAAAGTGTATAATGCAGTACCGTTTCTTCATGGGGTAGATGCGCCATTGATATTTGTAGGTATCATGACGTTTATACTCATCTTTAGTAGCGTTACGATGGTGTTAGCTGTTGAGGCAGGTCATCGGATGGATCGTAAAGATGTTGAGAAGTACATGTTGTGGACCATCTTGGGTGGTTTAACCTTCTTAGGTAGCCAAGCCTGGGAATGGTCACACTTCATACATGGAACAGAGACAGGAACCGTTGTAAGCGAACTTGTCAATGGACAAACAATTCAGCGTACAATCTTCGGTGCAAACCTGGTCGAAAACCAGTACGGCCCCCCGGCTTTCGCTGATTTGTTTTTCTTTATTACGGGTTTCCACGGTACTCACGTATTTAGTGGAGTAGTACTGAACATTTTGATCTTCTATCGGGCTGCAACGGGCTTGTATGATCGGCGTGGGCATTATGAGATGGTTGAGAAGGTTGGCCTATATTGGCACTTTGTAGACCTTGTTTGGGTATTTGTATTTACCTTCTTCTATCTGGTCTGATAATAAATTAACCATGGCTAACAACACACATCATAACGACGGTCATGCCGGAACCGAGAATGTGCCTGCACAGACAGGCGTTATCTGGCGGACATTCATTATTCTTTCTGTAATAACAGCGTTTGAGTTTACACTAGCTTTCTTCATGAAAGCAGGTGGGTTGCGGACGTCCATCTTTGTAGGAATGACGCTGGTGAAAGCCTTTTACATTGTTGGTGAGTTTATGCACTTGAAGCACGAGGTGAAAAGCTTAATTTGGGCTATTACAATTCCAGTGCTGTTTATTGTTTGGTTATTGGTCGCTCTGTTGACAGAAGGCGGGTCGATTTTCCAACTCAGGTAATATGACAACAACTCGAAAAGCCGGGATCCTGCTCGCTACGCTGCTGGTCCCGGCTTTGCTGTATCTATTCCTCAGGTTTGGTACAGAAAATCATTATGTATTACCTCGCTATTTGCCAAAAATAGATTCCACCAAGGGGGAGCCTCTACTGGGCAAGGTTACCTTAACTGATGGTCGGGAAGTGGTTGATACGCTTTACAATCACATACCCCCTTTTAAGTTGATTGATCAGGACGGAAAAGCGGTTGACCAATCTATTGTCAAGGGTAAGATTTATGTAGCTGATTTCTTTTTTACACGTTGCGGAACAATATGTCCTAAGATCTCGTCGCAGCTTACCCGAGTACAAGACATATTTCGGAATAATCCCAGTGTAGTCTTACTTTCTCACTCAGTTGATCCAGAACATGACCGTCCGCAACAGCTTAAAGCGTACGCTAAAAAGTACGAAGCGATTCCTGGCAAATGGTATTTCTTAACCGGTAGTAAAGAAGATATCTATAATCTGGCAATGCACGGTTATTACCTACCGGCTGTTGATGCAGGGGTTAAGGAAGGCAAGCCTGACGAAACTTTTATTCACAGCGAAAAGTTGGTATTAGTAGATAAAGAAGGGATTGTCAGAGGGTTTTATGACGGAACTGACAAAGAAGATGTTGATCGATTAGTGCTTGAGATACGTGTGTTGTTAGACATATACAGCAAAGAATAAGCTATCATTTATGGACACGCTACAACCTGTTCAGGAACAGAAAGCCAACCGAGTCATAAACATTCTGTCATTAGCTATACCAATTGCTGTCGCGGTACTGCTGGGCGTTCGACAGAAAGTGGATTTGGGGAGCTGGACTACCTATTTACCACATATTAACGGTGTAATAAATTCCTTAACCTCTGTCTTACTATTGGTCGGTTTGTATTTCATTCGGCAGAAGAATGTAGAAGCGCATAAGCGCGCAATGCTTACAGCGTTCTCGCTAGGTTCTGTGTTCTTAGTTAGTTACGTGTTGTATCATTTAACGAATGAGTCAACTCCTTTTGGAGGGCAGGGTTGGATAAGACCTGTATACTATTTTCTGCTAGTATCGCACATTGTTTTGTCGGTAGTAGTAGTGTGGTTTGTTCTACGAGCGGTTTATTTTGCTATAAGCGGACAAATAGGCAAGCACAAACAAACAGTAAAATGGGCCTATCCGATATGGCTATACGTGAGCATAACCGGCGTAATCGTTTACCTGATGATAAGGCCTTATTATACCCATTAAATCATTAAACAGATGAAAAACTGGAAGTTTTGGCTGGTAATTGTTTTAGTAATGATGATCGTGCCCGACTCAATGGCTCAGTGTGCCATGTGCCGGGGAACGGTCGAAAGCACCGTTAGCAATGGCCGTAGTGTTGTTGCTTCAGAGTTGAACTTTGGTATTTTGTATTTATTAGTTGTTCCATATCTGATCGTTGCATCAATCGGTTACTTGTGGTACCGAAATAGTAAGCAGGAGCATGGAAGACGTCTCGAAATTGCAAGCCGCGTTAAACGGGCTATGTCCTAAATGTAGGAAGGGCAAAATTTTCAAAAAGCCTTTTTATTCATTAACAGGCTTTGATGAAATGTATGAGTATTGCCCCCATTGCGGATTGCGTTACGAGGTCGAACCTGGTTACTTCTATGGAGCAATGTTTGTGAGTTACGCTATTTCGGGCGGGGTTGCGCTGGTAATTGGTTTCTTACTGTTTTACCTGGCTGGCGATCCTAGTGGATGGGTGTATTTTGCGGTGATTGCACCGGTAATGGTATTAATTGCTCCAATTAATTTTAGAGTATCTCGAGTAATTTGGCTACAATATGTAGCCGGAATAAAGTACGTAAAAGGGCTCTGAGAGCCCTTTTTTTATGAGTTAGTGGCTCCAATAGGAGACCAGGCAGTAGGGTACGTCAAAAAATTTTTCGGTTCATGCAACCTCCTCAGCTTTATCCTGCATCTTAGCCTTGAACCTAGACCATCATGCTCCGAATAATACCGTTTTTTACAACCGAAGCGCAATTAGTGGCTGCATTGAAGCGGGGTGAAAGCCGTGCTCATAAGGTTGTGTATGAACGGTTTGCTGGTAAGATGTTAGCAGTATGCACTCGATATTGCGCAAACCGTGCCGATGCCGAAGAGGTGATGCTTGACGGTTTTATGCGTGTGTTTGAGAAAATAGATCAGTTCCGTCAAGACGGTAGCTTCGAAGGGTGGATTCGTCGAATTATGGTGACCGAGTCATTGATGTTTCTCCGTAAAAATAAACAATGGCGGCAGGAGATACCTATTGAGGAGGCAACAGTTGAGCCTGACTATGAATGGGCTGATACCGCCGTTAATGAAAACGATTTATTACACATTGTAAATCAATTACCCGACGGGTACCGTACTATTTTCAATTTATACGCTATTGAAGGGTACGCCCATGCTGAGATTGCGGAAATGCTTGGCATTTCAGAAGGAACATCAAAGTCGCAGTTAAGTCGTGCTAGAACAATATTACAAGCGAATTTGAAAAAGCTGGAGCTCGAAGTGCGCCTGCATACTAGCCATATTGATACCTATGAAAAAACATACGGAAAAGCGGCCAATCGATGATTTGTTCGCCAAAAGACTGTCGAATATGTCGTTGCCACCCAGTTCGGATGGTTTCGAACGGCTACAAGCCAGAATGGGCCAGCGAAAACCGGAAGCAAAGGTTATACTTTGGCGTAATCCTGTTGTGCAAAAATATACGGCAGCCGCCTGTGTGGTACTAGTATGCGGTTTAGGCTGGCAATACTGGCCATCAGGCAGCAAGGTGTCATCGGGACAGCAAAGTGTGGCCTACAGCAAAAAAATGGAGCCAAAGGTCCAAAGATCTACTGAGGGCGAGAACATAAGTGGTCAAACATTAAGTAATACAGAGGCTACGCCTTCCGTTCAGAATGAAGCAACGCCAGGCGCAGAAGATATAAAAGCTGACCAGGAGAAACTAGCGCAATCGCATATCGCGCAGCATCAACGTACTAAACAGCCTAATACCCTAGAGCAATCTAAGAAAGGTGCTATAATGACATCAGTTAATGAACCTGCCCAAAAGCGAATTCTTGAAGAAGTTAAAACTCAGGTTGAAGTAGTGGCTGCCAATACCGCTCCTGAGTCTGTAACACCTGCGGCTGAACAAATAGCCAATAATACTCAAAAGCCCGCCGAACGTATACTGGTTGTAACAATTCCTGAACCAGAAGCGTTGGTTGCCGCGCGGCAAGCAGCCAAGGCATCTATCACTGACCAGAAGCCTGTGCTGGTTGTAGCCGATAAGTTGGAGAAAGAGACGAAAGCTGCAACGTTATGGCAACAAGTGAAACGTATCAAGCAGGGTGATGTGCTTGCGCGTCGTGATAACAACGACGAAGAGCGTAGTCTGCTTGGACGAGCGTACAATGGTATAAAACATAACCTTGATAAGGACAAATCAGCTAAGCAATGAACGGTGTACTGCGCAGGGCTTTTGTAGCCGTGCTATTTATGGGAGCTTTAGTTACGCCAGCTGTAGCTTATAGCCCGGCTGATTCGTTAGTAATTCGGTTTGCTAATCGAACCCGGTTGGTTATTTACGCGCCAGATAAAGCTGGCATACAAGCTCTGTCGAATTACGACTTGAACAAAATTGTCCGCGAAATGGGAATGAAACTTGATTCAGTTCCTAATGGACAAACCGCTATTTCACAAGATGGTGACCGCTATTTGAGAGATACTGTATTGGTGATAACCAAGAAAAAAGATGGCGTAACTATAGTTGTTGATAGAAAAAACGAGTCTAAAGATGACTCTATAAAAAATCATCGTGATTATACTAAAACGTCTTCAAAGCGAAGCTTTAACTCCTGGGCAAGAAGTGTGGATTTTCAGATTGGTCTCAATACACTTCTGACGCAAACTAATGTAGCCGCTTACCCTACTGGCTTGTACGAGTTGAAACCGATAGGATCGCGTTATTTTGCGGTAGCCTTTGCACAGCGTCCTACAATAATCAGTGGTAAACGAACTAGATTAAGTTTGTACTACGCGGCCGAAGCCTCATGGAACAATTACATGTTCGAAAACAACGTTGTAGCCACGAAAGGCGCTACACAGATGGAGTTTATTACACCCTCAGAAGAACTTAAAAAAAGTAAACTAACAACCTTTGCTTTGCAAGTACCCGTGGTACCTCGTGTGAGCTTCTATAATGCGTCGGGGCGCAAGGTGTTCCATTTAGGAGTTGGCGGATTTGTAGGATACCGCCTTGACAGCTACACAAAAATCAAGCGTCAAAATAACGAGAAAGACCATGAGCACGCCAGCTTTTATCTAAACGACCTTCGCTATGGTCTTGTAAGCCATATCGGTGTCTTGAAAACAAATCTGTTTGTTAAATATGATTTGAATTCGGTGTTTCAGACAGGCAAAGGACCTGATGTACGAACCCTAAGTTTTGGCGTCTCTTTTTGATGAGTTCAAACATTATCTCTGTAATTGGCTGCGGCTGGTTAGGCTTTCCTTTAGCAATACGTCTTTTAAAGGAAGGTTATATCGTGAAAGGGAGCGCCACCTCAGCTGAAAAAACACTGACATTAAAGCAAAACGGTATTGATGCCTACGAGCTACGTTTAAATCCCAAACCAGAAGGTAATCTAACATCCTTGCTTGAAGTCGACGTGTTAGTTATTAATATTCCGCCGAAAGCCGGTAAGATGGGTAATGATTTCCATCCTGAACAAATCAGCTACTTGACAGAGCCCATACGTCAGTCGTCTATCAAACACGTGATTTACGTGAGTTCAACGTCAGTATATCCTGAATTGAACCGAATAGTGGTTGAAGACGACGTAACAAGTTCAAAGCAGTCAGCCGCGCCCGCTCTAACAGAGGCTGAGCAGCTAATCCAAGGTCTTGCTACAGTGCAAAAAGTGACGGTATTACGTTGTGGCGGCTTGATGGGGTATGACCGTATTCCAGGCAAATATGTTGCTGGCCGATCCCTCGACACTGGAAATGTACCCGTAAACTACCTTCACCAGGACGACGCCGTTGCTATACTGTTAACCTTGATCGAGCAACATAAACAAGGTACGTTCAATGCTGTAGCTCCGGAGCATCCTACCCGCGAAGCTGTGTATCGAAAAAGCTGTGTTGACTTTGGCTACGGACTACCTAGCTTTATCGCACCATCTGAACCAGTACCTTACAAAGTAATTAGTCCCCAAAAGCTGATTGAATCAACTCAATACACCTTCGTCTATCCTGATCCGTTGCAATTTTATTACGAGCTATGAGCGTAATAGATGTCGGACACGAGTCCAGAAAAAACCACCCGAAGAAGGTTTGCTGGTCGGTGTAGCAGCTCGGTTTAGCGCAGCTAAAAACATAAAATACCCTTGTCCGTACCAGGCTCGAAAGCGTTCATTTACCTGCGTATCATGTTTAGGTAAGTATGCCAGCAACTGATCCAAATCAAAGCTGTTTGATGCAACGCCAACACCAGCACGTTGGCCATCAATGGCGTTACAGGCCTGTTCAAAGTGATTAGGTTGCGGAATCATTAGGGCAGGCTTACCCAGGTAGGCCGCTTCGCAAACTGATTCGAAGCCAGCCGTGGTAACAATTGCCTTACAGCGGGCCATAAAATCCAGAAACCGCTTCCCATCAATAGCATGGTACGTTAGCGTATCATCAATTACCTGATTCGGTACGTTAACGCCAGCGTGAAAGCCATCCATACGAATCTGGGGATGTTGCCGATGCGCCTTTAAGAGTTCAACATTGAGGCCAGGCTGCGTCACGTAAGCCAGCAAAAAATCGCCATTTGTTGGCTTCATCTGAGTGACCTCCTGACGAAGCAATGGAGGAACTACGCGAACGCCTTGACCAGGTGCGTCGGCTTGCTTATCGAAAGAAAGCGCCAACAACTCACGGGCCCCTAAACAGGTCAAACGCGTGTTGATCTTGAACGCCTGTTCGTAAAACCACTGATTTTTGGGACGTTGAAAGTTGGGATGAAACGCCAGATACTGATGCGCAATACAAACCATTGGTACGCTTGGTCGTAACAACGCATAGGTTAATCCTCCCAACATTTCATAAAAATTGACAACTACATCCGGGCGCTGGGTATCAATGATAGTGCGTACCTGTTTTAAGCTACGCCAAAATGGTCGGGCGTAGCGAATAGCTTGAATCGTGGTTTTAACCGGTTGAAGCTCGTTTGTACCGGCATTATACACTAGCCCTGGACTGAAGATTGGCGTAATAGGCGCTGTAAATTTTTCGCTGAAGAACGAAGGCACCCCGCGTTCAGCCGTTACGCCAACTATAGCACCAATTACCTGATGGCCGGCCGAATGCAAAATTTGCGCTAGTGATAACGCCTGAGTTAAGTGGCCACGTCCTTCTCCCTGTACTAAAAATAAAATACGCATTGCGAAAAGGAGTTTAATCGAGCTGAGTTGACAGGTCGCTCTCAACAAGTTGCTTAGCTCGTTTAGCAGCCTTCTTTGCTTCTAATTCTTCCTCATCATCGGATAAGTCCGATGTATAATAGACTAGACTCCAGTTCCCTTCATGGTCTTCTACAAGCGCACTTAATGACTCGACCCAGTCACCGGAGTTCATGTAAATGATGCCGTCGAATTCGTGAATGGCTGGCTGGTGAATGTGGCCGCAGATAACACCGTCGCAATTGCGGGCACGAGCAAGTTCGGTTAGTTTCTGCTCATAATCAGATATGTAACTAACAGCCTGTTTAATTCTGGCTTTAACCTGCTGGGAGAGCGAGTAGTAAGGTAAGCCGCGCCAGGTACGATACTGATTATAGAATTTGTTAACCCAGAGCAGGAACGTGTAGCCTATATCGCCTAGATAAGCTAACCACTTCATTTGTGACGTTATCGAATCAAACACATCACCATGGGTAACATAAAACTTTTTGGCACCTGAGGTTAGCGTGTAATCTTTCCGAATCGAGAAATTCTTGCCAACCTTGAGCGGCATAACCTGATCCAGAAAATCGTCGTGATTGCCGCGTAGATAAACAACTTTGGTATCGTAGTGAACGATTTGCTTTAAAACCGTTTTAAAGAAAGCAGTATGTTTTTTCTTCCACGTACCGTACTGTTTCAACTGCCAGCCGTCAATGATGTCGCCGTTAAGAATTAGTTTCTGGCAAGAGTAATTTCGTAAAAACTCCGTGGCTTCCTTAGCTTTCGACCCGGCTGTGCCGAGGTGAATGTCGGAAAGCACAATTGTGCGGAATTGTGTACTTGATTTCATAAACGAAAGTACACCCCATAAATGAAGTAGAGTTTATCCTAGTGTTACTAAATTGACAACATTATAGCGCTAGACGAAGAGAAGTTCATATTGACTTAACAAAATAAGATAGATGGAGAATCCGGTGCTTATCTTCGGAGCAGGTGGCTTAGGCATGACGGCTTTAGATCTGTTTCAACGTAACGGTGTAGTTGTATACGGCTTGCTAGACGATAATAAAGACTTGCATGGGAAGGAGTTTGGCGACGTATCAGTATTGGGTGAAACCGATGACGATGGCTTTCTGAAACTAATTGGCCAGAAGTGTGAGGCTTTTGTCGCCATCGGTGATGGACGCGTTCGCAAACGGCTGGTGAAGATGCTGAACGAACGGCGGAAGGTGCAACCCGTAAACGCCATCCACGATACAGCAACAGTATCAGCTCTGGCGACTATTGGTCATGGTAATTTGATTGCTGCACGTGTCGTTATTAACCCGTATGCAGAAATCGGACAGCACTGCATAATTCAGACTGGAGCTATCATAGAAAGTCAGGCTAAACTGGGCGATTATGTGCAAGTTGGCACAGGTAGTGTCATCAACAGTGGTGTTACAGTAGAAGAGGGAGCTTTTATCGGCACCGGCTCAACACTGGTTGCAGGAATAACTGTTGGTAAGAACGCTCGGGTAGGGGCCGGGTCTGTTGTTGTAGAGAATGTTGAGGCTGGTGCAACCGTGTTCGGTAATCCAGCACGAAAGGTATAAAAACGAAAGCAGTCTTCAGCTACCAACCCAGGTCAGGAATTGCTGAAGACTGCTTCTTGCAGAATATTAAAATTTACTCAACGTATAAAACTTCGTTTGTCAAGAAGTCCTGATACGTGCGTTCTATGCCTTCTTTCAGCTCCGTAGTGTGTTTCCAGCCCATAGCGTGGAGCCGTGATACGTCCATTAGCTTACGAGGAGTACCGTCCGGTTTTTCAGTATTCCAGCGCAGTTCGCCTTCATAGCCAACCGTCTCTTTTACGAGTTCGGCCAGTTCACGAATCGTGACATCTTCGCCCGTGCCAATGTTCACAAACAACTCGTCGTTGTAATGTTCCATTAGATAAAAGCAAGCGGCAGCCAGGTCGTCGGCATGAAGGAATTCGCGCCGTGGCGAACCGGTTCCCCAAACTTCAACAAAAGGTTGATCATTAACTTTCGCTTCGTGAAATTTGCGGATCAAAGCCGGTAGGACATGTGAACCTTGTAGGTCATAATTATCGTTAGGACCATACAAATTCGTTGGCATAGCTGAGATGAAATTACAGCCGTATTGACTCCTGTATGCTTCGCACAGCTTAATTCCTGTGATTTTGGCAATAGCGTATGGCTCGTTTGTTTCTTCTAAATAACCGCTAAGCAGGTATTCTTCTTTAAGCGGCTGAGGGGCCAGCTTAGGATAGATACAGGATGAACCAAGGAACAATAACTTTTTGACGCCCGTCTGATAAGCACTATGAATAATATTGGCTTCAATCACCAGGTTATCGTACAAGAATTCGGCACGATAGATGTTGTTAGCCATAATACCCCCCACTTTAGCGGCTGCTAAAAATACGTATTCCGGCTTTTCTTGCTTAAAAAAATCAGCAACAGCGGCCTGATTGCGCAGATCTAGTTCGGAAGAAGTACGAGTGATAATGTTAGTATAACCTTCGGCTTGAAGTTTGCGAACGAGGGCTGAGCCGACCATTCCCCGGTGTCCAGCGACGTAAATGCAGGCCTGTTTTTCCACGAGAGTGTTTGTGTGCAAGCCACCGGACGCTCCGGCGGGCGGATTAACAAAATAATAGTACGTAATTTATCGTTGCAAAACTAACAAACTTCAGGCACCAATCGTTTGCCCCGTCATGTTTGCTTTTAACTTAAAAACTTCTGTCGGCCTAATATTACTTACTGGTTCAGTCGTGTCCACCGTTTGGGCTCAAACCAGTGCGCCATCTTCACTTACAACGGCTTCAAAGCCAGTGCTAGCCCCATCGGGCACACCGGCGTCGCCGTTTTCGTCGGTACCTTCATCATTGACCACGCTGGGTTTACCGACTATGTCTTCGCTGAAAGAGCAGAAAGACGCTTATGTGGCGGGTGTCATGCCTGACCTGGGCCTGAAGATAAAACAGCTGAAGAAACTAAAGGTCGATAAGAAAGCCAAAAATAAGCTGTCAAAAACAGAGTATGAAGGCTTATCGATGGTTAAAGCCTATACTAAGCTAGGGAGTGGCGATCGAACGATTGTTGAAGAGTTTTACGTATTGCGGGACAATGATGCGGCTAAACCCTTACCGTATGTACGAGACGTATTTAAGTTTTACCAAAAATCTAGCCGTGTAACCAGTTCAATCGTTCGTGACGAAGGCACCGGCTTGCTCTTACACGGTCCCTACAAACGTTATCAGAACGGCGATCTAGTCGAAGAGGGCTATTACTATGCCGGCATGAAAGATGGTCGCTGGGAACGGTACGACGGCAACTTCATGCTCGTTGATAAAACTCGCTGGCATCGGGGTGTTCCTGCCGAATCTCGTATAACGTATCACGATTCAGCCCATCATAAAGTAAAAGAGATTATCCCGATTGAATACGGAAAGGTGAAAGGAACGTACATGGCTTTTCACGAAAATGGGATACTCGCTGAAGAAGGTAAGTACGAAAACGGTGTGAAAATAGGCCGATGGACAGAATTCTACCCAATTAATCCCAGCGGACGGCGAATGCGTAAGAAGTTAATTCAATATGCCAGTAATCAATGGGATACCGAGTTCGAGCCTTACACCATTACGGAATGGGACGAAAAAGGTAAAGTTACTTTTGAACGTGCTAAAGAAAAGGTAATAGAAGACGAGGAGACTGGTAATTAGTGGGAGATTTACCCGCATAAAATAAGGGGTAGTAAGTCAGCTTACTACCCCTTATTTTATGCGGGCTATTTATTTGAACACCCCTTTAGGGTCAGGATGCTTGGCTAGCAGGTCGTTTAGGTAACCAAGATCAAGTACAGACAAATCAAGACTACGAGCTTGATGAAAATAATCCCAAGCCTTTGAGTAATCAGCCTTCAAGAAACTGATTAACGATAACTTCTGATAAGGTACAGCATTACTTGGACTAATAGACACTGCCCGTTGCAGATGAGATTCTGCATCTTTTAAAACATCACCGTTTGGCTTTTCTTGATAATGCTTAATCTCCAGTGTGGCTAAATCAGTCATTAATACGGCGTTACTATCTGCTTCATCGAGGCCCTTTTTCAGCATCCGAATGGCATCGGGTAACTGATTCTTTTGATAACAAACAACCCCTAAGCCCCAATAGGCATCAGCATTGTGATTATTTAGCAGCCATGATAAATTGAAGCGGTGAGCGGCTGTATCCAACTGTCCATCGGCAACATAGTCCCAACCCCGAGCAGCAAAAAAATCGCTGGCTTCAGATCGACTGGTAAAATTTCGATCGCAGTCGTTTAAGAAGTGAACTTCTTCGTCAATTTGAGCAGCTGTTTTGGGACGCTCACCGAATAGAGGAAGCGTATTAGCAGCTCCTCCTGTTGCATCCGTGGCAGTCGCATCAGAAACGGATTCCAGGGTCTGTGAATCCTTTTCTGCATTGTTGCGAATAGTTCTTGATGAACGGGCCGAATCACCCGAACGAGCTGACGAGATGAGCTGCTTAGGTTGAGCCACCGCCAAAAACGGAAGTACAACTAAAGTCCACTGCATCAGATTCATCCGAACGCTCATAACAATCAACATACACAGATAGATGTTCCTGTAAAACGAAGGGGGAATCTAAGTTAGTACATTCTGTTTCAATTACCGACGTCCTCCGCGTGGCCCCGACCGTTTAGGCGCTCCTGCTTTGGCATTTCCAGCTCCTCCAGGCCCCCGGCTTAATCGGCTTGATGTGCCTGCTACGCTTTGTGACGTCGTTTTTTTAGCCCCCGTCAATTTTGACTTTGTTTTCAGTCGGTTTTTACCAGTAGCCGTATGCTGCACTTTTTTATCATGAAAAGCCCCCAAAAACGTTGGATCTTCCTTTCGGCGTTGCTCGTCAATCTCGCGTAGCATCGCTTGTTGCTCGTCAAAAGGAGTTTCTACAGTTTCTACCACCGACGGAATCGGTAGTCTGGGAATACTCATGCGAATGATTCGCTCTATCTTCTGCACATGATATTCCTCGGCCATCGTTATGAACGTGATGGCTTCGCCCGTATGGTTGGCGCGGCCAGTTCGTCCAATTCGATGGACATAATCTTCGTAAATCAGGGGCAGGTCGAAATTGATAACGTGGCTTACTTCAGCCACATCAATGCCTCGTGCGGCCACATCAGTCGCGACCAATACCTGGATGTTCCCTTCTTTAAAGGCCTCCATAGCATTGATACGTGTATTCTGCCCCTTATTAGCGTGAATCACCCGAATCTTGTCGGACTCAACCACTTTCCGTGCCAGAAACTTGTAGATATTTTCGGCGGTGGTTTTGGTACGAGCAAAGATAATTACCCGTTGAAAAGCGTCTTTACTGATCAGGTAATCCAGTAGGTTAATTTTCGTACGGAAGTTGGGTACTTCGTACATTACCTGATTAACCATCTCAGCTGTAGAGGCCTGGGGAGTCACCTCTACTTTTATGGGAGCCTCTAAAAATTCCGCTGATAGCCGTTCCACCCGGCCGCCGAACGTCGCTGAGAACAGCAGATTCTGCCGTTTCGTTGGAATTACTTCGAGAATAGACCGAATCTGGGGCATAAACCCCATGTCCATCATTTTATCGGCTTCGTCTAGCACCATCGTGCGGATGTCCTTTGTAACGATCTCGCCCATTCGATAAAGATCCATAAAACGGCCGGGTGTAGCCACAATTACATCGACACCTTTACGTAATGTTTCTATCTGCGTTTTTGGCCCCAACCCGCCATACAGTGCCAGATGACGTAAATCGGTGTATTTGCCCAGTTCGCTAACAGCCTGATTAATCTGCATAACGAGTTCTCGCGTTGGGGCCAAGATCAAGGCACGTGGGTTATTTCCTTGGGCATATTTGACTTTCATCAGCAACGGCAGCAAGTAAGCCGCCGTTTTGCCCGTGCCGGTTTGGGCAATACCTAGCACATCGTGGTTTCCCAGGCTGAGCGGAATGGTTTTTTGCTGGATAGGAGTAGGCTCTGTATAACCCAGGTCGGCCACGGCATTGAGCAATTGCCGGTTGAGCTCAAATTGCTCAAAAGAAGTAATTTCCATAAGATATAAATAGCCAACCAGTACAGCCGCTTAGAAGCCAATTGGCGAATTAAGGATAGTCCGTTAAGCTGAGAGTCTTAGAACTGCTTCAGTATGCGTTCTACGCCACTAACGTAGCCAGAGCCAAACAGATTCACGTGAACTAGCAAGGGGTATAGATTATAAATGCCTACCCGCTCGTCAAAACCCTCATAAAGTGGGAAAGCCTCGTCATAAGCGTCATAAAAACGTTGGTCGAAGCCACCAAATAATTTCGTGAAAGCGAGTTCTGCTTCCCGAAAACCATAATAGATAGCTGGATCAATTAAGGCAGGCAGGCCTTCTTCGGTTACCATGACGTTCCCCGACCACAAATCACCATGTATCAGGGCTGGCCGTTCGTTCGGGATCAGATCTGGTAAACGGTCACGGAGTCGGAACAGCGCATCGTAAGCCTCTTTTGAGAGTAATTCTTTGTACAGAGCCATGCCCGCCTGTGGTAATAAACGCTGCTCAAAGAAAAACTCATAACCGCTAACCGTTGGGGTATTGCTTTGCGGCAAGGAGCCAATGTAATTGGCAAAGCTTAACCCAAACTTTGGTTGTGTGTGGGAGTGCAGAACGGCTAGCGATTGGCCGAGTGTTTCCCAATATTTCTTGTCAGGATTACCCGAATCGATATACTCTAAAATTAAATAGGACTTGTCTAACTGATGGCCATAACCAATAACCTGTGGAATATGTAGTGCATCCGTCTGGCGAAGTAAGTCAAGGCCTCTGGCCTCAGCTTCGAACATGCTTTGGTGTTCAGAAGAGTGCAGGCTGACCTGATTCCATTTAACGAAAAAGACACCCTCAGATGAAAACACCTGGGCAGACGTGTTGATATCTCCACCCGACAAAAACTGCATTTCGATTACTTCGACCGTTTGACCCAATGCCGAAAATAAAATACTTTCAAAGAAAGAGAATTGCTCATCACCCCAGAAATCCATGCGTTAACCAACGTTCGTTGCAAATTGAATACTTTTGCCGGGTAGCTGATTAGTCATGAATCAACAAATCCAACAACTTTATACCATAGCGGGTAAACCGGAACGCCGAATTATAGGACTCATGTCAGGCACCTCACTCGACGGCCTCGATGTAGCCTTGTGTCGAATCTCAGGAAGTGGTTCTGATACCAGTGTTGTCCTTGATCGTTTTGCTACCGTACCGTATGACGACGACTTGAAGGCCGAGATCCGGACCATCTTCGCTAAATCAGAAATCGAATTTGAGCGGCTTTGTTTATTAAACCCTTACATTGGACGGCTTCATGGCCAAATGCTTCTTGATTGCTTACGCAATTGGGGTGTTCAACCTCATACTATAGATGCCGTTGCAAGTCACGGTCAAACGGTCTATCACGCCCCAAAAAGCCAGCACCGGCATGATAAGTTCCCGAATGCTACACTTCAGATTGGCGATGGCGATCACGTAGCCGCTGTTTCGGGCATAGTAACGTTTAGTGATTTTCGCCAGAAACATATTGCCCTGGGTGGAGAAGGAGCACCCTTGGCAGTTTATGGCGACTATTTCATGTTTTCAACAGCAGGGGAGAATCGCATTCTGCTAAACATGGGAGGGATCGCTAACTTTACGTACCTGCCCGACGACCAGGACGCCGGTTCTGTTTTCACTACTGACACCGGTCCTGGCAATACGCTTTTAGATGCCTATGCACGGCGCTTTCTAGATAAAGCATACGACCAAGACGGCCAATTCGCTGCCAGCGGGCGCATCAATAACAGATTACTGCAAGCGCTGAAAAGCAATTCGTTTTTCGATGCACCTTTCCCCAAAACGACGGGTCCTGAAGTGTTTAATGTTCATTACGTAGAAGAAGCACAGGTACGTAGCCAAACGACGGAACTAGTAGAGGCTGATCTTATGGCAACGCTTGTTCAGTTCAGTGCTGATACCATTGCCGACGCTATTCAACGCGTGATACGCGAACACAAGACGTATAAAGTTTACATGAGTGGCGGTGGTATGCATAATCCTGTACTGACACGAGCCATTGAGGAACGACTACCTCACTGCACCTTTGGACGTACTGACGAACTGGGCATTAATGGTGATGCTAAAGAGGCTGTACTCTTTGCTGTACTAGCGAATGAAAGTCTGGCTGGGGGGACTACCTCGTTTGGCGGACGGCAGGGCGTTCCGACGGTGTCTATGGGTAAGATCAGTTTTCCTAAATAAAGAAATTTAGTCCCAACGTGATAAAATCAGGTTGTTTTAGGCCGAAACACCTTCATGATTGCTTCGTTTGTTGTTAAGAACGGACCACCAATAAGGTCAATGCAGTAGGGAATAGCCGGAAATACAACCGACAAACATTGACCAATAGCCGTTGGCTTGCCAGGTAAGTTTAATATAAGCGTTTGATTTCGGATGCCAGCTGTTTGGCGGGATAAGATGGCCGTTGGTACGTATTTTAAGCTTTCCTGCCGCATGAGTTCGCCGAATCCAGGCATCATTTTCTGACAGACAGCTTCAGTGGCCTCGGGCGTTACATCGCGCAGCGCCGGGCCGGTGCCGCCCGTTGTTACCACCAGGCAGCAGCTTTCAGCATCGGCTAACTCAATCATGGTAGCCTCTAATTGATCCTGCTCATCGGGAATAACCCGATACACGGGTTTCCATTCGCAGGTTAGCCAGTCCGTCAACAACTTTACAACGGCTTTACCCGGAATATCTTCATAAACGCCCGCGCTGGCCCGGTCCGAGACGTTAATAATACCAATTCGAATCAAGGTTTTTTACGTTTAAGGGCCAGATCGTGTGCCGTATCGTAATAAGAACGAAGGTTACTCCAGTCAAACACTTCGGCGATACTCTCGACGCGGTTTCGCTGGGCAATACGATCACGTTGAGCCATCCGTACGAAGCGGAATAATACGTTGGCTAGCTGATCGGCAGCTTCGTTGAAGGTCTGCGTACGACGATTGATGACATAAATACCTCGGTTTTCATAATCACGCATGATCTGCATAATGAAGTCACCGAAACCCGATTGATCGCTTGTGACGGTAGGAATACCGCGAACAACGCACTCTAAAGGGGTGTAACCCCAAGGCTCGTAATAACTCGGGAAGACCCCTAAATGGCAACCCCGTACAAACTGGCTGTAATCTAAGCCAAATAACGGGTTTGTTGATGCGATGAAGTCAGGATGGTAAACGATCTTAACCCGGTCGTATTCATTGTTAACCAAGTTGGCTTGGCGAATGAATCGTGTCATATCGTCTTCCTGCACCAAGTTGTGAGTTACGAAGGGCGGCAGCTGCTTATTTTTCCAGCTTTGAACGGTTCGCCGGAGTCGAAGCCGCCAATACTCATCCACAAAGCTATTTAGATCAGGTAACGTAATGCCCTGGCCTGATGCGGCCGCCATAAAGAGCCGTTCGCCTACTTGTTTTTCAATGCTTTCGCAGGTCTCCTGAATTTCATCAAGCAACGCCCGCGAGTGTAGTACGTCAGGGTTGATTGATGTATAAGGCTGCTTCGTAACCATGAACATCACGACGGTCATGTCCATGCCCGCTTCCCGCATTCTGTAATTTAATCGGGCAAGAGCCTCTAGCGTTATATCATAGCCTTTATTGGTGAATTCGAAGCGCCCCGAGGTAAAGAAGTAAAGGGTTTTCTCCAGATCAAATGAGTAGTTATGGAAGAAATGGCCCATCACAAACTCATGAATTTTTTCTTTGTACTTGACATGTAAATTTTGAAACTCGTGGACAGCCGCAAACCGCGTTATATTCAAGCCGTTTGGCAAAATCAGGTCAGGGTTCCTGCCCAAAAACACTTCACATTCGCGGGCCGTTACGTCACTGACTGTTGTAAAAACATGGGCTTGCTGTGCCGAAAGCCGCTCTATTGTCGCCTGCGTTTCAATGCCGTAGTGCTGCGCTTCGCGTCGCCAGTCAAAAAAGGGTAACTTCCCATAAAATCCTGGCTCATTCTGGGCCAGATACCGCCCCAGCATGGTCGCATGGGTTGTAAATACGGTTGCTACTTTAACGTTCTCCCGATGTAAGTCCATTAAACCCGTGCTGGCCATCCACTCGTGAAAATGAGCAACAAGGTCAACCCGCCTGGAATGGTCTTCGGCCAGTAACGTAATAAAAATACGGACCATTTCGCCGAAGGCAATCGTCTGATTAACGAGGTCTTCAACGTTCAAGGTGGAGAGTTGGTAGTTTACCCAAAGCTGACCTTTTATGTAGTTTAACTGGTCAACGCTGATGCTGGTGATGTCAAATAACACAACTCGCGGCCTACCCGTGACGAGCCAATATCCGTATTCTACGGTAAAGCCTAACTGGCGCATTCTACGGACAGTCTGGCCAATTTCAGTCTCATCGGAGTCGGTAATCGGCTCGAACTCAGCGGCTGCCCGCTGAGAAAAATAGGGGCCGAGTGCCACGTAGTTATCGTCCCATTTCTCGACCATGGCCGGTACTTTCGACCGGATGACCGTATAAATTCCGCCCACCTGATTGCAAACTTCCCAGGCGACTTCGAGCAGTAATTTTCGCTTCGACGTTGAAAATACCGATTCCAAATTAGTTAGTGGTTTTGGCTTATCGTTCATTAATCTGGATTACCAGGCGCGCCATAATAATCACATATATAAACGATGAAAGGCAAAGTTGTTTATTTCAAATATGAACGAGCATCCGTTACCTGGGTTTGTTTATTCTGAGTCAACGTATAATTAAAACCCGGTTGAATGCTGTAAGCGCCGTACTCTCCCTGTTTGTTAACAGCTAAAAAGCCCACTTGTATGTCTTTATAATCTTGTTTTTTCACAATTCGCAAAGCGGCTTCTTCGCAGGCCTGCTGGGGTGTCCGGCCTTGCCGCATGAGCTCTACCACCAGAAATGAGCCGCAGGTTCGCATTACCAACTCGCCCAAACCAGTGGCGCAGGCTCCCCCAATCTCGTTGTCGACGAACAACCCTGCCCCTATGATGGGTGAGTCGCCCACGCGGCCATGCATTTTATAAGCCAGACCGCTCGTTGTACAAGCACCAGATATGTTGCCTTTGCTATCAATGGCGAGCATCCCAATCGTATCGTGTCGTTCAATATTGACTTTGGGTTTATATTGGGCCGTTTTAAGCCACTCTTTCCATTTTGCTTCTGACTCTTTCGTTAGCAAATTTTCTTTCTTGAAACCTTGAGACAACGCAAAGGTTAAGGCCCCCTCGCCACTCAGCATAACGTGAGGAGTCTTTTCCATAACAGCTCTCGCTACGGAGATGGGGTGCATAATATTTTCCAGAAACGTTACCGATCCGGCATTACCACGCTCATCCATAATGCAAGCATCTAACGTAACGTGTCCGTCACGGTCGGGTAAGCCACCATAGCCTACAGTGATGTCGTTAGGATCGGCTTCGGGAACGCGAACCCCTGCTTCTACAGCATCCAGGGCGCGGCCTCCTTTATCAAGTACTGCCTGGGCCGCCTGGTTTGCTTTAGGCTGTTTCCAGGTCGAAATAATCATAGGGCTAGTAGCCGGTTGATTGCCCGTAGAAACAACTCGGGACGTACCAAATGTTAATGAGGGCAGAAAGCCCACAATTGAACTAAACGATAAAAAACGGCGTCGGTTGACCATAGAGCTAGGCTTGCGGCTCAAATTAAAGGAATAAACGCTTGGCATTTACTACTTTTAACCGATTTATTAAAAACCGCGTATGGCAGACCTTAGTAAGCATATTCTGCTAATGGATGGTCCCGATAACAAAGGGCTGATTTATCATGTAACAGGTGTCTTGTTTCGACACGACCTGAATATCATCCATAACGATGAGTACGTCAGTCCATCAGGGCGGTTCTTTATGCGAACCGAATTTGAGGGAACCTATGATAATGAGGCACTACTCAAAGAATTGTATATGACCTTGCCAACCGGGATCTCTCTGCGGCTCAATCCGAAACGAAAGAAAAATATAGTTGTATTCGTAACCAAAGAACACCATTGCCTTGCCGAACTCCTGATTCGCTATGCCTTCGATGAGTTAGATGCCGACATTCTGGCGGTAGTAAGTAACTACAATACGCTTCAACCCTTGGTTAGTAAGTTTGGCATACCGTTTCACTACGTATCGCACGAGGGCAAAACTCGTGAAGAACAGGAGGAGGTCATTCTGAAAACACTAGCTATCTACGAGCCTGAATACTTGGTGCTGGCTAAATATATGCGAGTACTGACACCTAGCTTTGTTGACCACTTCCCGAACCGAATCATTAACATCCATCATTCCTTTCTGCCCGCTTTCATTGGTGCCAATCCTTATCGACAAGCGTATGACCGGGGAGTTAAAATCATTGGAGCCACAGCTCACTTTGTTAATAATGATCTAGACGAAGGCCCTATCATTGCCCAAAATGTGAAAGAGGTAGATCATCGCCACTCAGCTGCTGATATGGCGACGGAGGGTAAGGACGTGGAAAAAATCGTGTTATCGCAGGCGCTAAAGTTAGTGTTCAACGACCGTGTGTTTATATCGGGTAACCGGGCGATTGTTTTATAAAGCCGCTGAGTTAATTAACTGAACAACCGACCGAATCTTCGCATCGTTGGCCTCAATGTATTCATATTCGCCAGGTAAGGCCGAAGCCATTGATACCGCTGGTTGACGGTAAATCATTTTACTGTCGTGCTTGGTGCTCCCACTCAGATGCAAGGCATTAACGCCAGCCTGGGCCAAGGCTTTAGCGTTTTGACTATTTACGCCAGCTCCAGCCATGATCTCTATCCGATTAGCAGCCTGCTTTACTAACTGACGCAAAACGAGTTGGCCAGCTTCAGCCGTAGAGCGCTGCCCCGATGTTAGAATACGCACAGCACCCGTACGAATAACGGCTTCCAGCGCTTCAGCAGGATCGCTGGTCATGTCAAACGCACGGTGGAACGTAACGGGTAGTGGTTTGGCGAGTTCGACTAATAACCGGGTTTGAACTTCATCGACGCTACCGTCAGGTTGTAGGATGCCGAGTACAACACCGTCGGCTCCTAACTCTTTAGCCATCAGAATATCAGCCTCCATGACCGCCAGCTCTGACTCAGAGTATAAAAAATCGCCACCTCTGGGGCGGATCATCACAAACAAGGGAATAGTCAGGTGCCGACGGGCTATTTGGATTAAACCAGCGCTCGGTGTGATACCGCCTTCTGCCATGCCTCCACACAATTCAATGCGTTTGGCCCCCGCGCGTTGCGCGGTTAGGCATGAGTCCAGCGAGTAAGCACATACTTCAACAACCATAATAGAGGAGCCAAATAATGAGTAAAAAATAAGTGGTTAAATAAACTGAACTATACCAACGTTTCGTAGCAAAAAAGTGGGATAACGTAAAGATTTTATCTATACTTGAACAAACGTCGTCCGTATGGGTTAATGGCCTAAATCACCATAAAACAACGTTTACGAACATTTTTGCCGAAAAGAGCTTGCATATTAACTGTTTTTTTACTTTTGCAGCCTCATTGAAAAGATAGTCATTAAAAATACGACACACTATGTACTGGACACTCGAATTAGCATCCTACTTAGAAGATGCACCTTGGCCCGCTACCAAAGATGAATTGATTGATTACTCTATCCGCTCTGGCGCTCCACTTGAAGTAGTAGAGAACTTACAGGAGTTGGAAGATGATGGTCAACCTTACGAAAGCATTGAAGAAATTTGGCCGGATTACCCAACCAAAGATGACTTTTTCTTTAACGAAGACGAGTACTGAGCTAATGAGCTTGTCTTCATTAAAAAAGGCGTAATCCAATCAATGGATTACGCCTTTTTTAATGGTTTATGTCTTACTAGGCCGTGGTTGACTTTGGTTTGGCGTTAGTCGTCGAATCTTTAACAGATTTATCATATTTCTTGGGCGCGTACAAGAAGCCAAAGGCTTCGGCACCTTCTTTTGTGTGAACCTTGTGATGGATGTAATGTGCGCGCATGATTCGCTGCATATACCGGCCGCTGGTGTCGATCTTTAACTTAACCCGACGGTGAACGATTATGTCATGAAAAAGAAAATAGAAGATACCATATAGTGTTACGCCCGCGCCAATCCAGGCCAGAAAGCGGTACTCAGGAATCTCTACGCCCGTAACAATCAGGCTAATTGCCGTTAAGCTGAACACTACAGCGAATAAGTCGTTGATCTCAAAAAAACCTTTATGGTGATTGTGATGATCGCGGTGCCAGCTCCACAAGAAACCATGCATAACGTACTTGTGGGTGAACCACGCCACGCCTTCCATGAACAAAAAGGTACCCAAAACCAAAGCAACGTTTAAGAGCATTTTTGTGTTTATTAAGTAACAGGAAGTACAAATAAAAATTAGTAGAACAAGCGATAACGAGTCTGCTTTTCTACCGAAATATCTACTCACTAACGGTTTGTTCTGCCGAAAAGTTGGCTAGCATGAGCCAAGTTTTAAACGCAAAATAGAGATAGGAAACGAATAGTTGCAAGTCTGTGGAAAAGACGTATCTTTATTCCGGTCTGGATAGACCCAATTCAGTGCTCAACCAGATGAACCCATCTGTTATGGACTATCAGGCGCTCAAAAACCTGGTTAGACGGGGAGAGGGCAGCAATTTAGAGTTCAAGCTGAAAACAAATCATCCCGAGAAAATTATCCGGGGCGTGGTCGCTTTCGCTAATACAAACGGAGGTATCATGCTGATCGGCGTCGGCGACGACAAAAAGATTCCGGGCTTGAAGTATGCTGATGAGGACGAATACCTACTCGTCCGGGCCATCAACAAATACTGTTTTCCGCGCATCTCCTACACCATCGAACGAGTGCAGCTTTACGATGAACGTGAAGTCCTCGTTATTCGGGTGCCGCCCAGCCCAACCCGGCCCCATTACATCATCCCCGATCCTGACGAACCAGATAACAAGAAGGCTTACGTGCGCGTAGCCGACAAATCTGTTCAGGCTAGTCGTGAGGTCCGCGAAATTTTAAAAGGCGAGCAGGCTGCCCGTGATATCCGCTTTAGTTATGGCGAAAAGGAGCGGAAGCTGATGCAACACCTCGGTGAGCATAATAGCATTACCGTTGATCTGTTCGCATCTATTGCCGGAATTTCGCGTAAAATTGCTTCACGAACGCTTGTGCTGCTTGTCCTGGCGAATGTGCTGGAAATTCACCCGAGCGACGTGGTGGACCAATACACGACTCGTGCGGTGAGTTAATTATACACAAGCCAAAGCGGCCTATCGTTATACCTTCAAGGCATAGCGTTAGGCCGCTTTTGGCTTATAAGTATCCTATAATTCCTGAAGCAGCGCCAGCACTTGGCTATAGGTGTATTGCAACTGGTCGTCGGTTGTGCAATAAGGCGGCATGATGTACAATACGTTGCCCAGCGGCCGCATCAAAATCCCTCGCTGTAATAAAAAGTTATACGCCACGTCGCGAATGTTATTGAAGTACGAGGTTTGTTCGCCAGCAATCAGATCAAAGGCTAACAGCGTACCCAGCTGACGCACATTCTCTACCTTAGCATGGCTGCTTAACTGTTTTGCGAAGCCAATTTGCTGTTTTTTTATACGTTGAATGTGGCTTTGGGTTTCGTCTGATAATAACAAATCCAGGCTGGCCAATCCGGCAGTGCAGGCTAAAGGATTAGCGGTAAACGAGTGTCCGTGAAATAAGGTCTTTAACTTATCGTCCGATAAAAAAGCATCGTAGATGGTCTGAGTGCAGGTGGTGACGCCCAAAGCCATTGTGCCGCCGGTTAAACCTTTAGATAAGCACATCAAGTCAGGCTGTATATCCAGGTAATATGAGGCAAAAAGTTGGCCGGTTCGGCCGAACCCCGTCATAACTTCGTCAGCGATCAGAAGGGCACCTTTCTGTCGGGCTATGGCAAATAATTCGTTCAATATAGCTGGTTCATACATCACCATCCCACCCGATCCTTGCACAAGTGGCTCTACAATGAACGCAGCAATGTTTTCTGTAAATAGCTCTTTAGCCAGTTGTAAAACGTTTTCTTCCTGTCCCGCAATAGGGGCTGGTAGATACTCAACATCAAATAAAAACGGCACGAAAGGAGCTGTGAAAGCGCTACGCCCGCCAACGGCCATGGCACCGAACGTATCGCCGTGATAGGCACCTTCTAAGGCAACGACTTTTCGGCGTGGTTGACCTATGTTGTGCCAATACTGAAAAGCCATTTTCAACGCTACTTCAACCGCTGTCGAGCCATTGTCGGAGTAAAAAACTTTTGCCTGACTCTGGGGTAAAATAGTCAGCAATCGTTCGGCCAGCTCAACAGCTGGCTGGTGTGTAAAGCCCGCAAAAATGACGTGCTCCAGCGTTTGAAGTTGCTTTGAGATGCGTTCGGCAATGTAAGGATGAGCGTGGCCATGCAGATTTACCCACCACGACGAGATCATATCTAAGTACTCATGACCATCAGCACCGTATAATATTGATCCCTCGCCCCGGAGTATATGAATTGGAAGGGGAGCCGTTTGCATTTGTGTAAACGGATGCCATATAACAGCTTGGTCACGTGCTGCTAAATCACTCATAAAAATAAAGCTTGGTTGAGTTAGTCTTCTGGTAATAAGAATTGTGTACTTCGGTGTAAATCCTCTAGGCTACTTTATTTAGGTTAAATAAGAGCCATCTAGGTGCTTACTGACCATTTTCCCTGGGCTTTTAATACTTGTTCGATTACATCCCGAACAGCTCCGCGGCCACCTGACCTGGGTGATACGTACTGACAAATAGCTTGAACCTCATCGACAGCATCGGCCGGGCAAGCGCCAAGTACGTTTGGGCGATTTAAGATGGTACAGTCGGGCAAATCGTCGCCCATGTAAAGAATTTCTGACTCGTTTAGACTGTCGCGGGTGACGTAACCCAGATAAGCATTTAGCTTCTGGTCGGGCGGACCACCCATAAATAAGTCAGTTACCTTTAAAATGCCGAACCATTTACGAACGCCCTCCGCGTTTGCCGACGAGACAATCCCGACGCGAAAACCCGCTTGCAGAGCCTTTTCAATGGCATAGCTATCCTTTATATCAAAGGTCCGAAACTGTTCGCCCGATTCTAACAGGTTAACACTTCCGTCGGTGAGGACACCATCTACGTCGAAAACAAACGTTTTAATACTTTTGAACCGTTCTTGTACATTGGTCATGCTGCAAGTTTAGCGAAAACCGACCGACTGTTCCGTATTTTTGTTAAATGAATAAACCCAACCTGCAATCGGCTGAACTACCTTCAGCCTTTACAGCTCAGATGCAAGCGCAACTGGGAACCGATTTTTCGGCATTTGAGACTGAGCTTACGCAGGAGGCCCCCGTCAGTATTCGTGTAAATCCCAGCAAGCCTGCGCTTGACACAACTGGTCTTGAGCGGGTGCCCTGGTGCGCCGAAGGTTTTTACCTGCCGGAGCGGCCCAGCTTTACGTTAGACCCGTTGTTCCAGGCTGGCGCTTATTACGTACAGGAGGCATCATCTATGCTGCTGAACGAGGCTTTGAAACAGACGGCTAACCTAAGTAGACCCTTACGTCAACATCCGTTGCGAGTACTGGATTTGTGTGCAGCACCTGGTGGCAAAAGTACACTGTTAGCCTCGGCTCTGCACCCTGATAGTTTGCTGATATGTAATGAAGTAATCCGGAGCCGGGTGTCGGTTTTGCGCGAGAACGTCGAGAAATGGGGATATCCTAACGTAGTTGTCAGCAATCACGACCCAGAAGACATGGACAAGCTAGCCGGTTTCTTTGACGTAGTAGTGGTCGACGCTCCTTGTTCTGGGGAAGGGCTGTTTCGGAAAGATCCCGACGCCATTCAGGAGTGGTCTGAAGTAAACGTAGCTCTTTGCTCCGCCCGACAAAAGCGGATTCTAGCTGCCGCTGCCCCTTTGTTGGACGAAGGCGGATTGCTTATCTACAGCACCTGTACATATAATGATGTCGAAAACCTGGAAAATGTACGTTATCTGACTGAAAACGGCTTTCGTAATCGTCCGCTTAACCTACCGGCTGAATGGAACATCGTTGAAAAGCAAACGGGTAATGCCGTTGGTTACCAATGTTATCCGCACCGCGTTCGGGGAGAGGGCTTTTTTATTAGCGTGTTTCAGAAAACGGCATTCACCGCTACGGTCAAGCTAGACGCCCGTACTTTCCGAAGTATTCGGGCGTTACGGCCTCGCGAAACTGCTTCAGCCGCTAAATGGCTTCAGAATCCGTCAGATTTTTCGTTTTGGGAGAAACCTAACGGCGATGTCATGGCACTGCCTAAGGCACTCGAAAAATCATTTCTGTTCCTGGATGTTGCTCTGCGTAACAAAGGGTTCGGGTTAGAAATCGGACAGTTTAAAGGAACCGATTTCATCCCGTCTCACGCGCTTGCCCTTAGTACTATCATTAATAGAAATCTACCCGTCGTTGCTCTGAGTAGAGAAAATGCCATTCGGTATTTTAAAAAAGAAAATCTTGTGCTGGATGAAGCGGTTAAAGGGTGGTTGCTCGCACAGTATAATGGCTTAAATTTAGGGTGGGTAAAGGGTGTTGGCAATCGGGTAAATAATTACCTGCCTAAAGACTGGCGTATTCGTATGGACATTAAAGAATATGCATAACCACCATTACGGTCATGAAACGTTTTTTCACCATTACCGGCTTGTTGTTAGCTGTCGTTGTCGGCGGCTATATACTCGGTCCGATTGCACACTACGACGCTATTAAAGACGAACCCATCACCATTGACCCTGATTTAGTAAAGCTTGAAAACAGTATTGCTGAGTCGGAACAAAAAGAGGACGTCCGTCCTGATAACGAAGCCCGCATTGTTTGGGCAGACAGTCTGTACAAGGTAAAAACGCCTTATAGTATCGTTTATATTCCTGGCTTTTCGGCGAGCTGGGCCGAGGGCGACCCTGTTCATAAGCAATTAGCGAAGCATTTCGGTTGTAATCTTTACCTTGCCCGCACTTATGGGCATGGAGTTAATTCGCCAGATGGCTTCAAAGACATGACACCGGCTAAGTATGTAGCATCAGCCGAACGGGCGTTGGCCGTAGGAAAAGCGCTGGGTGATAAGGTAATCGTCATGGGTACGTCGGCCGGTGGTATGTTATCATTGTATCTGGCCGCGCATCATCCCGAAATCTACGGTCTGATCTTATACTCGCCCTGCATTGCGGTGGCTAATCCAGCCTTAAAACTTGTGACTAAGCCCTGGGGGAGGCATATTTTAAACCAGGTATTTGGCGGAGAATACATAGTGAACACGCATTATAGCGGAGAGCGGGCTCGCTACTGGTTGCCTAAATACCATACGAACGGGCTAATTACGCTTCAAACGATGCTGGATGAATTTATGACGCCAGAGCAGTTCGCGAAAGTGAAGCAGCCTTTGTTTATGGGCTATTATTATAAAGATGAAGACAATCAGGACAAAGTTGTTTCCGTAGCGGCTATGCTAGAGATGTACGATCAGTTGGGTACGCCAGCTGATAAGAAACAAAAGGCAGCCTTTCCGAAAGCAGGTCAGCATGTAATTGCTTCTCATTTTACGTCAGATGATTTAACGGGTGTGTATCAGGCCTCTGAAAAATTCATGCAGGATGTGTTAAAACTTTCTCCTGCGTCGGTCACTCCATCGAACATGGCCTACCAGCCAAAAAAATAACCTAACTTTGAATTCTTTTTCGCCACAGTTCACCGTGAATTGTGAACATAGTGAATGAATCCTTACATGTGAGCAGTGCTGGTGCCTTACGCCGAAGACTGTGAACCGAAAACTTAGTAGAATGGCTTACGGATTACTAACTGGAAAACGCGGCATCATTTCAGGTGCCCTCAATGAAAGCTCAATCGCCTGGAAAATTGCTTTAAAAGCAAAGGAAGAAGGCGCCACCTTTACTCTTACTAACGCGCCTATCGCGATGCGCATGGGCGAAATAAAGAAATTGGCCGAACAGACAGAGGCCGAAATCATTCCGGCTGATGCTACGTCCGTAGAGGATCTGGATAATCTGTTCATCAAATCACAGGAGGTGCTGGGCGGTAAAGTTGATTTCGTGTTGCATAGCATCGGCATGAGCCCAAATATCCGTAAAGGACGTCCTTATACTGATTTGAATTACGAGTGGCTGAAACAAACGATCGACATTTCGTCTGTCTCGTTTCATAAGATGCTCCAGTCAGCTTACAAACTCGACGCTATCAGCGAATGGGGATCGGTAGTTGCACTGACCTATATGGCGGCTCAGCGGACGTTCCCATTCTACACGGATATGGCCGATGCTAAAGCGCTGCTGGAATCTATCGCCCGGAGTTTCGGCTACCGCTACGGTCGCCATCGCAAGGTACGTATCAACACCGTATCTCAATCGCCGACACCTACAACGGCCGGCAGTGGTATTGGAGGTTTCGATCGTTTCTTTGAATTTGCGGATAAGACAGCACCCCTCGGCAACGCTACTGCCGATCAATGCGCTGATTACTGCATCACATTGTTCTCCGATCTAACCCGCATGGTTACTATGCAGAACCTTTTTCATGATGGCGGTTTCTCGATGACCGGTATTTCAGAGGAGGTAATGGAGCTGATTAATAAGGAACAAGTTTAGTACACAACCATCAACAACGGACGGGACCTTGTAAAAGCTACAAGGTCCCGTCTGTTATTGTAAGCAAAGGCAACGACTAATTAAAAGTCGATTGCCTGCGTCAAGTACGTTGCCTGATTATCTCCGTTTATTTTAACAGTTGCACGAAGTGGCTTAGCGTTCCAATCAACTGTAATCAACCCGTAGTTTAGCTTGGCCACCATTTCACCTACTCGATGACGATTTGGCTCTTCGTGCGGAGCCGAAACGTGCGTTAAGCCGCTACTCGTGATATCGTAAAGATCGTAAGCCAAACCTGGTATCTTTACTTTTGACACTTCTGCAATGTGTCGGTCGCCACTGATGAGCATAGCCCCCTTAGGCTTCGTTTTGCTGAGTAAGTCAAGGAACCGCTGGCGCGATGTTGGAAAGTTAGCCCATTTTTCATACACGTGCTCTTCGGGTAAGAATTGAATGCCACAGCCAATGATATGCACATCTGCATCGGAGTTGGTCAGTTGTTTTTCAAGCCACTGCCACTGAGCCTCGCCGAGCATGTCACCTGATGGGTCAGGAACATTAGCTTTCCCATCTTTTTTCAACGGGTCCCGGAAGTAGCGGCCATCTAACAGGATTACCTTAACTCGTTTTCCCTTTGGGCCGTAAACATTTGCTGAGTAGGCCCCATCCTGCGTACGTAACGGGCTGTCGCTAGGAATATCCAGAAAATTGAGCATAAGCTGCTGGCTTTCTTTCCGTCGAGGGTACTCTTTACCTCCATCATTGACACCGTAGTCATGGTCATCCCAAACGCCAATCACAGAAGTAGATTGTCGCAACTGCTGATAAACCGGATTCGCCTTTTGCCGGTCATATTTAGCTGTCAACGTGTCCATGCTTTCACTATCCCCATAGATGTTGTCTCCTAACCAAATCCAGACATCAGGTTTCTGGGCTACAATATCGTCCCATAAAGGTTGTTCTCGCTTTTGATCGCTACAAGAGCCGAAGGCAATTGTGGTAATTGGCTTTTGTGATCGGGAGGCAGTTGTGTTGGGTTTAGAAGATTGGCATCCGGCCAATATAAAGCCAGTAATTAAGCTAAGTGCAATGAAGGATTTCATTAAAACAGTTTGTGGTTTGAGCAAGCAAAAGTAGAGCCGACACTGTGTTTTCGAGTGTAGTTCAAGATTTGTTAATAATAAGGCGTAGAAAGAGGGCGTAGCAAACGCACTGGTGCATTTTCTACGCCCTCCGCATACACTAGGCACCTTACTTATTGCCAGCTTGCCACAATTCGGCTTCCGTTTTCGGTGGCTTCAGCCCGGATAAACGTATCAACTTCCTGTTGAAGCTCTTCAACGTGTGATATAATCCCCACGACGCGGTTTTCGGAACGTAAGGCTTTTAAAGTTTTAAAGACGGTTTGTAAAGAGTCTTTATCCAAGGTACCAAAACCTTCATCCAGAAAAAACAAGTTTTGCTTGGCCTTGGTGAGATGCTGAATATTATCGGATAGCGCTAGTGCCAGCGATAGTGATGCCTGAAAGGTTTGCCCGCCCGATAAGGTCTTAACACTACGAACTTCACCCCCGTTGAGGTAGTCCCGCACCTGAAAATTGTTTTTCTCGTCTAACTCCAGCTTAAGTTGATTATTCGTCAGCTTAAAGAATCGCTCGTTGGCTGATTCGCAGAGATTTTTGAGATAGACCGATGAAACGTAGTTTACAAAGCCCTGCGCCCGGAACATTTCATCCATTTTCTTTAAATCCTGTCGCCGGAGATCCAGTTCATCGTACCGTTTCTGATGATCCTGCTTTTGCTGCCACTGTATCTCGAGCGTGGTTAAGATGGTTGATGCTCGGCCATGCTCTTTGTTTAACTCATCCTTTTCTGTTTGTAACGACTGCAATTGTGCCTGTACGGTTTCTAACGCAACCGGGTCAAAAGGGTGCTCGAGAAGCTCAGCTTCTAACGTTTCTACTTGTAGCTGAAGCCCACTGCGTTTCTCGCCATATTCTTTAATTCGTTGCCTGGCCTGATCGGCATTGAGTTCAGATTTTATGATTTTCTCTACCTGTCCCCGATCTAAACTTTTATCAGTTAGATTTTGGGTAATTCGCAGTTCAAGGGCGTCTACCTCAAGGGCGATTTCAGTAAGCTGTTTGTTAATCTGCTGAACCTGTTCTTCTGCTGTTGCTAGTGCTTTCTCTGCCGCGCTCTTTTGTTTTTCGGCATCCTCGAAGTTAACCTTAGTCTGATTGTAGGTGTGGCTCAACGATTCACGCATATCGGCAATCTGGCTTAGCCCCCATCGTTTAACTTCATCTAGCTTAAAATGCTCCAGGGATTCAACCGCTGTTTGCAACTGGCCCTCCTGACCCGATATCGCTTTTTCTGCGTCAGCTACTTTGCCTAACTGCTCTTTGCATGCCGTTTCGGCTTCGTCAATCAGCTTATTCAACTCCTTGATTGCTTGTTGGGCATCCTGTAGCTGTTTCTGAACAACACTTTCTTTCCGAATAGATTCGGTTACGTGACTTTCCTGGTCTTTCGAAAATTCAGACCACATGAAGTTGTCTTCGTGTTCCGTTAGTTGTTTAATAACTTCGCCCCGTTCCTGAGTTAATCGTTTACCATTGTCGAGTTCACTACGCAGTTTCGTTGCCAGTTCTTTAATTGTTAACTGGAGCGTAGTAGTATCTTCAATACGTTGAACTACTTTCTTCAAAGCAGCCTCGCTTCGCAGTACGTCTGTATTGTTATAATTGATTTTATGGCGGTTTGGATGATGCTCGGAACCACACAGTGGGCAAGGCTGGCCATCGTTCAGAGCATCGGCATACTTGCGAATCTCATCCTGAACCAACGTCTGCCGGTGTTTTGCTTCACGATCTTCACGGATGCTTTTTAACTGAATTAGAGCTTCTTCAATCTGATCAGGTAACGTTTTAAGTGTCAAAGTTGCCCATTCAGGAGGAAAACCAACCAAGGCATCGTTCTTACGTTGCTTAAGCTGTTCAACTGTTACATCATAATTCTCGATAGCGTTTTGCAAATCGTCAGCTCGTTCTTTGAGCGGTCTGTATAAGGCAAACCAGTTTTTTACCTCGTAAAGCCGTTCTAAGTTAGACGTTAATCCTAGTGCTGTGTCCAGGATAGATTGGTGTTTCTTACGGTCTGCTTTGTATTTCTCAATTTGATTAGTCTGCCGTTCAAGCTGCTTTGTCAGCACATCTCGATTTTGAGTTTGCTGACTAATACCTTGCTGTAGTGTTCTGATTAGTTGAACAGTGTCTAATTCGTCAATCTTCTGCTGAAGCTCTTCTCGACGCTCATAAGCCTGCTTAGCTGCATCATACAAGCCTCGTAAGCCTGTTAATTGCTTCGTTACTGTAGCTAGTTGCAATTGGGCGGCTCGCTGATCTTCGGTTAGCTTTGTCTGCTTATAAAGCAGTTTATCAAGGTTTCCGAAGTCTGCCTGGAAGATTAATCGACACGACTCGTAAAGAGCTATGTCCTGTTCAAGCTGGCGATACGTATGCTCATCTAGTAGTAGACTAGCAAATTCCTGCTGAGTTAGGGCTAAGGTTTTGCTTCGTGTCTGACTATCAAGTAATCGCTTTTCGTCAGGCTCTAACTGTTTAATCTGACATTCTTGAACGGCTAGCCGCTCCAGGATCGTAGTAATAGAAATTTTAGCTTCCTCAATGGCTTCTGGCGTCACGTCCTCCAACGGACTAAGTAGGCCACGTAATTCAGAGAGCTGTTCGTCGTTTGCCTTACTCAGTTTATTAACTCGACTGGCTAAATCGTATTGATCTAACTTAAACAATCGGTTCATCATCTCCGTGCGGTCACGCGGACTCAGCTCGAGAAATTCCCGAAACTGATTCTGGGGAATAATGATGGTTCGTTTAAAATTGTCGTAGTCTAATCCTAAAATCTGTTTCGACAGAACAGCAATATCCTCCTTCTCATTACCAATCGGATGCCAGTCGTTCTCCTGTCTAATGAACATTCGCCGTTCACCGGGAGTAATTTCATGATGTTTTTTAGGATGCCGTTTCGCTTCGTAGATAAACTTGTATACGTGCTGGTCGGGACCTGCCTGAAACTCAAAATCGATTTTTAAATGCTTCGATTTTAGGTTCATCATATTGTATTGGCGATTGTCTCGACTGTTAAGCCGTTCGGTTTCGCCATACAAAGCAAAACTGATCGCTTCCAGTAAGGATGTCTTACCGCTGCCGACCTTACCGAAGATGCCAAAGACACTCGACCCAATCAGTTGCTGAAAGTTAACTTCCTGTAAGTCCTGGTACGAGTAAAGCCCTTGAATAGACAGCTTAATAGGTATCATTCAGGTTCAGTTGCTAAAATCTCTTTGAACAATTGTTGTAGCCGTTCATTAGGCTTTTGGCCTTTGTTCTTGTTTTTAAAGTAATCGGTAAATAGGGTTTCTATGCTTTGTGTAAGATCAATAGCTGGAGCCGCTTCCTGATCGTCTACCGTAATATCTCGCACATCCGGAATGATTGTTACTAGTGACTCATGTGCTTGTTGCAGCTGACGACGCTCCTCGCTAGTTAAGTAAGTCGGTGTTTGCAACGTAATTTCGGCATAACAGTCCGGGTTTTGCTTAAGCCAGTCGACAGCATCATCCACCCGTTTAAACTTAGGCCGCAGTAACCGTTTGCCCGTTGACAAGGACTTAGGTGTAAAAACTACCGGTTTTCCGGGCTTAGCTTCAATCAGAACAACGAACTTTTGTTGATCAGCTTCCGCAAAACTGTACGCTAATGGGCTACTACTATATATGACTGGACTAGGGCCGCCAGCGATTTCCTGATAGCGGTGTAAGTGCCCTAAGGCTGTGTACTGTACTTGAGGAGGGATCATGTCTGTATATACGACTGACGCTCCACCTACTTGTAGAATGCTTCGCTCATCATCTGACTCCTCTGGTTGTTCACCACCGCGCTTCATCACAAACAAATGGGCCATTAACAAATTAACCCCTCGCTTGTCCATATACGTATCAGCCAACGTCGCCCAATGCTGTTGCAACTCCTGTCTTAGCTCATCCCCAAAACTAGTTAGTCCAAAATAAGAGCGCATTCTCGTTTCGTTTGCGTACGGCGTCAATATAATGCGTACTGGAGCGGTATGTCGGGGTAATTTTATTTCAACAAACCCCGGTGCCGAACGTAAAAGCTTTGCTTCACAACTTAATTCGTAGGACTGAACCTCGGTTTTAGGAAATCCAGCGAAGATGATACCGCATTCGCGTGCAAAGTGATCTTGTGCTTCGATACGGTCTGGATTATCATGATTGCCAGCAATCGCAACTACAGGCCGTCTTCCGCCAACGCTCAGTTTCTTGAGCATACTATATAGTAGATCTTCCGCTTTCGGATCAGGGTTAAACGTATCAAACAAGTCGCCAGCTATAAGTACAAGATCCACTTGTTCACGATCTGCAATTTGTACAATCTCATCCAGCACATTTTGCTGCTCTTGAAGTCGTTGGAAATCCTGCAAACGTTTCCCTAAATGCCAATCTGCTGTATGTAGTATCTTCATGACTTGCGACGACGAACTATTAGGCCGTTTTCAAAAAGAAGGGTGCAATATAACTTATAGGTCCTGCAAAAAATGGTTTAATGCTTCAATTTCGATGCTTATCTAACAAGCAGAGCAAGTCCGAAACAAAAAGCATTACAACCTTCTAAAAAAAGTTTAAACAATTTCGGATTAGTAAGTGGCTGATGATTGGCCACTTACCTGGCTGAGCTTCCTGCAGACTACACTATTTCCTGACCAGCCCTTGACATACCCCTCGCAGACCCCTACCTTTGCAGTCCCAAATCCAGGGAAGATGCTGGGGAAGCAGTACTAAACCTATTCTCCACCAGCAGCCGCAACCAAAAACTGAACAACAAAGAAAAGTTTTTTTTCGGTAAGTACTTGACAAAGTCAAACCAGTCTCGTAGCTTTGCACTCCCAAACGATAAGGGGCTCGCTTACAAACAAACATAACACCGTGTTTATGAGCGAGTTAGAGTAACAAACTGAAAATCAAGCCTTAAAATAATTTTTAGTTTTTACTTGACAAACGGGAAAAAGCAGCGTACCTTTGCCCTCCCAAACACAACGAGAGACACTCCCTGAGTTCTTCTCACCGCGCTTCGGCCAACGGGCCAGGCGATTTGTTCTTTGACAAACGGTCAGCACAACAAGCAACTCAACCATACGCCTTAGGCGTCGGTTGAACAAGACAGTTTCACCTGCGGGTGAGACACAATTATTTACGATGGAGAGTTTGATCCTGGCTCAGGATGAACGCTAGCGGCAGGCCTAATACATGCAAGTCGAACGGCTCGCAAGAGCAGTGGCAAACGGGTGCGTAACGCGTAAGCAACCTGCCCACAA